>DATJYR010000079.1:0-29434 GCA_035499515.1 Steroidobacteraceae bacterium | reverse complement strand
AGCGCCGTCTAAATCATACCCACGCGCGCCGTGCTCTCGTGCCGATGCGGTCTTGCCGAGCAAGCTACTCGTTTTCTTACCCGCGAATCTCCGCCCGCCTTGGCGCACACTAGCTTCCGCTACCCATCAAGCAGCCCCGTGAAAGGCAACCCCTGCGCAGTAAAACGTCTCCGCAGGGCAATTTACCCCTGCCGCGTATTCCCCCGAATCGCCACCACCGCGACAAGCGCCACCACCGCGAATCCCCCCGCGATCAACGACGCGGCCAGCACCGGGTGCGTGGCCCAGTTCGCGATCAGGATCGCCGCGGCGCCGGCGACCAGGGCCGCAAAGCCGCACAGCGCGGCGAGCAGGGAGAGGATCAGCGCGGTGGCCAGCCGCCGCGCCTCGGCGCGGATCGCGGCGCGCAAGGAACGCAATCGACCATCCACGCTGTTGGCCAGCATGTCGCCGATGCGACCCACGGACTGCAGGATGTCGAGCACTGTGCTGGTGATTCCGCTCATCGTCGTGCCCCTCGCTCCTTGAGTTCTCGTCCCCCGCATCGCCTCGAGCAGCAGCGCGAGCAGCGCCACGACCGACCCGATCGAGGCCCACGCGTTCTTGCGTACGTAGCGATCGATGGACTTGCCGTATTCGATCGCCTCGCGCTCGAACGAGTGCTCCAGCTCGCGGATGCGTTCGCGCGCCGCCGCGAGCGCCGTGCGCACTTGCTCCACCAGCGCCGGGCTGTCCTGCCCGTCGGCACCCGCCGTATGCTTCGCCAGCGCCTGCAGCTCCGCTACCAGCCTGTGCAGCTGCCCCAGCAACTGCCCTGAATCGCCGCTCATGACCGATCTTAGCGCGGCCCGGCCTGCGTATTCCAAGTTTGACAATCCGGCGGCGCCGCGCCCGCATCCTCGGTCGGGCCCAGACCGACCAGGGGCGATTTCGTGTTCCAGCTGAACGCATCCGAATGGGCGGCTTTGAGATCACAATCTGTGATCTCAAAGCTTGGTCGCGGTGGCCGCCGCTACGCGCCTCTTGCGTTTACAGAACAGGGTATCGCCATGCTGTCATCCGCACTCGGCAGTGACCGCGCTATCGCTGTCAATGTTCAGATCATGCGCGCACCGGTGATCCAGTCGACGATCTCGCCCACGCGCGCGGGCTTGGCGGCGTCGATGCGGCCATTCTTCGCGTACGTGTCCCAGACCACGGGCAGGCGCACCGTGCGAAAGCCGTACGAGGCCAGCGCCTGCACGTACTGCTTCGTGATGGGCGGATTGCCGCAGCCGGTCTCCCAGGTGGTGGTGTTGTCGAGCGTGTTGCCGATCTTGATGCCGAGGCCCATGGGGCGGACCGCGTCCCAGGCGTCGAGGGGGGTCATGGGTTCGGTGGGGGGCGCGGCATGGGCCCGGGCGGGTTCGGGGTCGATCACGACCACTGCCAGGATCAGGGTCAGGGCCAGCCCCCAAGGTGCCAGGGAACGCAGGATTGGTACCGCTATCATCACCCAAGTATGACACGCGGGGTCTGCGACGCAACTGCCGGCGACGGCTGATGAATTCCTGATGAAACACCCTGCTTTTGCGACTACCCGGAACCCGGCAACCGGAGCACTCTGGCGCGTCAACTGTTACGCTCAGCCAATGAGGAAAGTGACGGCCAAACCTCCGAAACGTATGGCAAAAAAGCGTGCACCAAACACGGTCCTGATCCCTACGTGGAGCGACGACTTGACCATTCTGCTGGGCAAGAAGCGCAAGACCCGCGCTCCTCTGAAGGCGCGCGAAATCAGTGGGACTCTGCTGGTCGAAGCGGAGAAGGCCCTGCGCAACCCCGGAATCGACCGCAGCAAGATTTTTACCGCCACGGATGTGAGCTCTTATTCCGTGTTCCCGGAGGATCCTTCCCTGATGGTTCGTGAAAAGTACAATGGCGACAAAGCCGTAGGAAAAATGGTTGGCGGCCGGTTCCGCGTCCGCAGGCCCTGATCTTCGGTCGGTGAGCAATCGACGCAGACCCCCTGCTGGCTATTCGCTGATAAGGCAGACACTGGCCGTCGCAAGGAACCAGAACAAGCCCGTCGCGTTCGTCCTCGCCGGCCACAACGGCTCGGGAAAGTCGACACTCTGGAATGAGCGCCTGGCGAGCAGGTTACGAATTCCGCTCGTCAACGCCGATCGACTTACGGCGTCGATCTTGCCCCGGAATTTCTCTACGAACGCGCCTCGCGACGCGCCGGCGTCTCCTCGTAGTTTATTCCGCACTGAACTACACGCCCGCCGCGCCGTTTCCCGCGCGCCGGGCAATTGCAGCCCCCCTCCCGTTGCGCCAAAATCCTGCGGCTGAAGGCCATTTCCGCACCTCATAACAAGGAATTTTCCATGGAAGACGTCGTCATCGTCGCCGCCGCGCGCACCGCGGTCGGCAAGTTCGGGGGCAGTATCGCCAAGGTTCCGGCGGCCGAGCTCGGCGCCACGGTCATCAAGGGCCTGCTGGCGCGTTCGGGCATCGCGCCGGAGACCATCAACGAGGTGATCCTCGGCCAGGTGCTGACGGCCGGCGCCGGCCAGAATCCGGCGCGCCAGGCGGTCATCAAATCGGGCCTGCCAAACGGCATTCCGGCGTTCACGGTGGGCAAGGTCTGCGGCTCCGGCCTGAAGGCGACGCACCTGGCGGCGCAGGCCATCAAGTGCGGCGATGCCGACATCATCATCGCGGGCGGCCAGGAGAACATGAGCGCGTCGCCGCACGTGCTGCCGGGCTCGCGCGACGGCATGCGCATGGGCGACTGGAAGCTCGTCGACACGATGATCGTCGACGGCCTGTGGGACGTCTACAACCAGCACCACATGGGCATCACGGCCGAGAACGTGGCGAAGAAATACGAGATCTCGCGCGCGCAGCAGGACGAGTTCGCGGCGGCTTCGCAGCAGAAGGCGGAGGCGGCGCAGAAGGCCGGCAAGTTCAAGGACGAGATCGTGCCGGTGGAGATCGTGTCGAAGAAAGGCACGGTGCTGTTCGACACCGACGAGTTCATCAAGGCGGGCACGACGGTCGAATCACTCGCGGGCCTGCGTCCGGCGTTCGACAAGGCGGGCAGCGTCACGGCCGGCAATGCGTCGGGCCTCAATGACGGCGCGGCGGCGGTGGTGATGATGTCGGCCAGCAAGGCGAAGTCGCTGGGCCTCAAGCCGCTGGCGCGCGTGGCGGGCTACGCTTCCGCGGGCCTCGATCCGGCGGTGATGGGCATGGGCCCGGTGCCGGCGTCGACGCTGTGCCTGAAGAAGGCGGGCTGGAGCGCGAAGGACCTCGATCTCATGGAGATCAACGAGGCGTTCGCGGCGCAGGCCTGCGCGGTCAACAAGGAAATGGGCTGGGACACGAGCAAGATCAACGTGAACGGCGGCGCGATCGCGATCGGCCACCCGATCGGCGCCTCCGGCGCGCGCATCCTGGTCACGCTGATCCACGAGATGATCCGCCGCGATGCGAAGAAAGGCCTGGCCTCGCTGTGCATCGGCGGCGGGATGGGCGTCGCGCTCGCGATCGAGCGCTGAAGACTCAGCGCTCTGCTTGCAGCCCCAAATGCCGCTGCATGACGACAAAGTCCTTGTCGTTGTGCAGCAGGCGATGGCGGTTCACGATGCAGAAGGTGCCGATCAACACGTCGATGGTCTTGCGCACCGTCGCACCGCGGCGCCTCAGCAGACGGTAGTTGCGGGCCGCCTGCAAAGCGTTTTCCCGCCCAACCAGAGGCTCGCAGGGAATCTCGTCCATGAGCGAGAGCGCGCGTCGGTAGTCGGCCTCCCGGTCGAATCCCTGCAAGAGTTCGGCGAGAATCAGATCGCCGGTCAGCAACGAACCGGTACCGAGCAAGGCGTCCAGCCGATTGGTTTGTGCATTCATCACGCCGTTGAAATAGTCGATCCAGACCGACGTGTCGACGAGCACCATGCGCGCAATCTCAGCGATCGCGCCTCATGGCCTCCAGGTCACCGCGCCAGCGCAATTTTCCCCGCGCGCTGCGGATGGCTTCCTGGCGCTTGATCTGCACCATCAGCCGCAGTGACTCTTCGACCACGGATCGCTTGGTGGGTGCGCCCGTCAGGCGCATGGCCTCTGACATCAGGCGCGGGTCGATGACGATGTTGGTTCGCATGGTCACGGGTCCGATGTGTATTTGATGATGTCATTATACACATCGGACCGTCGCAGCGGCTACTGCCGGCCCGGCAGCAGCTGGAACATCGGGTCGCCGTCCATGTCGTGCTGGATCCAGCTGTCGCCGACCTTGTGCGGCGGCAGCGGGTAGCAGCCCATCGCGCCCGTCGCCGGGATCGGATCGCCACACAGGCGATAGCCCGTCGAGTCCTTGCCCACGCTCCAGATGCGCGGCTTGCCCTCGCTGCTCATGTCCTCGTCATCGCCCGCGAAGGCGAGGTTCTTCTCCAGGAACCACATGTGGAACCAGTGGCCGCCGCCGCTGAAGCCGGTCATGGTGTTGCCGTAGTAACCGGCCAGCGCCTTGTCGGCCTCCTCCTGGCTCACGGCCATGGCCGGGCCGGTCGGCGCTTCATAGTTGGGATTGGTCGGCGGACGGTTGGAGCCGGCGCCGCCACCCGGCGGACGCGGCGTGGCCTTCGGCGCCGCGCTCGGGGCGCAATGGCCGTCGTAGGTCCAGGTCATGTTGGGTTTGCCGCTGGTGTTGTCGCCGTAGTCGCCGATCACGAACTTCACCCGGGCGAGCTTGTCGCTGAAGGCGATCGAGCGGCGGAAGTCGATGTGCGGCGAGGGATTGTCGGCCTGCTTCGTGCCATCGATGCTGAGGGCGCCGTCCTTCCAGTCCACCGCGCAGGCCTTGTTGGCGGCATTGCAGATCGGCGTGTACGTGCCGCTGCGCCAGTTCCACGACGAGACCATCTTCGCGTCGTTGTCGAGCTGGAAGTACTTGGTGTACTTGTTCTCGACGTGCACCCAGTCGGTGTCGCGCACGAACGGTTTGCGGAACGTGGTCTGCACCTCGCACTTGAGGTAGCTCGTTTTCGCCATCGCCGGCGCCGCGACGACGCCCAACACCGCCGCAGCGGCCATCCACTTGCAGTTCATAGACCCCCCTTGGTTTGAATTCGCCGGACTGTTCGAAGCCGCTGGACCGGGCCGCGCCGGATCAGGCCCGCTGCTGCTGCTCGCGGGGCGCGCGGGCGACGCGGGCGTCGTGGCGGCTGAAAGCCGCATGGATTTTTTCGCCCACCTCGTGGGCGGTGACCGCGGCGGCGTGGCCGATCTGGCGGAACGAGGCGGCGATTTCATGGCCGGCCGTGCGCCACGCCGACTTGGGGCTCTCCTGCGCCAGCGCGGAGTGCGCACTGGCCATCAGCAGCAAGGTGGCCGCGGCGGTGGAAACGGTCCTGGTGCGTGGTTTCATGATTCCGACACGATACCCCAGGCCGGTCCGGGAGCAAACCCCTCAGCTGCGCCGTGCGCGCAACGCCTGTCGCACTCTGGACACAGATTCGTGTCCCAGTTGCCCGTCGATGTACTCGCCAGCCGCGCAGACGGCGTCGAGGTCCACGCCCGTATCGAAGCCCAGCCCGCGCAGCAGGTACAGCAGCTCTTCGGTGGCCACGTTGCCGGCGGCGCCGGGCGCGAAGGGACAGCCGCCCAGGCCGCCGACGGAGCTGTCGAAGCTGCGCAGGCCGAGCGCCAGGCTTTCGACCACGTTGGCGACGGCCATGCCGTAGGTGTCGTGGTAATGGCCGGCCAGCACGTGCGCGGGGCACTCCTGCAGCAGCGCCTCGAGCACTTCGCGCACCTTGGCGGGCGTGGCCACGCCGATGGTGTCGCCGAGCGAGACTTCCCAGCAGCCCATGTCGAGCAACGCACGCGTCACGGCGAGCACTCTGGCAGGCGCCACCTCCCCTTCGAACGGGCAGCCGAAGCACACCGAGACGTACCCGCGCACCGGCAGCCCGTGCCCCCGCGCCTGTGCTGCCAGCGGCGCGAAGCGCGCGAGGCTTTCCGCCACGGTGCAGCCGATGTTGCTGCGGACGAACCCGTCGGTGGCGCCGGTGAAGATCGTCACATCGCGCGCGCCGGCGGCCAGCGCCGACTCGAGCCCACGCTGGTTGGCCAGCAGCACCGGCAGCCGCACGCCGGGCAACGGCCCGATCAGCTTCAGCACCGCATCGGAACCATCCAGCTGCGGCACGCGGCGCCGCGAGACGAACGCGCCCGCCTCGATGTTCCTGAGGTTGGCCGCCGCGAGGCGGCGCACGAGTTCGGCGCGCACCGCGGGCGTGACGGTGCGCGGCTGGTTCTGCAGGCCATCCCGCGCACCGACTTCGCAGATCGCAACCTTTTCCATGTTCGGATGAACCCGGCGCGCGCCGGCTACTTCGGGGTTTTCCTGGAGGTCGCAGCGTTCCTGTCGAGCTGGGTGCGCGCTTCGACGCCGACCCGCAGGTGCGCCAGCTTCTCGGCGGTCCAGGTGGCCAGCTCCTCGCCGGGTTTGCGCGCCGCCACTTCGTCGAGCAGTTGTTTGCAGGTGGTGAGCGCCGTGGGACCGCCCGCGGCGATATCGGCGGCGAGCGCCAGACCCGCGCTCATCAGTTCGCCGGCCGCCACCACTTCGCTCACCAGGCCCAGCCGCTGCGCCTGCTGGGCACTGAGCCATTCGGCGCTGAGGAAGTAACGCCGGGCGTGGCGCGCGCCCATGGCGGCGATCACGTAGGGTGAGATGACCGCGGGCACGAGGCCCAGCCGCACTTCCGGGAAGCGGAAGCGCGCTTCACGGCTCGCCAGTACCACATCGCATGCCGCGGCGAGGCCGACGCCGCCGCCCAGCGCGGCGCCATGCACCAGCGCCACCGTGGGCTTGGGACTCTGGTGCAGGCACAGCAGCAGCGCGGCCAGCGCCTGGGCATCGCGCCGGCTCTCGTCGATGTCGCCGGCGGCCAGCCGCTGCATGGTGATGAGATCCGCGCCGGCGCAGAACAGCGCGCCCTCCCCGGCCAGCACGATGACGCGGCAGGTGACATCGCTCGCCAGCCGCAGCAGCGCCGCGTGCAGGCTGCCCACCAGCGCATCATTGAGCGCATTGCGGTGCTCGGCGCGATTGAGCTTGAGCAGCGCGACCGCGGGCTGCGGCCGCGTTTCGAGCACCAGGCACGGTTCCGTGAGCTGTTCCCTGACGACTGCTGCCATGGCTTACATCCTCAACACGCCGAAGCGTGTCTCTTCGATGGGGGCGTTGCGTGCCGCGTTCAGGGCCAGGCCCAGCACGCGCCGCGTCTGCAGGGGGTCGATGACGCCGTCGTCCCACAAGCGGGCGGTAGCGTAGTACGGATGCCCCTGGCGTTCATACTGGTCGCGGATCGGCGTCATGAATTTCTGCTCCTCCTCGGGACTCCAGGCCGTGCCCGCCGCCTGCAACTGTTCGCGCTTGATGGTGGCCAGCACGCGCGCCGCCTGTTCGCCGCCCATCACCGAGGTGCGCGCGTTCGGCCACTGGAACAGCAGGCGCGGCGCGAAAGCCCGGCCGCACATGGCGTAGTTGCCCGCGCCGTAGCTGCCGCCGATCACCACCGTGAACTTCGGCACCTGCGCGCAGGCCACCGCGTGGACCATTTTCGCACCATCCTTGGCGATGCCGCCCGCTTCCGCGGCGCGGCCCACCATGAACCCCGAAATGTTCTGCAGGAACAGCAGTGGGATGCGCTCGCGCGCGCAGAGTTCAATGAAATGCGTGCCTTTGAGCGCGCTGGCCGAGAACAGCACGCCGTTGTTGGCGATGATGCCGATTTCATGCCCGCACAGGCGCGCGAAACCGCACACCAGTGTATTTCCGTACAGCGCCTTGAACTCGTCGAACTCGGAATCGTCGACCAGCCGCGCGATCACTTCGCGCACGTCGTAGGGCTGGCGCAGGTTGGCGGGCACCACGCCGTACAGCTCGGCGGGATCCACCGCCGGATCGCGGCCCACGGGCGGCGCGCTGGTGCCGGGAGGCCGCAGCCGCGCCACGATGCTGCGCGCGATGCGCAGGGCGTGGGCGTCATCGTCGGCGACGTGATCGCACACGCCCGACTGGCGCGCATGCAGGGCGGCTCCCCCGAGCGTCTCCGCATCCACCTCCTCGCCGGTGGCCGCCTTCACCAGCGCCGGACCGCCGAGGAAGATGAGACCGTGGCCGCGCACCATGATGTTCTGGTCGGCCATCGCGGGCACGTAGGCGCCGCCGGCGGTGCAGTTGCCGTGCACCACCGCGATCTGCGCGATGCCCGCGGCGGAGAGGTTGGCCTCGTTGTAAAAAATACGACCGAAATGCTCGCGGTCGGGGAAGACTTCGTCCTGCGCCGGCAGGAAGGCGCCGCCGCTTTCGACCAGGTAGATGCACGGCAGGCGGTTCTGCTGCGCGATCTCCTGCGCCCGCAGGTGCTTCTTGACCGTCATCGGGTAGTACGTGCCGCCCTTGACGGTGGGATCGTTGGCGACGATCACGCATTCACGGCCCGCCACCAACCCGACGCCCGTCACCAGGCCCGCGCCCGCCACGGCGCCGTCGTACATGCCATGCGCCGCGAGCGCCGAGAGTTCCAGCCAGTCGCTGCCCGGGTCGAGCAGCTCCGCCACCCGCTCGCGCACCAGCAGGCGGCCACGCGCCTTGTGCTTCTGCACCGCGGCGGCCGGACCGCCCGCCGCGCAGCGCGCCTGCTCGGCCGCGAGCTGCTCCACGAGCCTGGCCATGGCCTCGTGGTTGGCGGTGAACTGCGGCGAGGTTCTGTCCAATCGTGTGCCGAGGCGTGACATGCGCTTGCCCATTGGGTCCTATTGTCCGACAATGCTACCATCATGCAGCAGCTCAATGAAACCGGCCTGGACTTCGGCCTGGGTGAGGAAATCGACGAGCTCAGGCGCCAGATCCGGCGGCTGGCGCGCGAATACATCGCCCCGCGCGCCATCGAGATCGACCACCACAACGAGTTCCCGCGCGACCTCTGGCCCAGACTGGGCGCGCTCGGTGTCCTGGGTATTACGGTTCCGGAACAGTTTGGCGGCTCCGGCATGGGTTACCTGGCGCACGTCGTGGCCATGGAGGAGATTTCGCGCGCCTCGGGCTCGGTGGGCCTCAGTTATGTCGCGCACTCCAACCTGTGCGCCAACCAGATCCGCCTCAACGGCACGGATGCGCAGCGCGAGAAGTACCTCCCCGCCCTGTGCTCCGGGGAGCACGTCGGCGCGCTGGCCATGTCCGAGCCCGAAGCCGGGTCGGACGTCGCGGGCATGCGGCTGCGCGCCGAGCGGCGCGACGACTACTACGTCTTCAACGGCCAGAAGATGTGGATCACCAACGGCCCCGACGCCGACACGCTGGTGGTCTACGCCAAGACCGATCCTGCGCTCGGTGCGCAGGGCATCAGCGCCTTCATCGTCGACGGCAATTCGCCCGGTCTCACGCGCGCGCAGAAGCTCGACAAGTTCGGCATGCGCGGCTCCAACACCTGCGAACTGGTGTTCCGCGACTGCGCGGTTCCGGCGGAAAACCTGCTGGGCGAGCTCAACCGCGGCATGCGCGTGCTCATGCGCGGCCTCGACTACGAGCGCGTGATCCTGGCCGGCGGTCCGCTGGGCCTGATGGCCGCGGCGCTGGACCTGGTCATGCCCTACATCCACGAGCGCCGCCAGTTCGGCCAGCCCATCGGCACGTTCGAGATCATGCAGGCCAAGCTGGCCGACATGTACACCGTGTTCAGCGCCAGCCGCGCGTACGTGTACCAGGTGGCGCGCGCCTGCGACGCGGGCCGCGTCACGCGCGAGGACGCCGCGGCGTGCGTGCTGTTCGCGGCCCAGCACGGCACCCAGGTGACGCTGCAGGCCATGCAGGCGCTGGGCGGCAACGGCTACACCAACGAATTCCCGGCCGGCCGGCTGCTGCGCGATGCCAAGCTGTACGAGATCGGCGGCGGCACACAGGAAATCCGCCGCATGCTCATCGGCCGCCAGCTGTTCGACAACTACAACGGCTGAGCGGAGCGCCGGGTGAACGAGCCATTCGAAACCCTGTCGCGCGAACCCGCCTACCGCCGCGTGGCGGCGGCGATCGCCGGGCGCATCACGGGCCGCCAGCTCACCGACGGCGATCCGCTGCCCACCGAGCTCGACCTGGCCGCCCAGTTCGGTGTCACGCGCTCCACGGTGCGCGAGGCGCTGCGCGAACTGGAAAGCAACGGGCTGCTCGAGCGGCGGCGCGGCAGCAAGCGGCTGATCGTGACGCGGCCCGCCACCGCCGCGCTGGTGGCGCGCGTGAGCCATGCGCTGGCGCTGCACGATGTGACGGTGCGCGAAGTGTGGGAGGCGCTCACCATCCTGGAGCCACCGACCGCGGAGCTCGCCGCCAGGACGCGTCGCGCGGGCGACCTGGAGCGCATCAACACGGCGCTCGAAGGTTTCCTGGCCAGCCGCAGCACCACGGCCGCGGTGGCCGCGGTGGCCGAGTTCTTCGATGCCGTGGACGCGGCCTCGGGCAACCGCGCCCTGCTGCTGGCGCAGCGCCCGCTGCTGCCGCTGCTGAGCTCCTCGCTCAAGCTCACCATCGATCGCGTGCCGCAGGCGCGCACCCGCATCGTGCTCGCGCAGCGGAAGCTGCGCGACGCCATCACCGCCGGCGACAGCGCGGCGGCGCGTGAATGGATGGCCAAGCACATCCGCGACTTCAGGCGCGGCTTCGAAGTGGCGGGCATCAAGCTCAGCACGCCGGTCAAAGTCAGCGCGCCGTAGGCTGTGCGTCCATGGGGGGCTTCCGCATCTCCGCGAACCGGGCAACGCTCGGTGCCGAGATGATCCGTCCCGGCACCTTGCTCGGGCCGTCCTGACACTGACAACGATTGCTGTCGTTCCTGCACGCGTGGGATGCGACCGGAGTCCGCGATTGGCGCAGCACGGGCTGGCTAGCATGCCGCTCTCATGCCTTCAGACCTGCTCACGCATTCGTTGCCCGATCTGATCGTCGTCATCCGCCGGGAGGGCACGGTGCTGGAAGTGTGCGGCGGCGTGAGCGTCCCGGCACTGCAGCCGGCGGCGGGCTGCGTCGGGCAGTCGTGCGAGCAGCTCTGGCCGGCGCCAGTGTCGGGCCTGATGCGCCAGCTCGCGCGTCGCGCCATCACCCTGCGCAGCACCACCGAAGCGAGCTTCCAGCTCGCCGACCGCGAATACGAGCTGCGGGTCAGCGCGCAGGGCCCGGACCGCGCGTTGTGCGTGTTCCGCGCCACGCTTGCCAACCGGCGCGAGGAATCGGCCGAGAACACCGGCCTGCACGCGGCGCCGCGGCTGGACCGGCGTGGCTTCATGCGCCGCTTCCGCGACTCGATGTCCCTCGCGGCGCTGCGCGAACAGACGATCGCGGTGGCCGTGATCCACATCGACGGCCTCACCGACATCGCGCAGATCATCGCGCCGCGCATTTCCGAACAACTGATGGGCGCCGCCCTGCAGCGTCTGCCACCCGGCGGCCAGGCGCTCGACGGCGAACCGGCGTGGTATCTGGGCCAGATCAGCGACAACCTGCTGGCGGTGGTGTTCGAAACCGGCGCACGCGAATTCGTGGAACGCACGCTGGGCGAGCTGTGCCGCAACCTGAGTCAGCCGATCGACAGCGGCGATTCGCAGTTCCACCTCAAGCCCTTCGCGGGCGTGGCGGTGCTGGGCCAGGACGCCTCCAATCCCAAGGTGTTGCTCGATCACGCGCAGTCGGCGGCCATGGAAGCGCGCCGTCGCACCGCGCCGGAGCCCTGCTTCTTCAGCGACACCATGAAACTGCAGTCGCTGGCGCGGCTCGACATGGCGCGCGAACTGGGCGAGGCCATCGCCAACGGCAACATCCGCCTGCGCTACCGCACCCGCCACGACCTGGCCACCGGCGCGCTGGGCGCGCTGGTCGGCTACCTGCGCTGGGAGCATCCGTTCCGCGGCGAGATCCAGCCGTCCGAATTCCTGCGCGTCGCGGAAACCACCGGCCTCGCCACGGCCTTGTCGCGGCGCGCGCTGCAGAGCCTGCAGCAGGATGCCGCATCGCTCACGGCCGGCGCGGGCGGCGTGCGACTGTCGTTCGGCGCCCTGCACCACCACGTCATGCAGCACGACTTCATCGCCGACGTGGTGCGGCTGCTGGACAGCGGCGCGCTGCCGGCCGATCGCGTGGAACTGCGCGTCGCGGAAAAAACCTTCGTGGCACGCCACAACACTGAATTCCAGCACCTGCAGCGCATGGGCGTGCAGCTGGTCATCGACGAGGTGGGTCGCGGCATCGGTTCGCTCGATGCGCTGGCACGCGCGCCGATCTGGGGCCTGCAGCTCGACCGCGCCTGGGTGGCCGCGCTGTGCGACGACCCCGTGGCGCGCCGCGTCTGCCACGCGGGCATCAACCTGGCACACGCGCTGGGCCTGCGCGCCATCGCCACCGGTGTCGATGCCGAGGCGCAGCGTGCCACGCTCCTGTCGCTGGGCTGCGAGAGCGGCAGCGGCGATCTGTTCTCTCCGCCGGTGCTCGACATCGGCGCGGCCCTGCGACGCTGCGGCTGACAGGCCTGCCTCTGGCCGGCGATGCCGGCGATTTGACCCGGGCTTATTTGAACTGCGTCACATTCCGGCCGGACCTGAAGCGTGGTGCTCGACCGCTTTCCCGTCGCCAGACACCGACAATCTCCCGCACAGCAAGCACCCCGCCGGTTCGGATGCACGAGGTTGATCGCGATGCGTACAGCGTATTCAGTGGTTGCGGCACTTCTCTCGGGACTGGCCAGCGTCGGCGCTGCGGCGGCTGCGGTCAGCCAGCCCTCGACCGCTTCGGGCGCCACCGCGCTGTACATCGTGCAGGCGCAGACCACCGCGCAGGCGCGCCGCAGCGTACAGGGCGTGTCCGCCCCGGTGCAGCGCGAACTGCCGATCATCCATGCGGTAAGCGCGTTCATGAATCCCTGGCAGGCGCAGCACGTGCGGGCGACACCGGGCGTCCGCGTGTATGAAGACCGCCCCGTGCAGAGCGAAGGCCTGCTGTCCGCGGTGGGGAGCACCGTCAACACCACCCTCACGAGCACGCTGCAAACCACCAGTTCACTGCAGAACAACTCCGATGGCACGGGCCGCTTGCTGCCCCAGTTCCTCTACGAGACCAATTACCCCGCGCTGGTGGGCGCGGACACGCTGCAGAAGGCCGGCATCACCGGCAAGGGCATCACCATCGCCGTGCTCGACAGCGGCATCTGGACCGGCGGCATGGACAACTTCCCGGCGCGCATCCTCGCCAGCATCGACGTGGTGAACGGCGGCACCGGCGCGGTGAAAGGCGACCCGTACGGCCACGGCACGCACATCACCTCGATCGCCGCGGGCGGCGCGATGAACATCGCCGGCAACTACCTCGGCATTGCGCCGAAATCCAGCCTGGTGGTGGTGCGCGCGTTCGATGGCCAGGGCGCGGGCCGCTACACCGACGTGATCGCGGGCCTCAACTGGATCCTCAACAACCGCACCCGGTACAACATCCGCGTGCTGAACCTGTCGTTCGGCGCGCCGCCGCAGTCCTACTACTGGGACGATCCGCTCAACCAGGCGGTGATGGCGGCGTGGAAGGCCGGCATCGTGGTCGTGAGCTCGGCGGGCAACGAAGGCCCGGACGCCATGACCATCGACGTGCCCGGCAACGTACCTTACGTGATCACCACTGGCGCGCTGTCGGACAACTACACGCCGTACGACGGCACCGACGATATCCTCGCCTCGTTCTCCTCGAGCGGACCGACCTATGAGGGCTTCGTGAAGCCCGAGATGGTGGCGCCCGGTGGCCACATGGTCGCCACGATGAGCTCGAGCAGCTACCTCGCGAACATCGATCCGGATTCCATGCTCATCACCGAGCAGCTGTTCACCATGTCGGGCACCTCGCAGTCCGCGGCGGTGACCAGCGGCGTGGTGGCGCTGATGCTGCAGAGCGATCCGACGCTCACGCCCGATGCGGTGAAGTGCCGCCTGCTGGCTTCGAGCCGGCCGGCCGTGACCAGCAACAACAAGCTTGCCTACAGCATCTTCCAGCAGGGTGCGGGCCTCATCAACGCCGTCGCGGCGGTGCATGGCTCGGCCACCAACTGCGCCAACCAGGGCCTGGACATCGGCGCCGACCTCGCGGGCACGGCGCATTTCGGCGGCCCGGCCAACCAGGCGGCCGACGGCAGCTACTACGTGATGGACATGAACGGCAACGCCTGGGGCACCGCCGTCAACAGCGATGGCTACACCTGGTCCAAGGGCTACACGTGGAGCAATGGCTACACCTGGAGCAGCGGCTACACGTGGAACCAGGGCTATACCTGGAACAAGGGTTACACCTGGAACAAAGGCTACACCTGGAACAAGGGCTATACCTGGAACAAGGGGTACACCTGGAACAAGAGCGTGCCCTGGTGGAACAACTCGCAAGGCGCCAACGTGAGGACCTCGCCCGCTTCGATCGATACCTGGGTACCGAACGAATAGCGCGCCAGCACGATCCGGGAATGTGACGCAGTTCGCAATGGAGGTTGGGCGGGTGCAGACCCCTGTCAACACCGCGGCCTCGCCACTCGGGCATCTTGGGCCGGTGGGTATCCAGTCGATAGGGGGCGCAGGGCGCTCCCGCCTGCCGGCCATTTTCTTCGCCCTCGTCGCGGCCTGCGCCGCGGCGCTCGCCTGCGCGACCGATTCGCCGCCGTTGATCCTCGAACACCTCACCATCGCCGACGGATTGCCGCAGGGCACGGTCATGAGCACCCTGCAGGATTCGCAGGGCTTCGTGTGGATCGGCACCGAAGACGGCCTGATGCGCTACGACGGCCACGAGCTGCATCGCTACGCCTTCTCGCGCACCGACCCGAACGGACTGCCCGGCAATTTCATCCGGCAGATCGCCGAGGACGCGCACCACGATCTGTGGGTGGCCATCAAAGGCTCGGGCATCGCGCGCTGGAACCGTGCCAGGGACACTTTCACGCTCTACCGCCATGCCGATGGCAACCCGGCTTCACTCGCCAATGACATTGCGAACACGCTGCTGATCGCCAGTGACGGCGCGGTCTGGGTCGGCATGGATGGCGGCCTGGATCGCCTCGATCCCGCCACCGGCCTCATCCGGCACTTCTCGCACGACGTCGCGAACGCCGATTCGCTGGCAGATGACCACGTGTTCACGCTCGCACAGGACGGCAGCGGCACGCTGTGGGTGGGCACGCGTTCGGGACTGGATCGCTGGCGGACCGGCACGGCGCACTTCGACCACTTCCGCCACGGCGCCGATCCGCATTCGCTGAGCGGCAACGAAATCTCCGCCATCGCCGAGGATCGCAACCAGAACCTGTGGGTCGCCACTTACGACGCGGGCCTGAACCGCATGACGCGCGCCGGCGTGGTCGAGCAGCAGTTCCGCCACGACCCGCATCGCGCCAGTTCGCTGGTCAGCGACGACGTCAGCGCGGTGCTCGAGGACCAGGCCGGGCACCTGTGGGTGGGCACCGCCGACGGGCTGGACCTGCTCGATCGCGGCAGCGGCGAATTCAGCCACTATGCCAGCGATGAGCGCGACGCCGAATCGCTGCGCGACTCCTACATCATGTCGCTGTACGAGGACGGCGCGGGCCTGATGTGGATCGGCACGCGCTCCGGCGGCGTCAGCCGCTGGAATCCGCGCAGCTGGGAATTCGGCGGGCATCGTCCCGACTGGCTGAAGGATCGTCTGGTCACCGCGCTGGCCGATGCGCCTGACAATCGTGTCTGGGTCGGCTCCATCGGTGGCGGCCTGGTGCGCTTCGACGCGGACACCGGCCAGTCCGACACGCTGGACGCGCTGCTGCGGCGTCCCAACGCGCTGGGCGATCCGCGCGTGATGTCCCTGCGCCTGGATCGGCGCGGCACGCTGTGGATCGGCACCATGACCAAGGGCCTGTTCAGGTTGACCGCCAGCGGCCAGCTCAGCCATGTGGACGGCATCAGCAACCCGGGCATCATGTCGCTGTTCGAAGCGCGCTCCGGCGCGATCTGGGTGGGCACCCACGGCGGCGGCGCCAACATCGTCGACCCCGTCACCGGCGCAGTGCGCCAGCTTCCTTATGGCGAGCGACGCGAGGGCGCCCTGGACGCCGCCAACGTCACCTCCATCGCCGAGGACCCGCACGGCAACTTCTGGATCGGCACCGACGGCGGCCTGAACCTCACGCGGCCCGACGGCACGGTCATCAAGGTCTACCGCCACGACACGGCCAACCTGCAATCGCTGCCGTCGAACAACATCTACGCGGTGAGCCTCGATCTGCAGGGGCGCGTCTGGATCGCCACCGATGGCGGTGGCATCGCCCGCGTCGAAGGCTCGGCCAACGCTCCCGACGCCGTGCACTTCCGCGTCTACACCCGCGAGCAGGGCCTTTCCAGCGACACCATTTACGGCCTGCTGGCCGACAGCAGCGGCCGGATCTGGCTGAGCGGCAATTCGGGGCTGATGCGGCTCGATCCCGACACCGGCATCATCAAGACCTACCACCGCGAGCACGGCCTGCAGGGCGAGGAATTCAACTTCGGCGCGTATTTCCGCCTGCGCGACGGCCGCCTCGCGTTCGGCGGCCCCGGCGGATTCAATGTATTCGATCCGGCGCGGCTGACCGAGAACCGGCAGTCGCCGCGGCTGGCCCTGACCAACGTGGAGGTGATGGGCGTGCCGGTGCTGAAGGACACGCCGCCCTGGCTGCGGGATCACATCGAGCTCGACTACCAGGCGGGCATCGTATCGCTGGACTTCGGCGCGCTGGACTTCACCTCGCCCAAACGCAACCGCATCGCCTATCGCATGGCCGGCCTGACCGACAAGTGGATCGACCTGGGCACGCAGCGGCGCATCACGCTGACCAACCTCGAGGCCGGCGATCACGTGCTGGAGGTGCGCGCCGCGAACTCCGATTCGGTGTGGAGCACGCGGCCGCTGACCCTGACGCTGCATCGGGATCCGGCGCCGTGGCGCTCGCCCTGGGCGTATGCGGGTTACGTGCTGCTGGCGCTGGTGCTGATCGCCTACCGCGTGCATCTGCAGCGCGTGAAATTCCGGCGCATCGTGGAGGCGCAGCGCCGGCTGGAGTCCGAAGTGGCCTCGCGCACGCACGAGCTGCGCGAGAGCAATCGCCAGCTCGAGGAAGCGGCGCGCGCCAAGAGCAACTTCCTGGATCGCATGAGCCATGAACTGCGCACGCCCATGAACGGTGTGCTGGGCATGACCGAGCTGCTGGCGCGCACTGGCCTGAACTCGACCCAGTCGCGCCTGGCCCAGACCATCCGCAATTCCTCGCAGGTGCTGCTGCAGATCGTGAACGACCTGCTGGATCTCTCCAAAGTGCAGGCCGGCAAGGTGGCGCTCGAGGAGCTGCCGATCGATCTCGCCGGCCTGGTCGAGGAATGCGCGGCGCTGTTCGCGGGTTCGGCGGAATCGAAGGGACTGGAACTGGTCGCGTGCCCGCCGGCGCGCGCAGACATCGGCCTGCTGGGCGACCCGCTGCGCATCCGCCAGATCGTGATGAACCTGATCGGCAACGCCGTGAAGTTCACCACGCAGGGCGAGGTCACCGTCAAGGCCGATATCGTGGCGGTGGAGAACGGCGGCGCGACGGTCCAGATCGCAGTGACCGACACGGGCATCGGCATGGACGCGCGCACCATCGACAGGATCTTCGAACCCTTCACCCAGGCCGACGAATCCACCACCCGCAAGTTCGGCGGCAGCGGCCTGGGACTGGCCATCTGCCGCGAACTCGCCCAGCTCATGAAGGGCACCATCGGCGTCGAAAGCCGCCCGCAGGTGGGTTCGACATTCCGCCTCACGCTGCCGCTGAAGATTGCCGCACAGCAGCCCACGGCCAGCGCGCGCCCGCTGCCCGGCTACAGCGTGCGCATCCTCACCCGCCGGCCGTCGCTGGCCGAGGCGCTGGCCCGCCACGCGGACGCGCTGGGGCTGCCGGTGGTCCATGACCTGCGCAACGCCAGTGGCGCGCAACGCCACGAGATCCTCGTGGTCGACGCCGGCAGCGAGCACGACCTGGCGCGGCTGCACACCGCGCAGAGCAGGCTGAACGCGCCCATGATCGTGGTCGCGAGCGCCGCCGAGAACGAAGCCCGCAGCCTGGCGCTGCTGTTCACGCCCGAATGCATCGTGGCCAAGCCGGTGCAGCGCGACGCCTTGCGGGAGGCGCTGCTGGCCGCCACGCGGCGCGAGACCGGCCCCACCGGCGCCACTGCCGATACCGCGCACCCGCCTGCGCCGGCGATCGCGCTGCGCGGACACGTGCTGTTGGTCGAGGATGAACCCGTGAACGCGGCGGTCGCCGAAGGCTACCTCACGGCGTTGGGTTGCAGCCTGGTGTGGGTGAAGGATGGCGCCGAGGCCGTGGCACGCAACGCGGCCGAACGCTTCGACCTCATCCTCATGGACCTGAGCATGCCGACGCTCGACGGCTTTGCGACCACGGACCTGATCCGCCAGCAGGCGCAGGGCCAGGCGCGGGTGCCCATCGTGGCGCTCACGGCGCATGACGCGAGCTACTACCGGACCTGCATCGACGCCGGCATGGACGACATGCTCACCAAACCCTACAGCATCGATCAATGCCGCAGGATCCTGGAAACCTGGCTGCCGGATCGCGCGGCCGAGACACCCCAAGCCACGCGCGAAACGCTCGCGACGGTGGACCGCGGCGCGGTGGCGAAACTGCGCACGCTCGGCGCCGGACCGGGTGAGGACATCTACCGCAAGCTGGTCGACCTGTTCCGCGAGAGCTCGAGGGGCACGCTGCAGGCCCTGCAGCAGGCTGTGGCCGCGGGCAATCTCCGCGCGGCGGGCGCGCAGGCCCACAAGGTGGCCGGCAGCTCGGGCAATGTCGGGGCGCTCAGTTTCAGCGCCGATGCGCGGCGGCTGGAGAAAAGCTGCGCGGCGGGCGAACTGGCCGAAGTGCAGCAGCTCAATGCGCGGCTGCAGGCCGCCTGGCCCGCGCTGATGGCAGCGCTCGAAGCCCATTGCCTGGCGGACAGCGCATGAGCAGCCGCCCCGCACGACAGCCGGTCGCCGTGGTGGCCGACGACGAAGAGCTGGGCCGCCTGCTGCTGGCGCAATCCGCCGCCGCGGCCAATCTCACGCCCGTGATGTGCGAGGATGGCATCGAGGCGCTGGCGGCCGCGCAGTCGCAGGATGTCGCGATCGTGCTGCTCGACGTCGACATGCCGGGCCGCGACGGCTACGCGGTGTGCCGCGCACTGCGAGCCGATCCGCGCTTTGCCACGGTACCGATCGTCATGGTCACGGGCCATGAGGATTCGCAGGCCATCGCGCTGGCCTTCGACGCCGGCGCCACCGATTTCATCTCCAAGCCGGTCAATTGGGCGCTGCTGCCACGCCGCCTCGACTACATCCTGCGCAACGCGGCCGCGGCCGAGCGCATCGAACGACTCGCGTATTTCGATCCACTGACCGGCCTGCCCAACCGCCAGCGCTGCCTGGAGACCGCGGATCGCGAGTTCGCCACCGCGGCCGCCGCGGGCGACTGCGTGGCGCTGATCTACCTCGATCTCAACAGCTTCAAGCGCGTGAACGACACCTTCGGCCATTCGGCCGGCGATGCCGTGCTGCAGACGGTGGCGGAGCGGCTGGAACAGGTGACGCGACCCTTCGCAGCGCAGCTGCCGCACCTGTCGGTGGCGCGCTTCGGCGGTGACGAGTTCATCGTGCTGCTGCGCCACCCGGAGGCGGCCCGCATCGGGCTGGCCGTGGCCCAGCAGTGCACCGCGGCGTTCCGCGAACCCATCGCCTACGAAGGACTGGAGTTCTACTCTGCGCCCAGCATCGGCGTCGCGACCTATCCGCAGGATGGCGTGGACGTCACCACCGTGCTCAAGAACGCCGACACGGCCATGTACCAGGCCAAGAGCCAGGGTGCCCGGCCGGTCGCGGTGTACGCGCCGGCCATGAGCAGCCGCCTGCGCAACTGGCTGGATCTGGAAGCGCGGCTGCGGCGCGCGGTGCAGGAAGACCAGTTGCACCTGCTGTTCCAGCCCAAGTTCCGCCTCAGCGACAACCGCCTGGCCGGCACCGAGGCGCTGCTGCGCTGGCGTGACGCCGAATATGGCGAGATCTCGCCCAACCGCTTCATCGAGATCGCCGAAGACAGCGGTCTCATCATCGAGCTGGGCTCGTGGGTGGTGCGCGCCGCCTGCCGCCAGGTGCGCCGGTGGCAGGATCGCGGCTACGCGGTGCCGGTGGCGATCAACGTGTCGGGCAAAGAGCTGCTGCACGGCGATCCTGTCAAGGTGATCCGCAGCGAGGCGCAGGCAGCGGGCATCGCGCCATCGCTGATTGAAGTGGAGATCACCGAGTCGCTGCTGGTGAAGGACTCGCAGGCGACGCGCAGCGCGCTTGAACAGCTGCGCGCGCTGGGCTGCCGCATCGCGCTCGACGACTTCGGCACGGGATATTCCTCGTTGGCCTACATCGCGCGCTTCCCGCCCGATCGCATCAAGATCGACAAGGCTTTCGTGCGCGACGTGGACCGCTCGCCGGCCGATGCGGCGGTGGCCAGCGCCATCCTCTCGCTGGGCGCCAGCCTCAACACCACCATCACAGCCGAGGGCATCGAACGCCCGGGCCAGTTGCAGTGGCTGCGCGCGCACGGCTGCAACGAAGTGCAGGGTTTCCTGCTGTCCAGGCCGGTGCCCGCCGACGAACTCGAGCGGCGCTTCCTCACCCCGGAAACCGCGGCGGACACCCTCCGGATCGCGCAGGCGACCTGAGCGACAACTGCTAGACTGGCCCGAAACGGGAGTCTCATGCGCGCAGGGTCGGTTTTCGCGGGTCTGGCTGTCTTGTGTCTGCTCAGCACCGCTGCCAGGGCCGCCACCGCGACGGCTGCCGCCCCGCTGTCCACCCCGGCCCGCGACCTGCTCGCGCGCTTCAGGCCGAGCGTGGTGCAGATCCGCACGTTCTACGGCAGCAACGCCGCCGAAGCCTCGCACGGCACCGGATTCGCGGTCATGCACGGCGGCGTGCTGCTCACCAACTACCATGTGGTGGCCGACGCCATCCTGTATCCGCAGAAATACCGGATGGAGTACCGCACTCCGGAGGAGCTCACGGGCGCGATCCAGGTGCTGGCGATCGACGTGCGCGATGATCTGGCGCTGGTGCGCGCCACCGGCATCGATCCCGAACCGCTGGAAATCCGCACCGACGTGCCCGCCCGTGGCGAACATGTGTATTCGCTCGGCTATCCGCTGGACCTGGGCTACATCATCACCGAGGGCGTTGCCAACGGGCTGGACGAGCACACCATCGAGCCGCGGCTGTACTACTCCGGCGCGCTCAATCCCGGCATGTCGGGCGGTCCCACGGTGGATGCCTCCGGCGCGGTGGTGGGCATCAACGATTCCACCTCGCGCGAGGGCGAGCTGCTGAGCTTCCTGGTGCCCGCCAGGTTCGTGCCGGACCTGCTGGCGCACGCCCGCAGCTCGCTCGATCCGCAGGCGGTCACGCTGGAGGTGACGCGACAGCTGCAGGCGCACGTCAAGACCATGCTGGGCGAGATCCCCGCGCAGTGGGAGGTGCAGGCCATCTCCGGCTACCGCTTGCCCGCGAAGCTCGCGCCCTATTTCACCTGCTACGCCGGTGGCGACACGGACCCGAACCTGCCGGTGCACGCGCAGCGCATGACCTGCAGCACGCGTGCCGGCCTGTTCGTGCAGGAGGGATTGAGCAGCGGCGATCTGTTCTTCGAGCACACGGTGCTGGTGTCGGAGCGGCTCGGGCCGGTGCGGTTCGCAAACCGCCTGTCCAGCTACGCCGCCGGCGAAGCGGGCGACATCGAAGGCTCCGCGCGGCATGTCACGCCCTACAGCTGCGAACGCGAAACGCTGAAGCTCAGGACGCTCGATGTCGCGGTGCGCATCTGCGCGCGCGGCTACCGATTGTACGAAGGCCTGTACGACTTCACGGCCACCGCGGTGAGCCTGAACCAGCCGCTGCGCGGCGTGGTCACCAGCCTGAACATCTCCGGGGCCGGCTTCGACGACGGCATGGCGTTCATCCACCGCTACCTCGGAGCGTTGCAGTGGACGCCCTGATCGTCGTCGAGGTGCTGGACGGCCACGGCCGGGTCGCCGCGCGCCAGCGCTTCGAAGTGAGCGCCGACAGCGCGCCCCTCAGCATCGGCCGGGCCATCGCCTGCGATGTGGTGCTCGACGATGCCCACGTGGCAGCGCGGCATGTCGAGCTGCGCGTCACCGCGGGCGGCGCCGTGCACGTGACGGACCTCGGCTCGATCAACGGCATCACGCTGAACGGCAAACGCAGCCGGGGCGCGAGCGGGGCACTGCTCACGCAGCCGGAACTGCAGCTGGGCCTGACGCGGCTGCGGATCCGCACCCACCACGAGGTGCTGGCGCCGGAGCAGCCACATGGCGCGTCCTGGCGGCGCGGCAGCCTGCTGTGGTGGGTGCTTGGCGCGGCCGCGGTGGTGTACGGGTTCGCGGCGTTCGAGCGCTGGCTGCCGGCGCCGGACAATCTCCTGCCCAGCATCGGCGAGGACCTGCTCAGCATGAGCGCCGCGCTGGCGGTGTGGATTTCGGCCTGGACGCTGCTCGGCCGCATCAACAGCGGCGAATGGCGCTGGCTGCTCAATGCCGCGGTGTGCCTCGCGGGCATTGCCATCAGCGACGTGGTGCTGCTGGCGCTGCGGCTGCTGCTGTTCGCCTTCCAGTCCACCCATGGCGCGGGCCTCACGCTCATCGTCACGGCGCTGCTGGTGGGCGGATTCGGCTACGCGCAACTGCGCGCGGTCACGCGCGTGCGGCCGCGCCAGCTCGCCATGGTCGTGGCGCTCATCACCTGCGTCTCCTTCGGCGGCACGACCTGGTTCAGCAGCCAGCGGCTGGCGCGCAACGTCGACAACGTGGAGGCCTTCGAACCGATCTATCCACCGGCGTTCCGCTGGGTGGACGGCTCGGATCCCGAGCGGTGGTTCGCCGCAGGCGCGCGACTCAAGCGTGGCGCGGACGAGAAGCGGCGCGTGGCGCTGACGCAGGAACCCTGAAGCGGCCCAGTCGCGTCCGACGCGCGTATGCCGCGGCCACTACTGTTTGCGTACATTTCTGTAGCCAAAGCTTCAATGCGCCATCATCTGTGCAACATCTGCACGGAACATGCTGGCCCTCGTGGATTCGAACTGAGTGTCCCGGAGGGCAATGGAATGACCCCGCTCAATCTGCTCCGGCGCCATGCACGGTGGCTGGGGCTGGCCTGGTTCGGCTCTGGCGCGCTCATCGCAACTCCGGCATTTGCGAACTGCACCGTCTCCCCCTCTTCAGGCAGCGAACCGACGCTGCAGAGCACGCTCGACAGCCTGCTCGGTCCCGATACCGTGCCGGTCAGCAGCTGCATCGCAGACGGGGCGGATTCGTTGTGGACCACGGTCAACCAGGTGGGCGCGATCCAGATCCAGATCGAACTGGCGGGCAATGCCGCGTCCAATTCGTTCGGCATCTACGATCCCAACACCAATCTGCTGGTACCGATCTTCTCAGGCAGCGATGGGGCGGGCGACATTGCCACCATCATCGTGACACCCAATGGCTCCCAGTGGACCGTCAGGACCTGGGACGCCAATTCGCCGATGAGCAGCTACACCGTATCCACCTCGGCTTTCGGCTTCTACCTCCAGACCACGCAGAACGGCGGCACCACGCTCTACAGCGACTCGAGCAGGAATGTCGGGGGCGCGGATTACATGTATGCCTGGGGCCCTCTGGCCGGCAACAGCGCGGGCCAGTACATCATTGCCTGGGAGGACTCGGTGGGCGGTGACGGCGATTACCAGGATTTCGTCGCGCAGCTCATCGACGTCCAGCCAGTGAATCCGGTGCCGCTGCCTGCCTCGGTGTGGCTGCTGGCTTCAGGGCTGCTGCTCACCCGCCGGTGGTGGACCCGGGAGCCTGCTGTCACACGACGGCAATGATCTGCCACTAGCTTCACGGATTCCCAGCCGATGAAGGCCCCGCGATGCCTGAGACTGCGATTCCTGCCACAGGTGGTGTTGCCGCGTGAGATGTGTGCGCGGACGGGCACCCCTGCTGCTGGCCATCGCGGCGCTGTGCTGTGGTCCCGGCCGTGCAGGCAGCGCATCGCCCGCTCCCGCAATCGTTCCGACCGTTGTTGCCACGGCGCCGGCCCGTGAATGCCGGCGCCCCGAGCCCGCCGCGACCGTGGTCGATGCACCGGACCGCCGCAGCGTGAACGGCGTGCTCAAGGTGGAGCTGCAGATCGACGATGAGCTCGAGGCGGACGGTTCGGTGCGCTACTGCTATTCCCTGCCGGATGGGTCGCAATCACCCACCCTGCGCGTCAATCCCGGCGACGAGCTGGTGCTGCTCCTGAAGAACAACCTGAAGGAGCTGCCGGACACGAAGTCCGCTGACATGTCCGCCCGCGGGATGGCCGGCCACGGTATGTCCGGCCACGACATGGCGGCCATGCCCATGGCCGCGCAATCCGTCGACCCATGTCACAGCGACGTCATGAGCGCCGTCTCGGCGAACCTGCACTTCCATGGCTTCACGGTGCCAGCGGTGTGCCACCAGGACGACGTGCTCGACACTTCCGTGCAGCCCACGGACGCGCCGTTCGAATACCGCTTCAAGGTGCCGCTGGGCCAGCCGCCCGGTCTGTACTGGTACCACCCGCATATCCACGGCTTCACCGGGCCGCAGGTGTCGGGCGGCGCGTCGGGCGCGCTGATCGTCGAAGGCATCGAGCGTGCGGTCCCCGAGCTTGCAGGACTGCCCGAGCGGGTGATCGTGATCCGCGACCAGGACCTGTTGCATCCGCATGCGGCGCCCTCCGCCAATGACGTCGCCGTGCAGGCCCTGCTCGATCGCGATGGCGATGCACTCAATACCGGCACCGGCGGCGGTCGACCTGCGAAAGACCTGTCGTTGAACTTCGTGCCGGTGCCGTTCCCGGACTATCCGCCGGCAAAGCTCGAGATGAAACCCAACGAGAAGCAGCTGTGGCGCGTGCTCAACGCTTCATCGGTCACCTACCTGAACCTCGCCGTGCTGTACCGACGCGGTCCGCACTACGGTCCGCAGTGGTTCGGTGTCGTCGCCATCGACGGCACGCCGATCAGCCAGGGCGGCGGCAGCAACCACCGCACCGTCGAATGGCGCAACAGCGTGGTGATCTCACCGGGCTCGCGCGTCGAGTTCATCATGGTGGGGCCGCCGCAGGGCGTGCCCGGATTGCTCGTCACCAAGGCCGTGGACACGGGCAGCACCGGCGAGAACGACCCGAACCGCGTGCTGGCCTCGATCGAGGCGCGTGAGGATGCGCCGGCGCCTGCCGCCGTGCTGCCGAAAGTGTCCACGCCGCTGCCGGCCGCCACGCTGCCGTGGATCGGATCGGTTGAACCGGTGCGCGTGCGCAAACTGTATTTCTCGGAGCAGCCGCTCGACCCCGCCAATCCCGCCGGCGACACCGATTTCTTCCTCACCGTGGACGGACAGACACCGGCGAAGTTCGACATGCGCTCGCGCGTGCCCAACATCGTGGCGCACCAGGGCGACGTCGAGGACTGGATCATCGAGAACCGCTCGCCCGAGCTGCACGCCTTCCACATCCACCAGGTGCACTTCCAGGTGCTGGAGTGGAACGGCCTGCAGGTGAACGAGCCGTTCCTGCGCGACACCATCAACGTGCCGTTCCAGACGCCGGGCATGCAGGGCTATCCCAGCGTCAAGATCCGCGTGGATTTCCGTGATCCCAACGCGGTCGGCCTGTACGTCTATCACTGCCACGTGCTCGACCACGAGGACAACGGCATGATGGGGTTGATCCAGGTGCTGCCCGCCGCACAGTCGGCCGCCGCCGACACCCGCAATCCATCTGTCATGACCCATTAACCCTGTCGACACAGTGGCCATGCACTCTGGTCCAGGACGTCACCAATTCGGGAGGCCTGGGACATGAAGCTCATCAACTGTATTGGCGCGGGCGTGATTGCCGCAATGCTGGCGGGTACGGCAGCCGCCCAGACGGGCGCGGCGCCGACGGGTGTGCCGCACCTCGATCACGTGTTCGTGATCATGATGGAGAACCACAGCTACCAGCAGGTGATCGGCAACCCCGCCATGCCGTTCGTCAACGGCCTGATCAGCAATGGCAGCGTCAACGTCGCCACCCAGTACTACGCCGTCGGCCATCCGAGCCTCACCAACTACCTCGAGATCGTGGGCGGCTCGAACTTCGGCGTGCGCAGCGACAACGCGCCGGACTGGCACAACCATTCCTGCAAATCGAACCTCCAGACCGGCATCGTGAACGCCGATGACTACAGCGGTGCCAACGGCCATCCGCCTGCCAGGATCGACTCGGGTAACATCTGCCCCATCAGTGGCTACGGCTTCGACGCGCAGACCGAAGCCGTCGACGACTGGAATGAAACCAACGCGCCGGTGTTCAACTATCTCGCCAACATCGACGGCGCGCGCAGCGTGCCGGCCGCCAAGACCCAGGGCATCAGTATCGCCGATCAGCTCGTGAACGCGGGCCTGAGCTGGAAGAGCTACCAGGAGAGCCTGCCGGTCGGCGGCGCCGATGAGGTCAATTCCAGTAACGGCACCGCGACCGACAAGACCACCTTCGACGCAACGCTGCCGCTGTCGCCCACCAACCTGCCCGGCGTGCCCACCACGCCGGTGAGCGGCGTGCTCTCCGCCTACGCCGTGAAGCACAACCCGTTCGCCTATTTTGCGAGTGTCCAGAACGGCTACACGCCGGCACTGAGCCTGGCGCGCACCGTCGGCTTCGATGGCAAGGGCGGCCTGTACGCCGATCTCGCGGCCGGCACGGTCCCCTCGTTCTCGTTCATTGCGCCCAACCAGTGCGATGACCAACACGGCCGCGGCAACGGCGACTCGTTCTGCCAGTACGATCCGGGCGTGGCCTCCTACGAAGGGTACACCGACGGCTCGCAGCTCGGCCTGAATCCGGGTCTCTCCGCACAGGCGGACACCACGGTCAAGCGCCTGGTCACCACCATCACCAACTCACCCGCCTGGCGCAACGGCAACAACGCGATCGTGGTCGTGTGGGACGAGAACGACTACAGCGGCCTCCCGACCGCGCCGGCGACGGCGGGCGATTTCCTGAAGGGCAACCTCAACCAGGTGGTGCTGACCGTGCAGCTCAACAACGCCTACGCCGCGCGCGGCGTCCACAGCAGCAACTTCTACGACAGCTTCTCGCTGCTCAAGACGCTGGAAGCGGGTTTCGGGCTGCCCTGCCTCAACCATGCCTGCGACAGGGATGTGGCGACGATGGCGGATCTGTTTGGTGGTCGTCGCTGAAATGCAGGCCGCGCTCGTGAATGGCCGACGCGCGCGCGATGCGCACGGGCGGTTTCGGCGGCACGAGGGTGCTGCCGGAACCGTCGCGCTGATGGTCGTCGGCGCGGCGGCGGTGGTCAGTGCGCTGGCATGGGGCTGGCACGAGCATCGCGAGACGACTGCCTTGCGGCAGTCGCTGAGCGATGCGCAGCAGGAGATCCAGGCGTTGAACGGCTCCCTGCAGACTGCCCGCCAACAGGGATCGCCAACCCTGGGACCGGGCGCAGACCAAGGACTGGATCAGTCCCCGGGCGAGGGTGCTTCCCTCGCGTCCGGCTGGGACAAATCCGCGACCGCGGGCGCTCCGCCCGCCCTCCAGCCGGAAACCGACTCGCAGGCGGCCTCACCTGCCGTGTCGACTGACGCGTTGCAGCCCACCGCGGACTCCGGCGCCATCGCCGACAACGACCCGGAAGCCGCCTCGCAGCAACCAGATTCCTTCGCCGCGACGCCCGCGACTCCGGTCTATGCGAGCCAGGAATCGCCCGCCGCACTGCCCGAATGGGTGCGTCAGCGTCGGGATCGGCAGTAGCCAGCGGAACATCCGGCGCTGGAGCTGGAGCTGACGCTGGCGCCCATGCGAAAGCTCCGGGTCATCCCCAAGCGCTCCCGCGTGCCGCAGGCTCACTTCCCCGGCGGCGGGCCGCCGTGCTGGGGCGCAGGCACCGACCCCGGTTCGGCGCGCAACGACTCGGGGAACAGGTCATTGAGCGAGCGCATCGACGCGGCCAGCGCATCCAGCGCCGCCCGCACCTTGGCGGCATCATGCGAAGCGCTGGTGTCGGCCACGTTCTGCGCCGCCTTCGTGGTGGCATCGAGGGCCGACAGCACGCTGGTCTTGAATGGCGGGGACTCCTTGGCCACGGCGTCGCGCATGGCTCCCGAGCCATCCTGGAATTCCTGGTTCTCGTGCGGCAACCGGTCGTACTGTCCGCCCGGCAGTTTGCTCTCCATGTCGGCGTAGACACTGGCCAGGATGCGCAGCGCCGTATGCACCTCATCCGGCGACTGCGGTGTCGTGACGCCGGCCACGGCCAGGGCATTGAGCATCCAGGCGCCGGCAAGCGCGGCGAGCAGGCCATGCCGGCTGAGGAGGTTTTTTGGTTTCATCGATTGCTCCTGTCGTTGCATCAAAGTGGGGTCAGGCGGTGACGTGCAGTACACCGCGCATGAAGGCGACATGGCCGGGATAGGTGCAGATGAACGGATAATCACCGGGCGCCGGCGCCACGAAGTCGACGCTCACCTGCTGCCCTTTGCCGCACAGGGCGGTCGCCGCCAGGACGCGCCGATCGCCCTTGGGCACGTAACCCGCGGATTCACCGGCCAGCAGGCCCGCCTGCGCGACCGCATCGGCGGCACCGGGCAGCGTGAGCACCCAGTCATGTTCCTGGCGGATGTACTTGCCGGTGTGGAAGAACGTGAGATGCACCAGGGCGCCGGTGGGACAGCTCAGCTCGATCGGTTTGAAGGCCAGCAAATCGCCATCGGTGGCAACCACGAGATTGACCTCGATCCGCCTGCGGGAAGCCTCGAGCGCCTGGTACGCCAGCAGCCCCGCTGGCGCCGACATCAGCGCGATGAGCAGTTGCCGACGTGTCATGCGTCTAGCGTAGCATCGTGCGTCATTGCGGAGTGTCAAGCATGGTCGGTGATGTCATCCGCCGTGTCCGACTGCATCACGCGCAGCCGCGGCAGCGACTGCGGCTGCTGGCGCTGCAGCCAGCCGATCAGGTGCTCGCGCAGGTAGCAGCGCAGGTCCCAGGCCTTGCCGGCATCGCTGGCGCTGACCAGCACGCGCAGTTCCAGCGTGCGCTCCTTGGCATCCGTCACCTGCAGCAGCCCGACCCGCTTGTCCCACAGCTCGGTCGTGTCCAGCAGCCGCTGCAGCTCAGCGCGCAGCGGCCCGAGCGGCACGCTGTAGTCGGTGTAGAGCATCACGGTGCCGAGGATGTTCGAGCTGGTG
>DATJYR010000078.1:0-29648 GCA_035499515.1 Steroidobacteraceae bacterium | reverse complement strand
GCTCGGTTCCAAGCTGGGATTGTTCTCGCATGTGCCCGTGCCACGGCGGCGACTGCTGGTGGCGTGCGGCGCGGCGGCCGGCGTCGCGGCCGCGTACAACGCGCCGATCGCGGGCGCGCTGTTCGTCGCCGAGATCGTGCTCGGCTCGATCGCGATGGAGAGCTTCGGCCCGCTGCTGGTGGCGTCGGTGACGGCCAGCGTCACGATCCGGCGCTTCCTGGGCTACGGACCGGTGTACGAGATTCCGCGCGTGCAGTTCGGGGCCAACTGGGAGCTGCTCATCTACGCGCTGCTGGGCGTGGTGCTCGGGCATCTGGCGCCCACCTTCCTGGCGCTGATCGACCTCGCCAAGAAGCGCGTGGCGGCGCTGGCCGTGCCGCAGTACGTGAAGCTGGGCGCGGGCGGCCTGGTGGTGGGGGCGATTTCCGTGCTGTACCCGCAGGTCTGGGGCAATGGTTACAGCGTGGTGGGCAACATCCTCACCGGCCAGCTCGCGGGTTGGCTGCTGCTGTGCATCCTCGCGGCGAAGATGATCAGCACCATGGCGACCGTGGGATCCGGCGCGGTCGGCGGTATTTTCACGCCGACGCTGTTCATCGGCGCCGCGCTCGGCGCGTTGATGAGCAGCCTCGTGCACCTGGTGTGGCCCGCGGCCCTGTCATCGCCGGGCGCGTACGCGCTGGTGGGCATGGGCGGCTTCCTCGCGGCCACGACGCACGCGCCGCTGACCTCCATCCTGATGCTGTTCGAGATGACCCTCGACTACGACGTGGTGCTGCCGCTCATGCTCGCCTGCGTCACGGCCCACTACACCGCCAAGGCGTACCGGCGCGGCCGCTCCGTGTACCACGAATCCCTGCAGCCGGAAGGCGAGGACGGCGCGGGCGACTGGCGGCTGCGCACCATCGCCGCGCTGGTGAAGCCCGCGGCCTCGGTGGTCCCGGGCGGAACGACGGTGCGTGACATGCTCGATCACCTGCCCAAGCGACCCACGCAGGCGGTCTACGTGGTCGACGAGAACCGCCAGATCCTGGCGGCGCTCGACACACGCGCCGTGATGGACGGCGTGAAGCAGGGCGACATCCATCCCGACATGAAAGTGGAGCAGCTCACCGGCGGCGTGCCCTTCGTGCTGACGCCGGACACGACGCTGACCGCCGCGCTCGACGGCTTCCTGCGCGAGCGCGCGAAAGTGCTGCCGGTGGCCGAAGGGCAGTGGCACGCGACACTGTTGGGCGAAGTGTCGCGCCACGACCTGCTGCTGGCGCTGCAGGATCGGCTCAACTGAAGCGGCCCGGTGGGCGCGGCTTCAGTTGACGCTGTAGCCGCGGCCTTCCAGGCAGGTGCGCTCCGCGCGCTGGTAATCCGCGCGCTTGGTGGCCGCATCCTGCGCCGACACACCGCCCAGCGGCTGCGTGGGATCGAAGCCGGTCTGCTGCGTGGCCCATTCGTGGCATTCGTAGCGATCGGTGCGCTGCTGCGACTCGCTCTGGCCCTGCTTGGGATAAGCGTACAGATCCGGGTTCGAGGCAGGCGCTGTGGTGGTGGGCGCGGCGGCGTCGGGGGGCGCCTCCGTCACCACGTATTCCTGCCGGTCTGGATTCCACAGGTAGTACGTATCATCCGCGTAATAGTACGGCACGCCGCCGAACCACAGCGTCGTGTAATAGGGCGGCAGCACGCTGATGCCTATGCCGATCGGCGGCGGCGCGACGATGTAACGCGGCCCGTAGGGGCGGTACCAGGCGCCGCCGTGGAAGTACCACGAGCTGCCGCGGTACCGCGTGCCGTACGCGCCGGGCGGCAGCGCGCGGAACGAAGTGCCGGCACCGGGATAGTAGTGGCCATGGTTGTAGCGGTTGTCGTAGACGTAGCCGCGCACGGTCGCCGGATGACGCTCTGCCGCCACCGCCACGCTGCCCACGGCGGATATCGCCAGCACTGCGGCGGCCACCAGGGATCGGGTTCGAATGTTCATCTGCATGCTCCTTGCTGCAATGCTACTTGACCGTGTAATTGCGGCCAGTCAGGCACGCGCTCACGGCGCGCCGGTATTCCGCGGCGCGTTGCTCCTGTCCATACGCCCAGCGATTGTCGTTCGCCGCATTGATCCGCGCCTGTTCGTCGGCCGCCTGCTGCTGGCGTGCATTGTCGCTCGCCGCGCCGAACAGGGCGCCTGCCAGCGCACCCACCACGGCGCCAGTGCCTGCCGAACGCGGACCGGCCGCCACGGCGCCGATGATCGCGCCACCCGCCGCACCGTTCAAAGTGTCGGTGCCGGGCGCGGGCTCGGAGACCACGCGTACGCGCGCGTGGGGCGCGACCTGGGGATCGCTGGGGTCGAAGCCCGTCTGGCGCACGGCCCACAGGTGGCATTCGTACTGGTCCTGCTTCATCTGCGCAGGACTCTGGCCGCTGGTGGGATACACGTACACCTGGGTGTCGGGCAGATCGGGCACCGTCGCCGGCGGCGGCTCCGGGCGTTCGTATTCCGCGGGAGCCACGCATCCGCCCAGCGCCAGCAATCCCATCGCCACGAGAGAAATCCTGATCACTTTTGCTCCTTGGCCGCGAGGTGCTGCTGCGCTTCGGCCAGCAGCTGCGGCAATTTCTGTTGCTGGGCCGGAGTGAGCAGCGCGTAGATCTGCTGCTGCAGGTCGCTGCGCTGCTGCACGCGGTCGACGGCGCGCATCTTGGCCGCCTGCACCGCGGCTTCGTGCTGCGGGTTGGCGGGATCGCCCAGCGCGACCAGATCGACCGGCTGGCCCTGACGTTCAGACCTCATCTGCGCCCGCGCGTTCCCGAGCAGCGTCCGGATCTGCTGCTGCTGCGCGTCGGTGAGATCGAGCTGTTTCAGCAGCGGCATGAGGCCGGCCTGGCCCTCGCCATGTCGCGCCCTCCAGCGGTGCGGCGCGGGCGCGGGCGCGGACGTGGCGCTGGCGGGGTCGGCCACGGCAGGGTCGGTGGCGGCCAGCGACAGCTCGAGCGTGCCGCCAAGGCCCACCACGACAAGGGCGGCGATGGTCGCCCGGTGCAGGGAATTCATGCGCTTCATGTCAGTTCCTCACGGGATGGGGTTGTTCCCTGCGAAATACAACGCTGCAGGGCCGATCAGGCCTACGAAAAACAGGATGGAGCGGATTAAGGATGCGTTATTTGACCACTGGTGTCTTCCTGTGCCGCAGCCCGGGCAGGTGACCCGGAGCGATGGTAACCCGGTACAGTATTGGTATGGCAAATACGGGCTCACGCAATGGCGCATGGGGCGGATTCTCCGCCGCGGAATGGTGGCGTCTGTCAGCGTTGTACGGATTCGTGCTGGCCCTGCACCTCTCCGGCTGGGGCCTGTTCCTCTACTATTCCATGCGCTACCCGGCGCTGGCCGGTCTCGGGCTCACGGCCTACCTGTTCGGGCTGCGCCACGCTTTCGATGCCGATCATATCGCCGCCGTCGACGACACGGTCCGGCTGCTGCTGCAGAAGGGCAGGCGTCCGCTCGGGGTCGGTTTCTTCTTCTCGCTGGGCCATTCCACCATCGTCATGGGTATGGTGGCGGCGACGATCTTCGCGGCCGCGCTGGTGCGGCGCGAGTTGCCGTCCCTGCAGGCACTGGGCGGGGTGATCGGTGCCAGCGTGTCCGGTGCGTTCCTGTGGCTGATCGGCCTGCTCAATCTCGCGGTGCTGCTCGGCCTCCTGCGGCAGTGGCGCGCCGCTCGCCGCGGTGGCCACGGCCATGCACACCTGCACGATCTGCTCTCGCGACGGGGGTTCCTGAATCGCTGGTTCGGCGGCTGGGCGCAGCGGGTGGTGAATCACAGCTGGCAGATGTTTCCGCTCGGCCTGCTGTTCGGCCTCGGATTCGACACCGCGTCGGAAATCGCGTTGCTGGCCACCGCGGCCGGCGCCGCGGCCACCGGCGTGCCCGCGCTGGCGGTGTTCTCGTTGCCACTGCTGTTCGCGGCGGGGATGTCGCTGCTCGATACCAGCGATGGCGTGCTGATGGTGCGGGTGTATCACTGGGCGCTGATCCATCCGCGCCGCAAGCTGTTCTACAACATCGTGGTCACCGCGCTCTCGGTCGCCGTGGCGCTCGTGATCGGCAGCATCGAGCTGCTGCAGGTGCTGGGGAGCACGCTGCACCTGCCGGGCCGGGCTTCAGCCCTGCTGGCGAGGCTGGATTTCGGTACGCTGGGTTACGTGGTGGTGGCGCTGTTCGTGCTCACCTGGCTGGTGTCGGCGGCGGTGTGGCGCTTCGGGCGCTTCGAGCAACGCACGCTCGATTGACAGCCCTGCCCGCCGGACAAGGCGGGCAGGGCCGGTGGCGCCCGTTACGGGCAGCCACGTTCACGCGCGCTGCGCTCAGGCAGCCTGGCGGATCTCGATCGAGCGCGGCTTCTGCGCCTCGGGCACTTCGCGCACCAGCTCGATGCGCAGCAGGCCGTCGTTGACCTCCGCGCCCGTGACCTTCAGGTGGTCCGCGAGACGGAACGTGCGCTCGAAAGCGCGCGCGGCGATGCCCTTGTACAGGTATTCCACGCCATCGACTTCCTTGGCCTCGATGCGGCCCGACACCACCACGCGATCGCTCTGCGCGACGATGTTCAGGTCCTTGCGGGTGAAGCCCGCCACCGCCATCGTGATGGCGTAGTTGTCATCACCCCGCTTCTCGATGTTGTACGGCGGATAGCTGCGTTCCGCCTCCAGATCGCTGAAACGGTCGAATCCGATCGTGCTGCGCAGCAGCGGCGCCAGCGAAAATGCAGTCGTCATAAAAACCTCCTGAAAAACGGCAAGGTTGCACATTGAGCCGGGTCCCTGACGGCGACCCATGTGCATGAAGTGGGTGCGGCCCGCGCCATTTCAAGGGAATTGCGGCCGTCATTCGGCCCGAACGATGCGATGTCAGGGGCGGATGGCCTTGGCGGGGTGCGCATGCACCGGTACGCGCTTGAGCCACAGGCGCAGCGCCTGCCAGTGGATGGCGAGCACGACGCGCGCGGTCATCCATGGAAAGCGCAGCAGCGCCAGCGCGAGCGATGCGCCGCTGATGGGGCGGCGCCGCAGGTCCAGCGTCGCGTCGAACACCCGCTGTGCGTCGCGTTCGCAGCGCATGTGCACCGCGAGCCGGGCGTCGGGCGGCGAGAAGCGCCAGTCGTAGCCGATGTCCATGGGCATGAAGGGCGAGACGTGCATGCGCTTGTCCAGCAGCCAGCGTTGCACGGGCGCGTCGCGCCGCGTCGCGGGCACGGGCAGCACGTAGCAATGCCGCTCGCCCCAGGGCGTGTTGTTCACCTCGGCGACGATGGTCTCGACGCGCTCATCCCGCGCGTCGAAGCAGTAGTAGAAGCTCACGGGGTTGAAACAGTAGCCGAAGTAACGCAGGTGCGTGAGCAGGCGGATCGGGCCCGCGGGGCGCTGGCCGCTGTCGCGCTCCACGAGATCGCGCACGGCCTGCTGCAGCGGCACCGCCGGATCGCCGAGATGGTCGCGGCGGCGGAAGCTCGCGAGCGCCGGGCGCTCGTTGCGCCACAGCCAGCGTCCGCGGAACAGCGTTGCGAGTTCCCCGAGATCGAGGTACACCATGAACAGCGGGTACGCGAAGCGGTGCGGCCGCGGCGTGAAGCGCTGGTGCCTAACCCGTCCGATATACAGCGCGCTGTGCATCGCCCAAGTCCTGCCGGAAATGCGCCAGCGCATCGAGCGCGCTGACCACGCCATCCTCGTGGAACCCGTAACGCCAGTAGGCGCCGCAATAGTAGGTGTTGCGCACGCCGTCGATTGCCGCGCGCCGCGCCTGCGCCGCCACCGCGCTGGCCGTGAACACCGGGTGGTGGTAGACGACGCGGCGCAGGATCCTGGCCGGATCGATCGCTTCGGTACGGTTCAGCGTGAGGCAGATCGTGCGGTGCGATTTCAGCGCCTGCAGGATGTTCATGTTGTAGGTCACGCACACGTGGTCGCCCGCGATGCGCGGCACATGGTAGTTCCACGCCGCCCACGCCAGCCGCCGCTTCGGCAGCAGCGATTCGTCGGTGTGCAGCACGGCCTCGTTCTCCTGGTAGGGCAGCGCGCCGAGGATCTCGCGCTCCGCCGGACTCGCATCCGCCAGCATGCGCAGCGCCTGGTCGCTGTGGCAGGCGATGAACACGCGATCGAAGGCGAGTTCCGGCCCGCCGCGGGGCGTGAGCAGCACCTGGCCCGCAGCCCGGCGGATGCGCTCCACCGGCGCCGCCAGGTGAATGCGCGAACGGAACGGCGCCACCAGCTTCTCCACGTAGCGCGCCGAACCGCCGACGATGGTGCGCCATTGCGGCCGGTCGTTCACGCTCAGCATGCCGTGGTTGCGGAAGAAACCGATCAGGAACCGCGCCGGCATGCTGGCGGCGTCCGCGGGCGCGGACGACCAGATCGCGGCCGCCATCGGCAGCAGGTAATTGTCCACGAACCCGCTGGAGTAACCCTGTTCGCGCACGTACTCGCCCAGCGTGAGCTCGTGGCGATGCTGCTCGAGCACGCCCGGCGCGTGGCGGTTGAAGCGCAGGATGTCGCGCCACAGGCGGTGGAAGGAGGGTCGCAGCAGATTCAGGCGCTGCGCGAACAGGCTGTTGAGGGTGGTGCCGTTGTATTCGAGGCCGCTCATTTCGTTGCGCACGCTGAAGCTCATCGAGCTGGCCTGGGAGGCGACGCCCAGTTGCTCCAGCAGGCGCGTGAAGTTCGGGTAGGTCTGTTCGTTGTAGACGATGAAGCCGCTGTCCACGAAGTGCTGCTGCCCATCCACCTCGATGCGATGCGTGTGCGAATGGCCGCCCACGTGGTCGCCCGCCTCGAACACGGTGAGGTCGTGGTCGCGATACAGGCCATGAGCGACCACGTTGCCCGCGATGCCGGAACCGATGACGGCGATTTTCATCGGGTGCCCCGCTGCGGGTGTGCGGCCTCGCCGGCGGATCGGGGCGGCCAGGGCAGGAAGGCGCTGGTGCGCGCGATGTAGTCGCGATAGGCCGGACGGCGCGCGGCCAGGTCCTTCTCCAGCAGCGCCACCCCGGAAACCTTCAACAGCATGACGGTCATCATGAGGGGAGATACGATTGACCACCAGCCTCCGGATGCAAGCGCCAGCAGAAAAAGTCCCCACCACATGCAGCACTCGCCGAAATAGTTGGGGTGCCGCGTGTAGTGCCACAGGCCGCGGTCCATGACCTGGTCCTTGCTGTGCGAGCCGGCCTTGAAACGCGCAAGCTGCGCATCGCCCACGGCCTCGAACACGAAGCCCGACACCCACAGCAGCACGCCCAGCGCGTCCAGCCAGGACAGCGGCCGGGTGCCGAGCACGGCGGCCATCACTGACAACGAGAGGATCCACGCCAACACGCCCTGCAGGATGAACACCAGGTACAGGCTCTTGAACGCGAAACCCGGCTGGTTGCGCGCCCGGATCGCCTGGTAGCGCCGGTCTTCGCCAGCGCCGTGATTGCGCACGGTGATGTAGACCATGAGGCGCAGGGCCCAGACGCCGACCAGCGCCAGTGCCACCCAGGCACGCGGCACGACGTCGCGGCCGGCGACGTACAGGTAGGCGCCGGTGGCGACCAGCAGCAACAGCGACCAGATGCTGTCCACGATGCTCACGTCCTGCTTCGGGATGCTGATGAGCCACGTGGCCACGACCACCCCCAGGATGGCCGCGAACGCCAGCAGGCCGGCGTGCAGGTCAAACATCGGGCGCGATCCCGTCGAAGCGTTGCGAGAGTCCCACCAGCAGCGGCGTCACCACCGCCCAACCCAGCGCCTGCAGCGACAGCGCGATCCAGGGACTCTGGAACGACACCGCGCCGAGCCTGGAGCCGGAGTAGAACGCCAGCGGGCCGCCGAGGCCCCCGAGCACGATGGACGTGAGCTCGCGGCCGCGCAGCCAGCGCAGCATCACGTTCAAGGTGGCCGCGAACAGGATCCACAGCGCCGTGATCCAGTACGGCGCCATCAGGGCGAACCACGTGCCCGAGGCGAAGTGCGTGATGCCGAGGGCGACCAGCAGGCTGTCCCACAACGTGCCGATCGCGCCCGCGATCAGCAGCAGCTTGAACTCCTGCAGCGGCCGCGCCGCGAGCGCCAGGTGCACGGCCAGCAGCACGACCACGAGCGCCACGCCCAGCCAGGCGACGCCATGCGCTGCGCCGAGCACGCAGGCGAACCACCCGCCCTGGAAGGCGACGAAGTACAGGATCGAGCGGATCATGCCGGGCGCGAGCGCCGCGGGGAGAACAGATAGTGGCTTACCCACCATTCCTGTCCGTGGTTGAAGCCCCACAGCTCGGCGCAGGACATGAAGAACAGGCGCCAGCGTTCCCACCAGCGCGCGGCGTGCTCGCGGCCGTAGCACTGCTCGAACACGGGCCAGACGGCGGCGCGGTTCGCGTCCAGGTTCGCGAGCCAGGCGTTCGCGGTGCGCTCGTAGTGGGTGCCGTCCCAGCGCCAGCGCGACTCGAGCCGCAGCGCGTCCTGGAAACGCAGCGGCAGGTCATCGCTGGGCATGATGCCGCCCGAGAAGAAGTGCCGGCTCATCCAGTCGTCCTCGCCTTCGTCGACGAACGCGTAAGGCACGCTGCGATGGCAGAACACGTGCATGAAGAAACGGCCGTCGTCGACCAGCCACGATGCCACGCGCGCGAACAGCAGCCGCCAGTTGCGCATGTGCTCGAACATCTCGACCGAGACGATGCGCTCGAACCTTGCCTCGGGCGCGAATTCGTTCATGTCGCAGGTGAGCACGCGCACGTTGCCGAGGCCACGCTCAGCCGCCTGCGATTCGATGTAGGCACGCTGCGAGCGGGAGTTGGAAACGGCGGTGATCTGGCTGTCGGGGAAGTGGCTGGCCATCCACAGCGTCAGCGACCCCCAGCCGCAACCCAGTTCCAGGATGCGCTGGCCATTGGCGAGCCCGGCGCGCTCGCAGGTGAGCTGCAGGGCGAGGGCCTCGGCCTCCCCCAGGGTGACGGTGGCGTCGGTCCAGTAGCACCCACTGTATTTGCGGTGCGGGCCCAGTGCTGCACCAAAAAACGCCGCCGGCACCTCGTAATGCTGGGCATTGGCCAGCGCGGGAACGGGCGCCACGTCGGCGCCATCCATCTGGGCCACAAAGGATTCCGTCAGCGCCGCGGCCGCCTCGACGTCCTCGGCCCGCAGCTGCCGCAGCCGATCCTTCAGGAGCCTGCGGATCCCTTGCCGGACCAGCCCGTCGGGAACCAGTCCCTGTTCCACCCATTCCAGGGTGCGTCGCGTAGCGACCATGTCCACTCCTTCCTGCCCAGTCAGTTATCCGTTAAACTAGCGAACCATTCCTTTGGCTAGAGCTTTGAGTTCTCTCGGTTTTTTAATACCCGACCTGCATTTCCAATACCCTCCCGACCGACACGGAATCCTTCGCCAACCCTATGAGCGCCTCATTGACCGAGTGGCTTGCCAGTACCGCGCTGTACGGCGGCAACGCCGCTTATGTCGAATCCCTGTACGAGCAGTATCTCGCAGATCCTTCCCAGGTGGACGCCAGGTGGCGCGAGTTTTTCGCCACGCTGCCGCCGGCCAAAGCGCCCGAACGCGCGCACAGCCCGGTGATTGCGGGCGTCGCCGCGCGCACCCAGGCCCCCGCGGGCTTCGGCGCCGCCGCGGCGGCGGCCGAGCCGGCCAGCGAAAAGCAGGCCTCCGTCTCGCGGCTCATGAACATCTACGCCAATCGCGGCCATCTCATTGCGCACCTCGATCCGCTCGGCCTGGTGGAGCGCGTGCGTCCGCATGTGCTGACGCTGGCGTACGCCGGCCTGAGCGAGTCCGACCTCGATACCGAGTTCTATACGGGCGTGCGCGGCGATTGGATGCCGCGCCGCGCGAGCTTGCGCGAAATCATCGCACGCCTCGAGCACATCTACTGCGCCGAGATCGGCGCGGAGTTCGCGCACGTCTCGAACAGCGACGAGCGCCTGTGGCTGCAGGACCAGTACCAGCTCGGCCGCATGCAGCATCGCTTCAGCAACGAGGAGAAACGCAATTTCCTGTGGCGTCTGACGGCGGCGGAAGGTCTGGAGCGTTACCTGCACACGCGTTACGTGAGCCAGAAGCGCTTCTCGCTGGAAGGCGGCGAATCGCTGATCCCGCTGCTGGATGACCTGATCCAGGAATCGGGCCGCGGCGGCATCGAGGAAGTGGTGCTGGCCATGGCCCATCGCGGCCGCCTCAACGTGCTCATCAACACCCTGGGCAAGAGTCCCGCCGAGTTGTTCTCCGAGTTCGAAGGCAAGTATGAAGTGCATGGCTCGGGCGACGTGAAGTACCACAAGGGCTTCTCCTCCGACCTGCGCACCCCGGGCGGCAACGTGCACGTCGCGCTGTCGTTCAATCCCTCACACCTGGAAATCGTGGATCCGGTGGCCGAAGGCTCGGTGCGCGCGCGCCAGGAGCGCCGCGACGACACGGTCGGCGCGAAGATCATCCCGATCCTCATCCATGGCGACGCGGCCTTCGCGGGGCAGGGCGTGGTCATGGAGACCCTGCAGCTCTCGCAGCTGCGCGGCTACGGCACCGGCGGCACGGTGCACATCGTGGTCAACAACCAGATCGGCTTCACCACCAGCGATCCGCACGACATGCGCTCGACGCTGTACTGCAGCGACGTGGCCAAGATGATCGAGGCGCCCATCCTGCACGTGAACGCCGACGATCCGGACGCGGTCGTGTTCGCGGGCCGCCTGGCGCTCGCCTACCGCCAGCGCTTCCACAAGGATTTCGTGATCGACATGGTCTGCTACCGGCGCCTGGGCCACAACGAGGCCGACGAACCGGCGGCGACGCAGCCCGTGATGTACGCCGCCATCCGCAAGCATCCGACGGTGCGCCAGCTGTACGCGGAGCGCCTCGTGAAGGAAGGCGTGATGGCCGAGGGCGAGGCCGGCAAGCTCGTGGAGCAGTACCGGCAGGCGCTCGACGAGGGCCGGCACGAGGTGCATCCCTCGCTGGGCATGATCGGCAACAAATACACCGTGGACTGGTCGCGTTACCTCAACGTCGACTGGACCGAGCGCATCCGCACCGCGGTGCCCGCCGAGCGGCTGGCCACGCTGGGCCGGCGCATCATCCAGTTCCCGCAGGACTTCACGCTGAACCCGCGCGTCGCGCAGGTGATCGTGAACCGCGGCAAGATGCTGGCGGGCGAACTGCCGCTGGACTGGGGGTGCGCCGAAACGCTGGCCTACGCCTCGCTGGTGGACGAAGGTTTCGGCGTGCGGCTGTCCGGCCAGGACAGCGGCCGCGGCACGTTCTTCCATCGCCACGCGGTGCTGCACGACCAGAAGACCAACCGCTGCTTCATCCCGCTGCAGCACGTGAAGGAGTCGCAGCCGCGCTTCACGGTCATCGACTCGGTGCTGTCCGAGGAGGCGGTGCTCGGCTTCGAGTACGGCTACTCGACCACCAGTCCTGACGTGCTCACCATCTGGGAAGGCCAGTTCGGCGACTTCGTGAACGGCGCGCAGGTGGTGATCGACCAGTTCATCAGCTCGGGCGAAGCCAAGTGGGGCCGCATCTGCGGGCTCGCGCTGTTCCTGCCGCACGGCTACGAAGGCCAGGGTGCGGAACATTCCTCCGCGCGTCCCGAGCGCTTCCTGCAGCTCTGCGCCGACAACAACATGCAGGTGTGCGTGCCCTCGACGCCCGCGCAGATGTTCCACATGCTGCGCCGGCAGATGCTGCGCTCGTTCAGGAAGCCGCTGATCGTCATGACGCCGAAGAGCCTGCTGCGCCACGAGCTGTCGGTGTCCTCGCTCGCGGACCTGAGCGGTGGCGGTTTCCAGAGCGTGATCGACGAGCTCGACGATCTCAATGCGGCGCAGGTGGAGCGCGTGGTGTTCTGCAGCGGCAAGGTGTACTTCGACCTGCTCAAGGCGCGCCGGGCCGAAGGCCGGCGCGATGTCGCGCTGATCCGCATCGAGCAGCTCTATCCGTTCCCGGTCGAGGAGTTCCAGGCCATCCTGGGGCGCTATCCGAATGCGCAGGACATGGTGTGGTGCCAGGAAGAGCCGCAGAACCAGGGCGCGTGGTACCAGATCCGCCACCGCCTCGAAGACCTCGCGGGCCGCGCGCGTCCCGTGTTCTACGCGGGTCGGCCGCCCTCCGCGGCGCCCGCCACCGGCCTGCTCAGGATCCATGAAGTCGAACAGGCGCGGCTGGTGCAGACCGCGCTGAATGCGTCCTCCACGTCCACCACGCTGCGTGGCGGTCCGGTGGACTTTGCCGCCCTTACGCCGATGAGGAAGAATTCATGAGCGTCGAGATCCGCGTTCCGCAGCTCCCCGAGTCCGTGGCGGATGCCCTGCTGGTGGCCTGGCGCAAGAAGCCGGGCGAAACCGTGAACCGCGACGACAATCTCGCCGACCTGGAAACCGACAAGGTGGTGCTGGAAGTGCCGGCCACGGTGAGTGGCGTACTGAAGGAAGTGAAGGTCAGCGAAGGCGCGACCGTGAAGAGCGGCGATCTGCTGGCGATCCTGGAGGCGGGCGCGGCGGCTGCACCGTCGGCTTCCGCTGGCACGCCCGTCGCGGCGCCCGTGCAGGGGGCGAGCATCACCAAGCTGGGCCCGGCTGCGACACGCGTCGCCAGCGAAGCCGGCCTGTCGCAGGCGGACATCGCGGCCGCGGCCCGGGACGGCCGTGCGTCGAAGAGCGATCTGATGGCGGTGAAGCCGGCCGGTGGCAGCGCGCCGGCACCCGTGGCCGCGACTGCGACCGCTGGCGCGCCATCGCCCGGCGCGGGAGCCCCGGCACCTGCGACCGCGCGCGCGCCGGCGGCGCCCGCGCCCGCGGCACGCACCGGCCGCGTGGACCAGCGCGTGCCCATGACCCGGCTGCGGCAGCGCGTGGCCGAGCGGCTCGTGAATGCGCAGCACACGCAGGCGCTGCTGACCACCTTCAACGAGGTCGATCTCACGGCCGTGAACGAGCTGCGCGCCCGGTACAAGGAGGGCTTCGAGAAGAAGCATGGCGTGAAGCTCGGCTTCAGCTCGTTCTTCGTGAAGGCGGCGATCGAAGGCCTGAAGAGGTTCCCGGTGATCAACGCCTCGGTGGACGGCACCGACATCATCTACCACGAGTACTTCGACATCGGCGTGGCGGTGTCCACCGACCGCGGCCTGATGGTGCCCGTGATCCGCGACGCCGACCTGCTGGATTTCGCGGGCATCGAAGCCGCGGTCGCCAACTATGCCGCCAAGGCGCGTGCGGGCAGCATCGGGCTGGAAGACCTGACCGGCGGCACGTTCAGCATCACCAACGGCGGCGTGTTCGGATCGCTCCTGTCCACGCCCATCGTCAATGCGCCGCAGAGCGCCATCCTCGGCATGCACAAGACCCAGGATCGTCCCATGGCGGTGAAGGGCGAGGTGAAGATCCGGCCGATGATGTACCTGGCCGTGAGCTACGACCATCGCATCATCGATGGCAAGGAAGCCGTGCAGTTCCTCGTGACCATCAAGGATTGCCTGGAAGACCCGGGCCGGCTGCTGCTGGGAGTCTGACGCATGGCTGACACCGGAAAGTTCGACGTCATCGTGATCGGTGGCGGGCCCGCCGGCTATCCGGCCGCGATCCGCGCGGCGCAGAACGGGTTGAAGGTCGCCTGCGTCGACGCCTGGCGCAATCGCGATGGCACCCCCGCGCTTGGCGGCACCTGCCTCAACGCGGGCTGCATTCCCTCCAAGGCGCTGCTGGAGTCGTCCGAACTGTTCCACCGCGCGCAGGCCGAGTTTGCCGTGCACGGCATCCAGGCCAGCGGCGTGAAGCTGGATCTGGCCACCATGCAGAAGCGCCGCGCCACCATCGTCAAGAGCATGACGGGTGGCATCGCCGCGCTGTTGAAGTCCAACGGCGTTACCGTGTACCAGGGCCGCGGCAGGCTGCTGCCGGGGCGGGCGGTGGAAGTCACGGCGCATGCCGGCGGCGTGCTGCAGATCGAAGGCCGGCACGTGGTGCTGGCGAGCGGTTCGGAACCCACCGGGCTCAAGTCGCTGCCGTTCGATGGCAACCAGATCGTGGATTCGTGGGGCGCGCTCGAGTTCGACGCCGTGCCGCGGCGCCTGTGCGTGATCGGTGCCGGCGTGATCGGGCTCGAACTCGGCAGCGTGTGGCGCCGCCTCGGCGCGGAAGTGGTGGTGCTCGAAGCGCTCGACAGGTTCCTGGCCATCGCCGACCAGCAGCTGGCCGGCGAGGCGGCGCGCCATTTCAAGAAGCAGGGCCTCGACATCCGCCTCGGCGCCAGGGTCACGGGCGCCACGGCTTCGAAAGACGGCGTCGCCGTGCGCTACAGCGACGGCAAGGGCGATCAGATCCTCAACGTCGACAAGGTCGTCGTGGCCGTGGGCCGTCGACCCTACACCGCCGACCTGTTCGCGCCCGAGACCGGCGTGCAGCTCGACGAGCGCGGATTCATCAAGGTCGACGACGACTGCCGGACCGGGGCGGAAAACGTCTGGGCCGTGGGTGACTGCGTGCGCGGGCCGATGCTGGCGCACAAGGGCAAGGAGGAGGGCGTCGCCGTGGCCGATCGCATCGCGGGCCGCTACGCGCATGTGAACCTCGCACTGGTGCCGTCGGTGATCTACACCGCACCGGAAATCGCCTGGGTGGGGCAGACCGAGGAGCAGCTCAAGGCGGCGGGGATCGACTACAAGTCCGGCGTGTTTCCGTTCGCGGCCAGCGGCCGCGCCCGCGCGATGGAAGCCTCGGCCGGCTTCGCCAAGCTGCTGGCGCGCCGGGACAACGACGACATCCTGGGCGTGCACATCATCGGCCCGATGGCGGGCGAGCTCATCGCGGAGTGCGTGCTGGCGCTGGAGTTCCGCGCCAGCGCCGAGGACCTGCAGCGCACGATCCACGCCCATCCGACGCTCTCCGAAGCCGTGCACGAGGCGGCGCTGGCCGCCGACAAACGCGCCATCGACAGCATCAACCGCTGACGGGCAGGGCGCGGCGCCATGAAGATCTACTCATGGAACGTGAACGGCATCCGCGCCGTGCTCAAGAAGAACACCTTCTACCCGTTCCTCAAGGCGCACCAGCCCGACGTGCTGTGCCTGCAGGAGACCAAGGCCGAGCGCGGGCAGGTGGAAGTGGACGTCGCCGGCTACCACGAGTACTGGAATTCCGCGGCCAGGAAGGGCTATTCGGGCACCGCGATCTTCGGGCGACAGAAGCCGCTGTCAGTGGTAAATGGTTTCCCGGCGAGCATCGCGAGGAAATACGGCTTCGCGAGTGACAAATTCGGTGATGCCACCACCGAAGGCCGCGTCATCGCAGCCGAGTTCCCCAAGCTGTATGTGGTGACGGTGTACACGCCCAATGCCAAGGACGACCTCGGTCGCCTGCCGTTGCGCCACCAGCACTGGGACCCGGCATTTCTCTCCTACTGCAAACTGCTGGAGAAGAAAAAGCCGGTGGTGTTCTGCGGCGACCTGAACGTGGCGCACACCGAGCTCGATCTGGCCAATCCCAGGCCCAACGTCGGCAAGAAGGGCTTCACCACCGAAGAGCGTTCCGGTTTCCAGAATTTCATCGACGCCGGTTTCGTCGACACCTTCCGCCTGTTCACGCAGGGCAATGGCCACTACAGCTGGTGGAGCCATTTCGCGAACTCGCGCGCGCGCAACGTGGGGTGGAGGATCGACTACGTGCTGGTGTCGAAGGCGCTGCGCAACAAGGTGAAGCAGGCCGCGATCCACGCCGATGTCATGGGGAGCGATCACTGCCCGGTGAGCATCACGCTGGAGCTCTGAACCGGCGGGCGCCCGAGCGCGCCTGTCAGTCGGTGGTGCCCGGGCGCGGCCCCGCGCCGATGGGCCAGGAGGCGCCATAGCGCAGGGTGGGCGCTCCAGTCGGGAATCCCGAGTACCACCACTCCACGATCCGGCCGTCCTTCACGCGCACCAGGTTCTGCGCGTACCACGCGCCCGGATCGCCGAGCATCGGCACCGGAAAGCCGATGTCCACCATGTCGCCGTCGGCGATCATGAACAACACCTGCTTCGGGTCCGGAGCGGTCACCTGTTCGGGGTGCTGGCGCGCATAGGCCGCAAAGGCCGCGCCCGAAGGCTGGTCCTTGAGATGATTCTTCAGGTCCGCGGCGAGGTAGCGGCCGGCCGAGGCCTTCTTCTGCACGAAGAATGACTGCCAGAATCGGGCCACCAGCCTGCGGTTGGCGTCGCGCTGCGCGCGCGATGCCGGGTGGATGGGCACCAGTACCTGCACGTTGGCGATCTGCGCAAACGGGGCAGGGTACCACTGCGTGTAATCCGGCGCGGGTGCGGGAGTGCCCGTGTTGGGCGGACTGGTGAAGGTCGGCCCGGAGTACCACTCCTGCGTGATCTTGCCATCGCGGGTTTCGAACAGGTTGGAGCCGAACACCGCGCCCGGATCGCCGCCGATGGATGTCGGATAGATCATCATCGTCAGGTTGCCGTCGGTGAGGACTGCGAGGCGCGTGACGGGCCCGTTGCGCGGCGGCGCGGCGCGCGGTGGCGCTTCGGGGAGCGGCTGGCCGGCGGCGCGGGCAGCATCGGCCGCCGCTTTCAGCGCCGCGTTGGCGGGCGTGCGTGAACCGCCGTTGGGTCCGGGCGGGCCGCCTGGCTGGCTGAAGAAGGCGAGGAATTCGACCGAACCCGACGGTTCCTCGACATCGTGCTGGATGAAGTTGCGGTCCATCAGGCTGCCACGCACTGCGCCATTGCCCGTCGCCCAGTTGAGGACCAGCACTTTGTTGGCGGCCTCGTTCTCGACACTGGTCGTGCCGTTCACCGGCAACGGCACTTGCGCGGTGGCGGCCAGGGCCGTGGAGCCGGCAGCTCCCAGCAGCAGGGCGGCGGCGGACAGCTGGACCACTGCGCGGGTCATGGAGTGCGTCACGATCGTTTCCCCCTCGCCGGAACCGCGCCTCGCGGGGGCGCGTTGCGGCATTAGATCACCCCGCGCGCTCCGCCTTCAACACGTTCGCCACGCCCTTGAGCCGCTTGAGCACGCGCTGCAGCTCCGCCATGTCGTGCACCGCCGTGCGCATGACGATGGTGGCAATGCCATCGCTGGGATCGGTGTTGGAGTTCACGCCGTCGATGCTCAGGTGTTCCAGCGCCATGGCATCCGACACATCGCGCAGCAGCCCGCGCCGGTCGTAGGCCTCGACGCGCACCTGCACCGGCAGCTCGGCGCCGTCGCCCTGGTTCCAGGTGACGCGCAGCACGCGCTCGGGCTTGAGCGCACGCATGCGTGCCAGGCTCGGGCAGTCGGCGCGGTGCACCGTGACGCCGCGCTCGATGGTGAGGTAGCACGCGATGGGTGTCGGCGGCACGGGCCCGCAGCAGCGCGCCATCGTGATCGGCAGGTCGCCCACGCCTTCGATGATCACCGGCGAATGCCGCACCTGCGGCTTCTTGCGCGGGCGGGCGAGGGTGATCGTGTCGAGCGGCGGCGCGGCGGCGGCAGTGACGCCGGCGGCCGGCGTCGACGCGTCCTTCGCGGGTTCGGCCGCGGCCGCCAGCTCCTGCTGCCGGAACCACGCCCGCACCTTGGAGCGGCTGCGTGAGGAGGCGAGGAACCCCGATTCGGGGTTGAGCCAGTCGCGGCTCGGGCCGCCGGCGCGGCCGGTGATGATCTCGACCACGTCACCGTTGTGCAGCGGCTGGTTCAGCGGCACGATGCGGCCGTTCACCTTGCCGCCGCGGCAGCGATGTCCCAGATCGGTGTGGACGTGGTAGGCGTAGTCCAGCGGCGTGGCGCCGCGCGGCAGGTCGATGACTTCGCCACGCGGCGTGAGCGCATAGACGCGATCCGAGAACAGGCCGGCGCGCACCCGTTCGATGAAGTCCGCATCCTCGCCGCCGCCCTGGGACGGATCCAGCAGCTTCCTCACCCACTCGATCTTGCGTTCGTAGTTCTGGTCGCGCGCGCCGCCTTCCTTGTAGCGCCAGTGCGCGGCCACGCCCAGTTCGGCGTGCTCGTGCATGTCGCGGGTGCGGATCTGGATCTCCAGCGCCTTGCCTTCGGGCCCGGTGAGCGCGGTGTGGATGGAGCGGTACTGGTTGTCCTTGGGGGTGGCGATGTAGTCGTCGAATTCCTCGGGCAGCATGGCCCACAGCCCGTGCACCAGGCCGAGCGCGGCGTAGCAGTCGGCGATGCTGTCGACCACGATGCGGAACGCGCGCACGTCGTACAGCTGCTCGAAGGCGATGTGCTTGCGCTGCATCTTCCGCCAGATGCTGTAGATGTGCTTGGCGCGGCCCTGGATCTCGGCCTTGATGCCGGCACGCTGGAATTCGGCGTCGAGCAGGGCGCACACGTCGCGGATGTAGCGCTCGCGGTCCACGCGCCGCTCCGACAGCGCGCTGGCGATGCGGCGGTAGTCGTCGGGCTGCAGGTAGCGGAAACCCAGGTCCTCCAGCTCCCACTTGAGGTTCCAGATGCCGAGGCGGTTGGCCAGCGGCGCGTAGATCTCGCGCGTTTCGAGCGCGCGCCGGCGCTGCTGCGCAGGCGGCAGATCGCGCGCATGGCGCATCCACACCACCTGCTCCGCCAGCCGCGCGATCACCATGCGCGGGTCGGACACCACCGCCAGCAGCATCTGGCGCAGCGTCTCGGCCTGGTGCGGATTGAGGCCCTGGTCGGCCGACCAGTCCACCGCCAGGCCGATTTCACCCAGTCGTGACAGCTCCGCGGCCAGCGCCGCCGTGGGCGCGCTCAGGCGGCGCGTCACGGTGGTGTCGCTGGCGGCCAGTCCGAGCTGGCGCGCAACGTCCAGCCAGACCGCGGAGGCGAGTTCGACGTCATCCGTGAGCTCGAAAACCTGCGCCGCGGCCTCCGCGCCCTGGTCGAGCAGCGCGGACGGGCCGCCCAGCTCGGCGAGCAGCGCCCGGGTGGGTTCCAGGACGGCGGGCAGGCTCAATTCGGTGCGGTGGGTGCTTTCCAAGCGGGTCCGTCTTCGGGTGTGTGGGGCACAGGTCTTTCCGGCTATCATTCAAGTTATGTCCGGACACAGCAAGAGCGTCGCTGCAATTCCTTATGGCCCGCAATTCCTCCCGTTCCTGGCGCAGCTACCGTCCTGAGGCGGTGCCCGCCGCGCCCGACGCGCCGGGCGGGTCCGTGTGCCGGGTGCTGGGCCTGGATCCGGGCTCGATCCGCACGGGGTACGGCCTCATCGAATGCGTCGCCGGCCGCGAGCGGCACCTGGCCAGCGGCGTGATCCGCACCAGCGGCGCCAGCTTCGCGCAGCGCCTGCGCAGCATCTACGACGCGCTCAGCGTGCTGGTGGCGGAGTTCCGCCCCGACGAGATCGCCATCGAGCGCGTCTTCGTGCATCGCAATCCGGACAGCGCCCTGAAGCTGGGGCAAGCGCGCGGCGCCGCGCTGTGCGCGGCGGTCTCGCTCGGTGCCGTGGTGCACGAATTCGCGCCGCGCGCGATCAAGCTGGCGGTCAGCGGCTATGGCGGCGCGGAGAAGGGCCAGGTGGCCAGCATGATCACCACTTTGCTCTCGCTCCCCAAAGCGCCGCCGGCCGACGCGGCGGACGCGCTGGCGGTCGCGCTGTGCCATGCCCAGGGCCGGCGCATGGCGTTGCTGCTCGCCGGCGCGACCCGCACCGCACCCCGCGCCGCGGCCCGGCGCGCGGTCGTGCGCGCGTGATCGGTTCGCTCAACGGCGTGCTGGCGCACAAGGCACCGCCGCAGCTCACCGTGGACGTGAACGGCGTGGGCTACGAACTCGAAGCCCCGATGTCCACTTTCTACGCCCTGCCGGCCGCCGGCGAGCGCGTGCGGCTGCTTACGCACCTCGTGGTGCGCGAGGACGCGCATGTCCTGTTCGGCTTCACCACCGAGGAGGAGCGCGGCCTGTTCCGCAACCTGCTCAAGGTGAGCGGCGTGGGCCCGCGCATGGCGCTCGCCATCCTCTCCGGCATGACGGCCAGCAGTTTCAGCGCGCATGTGCTGAAGGAGGATGTCGCCGCGCTGACGCGCATCCCCGGCGTGGGCCGCAAGACCGCCGAGCGGCTCATCGTCGAGATGCGCGACCGGCTCGCCAGGCCCGCGGGCGTCGAACTGGCGACGGCGCCGGGCGCCGCGCCCGCCGACAGCGCCGAATCGGAAGCCTTCAGCGCGCTCATCGCCCTGGGCTACAAGCCGGGCGAAGCCACGCGCATGCTGGCGGGTGCGGCCGCCGGCGCGAGCACCGAAGAGCGCATCCGGCACGCCCTGCAAAGCGCGGTGCGCGAATGAGCGAGCAGGGCGAACGGCTGATCAGCGCCACGCCCAGGCGTGAAGAGGAAGTCGTGGATCGCGCCATCCGCCCGCGTGCGCTGGCCGAATACGTCGGCCAGGAGCAGGTGAAGAGCCAGCTCGGCATCTTCATCGACGCCGCGCGCCAGCGCAGCGAGGCGCTCGACCACGTGCTGATCTTCGGCCCACCGGGTCTCGGCAAGACCACGCTGGCCAACATCATCGCCGCCGAACTCGGCGTGAACCTGCGCCAGACTTCCGGTCCGGTGCTGGAACGGCCCGGCGACCTGGCGGCCATCCTCACCAACCTGCAGCCACACGACGTGCTGTTCGTCGACGAGATCCATCGCCTGAGCCCGGTGGTCGAAGAGGTGCTCTATCCCGCGATGGAGGATTACCAGATCGACATCATGATCGGGGAAGGGCCGGCCGCGCGCTCCATCAAACTCAACATCCCGCCGTTCACGCTGGTGGGCGCCACCACGCGCGCCGGCCTGCTCACCTCGCCGCTGCGCGATCGCTTCGGCATCGTGCAGCGGCTCGAGTTCTACAGCCACGCGGAGCTGGAGCGCATCGTGCAGCGTTCGGCGGGCATCCTCGAAGTGCCGATCGTGGGCCGCGGCGCGGGCCGTATCGCCGAGCGTGCGCGCGGCACGCCGCGCATCGCCAACCGGCTGCTGCGCCGGGCGCGCGATTTCGCGCAGGTGCGCGGCAACGGCCAGATCGACGAGGCCACGGCGGTGGCGGCGCTCGACCTGCTGGAAGTGGATCCCAAGGGTTTTGACGCGCTGGATCGCAAGCTGCTGCTCACCGTCCTCGAGAAGTTCGATGGCGGGCCGGTGGGCATCGACAGCCTGGCGGCGGCCATCGGCGAAGAGCGCGGCACGCTCGAGGACGTCATCGAGCCGTACCTGATCCAGCAGGGCTACCTGATGCGCACCGCGCGCGGCCGCATGGCGACACGGACCGCCTGGCAGTACTTCGGCCTGAAGATCCCCGAACGCGCGGTGGCCGAGCTGCCGCTGTTCGACCATGAGTGAATTTCTCTGGCACGCGCGGGTCTACTGGGAGGATACCGACGCGGGCGGCGTGGTGTACTACGCCAATTACCTGCGGTTCCTCGAGCGGGCGCGCACCGAATGGCTGCGCGCCCGGGGTTACCACCAGAGTGCGCTGGTGGTCGATCCGGGAGTGGTGTTCGCGGTGACGGGCGTGGAGCTGCGCTACCGGCGGCCGGCGCGGCTCGACGACGAGCTGGCGATCAGCTGCCGGCTGGAGCCGGACGGCTCGGCGCGGCTGGCGTTCCACCAGCAGATCTGGCGCGACTCGCCGGCGGGCGAGTTGCTGTTGAAGGGAGTGGTGAGCGTGGCCTGCCTTGATTCGAAGACCTTCCGGCCGCGGCGCCTGCCCGATTTTCTGAACCAGGCATTGGCCTGAACCGAGGAATCCGTCCGCATGAATGGCGACCTGTCGATCCTGGCACTGGTGACCAAGGCCAGCACCGTGGTGCAGATCATCGTGGCGCTGCTGCTGCTCACGTCGCTGACCTCGTGGGCCATCATCTTCCAAAAGCGCGCGCTGGTGCGTCGCACGCGCCGCGACGCCGAGCGCTTCGGCAACAGCTTCTGGTCCGGCGGCGACCTGGCGGCGTTGTACCGCGGTATCGAATCGCGCGGCGGTGCCACCGGCATGGAAAGCATCTTCGAGTGGGGCTTCCGTGAATTCGCGCGGCTGCGGCAGCAGGCCGGCGTGTCGCCCGACATGCTGCTGGAAGGTTCGCGCCGTGCGATGCGCGTGGCGCAGCTCAAGGAGATCGACCGGCTGGAGTACAGCCTGGCGTCGCTCGCCACGGTGGGTTCCACCAGCCCGTACGTGGGCCTGTTCGGCACCGTGTGGGGCATCATGAGCGCGTTCACCTCGCTCGGGAACGTGCAGCAGGCCACGCTCGCCTCGGTGGCGCCCGGCATCGCCGAAGCGCTGGTGACCACCGCCATCGGCCTGTTCGCCGCCATCCCCGCGGTGATCGCCTACAACCGCTTCGCCGACGCCGTGAGCCGGCTCGAAATGCGCTACGACGCCTTCATCGAAGAGTTCTCCACCATCCTGCAACGCCACGCGGCGCGCGGCCCGGCGACGCCGACGGCGGCGCCGAGCGGGGTGGCGGGCGCGGGAGCGGCGGGCTGAGCCATGCCGGTCCCCCTCAACAAGCGGCGCGGGCTGATGGGCGAGATCAACGTCGTGCCCTACATCGACGTGATGCTGGTGCTGCTCATCATCTTCATGATCACCGCGCCGCTGCTCACGCAGGGCGTGAAGGTGGAGCTGCCCAAGGCCGCCGCGGTGCCGATCGCCGACCAGCAGGAAGCGCTGATCCTCTCCGTCGACGCGCGCGGCCGCATGTTCCTGAATGTCGGCGGCGCGCCCGACCAGCCGCTCGATCATGACACGCTGCTGGCGCGCGCCACGGCGGCGCTGCGTCGCGATCCGACGCGCGGGGTGCAGGTGAAAGGCGACCAGGCGGTGCCTTACGGTCGCGTGGTGGAAGCCATGGTGCTGCTGCAACAGGCGGGCGCCAGCAAGATCGGCTTCCTCACCGACCCCGTGAACGCGCCGCGCACCACGCCGGGGCCATGAGCGTATCCGGCCGCGACCGCGCCGTTTCGATCGTGCTCTCGGCGCTGGCGCATCTGGCGCTGGTGGGGCTGTTTGCCGTGAGCTGGTGGCAGTTCCGGCCACCGCGTCCGCAGCCGCAGGCGCTCGCGATCGAAGGCACGCTCATCCCCGCGCCGGCGCCCAGGCCGCAGCCCGAACCGCAGCCGCAGCCCCAACCCGAGCCCCAGCCACAGCCCGAACTGCCGACGACGCCACCGCAGCCCGATCCCGCCGTCGCGGCGCAACGACAGCTTGAGGCGCAGCGCGCCGCGGAGCAACGTGCAGCGGACCAGAAGGCCGCGGAGGCCCGCGTTGCCGCCGAAGCCAAAGCGGCGGCCGACCGGCAGCAGCAGGCGAAGGAAGCGGCGGCGCTGAAGCAGAAGCAGCTCGAAGCCGCGAAGCGCAAACAGGAGGAGGCGCGCCAGCTCGCCGAGCAGCAGCGCGCCGAACGTGACAAAGCCCAGCGCGAAGCGGAACTTCGCAGCCAGATGGCGGCCGAAGAACACATGAACGCGGTCCAGGCCAGCGGCTTGCAGGCCAAGTACATCGCGATGATCGCAGCCAAGGTCCGGAGCAACTGGCACCAGCCGCCCAGCGCCCGCACCGGACTCGACTGTGTCGTGCGCATCACGCAGGTCCCGGGCGGCACGGTGACCGACGTCCGGTTGGGGAGCTGCAACGGCGACGACGCCGTGCGGCAATCGATCATCAACGCGGTGCAGGCCGCATCGCCGCTCCCCTTGCCGCCGGACCCGAGCTTGTTCGATCGCGATTTGACGTTTAACTTCAGGCCCAATGACTAGCACAGGCAATGGAAATGACTGAAAGAGTTCGCAGGATGCGCAGGACAGGTCTCGCCCTGGGTGTGCTGCTGGCCGGTTGCGTGGCGTGGTTTCCCGCCCGCGCGGAACTCTCCATCGACATCACCCAGGGCGTAGCCGACCCGGTGCCCATTGCCATCGTGCCGTTCCAGAAAGCCACGCTGGCGGATGGCGGATTCGACGTCGCCGCCGTCGTGCAGCGCGACCTCGAGGGCAGCGGCCGCTTCCGCGCCATGGCGCGCTCGAAGATGACGTCGCTGCCGACGCAGGCGGCCACCGTGCAGGCCGCGGAATGGAAGGCTGCCGGCAACGATTACGTCGCCGTGGGCCGCGTGCAGGCGGATGCCAACGGGCAGCTGGGCGTGGAATGCGATCTCGTGAACGTGATCACAGGGCAGCTGCTCGGTGGCCGGCACATCTCCGCCACGGCCACCAGCCTGCGCAACGCCGCGCACCAGATCGCCGATTTCATCTACGAGAAGATCACCGGCACGCGGGGCGCGTTCGCCACGCGCATCGCCTACGTGTCGGTGGAAGGCAAGGCGCCCGCCGAACGCTACCAGCTCATCGTCGCGGACGCCGACGGCGAGAACCCGCGCATCATCCTCGACTCGCGCCTGCCCATCATGTCGCCGGCCTGGTCGCCGGATGGCCAGTGGCTGGCGTATGTCTCGTTCGAGAACCGCGTCGCGGCCATCTACCTGCAGCGGCTGCGCACCGGCGAGCGACGGCAGATCTCCGCGCGCGCCGGGGTGAACGGCGCGCCTGCGTTCTCGCCGGATGGCACGCAGCTGGCGCTCACGCTGTCGGGCAGCGCCGGCAACCTCGACATCTACCTGCTGCAGCTCGCCACCCAGCAGCTCACCCGGCTCACCGACGATCCGGCCGTGGACACGGAACCCGCCTGGACCGCCGATGGCAAGAGCCTGTATTTCACCTCCGATCGCGCCGGCAGCCCGCAGATCTACCGGCTCGACATCGCCAGCCGCAAGATCCAGCGCATCACCTTTGGCAATCCTTACAATGCGCGCCCGCGACTCTCGCCCGATGGCCGCCAGCTGGCGTACATGACCCAGGACGGCAGCAATTACCGCATCGCCGTGCTCGACCTGGCCTCCGGCACGCAGCGCGTGCTGTCCAAGGGCAGCCAGGACGAGGCCCCCAGCTTCGCGCCCAACGGCGCGACGTTGATCTACGCCGGCCGCGAAGCGGGCAAGGGCACGCTCGCGACGATTTCGGTCGACGGGCTGGTCTCGCAGCGCCTGCATTCCGACCTCGGCGCGGTGCGCGAGCCGGTCTGGGGGCCGTTCCAGTAGGCCGGTTGCAGTAAGATAGGCCGGCGAGACAGACCAGCGAGACAGACCAGGGATTCTTTCCAGTCGGAGTTCAGGCAATGCAAAAACGATGGATGAAAGTGCTTTTCGTGGCCGGCGTGCTGGCCATCGCGGGCTGCAGCAAGCCGATCAAGGCGCCGCCGCCGGGCAGCACCGGCAGCACGGTGACCTCGGGTCCCAAGACCAGTGGCGTGGCTGACTCCGGCAACATCGAGCAGGCCACCGGGGGCGCCAGCGCCGCCGACGCCGCCGCCCAGACCGCCAGCAACATCATCTACTTCGATTTCGACAGCAGCGACATCCGCCCCGAGTTCAACCCCGTGCTGTCGGCGCTGGCCAAGCAGCTGGTGGCCAATGGCACCCGCAAGATCAGGCTCGAGGGCCATACCGATGAGCGCGGTTCCCCCGAGTACAACATCGGCCTCGGTGAGCGGCGCGCGCAGGCGGTGCGCCGCGCGCTGATGCTGCAGGGCGTGTCCGAATCGCAGCTCAGCACCGTGAGCTACGGCGAGGAGCGTCCCGCCGATCCGGGCCAGAATGAAATCGCCTGGGCGAAGAACCGCCGCGTCGAGATCGTGCCGGCCAACTAGGCCGGAGGAACTTCGAGGCAACCATGCGCACGCTTTCGGCACTCACGGTCACCGGCTTCATCGCGCTGGCCGCCGGCACGCTCACCCTCGGCGGTTGCGCGCTGAGCGACCCGAAAGAGGATCCGGTCCAGATCCGGCTCAACGACCTCGACACGCGCCTGACCAACGTGCAGCGCGTGATCGACAACCAGAGCCTGGTGCAGCTCTCGCAACGCATCGACACGCTGGAAACGCAGGTGCGCCAGCTGCGGGGCAGTTCCGAGGAGCAGCAGAACGCCAGTGAATCGCAGCGCAAGCAGCAGCGCGACCTGTACGCCGACCTGAACCAGCGGCTGACCGCGCTGGAACAGCAGGTGAAGAGTGGCGCGGCGTCCGGCGCGGGCGCTGGTGGTGACCTCGCGGCGGGGGGCAACCCTGGCGCGGGGGCTGGCTCGGCAGGCAGCGCGATCGGCGCTGGCGGCGGCGCAGGTGGCGCCGCGGCCTCCGATGACCAGGCCGCCTACCAGCACGCCTTCAACACGCTCAAAGGCGGCGACACCGCGGGTGGCATCAGCGAGTTCACGGCGTTCATGCAGAACTACCCGGGCAGCGCGCTGCTGGACAACGCGCAGTACTGGCTGGGCGAGGCGTACTACGTAAACCGGGACTTCGACCATGCCGCGACCGCGTTCCGCGCCGTCGGGCAGAAATGGCCCAATTCGCGCAAGGCGCCCGACGCGCTGCTCAAGCTCGGCTACACGCAGATCGAGCAGAAACGCTACGGCGAGGCGCGCCTGACGCTCGCGTCGGTCTCGCGCCAGTTCCCCGGAAGCGATGCGGCGAAGCTCGCGGCCGACAAGCTGCAGAAGATGTCCGCGGACCCGCATTGAGGCTCAAGCTCACCGAGATCTTCCACTCCTTGCAGGGCGAAGCGGATGCGGTGGGCTGGCCCACCGTGTTCGTGCGCCTGACGGGTTGCCCGTTGCGCTGCCAGTTCTGCGATACGGCGTACGCCTTCCACGGCGGCGAGTGGTGGGAACTCGAAGCCATCCTCGCGCGCGTGGCGGAGTTCGGCGCGCAGCGTGTGTGCGTCACGGGCGGTGAACCGCTGGCGCAGAAGGCATGCATCGAATTGCTGGCGGCGCTGTGCGACGCGGGCTACGAAGTCTCGCTCGAAACCAGCGGCGCGCTGCCGGTGGCTGACGTGGACCCGCGCGTGCACCGCGTGGTGGACGTCAAGACGCCGGGGTCCGGCGAAGAGGCGCGCAATCTCTATCCCCAGCTCGCGCAGCTTGGCGAGCGCGACCAGATCAAGTTCGTGATCTGCGATCGCGCCGACTACGACTGGGCGCGCGCCAAGCTGCGGGAACTCGCGCTGCCGCGGCGGGCGCAGGTGCTGTTCTCGCCCAGCCATGATCAGCTGCCGGCGCGCGAGCTGGCCGACTGGCTGCTGGCCGATCGCCTGCCGGTGCGCTTCCAGATCCAGCTCCACAAAGTGTTGTGGGGCAACGAGCCGGGACGATGAACACCCGCGAGCCGACCGGCAAGTCCGCGGTGATCCTGCTCTCCGGCGGGCTGGACTCCGCCACCGTGCTCGCGATGGCGCGGCAGCAGGGGTTCGAATGCCACGCGTTGTCGGTGGCCTATGGCCAGCGCCACGAGTCGGAACTCGCCGCCGCCGCGCGCGTGGCCAGCGCACTGGGCGCTGTCGAACACCGCATCATGCACGTCGACCTGGCCGGCATCGGTGGCTCGGCGTTGACGGATTCGAGCATCGCCGTGCCCGAGCAGGCCACGCCCGGCATTCCGGTCACCTACGTCCCGGCCCGCAACACGCTGTTCCTGTCGCTGGCGCTGGGCTGGGCCGAAGTGCTGGGCGCGCAGGACCTGTTCGTGGGCGTCAACGCCGTGGACTACTCGGGCTACCCGGATTGCCGCCCCGAGTTCATCCGGGCCTTCGAGCAGCTCGCCAACCTCGCCACGCGGGCGGGCGTGGAGGGCACTCGCTTCAGTGTACACGCGCCCCTGATCGAGCTGTCCAAGGCGGAGATCATCCGGCGCGGCCAGCAGCTCGGCGTGGATTACGCGCTCACGGTGTCGTGCTACCAGGCCGACACCGCCGGACTGGCCTGCGGGCGCTGCGATTCCTGCCGCCTGCGACGGGAAGGGTTCGCCGCCGCGGGGGTGCCGGACCCGACCCGCTACCGGTGAACCGCCGGCGCCTTTTCGGTATGATCGCGGCCCCGCCACCGGCACCTGCGCCGGGCCTTCAAAGGCGGCCACGGGTCCTTAGCTCAGTTGGTAGAGCAGCTCCCTTTTAAGGAGTTGGTCGCGCGTTCGAGCCGCGCAGGACCCACCATTGTCTCCATGCCCGTCGACAGCTCATCCAATACCGCGGCCTTCGATCTGCAGCGCTTCATCGACGCCCAGGTCGGCGTCTACGAGCACGCGCTCGCCGAGTTGCGAGCGGGCCGTCCATGTTCGATCAGGCGCTCGCGAAATATTTCGGCGCCCGGCCCGATCCAGCGACTCTGGCCATCCTTGACAATGCCGGAATGGGCTAAGCTCGGCCACGTTCATTCGACGACAATCGAGTCGAAGGCGAATTCCAGTGTTCGATCACATCAAATGTGGAGCCAGCGACGTGCCATGCCCGTGTCCCTGAGTGAATCCGACGCAGAGCGCGCAGCACAGCACGCTCTCGAGACTTACCGTTCCGCCGTTTTTGCGAAAGACGTCGACGCCTTCATGAGCCTCTATGCTCCCGACGTGCGGCTGTTCGACACCTGGGAGCACTGGTCGTGCGAGGGCGCGGCGGCATGGCGCGAGTCCGTGACCGGCTGGTTCCAGTCGCTGCAGACGGACACCTGCCGCGTCGACTTCGAGGAGGTGCGCATCTCGGCCGGCGAGGGCTTTGCGGTGGTCAGCGCTTTCGCGCGGTACGCCGCCGTTTCAGCCCAGGGTCAGGAATTGCGCTTCATGCAGAATCGGCTGAGCTGGATGCTCAGGCGCGACGGGGAGGGGTGGCGCATCGTGCACGAACACACGTCGGTGCCCATCGGCCCCGGCATGAAGGCCCTCCTGCAGCGTCACAAATCCGCTTCATCAAAGTAGGCGGGCGTTTGAAGCCGCCCAATGACGTGCTTGACTACTAAGTCAATATATGTAGACTTATACCCATGCCGCGCATCCGTCGCTCTTCCAGCCAGACCCTCAGGTTGCTTCGCGCCCTCATGGACGAGCCGGGCAAATGGCACCACGGTTATGAATTATCGAAGCACACCGGGCTGCTCTCGGGGACGCTGTACCCGATGCTGATGCGGCTCTCCGATCGCGGCTACCTGAATCACAAGTGGCTGGAACCGTCCGGGGCAGGCAAGCCGCCGCGCCACGCTTATCGGCTTTCGACACGCGGCATTGCGCACGCGCGGGAGCAGTTCGAACTCTGCGCGCTGGCAGGCAGGAAGCCGAGCGGTTCCGTGGGCCTGGCATGAGAGGCCGCCGCACCCTTGGTCTGGCCGATGTCCTGCTGGATCTGGCGCGGCGACTGCTGCCGGCGGAGCGCCGCAACTGGGCCAGCGCAATGCGCGCGGAAGCCGATCAGGTGCCGCAGGAGGAGCGGCTGCGCTGGGCAACGGGCTGTGTCTGGACCGCCGTCAAAATGAGGGCTTATTCCATGAATACTGGCAGTTATCGGGTTTCACGCGGGGTGATGCTCGTCGAAGCAATCGGCGCGTTCGGGCCGCTGACGTTCGCCTGGTACGAAGTCGTGTCCGGCCTGCCCGGTGTCGCGCGAAACAGCGGGCACATTCAAGCGATGTGGATGTTGAGCGCGGTGGTGGATCTGCTGGGACCCATCGGCCTGTTCCTTGGCCTGCGCTACGTGCTCGCCGGCAAAGGCATCCAACAACGCACCTTCGGCTGGACGCTGGCGGCCGTGCCCGTGGCGGCGAATCTCGTCGGCGCCGCGTCCGGCCAG
>DATJYR010000077.1:0-101695 GCA_035499515.1 Steroidobacteraceae bacterium | reverse complement strand
CTTCCAGCCGGCGATCGAGGAGCCGTCGAACATCTTGCCGTCGGTGAACAGGTCTTCCTTCACGGTGTGCGAGGGCACGGTGACGTGCTGCTCCTTGCCGCGGGTATCACAGAAACGGAAATCGACGTACTTGACCTCCTTTTCTTTGATGATCTTCAGGACGTCGCTAGGTGTGGTCATGACTCCTCCAGGTGGAATGACAGGTCTTGGACGGCAGGCCTGTGCTCATTGCAGGCCCTGTGCCAATCACGCGGGTCTTGCCGATCAATGGGTTACTCGGCCTTCAATGTGATCCCGCGCACGCTCCGCACCATTGTAGTGCGCCGCTGGGCCAACCGCATCAGGACAGTGCGTGGCGGGCCCCTTTATGGCGCTCTGCGCACCGGAATTGACCCGATATACTGCCGCGTTCCCCATGGCGACCACAAAAACCGGCCCCCGGCCAGCCACCTTCCAGGACCTGATCCTGGCCCTGCAGCAGTACTGGGCTGCACAGGGTTGCGTCATCCTGCAACCCCTGGACATGGAAGTCGGCGCCGGCACCTTTCATACCGCCACCTTCCTGCGCGCCATCGGCCCGGAGCCCTGGAGCGCGGCCTATGTGCAGCCTTCGCGGCGCCCCACCGATGGCCGCTACGGCGAGAACCCTTTCCGCGGCCAGCACTACTACCAGTTCCAGGTGCTCATCAAACCCTCGCCGCCGCAGATGCAGGAGCTGTACATCGGCTCGCTGCGCGCGATCGGCTTCGACCCGCTGGTGCATGACCTGCGATTCGTCGAGGACAACTGGGAATCCCCCACGCTCGGCGCGTGGGGACTGGGCTGGGAGGTGTGGCTCAATGGCATGGAGGTCACGCAGTTCACCTACTTCCAGCAGGTGGGCGGCCTGGACTGCCGCCCGGTGAGTGGCGAGATCACTTACGGGCTCGAGCGGCTGGCGATGTACCTGCAGGGCGTCGAAAGCATGTTCGACCTGGTGTGGACGGACGGCCCGCTCGGCCGCGTGACCTACGGCGACGTGTTCCACCAGAACGAGGTGGAGCAGTCCGCGTACAACTTCGAGCACGCCGACGTGGCCGTGCTGCTGCGGCATTTCGACGAGCACGAAGCAGCGTGCAATGCGCTGCTGGCGGCCAGGCTCGCCCTGCCCGCGTACGAGCAGGTGCTGAAGGCCTCGCATACCTTCAACCTTCTCGACGCGCGGCGTGCGATCTCGGTGACCGAGCGGCAGCGATACATCCTGCGCGTGCGGGCACTGGCGCGCGCGGTGGCGCAGAGCTATTACGCCAGCCGCGAGGCGCTCGGCTTCCCGATGCTGAAGCCCGTGGCGTCGACGACATGAGCAACCTCGACTTCCTGGTCGAGCTCGGCACCGAGGAGCTGCCCCCGAAGGCGCTGCGGATACTTTCGGAGGCATTCCGCGATGGCCTCGTCGCGCGCCTGGACGCCGCCGCGCTTGCGCATGGCGCAGTCGAGGCCTTCGCAACCCCGCGGCGCCTGGCAGTGCGGGTGCGCCAGCTCGCGCCGGCCGCGCCTCCGCAGCGCATCCAGCGCCGCGGACCGCCGCTGGCCGCGGCCTTCGACAAGGCCGGCAGGCCGACACGCGCCGCCGAGGCGTTCGCGCAGAGCTGCGGCGTCCCGATCGATGCGCTCGGCCGCGAAACCGATCCGAAGGGCAATGCAGCGCTGAGTTTCACCGGCATGAAGCCGGGGGTCGCCGCGCGCGAGGTGCTGGCCGGCTTCGTGGCCGAAGCGCTGGAAGAGCTGCCCGTGCCGCGGCGCATGCGCTGGGGCAACGGCGAGGCGCAGTTCGTGCGCCCGGTGCACTGGCTGGTGCTGCTGCTCGGCACCGAGGTGCTGCCCGCGCGCATCCTCGATACGCAGGCCGGCAATGAAACCCGCGGCCATCGCTTCCATTCATCCGGCTGGCTGCGGATCAACACACCGGCGGACTATGAAGAAGTGCTGCTCGCCGGCCACGTGGTCGCGCGGTTCGCACTGCGGCGCGACCGCATCCGCGAAGGCGTGACCAACCTCGCAGCCGGACGCGGCGGCCGGCCGCTCATGTCCGAGGCGCTGCTGGATGAAGTCACGGCACTGGTCGAGTGGCCGGTGCCGCTGGCCGCCGGCTACGAGGAGCGCTTCCTCGCGCTGCCGCGCGAGCTGCTGGTCTCGGTGCTGCAGGAGCACCAGCGCTACTTCCCGGTCGAGGATGCGCACGGACGCCTGCTGCCCTGGTTCGTCACCGTCAGCAACATCCAGAGCACCGATCCGGACGTGGTGCGCGCCGGCAACGAGCGCGTGGTGCGCCCGCGGCTGTCCGATGCGGCCTTTTTCTGGGAGCAGGATCGCGCGGCGCCGCTGGCGGCGCGCCTGCCGCAACTCGACCACATCACCTTCCAGGCACAGCTCGGCTCCATCGGCGACAAGGTGCGGCGCATCGCGCCGCTGGCGCGCGAGATCGCCGCGCGCATCGATGGCGACGCGCTGCTTGCGGCACGCGCCGCGCAACTGGCCAAGTGCGACCTGGTGACCAACCTGGTCGGCGAGTTCCCGGAGCTGCAGGGCATCATGGGCCGCTACTATGCGCTGGCCGACGGCGAGCCCGCGGAGGTGGCCGCGGCCATCGCCGAGCACTACCAGCCGCGCGGCGCGGGCGATGCACTGCCCACGACGAGGACCGGCCTCGCGGTGGCGCTGGCGGACCGGCTCGACACGCTCACCGGCATCTTCGCGATCGGGCAGAAGCCCAGCGGCACCCGGGATCCCTTCGCGCTGCGGCGCGCCGCGATCGGCATCGGCCGCATGCTGTACGAGCACCGCCTGCCGCTCGATGTCGTCGAGCTCATCGATGCCGCGCTGCGCGCGCATACAGTGTTCGAGTCCACGGCGCCGCCGGGCAAGGCTTGGCCCGCGCGCGAGACCGTGGCGGCCGACGTGTACGACTACCTGATGGAACGGCAGCGCAATGCCTGGCTCGAGCCGCCGGATGGCGGGCCGCCGCTGCCGGGGATCACGCCGGAGATCTGCGACGCGGTGATCGCGGCGCGTCCGCGCTCGCCGCTGGATTTCGATGCGCGCGTGCGTGCGCTGATCGGCTTCCTCGGCATGCCCGAAGCGGCCAGTCTCACCGCCGCCAACAAGCGCATCGCGAACCTGCTGAAGAAATCCGCCGGCATTTCCACCGGCGCCGCGGCGCTGAAGATCGATGATGCGCTGCTCGGCGAGGGTGCCGAGCGCGCACTGTTCCTGGCACTGCAGGGTGTGCGGCATTCGGTGCCCGGCCAGATCGCCGCTGGCGAATACGGCGCGGCACTCGCCGGACTCGCCGCGCTGCGCGCGCCGGTGGATGCCTTCTTCGATGACGTGATGGTGATGGATCCGGATCCCGCGCTGCGCGCCAACCGGCTGGCACTGCTGGGCAGCCTGCGCGAACTGTTCGCCGGCATCGCGGACCTGTCGCGGCTGCCCGGCTAGCAAGCGATGAATCTGCATTCAGTGAACTGGCTGGCGGCGCTGGTGGCCGCGCTGACGGGCTTCGTGGTGGGCGGCCTGTGGTACGGCCCGCTGTTCAAGAAACCCTGGATGCGGCTGACCGGCATGACCAAGGAGAAGGGCGCACAGGCCAATGTGCCGCTGACCTTCGGCGGTGCCTATGTGCTGAACCTCATCGGCGCGCTCGGACTGGACACGGTGGCGGGCGATCAACATGTCGGGGCGCTGTGTGGCGCGCTGATCGGGGCGCTGGCCGCGGCGTCGCTCGTTGCCACCGCGCTGGGTGTGATCCACCTCTTCGAACAGCGACCACTGCGCCTGTGGTTGATCAACGCCGGCTACCAGGTGGTGAATTTCGCCGCCATGGGCGCCGTTCTGGGCGCCTGGGCGCGCTAGAATCAGCGCATAAACAGCACCGAACGGGGGTTGCCATGTCCGACGCGCGCAGGGCCGAAATCCGCCTCGAGGAAACCGAGTCAGGCACGGCGGTGGACCGCCGGCAGTTCATGGGCGGCGCGCTGACCGCGGCCGCCGGCGTCGGCGCGGCGCTGGCTGCCAGCGGCGCCGGGGCACAGCAGCCGCCGGGTCCGCCCGCCGGCCCGCCGGGCCTGGGCAGTACCATCGACAAGCGCTACGCCGGACCGCCCGCGGGCGTGGGTTCACGGCTGTTCCGCGAAGAGCAGGACATCCGCTACTGCGAGGTCGATGGCAAGCTGCCCGCGGATCTCTCCGGTGCCTTCTTCCGCGTCGGTCCGGATCCGCAGTTTCCACTGCGCCAGGGGAACATCCCCTTCGACGGCGAGGGGCATGTCAGCCAGTTCCGCTTCGAGAACGGCCACGTGCACTACAAGAGCCGCTACGTGCGCAACCAGCGCTACCTCGCGCAGGATGCGGCCGGCAAGCTGCTGTTCCCCATGTACCGCAATCCGTACATGGACGACCCTTCGGTGAAGGGCAAGGTGCGCGGCACGCACAACACGCACATCCTGCACCACGACGGCAAGCTGCTGGCATTCAAGGAAGACAGCCCGCCGGCCGCGCTGGACCTCAACACGCTGGAGACGCTGGATCCGGCCTACACGTTCAAGGGCCAGCTCAAGAGCGCCACCTTCACCGCGCATCCCAAGCTCGATTCGCACACCGGCAACATGGTGGCCTTCGGCTACGAGGCCAAAGGCTTCAACACCACCGACGTGAACGTGTTCGAGTACACGCCGCAGGGCCGGAAGGTGTGGGACGCGTGGATCAAGGTGCCGTACGTGGGCATGCTGCACGACTTCGCGGTCACCGAGCACTTCGTCGTGTTCTACGTGATCCCGATGAAGATCGACACCGCGCAGATGGAAAAGGGCGGCATCCACTGGTCATGGTGGCCGGGCGAGCCCACGTACTTCGGCTACCTGCGCCGCGGCGGCGACGGCAGCGACGTGGTGTGGATCAAGGGCCCCGAGCGCAGCGCCACGCACGTGATGGGCGCATTCGATGACGGCAAGCAGGTGGTCGTCGACGTGGAGAGCTCGCTGTCCAACCCGTTTCCGTTCATGCCGTACCACGACGGTTCGCGCTGGGACCCGGTCCGGGGCGGCAGCATCATCACGCGCTTCTCAGCCGATCTTGCGCAGAAGACCCCGAAGGATTACGGCATCGAGGTGCTGTTCCCCGGCATGCTGCTGCCGCTGCCGCGCCAGGACGATCGCTACAACACCGCGCACTACCGCTATGGCTTCGGCTCGGTCGACCTGCAGGAAGGCGGCGCGCGCCGGAGCGGCATCGCGCGGCTGGACGTGTGGAACCGCACGCGCACTTTCTGGCAGGCGCCACAGGGCGCCTCGCTGGGCGAGATCTGCCATGCCGCGAAGAGCGCGAACGCGCCGGAGGGCGCGGGCTATGTGATGGCGGTGGCTACCTATGCCGCGGAGGCCAGCCGCGCCGACCTCGTCATCCTGGATGCCGAGCACGTGGAAGACGGCCCGGTGGCGACGGTGAAACTGCCGACGCGCATCGTCGGGCAGGTGCACGGATACTTCGTGCCGGGCAGCTACTTTCCGAAGGTGAAGCAGGCCTGAGGGGACCGCTGCAGGCGGCGCTGCCGCAGACACAGCAATGCGCCGAGTGCCAGCACGGCGGCGAGGTCGATGGCTCCGCCGCCACCGCTGCCGTGGCCTGAACTCGAGCTGACCGTCACGGTGGCGGATTTCTCGGTGGTACCGCCGTCACCGCTGCAGGAAAGCTTGAAGGTCGTACCGGCGGTGAGGGGCGTGGAGACTTCGGTACCGGACAATGCACGCGTGCCGCTCCAGCCGCCGCTGGCGGTGCAGCTGCTGGCGCCGGTCGCCGACCAGGTCAGGGTCGTGGTCGCATCCGGGCTCACGGTTGCGGGGCTGGCCGACAGCGCCACCGTCGGTGCCTGCGGCGTATCGATGATGTCGTAGCCCCAGGTCGAGTACTGCGCCGCCGCGTCCGGACGCGCCAGCAGATTGATGGCGTAAGCGCCGGGCTGCGCATTGAAGCGGATCATGCCGCCGCCGAAGATCTGGCCGACGAGCTCCGAGCCCCGGGTCACCGCGACTTCCATCTCGGTGAACGCCGCGGGGAAGCCCAGATCGCTGACAGTGAGATCGTACGACCCCGCGGTGGCGATATTCACAGTATGGGTGGCGAACTGCGGCCCCACGCCCTGCGCCTGGTCCAGCAGCGCGGTGCCGCCGGCCTGCGGTGCCAGCGAAATCCCCAGCAGGCTGTTGGCGTTGCTGGCGGAGGGAGTGCCGAAAACCGCGACGAACGCATTGCCGGCCGCCAGTGCGAAGCTCGAGTCGATGGTGCTGCCGCTCAGCGTCTGCACCGTGGCGCCGTTCTGCACGACCACGGCGCGCAACTGTGCAAACGGCGTCGGGAAATTCAGGTCATGCAACTGCAGGCGATAGCTGGCCGCGGCGGGCACTGTGAGCAAGTACGGATAGCCGCCGGTGTTGACGGTGCTGCTGAAGCCTGCCGGCAAAGTGCGCACGTCGCTGTAGACTGAGGCGACGCCTTGTGCGAGCCCGATGCCATAGGAACCCATGCCACCAGTCCCCGCGCGCGGGAACACGAACAGCTGCGCTGCGCCCGCCGCACCGGCACTGGACACAATCGAACTTCCGGCGACATCCAGCGCCGCCAGCTGGTCCGCGCCCTGCACCAGCCGCAGCTTCAGCGCCGACAATGCCGCCGGCGTCGCGAAATCCGCGGACGACAGCGTGCAGGTGTCGGATGAGGGCAGCGTCACATTGATGGCGGGTGGCAGCAGGCCCACCGGCTGCGTGGTCGCACATGCGGAGCCGGAACAGCCGCTGATCTTGAGAGAATACAGTCCAGCCTGGTCAGCTCCCGCTGCCGTGGCGACGACGAACAAGTCGTAGGTGCCCGGCGCGGTCACCGTGACCGACTGGGTGCAGGCCGTCGTGCACGGGCCGGACATCGTCACCAACCCGCCGCTGGCGCTGGCCGGACTCAGCAACAGGCTGATGCTGGACAGTGCGGCCGGGAAGCTCCGGTCGGCCAATGTCACCTGGTAAGTTCCCGCCTGCGAGAACTGCACGGTGGTGTCCAGACCAGATTGCGCAGTGGGTGGTGCGGGCAGCGCGGCGACCCCGTCGGTGAATTGCTTCAGCACGGTGTTGCCGGTGAGTTCGCGCACCTCCCACTGGAAAGTTCCATCAGGACCGGCGCTCCCGGCCGCGCTCGCAGGCACGCCAATCACCTGCACCTGGTAGTTGCCTGGTGTGGCGCTGAAGGTCTGCTGACCTGCAGCATTCAGCGAGGTCACCAGCGAGCCATCGCGACTGACCAGCAGCTTCAACTGCGCGAAGGGCTGCTGCGCGGCCAGATCGGTCAGTGTCACCTTCACCTGGCCCGCCGCGGCGACCGTGAAATTCTGCGCCGCCGGCAGGCGCCCCGTGAGCGTCGCTGTCGCACCCAGCGTTTCGGTGTCGGCGGCCACCGTTGCGGCCATGGCGTTGCCGGCGCCGAGCAACAGCAGCCCGGCCATCCAGGCCGCGCCGGTTCCGGCCCTGACTTCCGCCTTCCCTGGCACGGTGTCAGCCCGCGCCGCCGAGTCCAGCCAGTGCAGAACGCGCATCATCCGCACCGACGAACTGGGGATTCCCCGTCAGCGCAGTCCGCAGGCTGGCCCTGGCGGCTGCCCGATCGCCGCTGCGCAGCTGCGCCATGCCGAGGTGGTAGTGGATCTCGGCGGAAGCCGGCGACTTCTCGGCGGCCTTCTGCAGCAGCGGCAGGGCCTCGGTGACTGCGCCATTCTGGAGCTTCACCCAGCCGAGCGTGTCGAGCATGGATGGCTGCTCGGTGCCCGCCAGCAGCTGCGCCACCTGCGCGGCGCGGTCCAGGCTGGCCTTGTCCTTGCGGTGATTGACCAGCAACATCGCGAGGTTGTTGGCGATCGGTGCCGAGCGCGGATAGCGCTTCAGCGCATCCTCATAGGTGGCGATGGCCTTGTCGGCATCGCCCTGTCGCTCGTAGACCGAAGCCAGGTCCGTGTAAAGCTCCACCGAACCCGACCTGGCGATGCCATCGGCCAGTATCTTCACAGCCTCGTCCGGCTGCTTCGCCTGCGCGCGGATCAGCGCCTTCGCGCGATACGGCACCCACCACGCCGGCGCGGCGGCAATGGCCGCATCGAAGGACTGGTTGGCCGCCGGGACTTCGCCCTGCGAGACCTGCAGCTCGCCCAGCAGTTCAAGCGCCATCGGGTTGGCGGGCGTCCGCACCAGCACCTGCTGGATCCGCGCGCGTGCCTTCGCCGCCTGGTGCTGCGTCAAGTCGATGCGCACCAGCGCCGTCAGCGGCTCGGAAGGATCCTTGCTGACCTTCAGCGCGTTCTCGTATTCCGCGGCTGCCGCGCCGTACTTGTGGTCGCGTTCGAGCAGCGTGCCCACCATCATGGAGCCAAGCGGCAGATCCGGGCGCAGCGCCTTGACCTCGTCCGCGGTCTTGCGCGCACCGGCGAAATCCGCCAGGGCCGCCTGCAGCTTGAAATAGGCTTCGCGGGCCTGCAGGTCGCCGGGAGAATCCTTGATCAGCTGCTCCAGTACCGGCAGTGCCAGGCTGCCGCGGCCGGTGACCGCCAGCAGCGACGCCAGCGCGAAGCGGCTCTGTGCATCGCCGGGATTGGTCTGCACCGCCTGGCGCAGCACCTCCTCGGCCAGCGCCATGTCGCCGTTCTGGATGTGCGCCTGCGCCAGCGCCCGCATCAGCGGCACCGACGTGGGCTGGTCGCGCAGCACCGACCGCAGATCGGTGATCGCGGCCGGCGTCTGGTTGCGCGACATGGCGATGCTGGCGCGCAAGACGAGCGCATCGTTGTCGTGCGGATTTTCCTTCAGCACCTCGGCGATCAGGGCTTCCGCGCCGCCGGTGTCATTGCGCTTCAGCAGCATTTCCGCCAGGCGGTTGCGCGCCACCAGCCCCTGGGCCTGCACGCCATCGGACTTGATGACCTCGCGATAGGTGGTCTCGGCCTTTTCCGCCTGCTGGGCCGCTTCCTGGAACTGCGCCAGGGCCACGCGCAGTTCCGCGCGCTTCGGCGCCGCATCGACGAACTTCTGCATCTCCGCCAGCGCCGGCGCCACGCCCTTCTGCGCGCCGATCAGCGACACCAGTGCCTGCTTGGCCTCGATGCTGTCGGGCGCGGCGGCGACCGCCTGCCGCAGTGATTCAATGGCGCCATCCGGATCCTTCAGCAGCAGCTGCAACTGGGCCAGACGCTGCCAATGCGGCAGCTCGGTCCTGTGCGCCTGCGCCACGACCTTCAGCTGCTCCACGGCCTCGGCCTTCCGGTCCGTCTGGTAGAGCAGATTGGCCAGGATCACATGCAGGTCGACGCTGCCGGGAATCCGCTTGATGCCGTCCTGCAGCACCACGATGGCGTCTTCGAACAGCTTCTGCCGCGTGTACTGCGCGGCCAGGAAGGCCACCGCGACTTCATCATCGGGCGCTGCCTTCACCGCCGCCTCGGCATCAGCCATTGCGCCGGCGGAGTCCCCGTCCAGCGCGCGCAACCCGCCGCGCACCACGCGCAACCCCGCGTCATCCGGGGCCTTGGCAAGCCCCGGCTCGATCACCTCGTGGGCCTTGTCCTTCAGGCCGCCGAGCAGGTAGATGCGTCCCAGTGCCGCACGCGCCGCGACGTAGCCCGGATCGGCATCGATCGCGGCCTGGTAGCCCGCCGCCGCGTCACGGGGTTTGTCGAGCTTCTCGGCGACGCGCCCGTAGAAGAAGTTGGCCCGGGCATCCTTCGGGTCGATCTGCAGCGCGTTGCTGAATTCCACGCGCGCCTTGTCGAGATTGCCGTCGGCCAGATAGTGCTGGCCGCGCTCCAGGTAATGCGCCTTGCGGCTTTCCGTGCCGGCGCACCCCGACAGCAGGGCGAGTCCGAACACCACAGCGACAAAAACGGGACGGGATTTGCTCACGACCGCGGTCTCCACAGGAAGGCCGCAGTGGACGCCGTGCCCAGCGCGGCCCTGCAAGGTAACGCCCGGGTTTGACTGAGGCGTTACAACGCGCGCGTAACCTGCCCGTCAGAATCCCGTGGCAAGGCCGCGCACGGCGACCACCAGCAGGGTTGCCAGCGAAGCGCTGCCCAGTACCGTGCGCCAGCGCTGCAGGTGTCCGATGATCACCTCGCAGCCATAGAACAGCACGATGGAGAAGATCACGAAGCGCAGCGGCGCCTCGAGTGCTGCATCGCCCCGGCCGAGACCGCCGAATGCCAGCATGGCGAGCAGCGCGAAGGCGATCAGGTAATCGGTGGGAGTGGCGCCGAAGCGCTGCTCGGATACGAAGCGCACGAAGATGGCGAGCATGATCGCGAGCACGATGACCACGGCGCCGAATCCCTGCAGCATCCCTGCATCCGGCGTGGCCGGATAGTTCGTCAGCAGATACGTGGCAAACGGCACGGTCACGTAGGCAACGACCCGCAGCGCCGGGCCCTCCCACGCGCGGCGCGCCACCACCGCCAGCACGGACAGCACCACCGCGATGCCGGCGAGCACGCCGAAATCCCTGGGCACCTGGCCGGAACGGAACACGGCGAACAGCAGCAGGAAGGAAACCGTTGCGGCGATCGACCAGACGAACAGCGCCTGCATGCGACTGCTGCGCAGCAGGCGGACCAGCCAGCCGCTGACCACGGCCGGCAGGCGCAGGGCCGAGTCGGCCAGCCGCCACGACGAGCGTTCCGCGACGCCGAGGAAGGCGAACAATCCGCCAATGGCCACCGCGTAGAACGCCGCCACCGCGGCGTCCGGTGCATAGCGCAGGAGCATCGCCGCGGTCACCAGGCAGGCCTGGAAGGAATAGATCACCACCACCGACTGGTAATGGGTGAAGCCGAGGTCGAGCAGGCGGTGATGCACGTGGTTGCGCGTGGCCTTGAACCAGTTCATGCCGCCGGAGATGCGCTTGTACAGCACCACCAGGATGTCGGCGATCGGCAGGCCCAGCAGCAGCAGCGGCAGCGCCGCGCTCGCCGCGCGATTGGCGTCCTGCAGCAGGTGGATCACCAGGAAGGCAAGGGAAAACCCGAGCACCTGGCTGCCCGAATCTCCCATGAAGACGCGCGCCGGATGCGTGTTGTAGCGCAGGAAGCCGATGATGCCGCCGATCACCAGCAGCGCCAGGTGAGTCACCGGGGGCGCGCCGGCCAGGTAGCCGAGGAAGGCCACTGCGATCAGGCTCAGCAACGTCTCTCCGGCAGCCAGGCCATCGAGACCATCCGAATGGTTGATCGCATTGATGGTGCCCACCATGGTGACCAGGGTGAACGCGCGACCGCTCCACGGTCCCAGGACGTCGCCGTCAAGGAAAGGCAGGCGCGTGACGTACAGGCCACCCCAGAACACCACCAGACCCACCGCGAGCAGCTGGCCCGCGAACTTCGGCCAGTGGCTGATCTGGCGGGCGTCGTCCCAGGCGCCGAAGACGAACAGCACCAGCGTGCCGGCCACGAAGGATTGCGTCAGTGCGTCGAGCGGCCGCAGCAGCAGCAGCGGCAGCAGCATGCCCGCGACGATGCCCCAGCCGCCGACGCGCGGCACCGGTGACTTGTGCACCTTGCGCGCGTCCGGCTGGTCCACCATGCCGATGTGCGGCGCCAGGCGCCAGGCCAGCGGAATCACCAGCATGCTGGCCGCCACCGAGGACACCAGCAGGAAGAAGGCCGTCATTGCGGCGTCTCCGGATGCTCAGCCGGGAACGTACTGGCCGAGGATCGGCAGCACCTGCCGCGAGAACTTGAGCAGGCGCGCGTCGGCGTCACGCGTATCGCCGTTGCGCGGCAGCGGCGTGATCAGGCGCACCAGTGCGCCGTCGGTGCGGTGACGGGTGGCAGCGTCCCACAGCAGGTACCACTTCACCATGTACTCGCTGGTGATGTTGCGACCGCGCTCCTGGAACCAGTAGTAGACCAGCTGGCGCTGGTCGCCCTGCTCGACGATGGCGCGGTTCACCGCCAGCGGCGCCGCACCCATCGCCGAGGGAATTTCCTGGCGCGTGAAATCCAGGATCCGCCAGCCGCCACCTGGCAGGCAGGAGGACGGGGAATGGACCGAGGCATTGGAATGCTGCGATCCGTAGTAGGCCACGTAGAAATTCACCGGTGCTTCATGACCGTCCGCGTAATTCGCCAGGATGTAGTCGTCGAGCATCAGGGTGGCGAGGCTCTGTTTGTCCATGACATCCCGCTGGCCCCGCCAGCCGCCGAGCTGCAGCGGAAAGCCCGAAAACCAGTCGCGGGGGGGATGAAACTCCTGCTGGTGCGGCATGGCGACGGTGGTGGCGCTGGCCAGCGTCACTGCCATGACCACGGCAACCAGCGGCACGTGCATGGTCCGGTAGCTGACCGCCGCCGCTGCCGGACGCTTCTGCGGCCAGTCGATTTCCAGGATATCTCGCAGCGGGCGCCGGTCCCCGGACAGGCGCAGCAGCAGCCTGGTCTCCAGCACCAGGATACCCAGGCACGACATGAAGATGACCCAGCCCTCGAACTGGTGCAGGAAACCCTCCGCCTGCGCGATGCCGAACTTGTCGACCAGCACGCCGATGACGCCGATGCGGAAGCTGTTCATCACGATGGTGATCGGCACCGTCGAGGCCACCAGCACCAGTCGCATCCACATCCGGAAGCGCACCAGGCTGACCACGATGATGCCCAGCGCCAGCAGCGGAAACAGGTAGCGCAGGCCACTGCATGCTTCGGCGACCTGCAGTTTGTAGGACCCCAGGTCGATGACATTGCCTTCCAGCAATACGCTGATGTTGAACAGGCGGATCACCGCCACGCCCAGTTTCGAGGAGACCAGCTGCAGGAAGGACGACAGGTTGTTGAAGAAGAAGGTCGGAATGGGAATCATCAGGAAGAGCAGCGCGATCGGCGGCAGCGCGATGCGGAACGCCTTCCAGCCCATGATGGCGAAGGCGAAACCGGCCAGCACGATCACCAGCGCGTAGGCGTCGACGAGCGCCAGCGCACCGATGGTTCCCACGAAGTACACGCCGATGCCTGCCAGTGCGAGCAGCACCCCGGCCCAGCTGCCGGCAAAGGGCAACTGCTGCAGACGTCGGCGGCGCTGCCAGAGCAGCAGCAGGCTGATCGGCGGAATCAGATAGCCGTAGCTGTACTCCTCCCGATGCCAGTGCTGCCATATCAGCGGGAACGTGCCGCGGAACATCAGCGCCAGCGTCACCACGCCGACGCCCAGAGTGACCCACTGCAGCCGCGACAGCGCGTATTCCGTGGGTCTGGCCATTGTCGCAGCGACATCCATGAGGAGCCGCCTAGCGTAGGACAGCAATGTTGCAGATTTCTGTTCGATGGCCGCGTGCATCTGCTGGCCCAGCCGGCCCAGGATGGTCTGCCGGTCCCACCGGGCAACCGCGAACGAGCGAGCGGCGGCGCCGAACTCCTGGCGCGCAGCCGCATCCCGCAGCAGGCGCCGGATCGCGTGGACGAAAGCGCCGGCATCTCCGGGCGGCACGACCAGGCCACCGTGGCCGGCCACGCGCGCCAGCTCGGAATCCGCGCTCGCCGTCGCGACCACGGGTCGGGCGCTGGCCATGATGGCCGTGAGCTTGGATGGCAGCACCAGATCTTCCACGTCCGCGCGCTGTGGCAGCAGATGCAGGTCGGCCAGCGACAGCAGCTCTGCCAGCCGTTCGCGCGGCTGCAACGGCAGGAAGCGCATGTTTGCCAGGCGCTGCGCCTGCGCCTGCGACTGGATGCGCGCCCGGGCCGCGCCGTCGCCGCACATCAGGAACACCACGCTGTCGTCATGCCGCAGCTGGCGGGCCGCCTCGACCAGCAGTTCCAGCCCCTGCTTCTCGCCCATGTTGCCGGAGTACAGCAGCACGAACTGATCCGCCGGGAGTCCCAGCTCCGCGCGCAACGCGTTCTGGCGCGGCAGTGGCTGTATGGACCGGGCGTCCACCCAGTTCGGAAGGCTGCAGAGCCGCCCGGCCGGAACTCCCTTTGCGGCGAGTCGATCGACCATGCGCGTGCAGATCGAGGACACGCGGTCGAAGCGGCGCATCAGCCAGGACTCGGCCGCCAGCGCAATGCGCTGCAGGAGGCCCCTGGGCAGCAGGCCGAGACCGAAGGCCGCGTCGACCTCGAAATCCTGCACGTGCAGCCACAGCTTCGCGCCGACCAGCCGGCCCGCCAGCCAGGCCGCGGGCACGCAGCCCAGCGTCGGCTCCACCACGAACACCAGTTCCGGGCGCCAGCTCAGCGCCTGCCAGAAGATGACCGGCAGGCTCGACATTGCGAAGGACGCGAGGTGCAGCAGGCGCCGCCAGCCATTGAGCCGCGGCGTTACATATATCGGGCAGCGAAAGACTTCCGCGCCATTGCGGCGTTCGCGACGCCACCTCCATCCCGAATGACCTGCGCCGATCTTCCATTCCGGGTAGTACGGCGGCGCAGTCACGACCCGCACTTCGAAGCCGGAGCCGGCGAGGTCTTCCACCATCTCCCCGACGTACTTGCCGATGCCGGTGAGTTCGGGGGCGAAGTTCAGCGCGACAACAAGGACGCGCCGTGATACGGGAGAAGTCAATCGGACACCCTGTGCAGGACTCCGGCCCAGCCGGTTGTGGGCGCAGTCTTACGCTGCGTACGTTACCGGCCTATAAAGGATTTCTTGCCGCGCGCACGCCCACCTCCCGCGGACCGCGGGCGCCCTTGAGCCGCATCAGCGAGACAATGGCCTGCTTCTTCAGCCAGTAGAACGCCCGCGGGAACCGCGACTCCAGCAGCAGCACCGCCCGGTTCGCCGGCCGCGCGAGGTCCTTCGGCCGGTACAGCGAGCAGCTCCCGAAGTCTTCCGCCGGCAGATCCAGCACCCGCGTCTGCAACTGCAGGAAGCGCCGCGAGGCAGGTATCGCGTGGCAGGTGATGGAAGAGCGCGACCGGTGCGCGTCCTGGCTGTCCAGCGACCCATGGATGGTCAGCGAGTTCCAGAAGAGCACATCCCCCTGGTTCAGCCGGGGTGCCCTGATTTCCAGCTTTCGCTCGCGGATCTCCCGCACCACGGACTGGATGTAGGCCTCGTGGTTCCCGGCGATGTTGTTCAGCAGCGAATGGTCGCGCAGGCTGATGCGGTGCGAACCCGGGCAGATGAAGAACCTGCCGGCCGCGGCGCCGATGTCCTCGACGGCGATCCACGCCGCGGCCATTTCGCCCACTTTCTCCGAATCGAGGTAGTAGCTGTCCTGGTGCTCCCAGGTGGCCGAATTGCCCTCGAAATACATGCTCTGCACGAGCTTCGGGGCTTCACCCAGCAGCAGGCGGAAACAGGCCACCAGGGCAGGGCTGGTCAGAACCTGTTCCGTGGCGAATTGCCGCATCCCGGGGAATTTCGCCGGGTCGAGGCTCTGCAGGTTCAGGATCGGATTCATGATCCAGCCGTTCGGATTCTTCGCGTGGCGTTCGGCCCTGGCGGTGGCCTGCCGGTACATGAATCCATCGAACGGCTTGACCTCGCGTTCCCACAGACCGCGGATCTGCTCGCAGGCCTGTGCGGGAAGCAGGTTGCGGAACACGACATAACCGTGCTCGTCGTAGTACTTCCTGGCCTCGCCTGCCCGGTCCAGCATGAAGCGCGGCGAAGGATCCTCCTCGCGGCTTTCGGGTACGGAAACGGGCAGGCCGCGAGGAGTCCTGAGTTCGATCATGGCCGTCGGTGCCGGTTGCGGGCGGGGTGGAAATCCTCCGCCGGAGCCATGTCAGTCTCGTGAATTCGATCCGTCGAAGACGGGACTGCTCCTCGCGCGGTTGTCACATTGTCATCACGAACGGACGCCAGTGTGGGCGGTCCCATGCGCTACCTGCATCTCATCGCGTCGCTGGACCCGGAAAGCGGGGGGCCGGCCGAGGGCGTGCGGCAGATCTGTGCCGCAACCCGCCGCCTCGGACACGAGGTCGAGGTGGCGACCCTCGATCCCCCGGGTGAGGGATGCGACAAAGGCCTGGAGTGCCCGGTTCACGAACTCGGCCCGCCGCGGTTCGGCATGTATTCGTGGTCACCCCGCCTGAAGCCCTGGCTGCGGCAAAACGCCGCGCGCTTCGGAGCAGTCATCGTCAACGGACTGTGGCAGTACCATGGCTATGCGGCTTGGCAGGTGCTGCGGCACTCCGGCACGCCGTACTTCGTCTATCCGCACGGCATGCTGGACCCCTGGTTCAGGCGGCAGTATCCACTCAAGCACCTGAAGAAATGGCTGTACTGGCCATGGGCGGAATACCGCGTGCTGCGGGATGCGCGCAGCGTGCTGTTCACCTGCGAGGAGGAGCAGCTGCTCGCGCGCGACAGCTTCTGGCTGTACCGGGCCAATGAGGCGATCGTCTCGTATGGAACCCCGGGACCGGGCGACGCCGATGCCGGCGTCCAGCGCGAGGCGTTCCTGCGGCGCTTTCCGCAGCTGCGCGGCAAACGCCTGTTGCTGTTTCTCGGGCGACTGCACGAGAAGAAGGGATGCGACATGCTGATCGATGCATTCGCGGAAGTGGTGCGCGAGCATCCCGCGCTGCATCTGGTGATGGCGGGGCCGGATGCGGGCAACATGCAGCATGCCCTGTCGCGGCGCGCGGCGGCGGACACCCCGGCCATTACCTGGACCGGCATGCTGCGTGGGGACGAGAAGTGGGGCGCATTCCGTGCGGCCGAAGCCTTCGTGCTGCCGTCGCACCAGGAGAATTTCGGCATCGCGGTCGCCGAGGCGATGGCTTGCCGCACCCCGGTGCTGATCTCCAGCCGGGTCAACATCTGGCGCGAGATCGTGCAGGACGGCGCGGGCCTCGTCGGGGACGACACACCGGCGGGAACACGCGGACTGCTGCAGCGGTGGCTTGAGTCAAGCGCCGTCGAGCGCGAGGACATGGCTGCCGGAGCGCAGCGTTCTTTCATGCGCCGCTTTCATGTCGACGCCGCGGCAGCGCGGCTGTTCGCGGCCACCGCAGCGGGTGCACCGCACGTCGGGCGCCAGGTCGCGGCCTGAGACACAGCGGGTTACCTTGACCTTGCGAGCACACGCGGGCCGCATTTTCGGTGTCATGAGCGCCGAGATGGCCACGCTTGCTGTTACCGCGGTCTCCGGCTTCGTGGTGGTCCACGTCCTGGACAAATCCGGCTATGCGCAATACACGCTGCTCACCGCGTGCGTCTCACTGGTATTCGGGCTCAGTGACCTCGGTCTCAGCAATTGTTACCTGCCGGTGGTCGGCGCGCGCGCGCATGATGCCCGCTGGGTGCTGCAGGTCTGCCGCCGGATATATGGCAAGCGCTGGCTGCTTCTCGCTCCAGCCGGTCTTGCCGTGCTCGCCTACTGGCTGTATGCGACATGGCTCCATCACTGGACGCGCCCCGCGTATCTGCTGGCATCAGCACTGCTCGCACTCGGCGTTCCGCTGGCACTGCGCGAGCATGTCAGTCGCTGCGTGCTGAGCATTCTGCAGAACACCCGGGCGCTGAGCCGGATTGGTCTTACCAGTGCCGTGGCGAGAATGCTGTTGCTGCTGGCGGCCGTGCTCTGTTCAAGCGTGCTCGATCCCCTGGTCGGCATATCGCTGGCCACATTGGCCGCTGCACTGATCCCGGTGGTCCAGTACAACGGGGTGCCGGCACTGCATCCGTTAGCCGGGACAACCCTTTCCGGAACGGAAGCACGGCAAGTGGACCGTCGCATCGGCGAAGTCCTCCGGCCGCTGATCCTGTTCGGGCTGTTCCACCAGTTCCAGAGTTCCATCACGATCCTTCTCGTCGCCACGCTCGGACACGGTCACTCGCTCGCGGAAGTCGGTGCGCTGACCAGGCCAACGCTGGTACTTTCGTTGATAGACCGCGTAACTGCCGTGCTGCTGTTTCCGGTGGTGGCGAGGAAGGTTGACAGCCCCCACCTGGCCAGGCTTGTTGCGATGTCGATCTGTCTCCATCTCGTGTGCATGGCTGCGATACTTGCCACCGCCATCTTCACCCCGGGTATGTGGATGTGGTTGATCGGATCGACCTATGCCGGGCAGGCCGACATGCTCTGGATGGCATTCCTGGCCGCGATCCTGCTGAATGCCTCCGGCTTCGCTTTCGCGATGCTGACCGCGATCGGCGATACCAGGGGACAGGCTCTGCTCATTCCCGTCGTGCTTTGCGTGCAGGGCCTTTACCTGCTGCTAGGCGAGGTCACGTCGACCCGGGGCGCGCTCCTGTTTTCCATCGCCACGACTGCCGCGTATTGCGCCTTCCAATACTCCAAACTGGGGTTGGTCGCCCATGCGCGCTTCTCGCGCGCCGTCAGTGCGACGGCCTGAAGAACGCTCGGCTCCCTGACCGGATTTCCGCTCATGAAGATCTCCTTCCTGTGTGGAAGCCTTGAATCCGGCAGGGATGGCGTGGGTGACTATGTGCGTCGCTTTGCCGCGCATCTCGAACGGATGGACCATCGGGTGCAGCTGGTGGCACTGGCCGACCAGTTCGTGGAGGGAAGCAGCGAGGCAACGGATGATAGGCCCTCCGGGGGACTGTTCAGGCTGGGAAGGGAGGCGTGGCGGCGCGGTGCGCTGCAGGAAGTCGAACGCCGGGTGCGCGGATTCGAACCCGACGTGCTCAGTCTGCAGATGGTCTGCTATGCATACGCGCAACGAGGCGTCATGGCAGGGTGTGCGGCGCGATTCGCCCGTCTGGGAACCCTCGCGCCGCTGCGACATCTGATGCTGCACGAGCTGTGGATCGGCGAAGCCACGGAAGAGACGCTGCGCGCTCGCCTCCTCGGCAGGATGCAGCGCCATTTCCTGCTGCAATCCGTCGACGCCTGGTCACCTCATCGGGTACACACAAACAGCTCGGTTTACGTGGAGCTGCTGCGGCGTGCGGGCATCGGGTGTTCAAGACTGCCACTGCCGGGAAACATACCGCGGCGCCCGACTTCAGCTGCGCAGGCGCGCGCAGCGCTGCTGCAGCGCCTTGGTCTTGCTGCCGAAGCGGACTCGGGGCTGTACCTTGCCGGGGTGTTTGGTTCCATCCATCCGGAATGGGAGGATCATCGGTCCCTGGAGCAACTGGGTACGGCATTGCATCGGCAAGGGCGCCGACTCGTCCTGCTGCAGATCGGGCACGCCGGGCCTGTCGGCGATGCCATCTGGGATCGCGTTGCGCTCCGGCTGGAGCCGCATATTCCCTGTACGAGACTGGGGGGGATGTCGCCGGAACAGATATCGACGCTACTGGCCGGCCTCGACCTGGGAATCGCTACTTCACCGTGGCGCCTGATCGAGAAGAGCGGAACAGTTGCCGCATTCGTCGAACACGACATCCCGGTACTGGTCACTCGCGATGACTATCGCCTTCGCCGTGGCCCCACGCCGCAACCCTATGGCCACCCGCTGGTCATGCTGGCGCATGGGCGAGACCTGCAGGATCTCTTGCTGCCTGGCACCCGCCATCACACATCCGGTCCCGGCGATGATCCATACGCGCAATTCATCACTGCGCTCGCACGACCTTCGGCGCAGCACCGGGCCAGTGACTTGCCGGGCTGAAGCCGCATCCCTTCCAGGTCAGCCACCGGCGTCGCGATGTTTTCTTGCAGTCAGATAGACCTGCGAGTTTCCATACCAGCCGGGCAGCGGCAGAGGACCGTATTCCAGCACCGAAACTCTCCATCCGTGGAACTCCATTTTGCGGATTGCCTGGCGGAAGTCGAATCCCCGATGGCTGAGCTTCACATTCGGCGCCCTTCTGGCGGCAATACCGAAAATCCCCGCCTTCAGGAATTCACCGAGCTGGTAGTCGGGAATGGCGAATGACCGCAGGGACCTGTTCATCTCCTTCAGGAACAACGCCGGACCGATCTCTATCGGTGCGCTGATCAGCAACTCGCCATCACCGGCAAGCAACTCCGAGCAGCGCGAAAGAAACTCTGCCAGCTCCTCGTCAGTCAGATGCTCCACTGTCTCGAACAGGGTTATGAGAAGAAATGGCCCGTACGACCGCACTGCTTCATATTCCCGGAATATCGGCAGGCCGTTTGCCGTCCGTTCGTCCATGAATGGTTCGTAGCCGACGGCGAGGTTGCCGCCCGTGCGGTTCATCCGTTCGACGAACAGGCCCGACCCGCACCCATAATCCAGAATCCGCCCAGTCGCCAGTCTCCTGGCCAGGCAGATGGATTTCTCGATGCGTGAACGGTGTGCGAACCGCGCGAATGGATTCTTCGAGTGGACCGTTTGCGAGCCGTAATCAGACATTCATATCACCAGCCAACCGCCGTAAAGGGATCCACATTTCGCGCCGCTGCGGCACGTAAGTACCACAGGCGCTTCTACAACTGTATGACAGTGGCTGCCGCTCCCCCGCGGGAACGGACAGCCCGGGTGGGTGCGTCATCCGAGGGCACAAAAAAGCCCGAATTCCGGTACATTCTTCCGGCGGGCTTTGCCGGGAAAAATTACGGCGCCGCGATCCATCGACTCTTCCTGAAATCCCGGGACTGCGTGTTGTCGTCGTTGCGAATGCTGTATGACAAGTTCGTCTTCCGGCTGAGGGCGATAGGGAGCAGCTCCATCGGTGCGATCCGGGCAAATTATTGGCGCATGCTCGGAATGAATGTCGGGGCCGGAACCCTGCTTCCGCGCGTGCACGTGACATGGCCCCATCAGGTACGGATCGGACCAGGATGCTTGATCGAGCACGGTGTCTATTTTCATTACGATGGCATCTGGGCACCAGGCCCCTGCATTCGCATTGGTGAGAGCAGCTTTGTCGGCACCGGAACCGAGTTCAACATACGGGTCGGAATCAGCATTGGCGCGAACAGCCTGATCGCCGCAGGCTGCCGTTTTGTCGATCATGATCACGGCTTCGGATCTCTTGATCTGCCCATGGGGGTACAGCCTGGAGCAGAGGCGTGCATCGAACTCGGGAGCGACGTGTGGATCGGCGCGAACTGCGTGGTCCTCAAAGGCGTGCGCATCGGGAACGGAGCCATTGTCGGGGCTGGGTCGGTGGTCAACAGATCCATCGGTGAGCATGAAATCTGGGCCGGGGTTCCGGCCAGATTCATCCGTCACAGGATTGGTGACGCTTCGCCGCCAGGGTGTAACTGACCGTGATACGAATCCACATCGAGAGCGTGACACGGGATCTGGCGTACGCTGACACGAAGACCGTGCTGAGCAAGCTGCGGAATATCGAACTCACGGCGACCGCCGAGGACGCCGAAGCGATACTCATGACAGACGATGACCCGACCCTGATCCGGCGGTCGCCGGCGTGGCGCAGGTACCCCGACAAATGCGTTGCAATCAACGCGGGCGATATTCTCAGCTACTACATTCCAGCCCTCTATCCGAGCAACTATCGCTGCCTTCTGTCCCGGCATCGTGCCTTGACGACGAGTTTCTACACCTACACCGCAGAGGACTCGAGGCTGCGGAATGCGTGGATCAACCGCCTCGCAGGCACCACCCCGGAGCGAAGGTTCCTGTACTCGTTCATGGGTGGGAGTACCTGCTGGCTCAGGAAGAAGCTGTTTCGGCAATACGCCGGTCATGGCATGAACGATGTCCTGATCGAATGTACGGATGGCTACAAGCACTGGGACTCCGCAGTCAATGCAGCCCGGGACACGCGGCAGCGTCACTATGTGGACACCATGCTGTCCACGAAATTTGCCGTCTGCCCGCGGGGAGCCAGCGCATCGAGCATCCGGCTGTTCGAGGCGATGGAGCTGGGTTGCGCCCCCGTGGTTCTCGCCGACAGTTGGATACCGGTCAGTGGCATCGACTGGAGTTTTTGCCTGTTCCTGAAGGAATCCTCCCTGAAGGACCTGGACCGGATCATCCGATCGCATGCCGGAGAATGGGAGTCGCGGGCCGCAGCAGCACGCCGCACTTATGCCGCGCATTTTGCGGTGGCCACCCTCGGTGACCTGCTGGAGCGACAGATCCGCTGGCTGCTCGTCATGCGGAATGAGCGCAGGGAACGCATGGTGCGTGCGATCTATCCCTTGTACGTGGCCAGACGCAAGACCGTACATGCCATCAGGACAGCGGCGCGCAGTCTCGTCCTTCAGGGGTTCCGGTTGCTGGGTCGCCGCTTTCCCTATGAACTGAACCGGTAGCGGCATGCGGCCCCGTATCGGACCTGGTGTAACTGCACCTTAATCCCGGGACGGTACGCTGCGGAACCTTGCCTGCGAGCCGACGCACATTCCTGAAGGCCGGCGGTGCCTCACTGGGCGCCTCCCTGTTATCCGCATGCGGGAGTAACGGACGCACCCCTGCATCGGATCCAGGCGGTGCCGCGACCGGACAGCCGCCAGCTGATCCTGTCGTGCCGGCCCCCCAGCCTCCAGCGCCGGATCCCCCCGGGCCGGTTGTACAACCGCAGGACCCGGAGATCACCGCGCTGCAGAATTTCTTGAGAAGCAACGCCGTTGCCGGCCGCAGCCTGCCCGCGCTTGCCGCCAGCCGCCCGCGGATCAGCTGGGCCGGTGCGCTGGTAGTGGATCATTCCAGCACGACGACCCTGCAGGACAGTGTCGTCATCCCCGTGACGAGTCCACTGGTGCGGCGCCATATACCTCGATACTGGACGTCTGCGATGGTCGGCAGCCCATCGGTGAATGGATACGCATGCTACCTGCCAATCCGCAACTACACCTGCAAGGACATGCCGCGCAGCGTGGACTCGGTGACCAGTTTCCGGATCAGGACCGACGCTCCGCTCATCCAGCTCACCGGCATGTTCCCGGACGGCGTCGGGACCGTTCAGACTCTGATCGTGGATGGCGAGCTGGTTCCAGCCGTACCGCTTTCGGCCAATCGCGGGCAGGGTGGCGGTTACGTCGGCGGCTCCATCCAGATCGATTTCGGCAGCCGTGCGATGCGTGATATCTGGTGGCAATCTTCAGTGCTGGCCGCATATTTCGCGGTGTCCGCCCACGATACCGTCCTTCCCTGGAATGATGTCGCGGAGCCGTCGCTGACCGTTGTCGGGGATTCCTACCTGCAGTGCTGCAGCCCGGCATTCGGCAATGGCGGGGCGATAGCACTGAGCGTTGGCGCCCGTCTCGGATTGCGCAACGTGGCCACCGATGCGGTCGGCGGCACCGGCTACTGGAACTCCGGCGGAGACCTGGGAAACCTGCTCGACCGCCTGCCCGGACACGGGGCCGATGGATCGTCAATCTATCTGGTGCTGGCCGGCCTCAATGACTACAACGATGTGCGTGCGGATGGCACGATCGACGTGCCGGCAACCGCGACTTACGCGGACGCCGTGCTTGCGTACTATGAGGGATTGAGGCAGGCCAATCCGGCCGCGGTGATCGTCGTTACGGCGCCATTCTGCCCGATTCCTTCCTTGTCGGATTCCACATACCTGTCCGTGACGCTGCCGCAAGGTGTGGCGCTGGGCAGTTACCAGTACCGGGCGTATGTGCACAGAAGCGCACTGGAACAGATCACTGGACCCTGGGTCTATATCGACGTGCTGATGGGTGACGGCTGGGTCAACTCCTCCGGCAGGAGCGGCGACATTTCGCAGCTGCAATGGCTTACCGGCGGAACGCCCGGAGCGGGCACCACGGCCACCTACAAGCCCGGCAACACGCAGGGCGGTGGCGGCGGCGGATTCGGCGGCATCGCCGAAATCCCGGTGATCGACGGAGGTCTCTACAGCCAGGCTCCGGATCTGCTGGCCATCGGCGGCTCCGGCACCGGCCTGCTGGCCACCGCCTCCATCGATACGTCGGGCAGGCTGAACCGCGTCTTCATCCATTCGCAGGGGCAAGGCTATTCGCCGGATTCAGGCCTGCCACAGATGCGCATCGACAACCGGTTCGAGCTGACTCCGGCGACGCTGGGGACGCCACGGCTCACCGTGGGCATCAATCCCGATGGACTATACCCGCTGCCCGCGTTCGCGCCTGCAGGTGCCACCGACCTGAACAATATCTACGTCAACCTGGGCGAAGACACAGTCCACCCATCTCCGGTCGGCGTCGAATACCTCGCCTCGCGTCTCGCGAGCAACATCTACGACGCCATCCTGGCCCTGTGATCGGCTCATGAGTCTCCAGGAACGCACCGCCGGTGCGGGGCTGCATGAACATGCCGCAGCGCGGGTGCAGCAGATCGAGCCGCGAAGAGACGCACGGATCGTCGACCTGGGTTGCGGAACCGGTGCATTCCTGGCGCGGCTCAACGCCCGCGGGTACGTCAATCTCACCGGGATCGACATCTGCCCGCCGCGGAGCACCGCGCAGATCTCCTTCCTGGCCGCGGACCTGGACCAGCTCAAGCTGGACCTGGGGGATTCTTCAGTCGATCTGTTCTCGGCAATCGAGGTGTTCGAACACGTCGAGAATATCGGCAGCCTGCTGGACGAGATATCGAGACTGCTGCGGCCTGGCGGGAAGCTGTTCATCACCACCCCGAACGTTCACTCGCTGGAAGCCCGGACCAGGTTCTTTCTCGCCGACAACCTCAAGCAGTTCGATGCGAAGGGCGATCCCACGCACGTCATGCCGCTGTTCCTCTTCACGTTCAGGCGCATCGTTGCAGGACACGGCCTCTCGATCATCGACTCCTGGGGGTTTCCCGAAGACGGATCATCGCCAACCTCCCGCGGAACGTTGCGAGTTTTCGTGAAGGCTCTCCGGCTGCTCGGGTTGAAGGATTCACCTGCCGGCGACAATTTGTGCCTGCTGCTGGAGAAATGCGCGCGCGGCGCAGGCGAATTGCCGGAAACCAAGGCCCGGCGCCTGACGGCTCATTATTGAACGGCGCTCTGCGCCTACAGCTGGCCGGCTGACCGCATCCAGGCCACGGTGCGGCCGACGCCTTCGCGCATGGAAAAGGGCAGCGCACCGACGATCTCCTGCACGGGCTTCAGGTCATACACCATGTTCGTCACGAGATTGTCCAGCCGGAACGTGGTGATCGGAGGCTCCTTGTAGCCCATGCGCTTCATCGCATCACCCAGATACGCGGCGCCTTTCAGCAGTGCATATGGAACATTTCTGACTGGCCTGGCGCCGGCTGCATCCTGGATGGCGACGGCCATCTCGAGCAAGTCGATCGGTTCGTGGTCGGCGAGGTAGAAGGTCCTGCCCCGGGTCTGCTGCGCCGGCGCGGCGAGCAACCGCTGCAACTGGAAGATCGAATTGCCGACATGGCCAAAGGATTTCTCGATCCTGCGGCCATCCGGATGCAGGTAGCGTCCGCGTGCCACAGCGGTGAAGAACGGCTTGTAGGGGATGTCGAACCACGGACCCCAGATCGAGGTCGGCCGGACGATGAACCAGTGGAACCTGTTGGCGGCCTGCTGCCGGACGAGCAGCTCGCCGCGCATCTTGCTGCGGCCATAGGGCGTCGTGGGACAGTAATCCTCGTCCGAGGCCGGCTGATAGCCGATCCGGCACACCAGCCTGGAGGACGCAAAGGCCACGCACTCCAGGTTCGCAAGTCTGCCCGCAGCGGCAATGAGGTTCTCGACCCCGGCGATGTTGGCGGCGTAGTCCTGCTCCGTCGTACCGTGCAGGTCGGTCCGTGCTGCCAGGTGGTATATCTGCTCCGGCGAAAACGACCGTACGGCATCCGCCAGTCCATCGGCATCGAGCAGATCGACCGCGCGCCAGTACGGACGATGTGCGGGATTGCGGGGTGGAAGCACGTCCATGCTGACGACGTCGTGGCCTGCTGTCGCGCAGGCCTCCACCAGATTGGTACCGATGAAACCGGAACCGCCGGTAATCAGGATCCTGCGTGCCATTCCCTCTTCTCCTGTTCCCGCAGCCGCGGTTTGACCGGGACGGCAGGCGTGCCATGGCAGACCATGCCCTCCGGCAGCGAGCGCAATACCGTGCTGCGCACGCCCACGACCGCGCCCGCTCCGACATGCACTCCCGGGCCGACGAACACGTCATTGGCGAGCCACACCTCCGAACCAATCGCGATATCTATCTCGGAGGGTTTCGTCAGGTACGGAAAATCCACCTGCCGGTAGTCGTGTCCCCCGGCACAGAGATAGACATCGTGCGCGATCGCCACATCCTCGCCGATGCTGATGTTGCCGAGCGAGTACAGGACCGAGTGGTGACCGATCCACGTGCGGTCACCGATCCGCACCTTCCAGGGATACGTGACGCGGGCACTGGCACGGATGCGCACACCCTTGCCGATCCCCGCACCGAACAGCCGCAGCAGGAAACTGCGCCAGCCGTAAAGAGCATCGGGTGACAAGCCGAACAACGTCGATTGCACCAGCCACCAGAGCTGTACAAACCATTGCGGCCTTCCCCGGAAACCGGCTGGCACGCGAAACCTGGCAAGATCCTGGACTTTGGCTGGCATGAAGGGTCTGACTATATCGATCGACCGTTGCACATGGACTTCAGGGGGCCCGTCCCGGCCCGCCCCGGGGGCTGATGGGTGCGGCCGCAATGTGCACATCACTCATGCCGCGGATGCGCCAGCGGTGAATGCCGCCATGCACGCTCTCGTCGTTGTGCCATAGGAACAGCTCACCACCCACGGCAACCAGCGACGGGCAGAATGAATTGCCCGCCGCGCCCGGCTGTGCGCTCACGGCGTTTTCCGCCGGATAGGGGGACTCGCCGAACTGGCCGAGGAACAAGCCGCTCTCGTGGAAGTGCATCCACTGGTTGGCCTGCCCGCCATTCCAGGCCTCGCCATGGTAGCCATAGACGATGCTGGCGCCGCTCGCGACGGCCACGCTCGCCGGATAGTTCACGCCACGCCCGAGTTCGAAGGTGCCGTCCCGCGTCAGCACCCTGCCCTTCTGGTCGAGCTGCCACTCCCCGGACGGACTGGCGCGCCACAGCCATCCGTCGGTGCCCGGCCGCAGCGCCCCGAGATGGAAGCCGCGCGACGTTCCCGGGTTGAACGAGATCACCGCGCCCGTGCCGGTGCGGGGATAACCGGGATCGTTGACACCATGAATGACCGGCACGTCGTGGTAGTAAGGATCGCGGTCCTCGAGTCCGGTGGTCTCTGCCAGGACGACCGGTTCAGACCAGTGGGGAACACCGCCTGTCTCGAAGCTCTCGATGCGACGCTGGTAGACATGCAGGCCGCCGAACCGGATGAGGTGGGAACGCAGGGTGCCATCCGGATAAAGCCGCTCATCCTCGCGCAGCCTCATTCCCAGGGTCCGTACGCCCGCGGGGCCGAGTTCGACCAGTTCATCGCCATCGCCGTCGCTGCGGAACAAGGTCGCGAGTGTGCGCCCGTCATCCAGTGTCACCGCTGCGCGAATGCCATTGAAGTCCTTTGGCAGGTAGCGCGTATCCAGGCCCACCGACCAGTTGCGTACCAGCCGCCAGGAGTCCGGCAACGGCTTGCGGTAATCGACCTCGAACTCCAGGAAGCCGCTGAAGACCCGGCCGGGGCGCGTGCCATCGACCGTGGAGACATAGCTGTGCGACAGGTACTGGATCTGTCCGCTGTAGCGGCGCTGCGGCGAGAATTGCAGGTTGCGTTCGTTGAGCGGGTCGCCGACCCAGAAGGAGCCGTCCGCCTGGAAGGCAATGTAGGCCGCGCCGGCGGAGAAGCTGAACCGGGCGGGCGTCACCTCCGGTCCACCCTCGCGATATCCCCCGCGCTGGCCGAATACCCACAGCGCCTGACCGGAGTCGTCGTACGCCCGGATCTGCTGGCTGCGCGCATCTGCCAGCGCCAGCGTGCCGTCGAGTGGCGATACACCGATTGCCACGGGTTCGATGTCGGCGTCATCAATCCGGCGCTCGAGACGCCACGTGCCTTGCTGCTCCCTGAACCTGGCCACGGCGGCGCGGCCCGCGATCCGGCAGATCACCCAGAAGGAATCATCGGGCGCGACATCCACATCGGCAGGGCTTTCCACATCGACGCTGCCGACCAGCCGTCCGTCCTTCTTGTCAAACAGGCGCACCTGATTGCTGCCACGATGGCAAACGAACAACAGGCGGCCGCGCCGCTGCACGGCCAGTCCCGAGGGTGCATCGGGAAACTCGCCGCGGCTCTCGACCTGCTGCACTTCGTAATCGATGCCGCTTTCCCACTGGAAATTCGCGTCGCGGCGCTTGCCCGCGGCGAATACGTGCTCGCCGCCGTCGGCGACGCGCATCGCGACGACGAAGGTATCCGCACCGCGAAACGGGCTGTCATGCGGTGCCACCAGGCCGACATTCGCAAAGTAGGCCAGTTCGCCGTCCGTGGCCACGTAGCGGAAGATGCGCCGGAAATCGGCATGTCCCAGCGACGCGGGCCGCTCCGGATGCCTTGCATCGAAGCGATGCAGCGCGGATTGCTGCTCGTTGTAGCCCACGACATAGAAGGCGTTACCCAGGGCGTCGATCGCCATGTCGCAGATCGGCAGATAGGACCGGTGCGGGAGCTGCCCCGGTGCCACCCTCGAGGTGTTGCCGATCACGCCCTGCCATTCGTACTGGATGTGATGGCTGAGCAGCCGCGCCTCGTAGCGCTCCTCGTGCGGCAGCGGCGCGCCGTCGTCGTCGAGACCATCCCACTCCATGGTCACCGGACCTGCCGGCAGGACACGGCCGCGCCACAGCGTGCGGACCAGCCGGCCCTGTGCGTCGAATATGCCTGCGCTGGTCGTGGCCGCTGCCGCCAGGGGCACCGAGGCGCCCAAGACCTGGCTTGATGCAGCGCTGAGCCGCGCGGCGCCCATGCACAAGGGCAATGAGATGAAATCCCTGCGCCGCATCGTGTCAGTTCCGGACGACGCGCTCGAACAGCCCCTGCAGGCCGTCGATCATTGCCGCCCGCGAGTGGTTCCTGGCGTTTTCCAGGCCACGCTCGATCAGGCTCGAGCGCAGGTCGGCGTCGCGCTCCAGTGCCAGGACAAGGCCGGCAAAGGCAGCCGGATCCTCCGGATCGCAGAACAGGGCCGCCCCCCCGGTCACCTGCGGCATCGGCGCCACGTCGCTGCAGATGACCGGACATCCACAGGCCTGCGCCTCGAGCAATGGCCACCCGAACCCTTCGTGGCGGGAAGGAAAGAGCAATGCCGATGCCTCGTTATAGAGAAGGCGCAATTGAACATTGTCGGGCGTGGCTATCTCGATGACGCGATCCGGCACACCGCAATCGATGGCCAGTTGCCGCTGCGCCGGGGTCAGGGACTCGCCGGCGAACACCAGTACGCCATCCCAGCGTCCGCGCAAGGCCGCGACGGCACGGATCGCCGTCGCGCGATTCTTGCGCCGGTCCGCGGAACCGACGAGCAGCAGGTAGGGTGGCAGGTTCCGGGCGTGCGCTGGCAGCAGGCTTCGCGTCGTGGCGCGCTCCATGGCATCCAGCGGCCGATAGTCGAAGTTCAACGCATTGGGCACCATTTCCACAGCGCCCGCGAACCCCGGCAGCAACCGGACCACATCGGCGCGGGTTGCTTCCGACACACAGGCGATTGCCCGCGCACGGCCGAGACCCTGCCGCACGGCCCGTTGCAGCAGCCTGCCGGTTGCGCGCACCGGCCAGTCCCGTATTTCACCCAGTGCGGCACGTACCGCAATGAGATCGTGGCAGGTCGCGGTGTAGGGAATGCTGGAACGGCCAGGTATGTACACCGCATTGGAATGATCGCAGACGTGCACGACATCCGCGCCCGCCACCGCCGCGCCGATCTCGGGCAGGCTGAGGATGTACTTGTCGACGTAGCCAAGCCATTTGCCCGCACCCCCGGGCCCGGCGCCGGGCAGACGCTGCCGCGGTACCACGAACCGCACGTCGTGGCCGGCCGCCGCGAGGCCGTCGTGCAGCAGCCGCGCGTAGCGCAGCATGCTCTGCTGCCGGTCTGGCGCATAGTTGCCGATGAGAGTGATGCGCACGATCCGTGCCGCCTACCTGACCACGATGTCCGCCGCAGCGTGTGCATAGCGCGACCAGCTCCACTCGGCCGCGCGCTGCAGCGCCGCGGCACCCATGCGCGCGCGCAGCCCGGGATCCGCCCGCAGCCGCTCCAGGCGATCGGCGATCGCGGCACTGTCACGGATCGGCACCACGAAGCCGTCGACGCCATCGCGCACGATCTCATCCGGACCGGACGGCGTGACGATCACCGGCAGGCCGCAGGCCATTGCCTCGATGACGACCATGCCGAGACCCTCGACCAGGGTCGGAAACACGAACACATCCGCGCCGCGCATCAGCTCCGGGAGCCTGGCCTGCGGCACGTTGGCCGTGTGCCGGAACAGGTGGCGGTCGCGCTCGTACACGGCGCCGCCTCGGACGAAGTCTCCCACCAGGTGCAGCTCGGTGGCCGGATCCCGGCAGCCACGATAGGCGTCAAGCAGGTAGCTGATGCCCTTGCGTTCACCGATCTGGCCCACGAACAGGATGCGGAAAGGCGAATCCGGGGATCGACCCTGCCTGCCCGGGCCGAAGCGGTCCAGATCAACGCCATACGGCACGACATGGATCCTGTCGGCCGCGACGCCCTGGCTGACGAACGTTCTCTTCACGAACGAGGAGCCAACGAGTATTTCATCGGCGAGGCTGATCTCCCTGTCGAGCAGTGCGCCGTGCGCGGTCACGTCGCCGAAGTCGGGCAGCGCCGCGGCATAGTCGGGGCGCAATCGCGCCTGCTCGGCATAGAACCCGTACTGCCAGCGGTGATGCGCAATCGGGTAGTTGAGGATGGTGCGGCGGCCCGCAGCGCGCGCCGCCTCGAATGCCGGCGCCGCCACGTGATAGTTCGCAACCACCACCTCCGCGTGCCGCACATGCCGGCGCGCTCCGTGCGCGACGCCCTGCTCCGTCTTCGACAGCAGCCAGCGTCCGGCGACGCTGCCGATGGCCGGCAGAAGGCGGGCGATCCGGTTGGTCACCGCCAGGGAGAAGTCCGCGAGCACGCCGGCTTCCATCACGCGGCCGGCCGGCAATCCCGCCGGAGGCAGCCGTCGACCCAGGGTCGAGGCGTAGATTCCACCGAGCAGCGGCAGCGACGCCAGCGCGCGCTCCCAGCCACGCTGCTTGTTCGCGTATCGCCGCACCATTCCCAGCAGCGCAGCGCGCGAGGCCAGCTCGGCGGCCAGGCGATCCATCTCCGGGGAGCCCAGGTTCACGACCAGCGCCGTCTTCACCTCTCCTCCATCGCCACGCGGCAACTTGCCATGCACAGGCCGACGTAGAGCCACGCGAAACCGCCCACGGTCCCCTGACCCGTCATCTGGCCATTCAGCAGCACGATGCCCACGTAGCCGAACAGCATCAGCGGCAGGGGGCTGCGCGCAACGCGCGTGGCATGCAGCGCCCTCCACAGCAGGACCAGCACGAAGACGATGCGATACAGGATGAACAGCAGCCCCACGACCCCGAGGTCGACGACATGGCGGGTCCACTCGCTCTCGGCAGCGATCTGCGCCAGTGGCAGGGCACTGGTGTCACCGAGAAAGGTGCGGCCATTGCCGCCCAGCCCCAGCCCCCACCCCAGCAGTGGCGTGGTGCCGATCCGCTGCAGGAACTCCACGTATTCGGACAGCGCCCGGCCGAGAATTCCCAGCGAAGAGTGCTGGGACTCAAACGCATTGGCGTTCGCCACCCGCTCGAGCATTGTCTGCAGCGCACCGGGGAACACGAGCGGATAGAGGATCGCCCCGGCGAGACACAGCAGCAGCGGAATGGTCAGCGCCCGCGCGCGCACCGCGCCGCTGCGCGTCACGAACCCGACCCCCAGTGCGGCAAGGACCACGATGGCCATGTGCACGAAGGCGGCCCGCGAGCCGCTCAGTGCCAGGCAGGTCGCGACACCCGCAGCCCCGCACAGCAGCCATGGAAGCCGCATTCCGCGGCCGGCGACGGGCATCAGCCAGAATGCAAACAGCAGCGCCGCGGTGCTCGACAGCAGTTCCTTCACGCCGATGTTGGTCGTGAAGAAACCGCTGGGGCGGATGTGCTCGCCAAGCAGATCGAAGGACTGGAACTGCAGGGCGGCATCCTCGGCGCTGCCGCGATTGAGCACGGAGGAGCCCGGAGATCCGTATTCGATCACCACCAGTGGCGCGGTAAGCACAACGGCGGCGATGGCATGCCGGGTGAACCGCACCAGGAATGCCCGATCGACGGTGGCCGCCAGGACAAATGGCAGCGGCAGATACAGGAAGTACTGGCGCCAGCCATAGATCAGCATCGGCAGCATGCGCGGGTCACCAAACGAGATGCTCTGCGTGAATGCCACCATCACCGCCAGCACTGCCAGCGCCGACCCGGCCCACAGCAGCGGACCTGCATCGCGCCACGCCCGTGCCCGCGCGGCCTGCCAGTAGAGGATCAGCAGGAATGGATCGCGCACGAAGAACAGCCAGCGCGAGTATTCGGGCAACAGCCATTTCCGCAGCGAACCTTCGAAGATCAGCAGCCAGAACAGCACCAGCACCAGATTCTCGATGGCACGGCTGGCCGGGCGGACCACCGGATGTGCAGCGGCAGCGACCATGCGCGGCAGCGCCACGGATTCGCGCCAGCGGACGGTCTCAACCGCCACGCCTGCCTCCTGCCGCCTCGCCGAGCACCCTCAGGTAGCGCGCGGCCACCGCCGGGCGATGATGCGTGGCCAGGTGCCCCGGCGCGGCATCGCGCAACCTGGCGCGAAGGCTGTCGTCCCGCAGCATCCGCTCCAGGCTGTCCGCCAGCGCCTGCGCGTTGCCCCGCTCATAGGCCAGACCACAGGGCCCCATGGCGTCGGGCAGGCCACCACCATCGGAACCCACCACCACGCACCCGCAGGCCACGCCTTCGAGAGCGACCACGCCGAAGGGCTCTTCCCATCGCGACGGAACCACCAGAATCCGGTGCCGGTTCAGCGCCGCGACGAGGTTCTCGCCGTGCAGCACGCCGGTGAACTCCACGCGTGCCGCAAGTCCGAGCCGCGAGGCCTGCTCGGCGAGAGTGCCGGCCTCGGGACCCGAGCCGATGATCGTCAGGGTCGGATGCAGACCGCGCGCGAACAGAATCTGCAGCGCGTCCAGCAACTGCCCGCAGCCTTTGTCGGAAACCAGGCGGCCGACGAACACCATGTCACGCTCCCGCCGCACGCCTTCGCGCGGCCCGAAGCGGCCCTCGTCGTACGGATTCGGTATCACGGTTACCGGTGTGTCGAGGTGCCCGGCGAGGGCACGACTGGGCGCAATGCCGCGGGCACGCCGCAACGCCAGCCGTTTGACGCGACCGGCCAGGCCGGCGTGCGGAATCCAGGTGTGATGCGCGACCACCCACGGCCGCGGGAGAAGGAGCAGCGGCCATGCCGTACGCAGGCTGATGTTGTTGTGGAAGCAGACCTCGCACCACCGCAGCAGCCGGAGCAGCTGGCGCAAGCCGGGGCGGCGGTGGATCCGGTAACCCTCACCGCGCATTGCATCGCCGGCGGTCTGCGTCACCAGTTCGACTTCGTGGCCCTGCCGCACGAATTCCTCCGCCAGCATCGCGGAGACGGTTTCGATGCCACCGACACTGGGTGCGAAGACATGCGTGCAGAACAGGATGCGCATCCGGCCACCTGCGCGGCTCAGGAGTGCATCGCGGCAGCGACCGGCGGCCGTGGTCCGCCGGTCGCGAACAGGCCGCCCTTCCTGCGGTCGGCCACCACATGCCGCATCAGCTCCGCGTGCACCGAGGTGATGCCGTCCGCGAATGCATACACCAGCGCGGTGTCGCACAGCTGGTTGATGAGCCGCGGAATGCCGGTACTGGCCTCGTGGGCAATGGCGACGGCCTCGGAGAGGATGGTCTCGGGATATCCGCCGGCAACCGCAAGCCGGTGCTTCACGTACGCCTGCGCATCAGCAGGAGTCAGCGCGTCGAGGTGGTAGTCGACGCTGATGCGCTGGGCAAACTGCCGCAGCTCGCGACGCTGCAGCATCTCGCGCAGCTCCGGCTGGCCGACCAGGATCGTCTGCAGCACCAGATGCCGGTCCGCGTTGATGTTGGAGATCACGCGCAGCTCCTCGAGCATGTCGGCCCCGAGGTTCTGCGCCTCGTCCACGATCAGCAGCAGACGGTGGCCGGCGGCGTACTCGCGCACCACGAAGTCGGTGAACATGGCGAACAGGTCCGCATCTTCCAGTCCGCGTGTCTCTAGCCCGAAGGCAACGCACACCCATGGCAGCAGCCGGTCCATCCGGCGGCTGGTGCTGGCAACCAGGCCGACGGTCAGCTCCTGTTCCACCGAGGACAGCAGGTGCCGGACGAGCAGCGTCTTGCCCGAACCCACCTCGCCGGTCAGCAGGCAGAAGCCCGCGCGGCTGACCAGGCCGTAGCGCAGCAGCGTCATGGCGAACTTGTGCTGCGGCGACTGGTACAGGAACGCCGGATCCGGGGTCAGTGTGAACGGCAACTGGCTCAGACCGAAGAACTTCTCGTACATGGCGGGCGGTTCCGTCAGGACCGCTTCCCGGCCGTATCGCGTGCCCCGTTGAGCACGGTGCCGATGATGGGCATCTCACCCAGCAGTGCCAGGCTGCGGCGCAGGTGCTCGCGCTGCGTGCGCTCATCGGACACCACGATGAGGCCGGCCTGCACGGTGCGCGAGAACGCCAGCGCGTCGTCGGTGGGCAGTATCGGTGGCAGGTCGAAAATGATGATGCGGTTGACGTAGCGCCGGCGCAGTTCCTCCGTCAGCGACATGGCTCGCTGGGACGACAGCAGTTCGGAGGAGTTCTCCACCGGCTCCCGGCACGGCATCACCGCGAAGCGCTCGTACCCGGCGATGCGCACGATAACCTGCTCCGCGGCCATCGCGCCGCGCAGGCAGCTCTCGATGCCAGCCTTCGGTTCGATGCCCAGGCGCCGGTGCACCGCCGGGTCCCGCAGGTTGAGATCCACCAGCAGTGCCGTGCGGCCGAACTCGGCGGCTGTGGCAATAGCCAGGTTGATGGCCGTCAGGGTGTTGCCGTGATCCGCAGCGGGGCTCAGCACGGCCAGCGTGTTTGCGCCGAGCTGGTCGAGGCGCTGCAATACCTGGGTGCGCAGCAGTTTGTAGGTATCTCCCTGCGGGCCGCCGGCATTCGGCGGCAGGATGTTGCCGCGTTCCAGGTGCGCGCGGTCTGGCACCAGGATCGGTGCCAGGTGGGTTGCCGTCATCTCGATGGATGCAATCGAGGGGCGCAGTTCTTCGGAGGACCGCGCGGCGGCGGAAGGCGTCGCACGGGGTGGCGGAGTGGCGCCGGCCGACCGTCCGGCCTGGGCACTGGCCAGTTCAAGGGCGCGCGAGATGCGATCCACGCCGGCCTTCCTAACCGCCGAGCTTGCGCATGATGACCGCCCACAGCACGTCCAGTGGCCGGTAGAACACATCGACCAGCACCAGCGCCAGTACCAGCGCCGCGGCGCCCGATCCCGCGAGTATCAGCCACCTGCGCACGCGCCGCCGCGCCGCGACCTGCGATTCGAAGCGCGGAATGACCGCCAGCGGCGGTGCCGTGAGCAGCGAGGACAGGTGCGTGGCGCCGCGCACGCTGCCATCCAGCAGTTCGAGCGCCACCGCCGTTGCGCCCGCGACAACCAGCGCCATGAATGCGCCCAGCGTGATGATCAGCGGACGGTTCGGGCTGGTGGGCTCCTCGGGTACCTGCGGCGGTTCGATCGGCGAGAAGCGTTCGCCCTTGCTTTCTGATTCAAGGCTCTGCGCGACCTCGGCTTCCATCTGCTTCTCGCGCTTGTCGCGGTACTGGAGCTGCACGTTGTCGAGGTCGCGGCGCAGCTTCGTGTATTCCTGCTCGACGCCGGGGCTCGCCTCCAGCCTGCCTTCCAGTTCGTGGATCCGCGCCTCCGTGGCGACGCGCTTGTCCTGGAGGCCCTTCTTTTCCGTCGTCAGCACTTCACGCTGCGTGCGCAGCTGGATATAGACGGGATTGTCCGCGTCCCCGGGCTGGACCTGCGGGTGTGCCGCAGGTGCTGCGGCAGATGCGGCCTTCAGGTTATCCACCTGCCGCTGCAGGCGCACGACGTCGGGATGATCGCCCGAATAACGCTGGCGCGCCTGGGCCAGGGCGGCCTCCGCCTGCCGCAGTTCGCGATCGCGGTCGTTGGCGTCCGCGGGCGATGCGGAGGCGTCGGCCTCGAGCCCGTCTATCTGGCGCTTGAGCCGCACCACGTCCGGATGATCCGGCGCATAGATCGCCGCGGCGCGATCGTACTCGCTGCGCAGGATCTTGAGGCGATCCGACGGCGACATGACCCGTTCGCCGGTCGACGTGAACACCGATGCGGAGGGATTGACCTGTGCCAGCTGCGCATCGAGGTAGACAGCCTGCTGGTCGATCGTGCGCATCTCCTGGTCGATGTCGCGCAGCTCGTCGTCGCCGCGGTTGACGAGCTGCATGTTGAGCTGCGTCGCCTCGGGCAGATCGTCCAGGTGGCGCTCCTTGAAGGCCGCGAGCTTCGATTCCAGTTCGTTCATCTGCTTGCTGAGCTTGTCCGCCTCGGCGGACAGGAACGCCGTGGCCTCTTCGGCCAGCTGCTTGCGCGTGACGAGGTTCTCGTTCAGGTACAGCGTGAACAGCTCGTTGGCGACGCGCGCCGCGACTTCCGGCGAGCGGCTCTGGTAGCCGAGCGAGAAAGCAATCGTCGCCTGCACCGGCCGCCCCTGGCGCGGATCGATCACGTCGGCGCTGATGGTGCGGAAATGGATGTCGTCGCGCATCCTCTGCACGATGGTCTCGCGCGCCTTCTTGCGCCGTTCCTTTGCATACAGGTCGTACTTCTCGATGATCTGCATCAGCCGGGTGGTGGTCATCACGCGCTGGCTGATCACCTGCAGGCGCTGCGACGCGAAGCTGGAAATCGTCGAGCGCACGAAATCGGTCGGCACCTCCTGCTGTTCGATCAGGATGGTGCCGGTGGAAAGATAGGTCGCAGGCCACAGCAGGGAAATCAGCGTGACCGCGACCAGTGCCGCGGCGAGCACCACACCGATGATCTTGCTGCGCCGGCGCACCACGGCCAGCGGCCGCAGGAACGGCATCGTGCCCGCTGGCGCCAGCGTGGCGACCAGTTCAGAGCTCATGATTCCGGCCGCTCCAGTTGACGGCAAGCGACGCCTGGTAGCCGTTGGCAGTCCGCTTGCGCTGGTAGAAATCCTGCCGCAGGCCGGCGACACCCAGCGAGAGGCTCCACTGCTCCCCGATCTGGCGCTGCACGCCGGCATCGGCCCGCAGGTAGCGCACGTCGGAGAGGTTGAATCCCAGTTCCGGCAGCACTTCGCGGCTGCGGATCCCGCTCAGTCCCAGGTTCGCGGAGGTCCGCTCCGTGAGCTGGCCGGACCAGGAGAAGTTGAGGTCATCGCGACGCGTGAGCACGCCGTAGCCACTCGGCGAGACCGAACGCGCCGCCGAGAATGACAGGTTCGACAACGTGAACGTTCTTTGCAGGCTGGCGGTATACACGACACCGTGGTCGGTGCGATGCCGCGTTGCCACCACCGAGGGACCGGCCGACAGCGTCAGCGCCAGGCGCTCGGCGATGGCATAGTCGAAGATCGCGGTCAGGTCGCGGCTGTCGGAGGATCCACCCGGGCGCTGGCTGTCGAAGTGACCAGCCGAAGTGGCGATCGCCAGCGACATCGCGGGATCCAGCGCGTAGCGGGCGGATACCTGCCCCGTCGTGTACCTGGAGCCGTAGAGATCCGTCCTGCTGCTGTCGATACCCGGGTAGGCCGCGCGCTGGTAACCGAGGTTCGCGCCGGCCGACAGGCGCTCGGTGAGCTGCCACTGCGGCGCCAGGCCAAAGGACGCGCTTTCACTGGCTGCATTGATGTCCGTGCGCCCGGTGGTGCCGAGTTCGGACGTCAGCGTGGACTGGCGGCCGCCGGAGGCCGACAGATCCAGGCTCCAGCGCTCATGTGCGATCACATAACCTGCGTCCAGGCTTTCCTCGTCGCTGTCCAGCTGCCGCTCGTCCGGAAACCGCAGCAGACGCACGACGGGCGCGACATTCAGCTCCGAGGTCTCCGTGCGCCGCGCCATGGCCATCTTCGCGTCGAGCCCGAGGGAGTTGCGCGTTCCCGCATCGTCGATGCGCAGTCCCGGGTTGTCGTCGGCGCCGGTGGTCGTCGTGGCGCTGCCCTGGATGCTCCACTGCGCCGCGTGCACCGCCGGCGAGGCCAGGATGGAGGCCAGTCCCGCGCGGAACATGTGCGTGGTGCTCGGGGATCTCACGGCACCACCACCGTATCGCCGCTCTGCAGCAGGATGTTCCGGTCCAGTTCCTTGCCGCTTTGCGCATCGGAGTAGCGGAAGCGCAGCGCGAGCTGGTGCTCGCCGTCGCGCCGCAGGATGCGGATGTCATTGACATCGGCGAACGGCGTGGCGCCGCCCGCCACGGCCAGCGCCTGCATCACGTCCATCGGGCGGCTCAGCAGGAACTCGCCTGGATGATTCACCTTGCCGACGACGTAGAAGCGGTTGCCGGCAGGCGCCTTCACCGCCACGGTGACGACCGGATCCGGAATGTACTTGCGCAGCCGCTCATCGATGAGGTGGCGCAGGTCCTCCACCGTGCCGCCGGCGGCCTGCATGTCGCCGGACAGCGGAAAGCTGACGCCACCGTCCGGCCGCACAACCACGTCCGCCTGCAATTCGGCTTCCTTCCACACCGAGACCGTGAGCACATCGCCGGGCTGGATGCGATACGGCGCGGGCGCCGGTTCATCAGCGGCGAAGGCGGCAAGGTTTGCGACAGCGACGAGTATCACGGCCGCCAGCCGCCGCGGGCGGAACAGAGGGGAAATACCGGGCATGCGGGCATCAGAACGCATTTGTATTACGATTGCGTGGCATCGCTGGCGCGCGCTTCAGCGCGCTCAGCTGTCAAATCAGCTCGTCGCCAGCATCGGCCGCCGGCGCGTGGCGGCGAGCAGCAGACCCATGCCGGACAGCAGCATCCAGCCGGCCGGTGGCAGCGGCACCTGCGCCGCGCCGGGCAGGAACAACACATCGAGCCGGTAGGCGCCGTAGCCAGCCGGACCCGCCACCTGCGCGTAGATGCTGGTGGAAAAAGTCTGTCCTGCGGCCAGATCGAACATCGTCACCGCGTTGCCCGTCAGGTGCAGGTCCGGTCGGTCGGGCAGCGCGATGGTGGTGGAGAGCTGCGACAGCTGATCGCCCCATTCAATGCGCTGCACCGACACCGTGATCGTGCCCGCGACCAGGCTGGTGTAGGCGTTGACATCGAAGCTGGCCGGCCGCAGCAGCACGCCTTCGTGGTAGCTCGCCACGCCCTGCGTGCCGCCAAGCTGCACCTCGTCGGCATGCGCCGGTGCATGCAACACCAGGGCGCACAGCAGGGCCAGGGCCGCCTGCAGCCGATGCCGGATCGCAGGCGTCACGGCTGCACTCCGGACTGCGCTGCCGGCGCATCCGCGCCGCCGCTGGCGTACACGTACTTGTCGTAGAGGTACTTGCGCAGCGACTGGCTGGCGTGGCCGTCTTCCGCGGCCGGATCCACCGTCCCCTCCGTTACCCGCGTTCCGCCGATGCGCACCAGCCGCAGGCGGGCGTAACCCGCGGGCAGGCTGCTCATTGCCAGCAGCTGCACATCGGCGCGATCCACCTGCTGGTCGGGCGGCGTTCCCTCGTTGACCAGCGCCTCGAGGTCGGCGACGCCGAGGTCCAGGTAGCGCATCAGGTCCGCGCCGGCATCCACCAGTACCGGCACCAGCGCCCGGCCCTGCACCTCGCTCTCGCACAACGGACCGAGCCGCGCCAGCGCATGCTTGATGGCAAAGCGGATGACATCCGAGTTGCGCACACCCAGTCGCCGCGACAGCTTGCGCAGGTTGCGTACGTCGGCGGCGTTGAGCCGGATCGACACGGCCTGCTTGCGTCCTTCGATTGCCACGGTCCGTTCTCCATTGAACTTAGCGTGGCCGCAGCGTGAACAGCGCACGTGACGGTGCGCTTACGGAATTCTTAACGCCCAGCACCCCCAGCGGAGCATCCGCCCGGAGCTCCGCATACTGGCGTGTGCCGATGTCTCCCATTCCCGGCGGACAGCCATTTCCGCCCGGAAAGAAGTCATCGTTCTTTTTCGAGCATCTCCAGTGTGGAAAGCCCGCATGTAAGAGAGGTGACGATTATGTGAAGTCGGCGACGGAAAACGTATGCAGATTAGTCGCTTGCGCGACTACGATCGAATCTCGATGAGACGGCGCGCTATTGCGCGGCTGGCGGCGGCGCGATGTGCTGGTCCTCGGCGCGGTCGCGATAACCGTCGGCGAGATTTTCGAGCTGCACGCGCTTGAGCTTCGTGAACGGCTCGTGGCTCAGCAGCGAAGACCAGAAGCCCTGGTCCTCGAACCTGGCCAGGACTTCCTCGTTGAGCGCGTAGAGCTTGTCGTTGCGTTCTGTGCAGACCTGCAGCTGCTGCTCGCGTTGCGCCAGCTGCTGCGTCCTGGCGGCGCGATCTGTTTCCACTTCCTGCAGGGAGGCGGCAGTCTCGCGGAAGCGCTGCACGAGCTCTTCGAAGCGCTGCTTCTGCTGCGCCACCTCGCCTTCCAGGCGCGCCTTCTCGCCGAGCGCCGCGGCCAGGTCGGCCGCCGAGCCGCGGCTGCGACTGGCCAGCGCATCCTGCGCTGCCTTGAGCGAATCGCGTTCCTTGCGCGCGGCCTCCAGGTCGGCCTTCAGGCGGGAGTTCTCGGCCTGCAGCGTGGTGCGCTCGGAGGCCAGCTGCTGCAGTTGCTGCATGGCCTGGGCACCGGGCGTACCGGCGCCGCCGCTGCGCGCCGTCTGTGCCAGCACCAGCTGCGGCAGGCACAGCGCACCGCAGACAATGATCAGCGGAACTCGCAGTTCGGTGCGCATCGTGGTGTCCCGCCGTTCAGAAGGAAGCGGTGAGGTCGAGCTGCAGTACGTCGACAGCGAACGGCGGACCATCGATCTCGCTGCCGCTCAGGTAGCGCAGGCGCGCCTGCACGTTCGGTGCAAAAGTGAAGTCGAAGCCGAGCGTGTACCCCTTCGTGTCCGTGCCGCCCAGCCGGAAGTCCGAATCGGTGAAGGCGTCGAGCACGGCGTCGCGCTCCACGTGGCGGTAGCCGAAGGCCGCGCGCCAGGCATGGGGCACTGCCATGGAGGACGAGCCGAACGAGATCTCCGACTGGTAGCCCGTGCTTCTCTCGGCCACGTGGGCTCCGGTCCGCTCCAGTATCTTCTGCTCGCTGTAGCCGATGTTGCGGACATAGTCGCCGGCCAGCGTGACCCGGTAGCGCGTACCGATCGCCCAGTCGTGGACCAGCGAGGCGTTCGCGAGCGTGTAGTCGGCCGCAAGCGCATACAGGTTGGTCGAGGAGTCATTGTCGTTGCGGATATCAAAGACCGTGTTGCCGCGGCGGATGATCTGCGGCGCCGTGTAGTCGAGCAGGTTGCTCTGGAAGGCATTGAGCTGGCCTGCCGTGTCGATGAAGCGATACCAGCTGGCCGCCAGCCGGGTGCGGCTGCCCAGCGCGTACTTCAGGTCCAGTCCAAGCTGCCCGCCAACCAGCCACTTGTCGTGGCTGGACAGTTCGATCTCCTGCAGCGGAAACGCCCCTGCGGTGGCGAACAGCGTGTGCTCCGTCAGGTCGGTCTTGTGGAAGAGATACCGGTACGAGGTGGCCACGCCGTCGAAGGACAGATCCTGGTCGTAGACCAGCTCACTGGCCGTGAAGAAGGGATTGGCCATGCGGCCGCCGGTGAAGCCGAAGCGGCTGGTGCCGCGCTGGCTGGCGAAGCGCGCGTCGATCCAGGCCTGGTCCAGGCCGATCGCGCCACGCTGCCCGTAGCTGCCCAGCGTCAGGTTGGTGGAGATGGGATCGTTCAGCGCGCCGGTGGCCAGCCGTGCGCCCATCTTCCAGTTGGCGCCGAGATTGTCCTCGAAACCCAGCCGCATCCGCAGCCGCAGCCGGTCGCGGTCCTCCGTGACATTGGCGAGTGCGTTCAATCCAGCCTTGCCGATGCCACCGGAGTCGTTGACCTTCTGGAAATCGAGATACGAGTTCGGCGCGTTGTCGCTGGCGAACAGGTCCCCTTCGCCGCGCAGCCGGATGTCACCGTACCAGCGCATGCGGCGCACCCACTCCGGCAGCGCCCCGGGCACGGCCCAGCCCTGGTTGCGTGCCGCGTCCAGCACGTCGCGGGTGACCTGCTGGCTGAGGTCCGACGCCACCGCGGTGCGGATCTCGTTCTTGACGACCTCCGGCACGTAGGGAACACGCACCGCGGACTCTTCCTCCTTTTCCTGTGCGGCGGCCGCGGTGGCGTCGGCTTGCGCCCTGGCCTGCGCGTCCTGCACCATCTTCTGCGCCTGCTCGCGCGTCAGCACGCCCCGCTCCACCAGGCCCTGCAGGAGGTTGATGAGCGTGTTGCGCAGCTCGTCCAGCGACTTCGCCTCCTCGTTGGGCGCGGCGCCCGCGACCGCGGCGAATCCGAGCAGGATGAGCGCGCCGACGGCGCGGATCTTCAGTTTGGTTCGGTGCATGAATTACGCCCGGGAAGTGATGCGCAGACTGATGGGTTGGGGCATGTCGGCCGGCGGAGGCTGCGACAGGCGTGTCATCCCCCCGAGCACGCTCTCGATCGCGCGGTCGCGGTCCTTGTCGCCGGTGCTTCCCTGCAGGCTGGTCCGCTCGACGATGCCGTCGGCGCGCACCCACACGCGCACCACGATCGAATACGATCCGGAACGGATCCTCTTGTCGTCGCCGAGGAGCTCCTGGATCTTGTTCTTCAGCAGTCCCGCGTAATAGGCGAAGGCACTGCCGCCGGTCGCCAGCAGGTCCCTGCCGTTGGGCCGGCCCACCAGGCCGAAGCCGTCGCCGGCGCCGGTCCCGGTTGCGTCCAGGCCCAGCTGCTCACCCGGAGGTGGTTCGTCCGACTGCACCGGATCGGGTTTGGGCTCCGGCACGTCGACCTTTTCTTCAGGCGGCGGCGGTGGCGGCGGCGGCGGCGGGGTGGTTTCCGGAGGCGGGGGCGGCGGCCGGATGATGTGGATCTCCTGCACCACCTGCTTCTGTGGCTGGGGCCTGGTCGCCAGGAAGCTGCGCAGGAAGTACACGCCGGTGATGACCAGGAGCAGCATGCCCAGGCCGGCGCCGAGCACCGGGAGCCGCCGTCTCCATGCGCCGCTGCTCACTTCACGATTCTCTGCGTGACCAGGCCAAGCTGCGTGATGTCCAGCCGGCCCACCAGGTCGAGCACGTCCACGACCTTCTGGTACTGGATGTTCGAGTCGGCCTTGATGATCACCGGCAGGTCAGGCGTGGCCGCCTTGTACTGGCGCAGCAGGTTCTCCAGTTCCGCCATCGTCACCGCGAAGGTGTCCAGGTAGATGGTGCCGTCGGCAGCGATGGTAATCGCCTTGGTCTTGCTCTGGGCGAGGCTGGGCTGCGCGCTGGCCTTGGGCAGGTTCACCTTGATGCCCTGCACCGTGGCCGTGGTCATGATGATGAAGATGAGCAGCAGCACATACGCGAGATCGAGCATCGGGGTGATGTTGATGTCGTCGTAGACGTCTTTTTCTTCGGCGGATGCTGACATCGGGCTGCTCCATCCGCCTCAGCAGTAGGTCTCGGCGATCCGGGTGACGAACTCATCGACGAACACGCGCATGTCCGCCGTGATGCCCTTGATGCGCGTATTCAGGTAGTTGTAGCCGAACAGGCAGGGAATCGCGACGCCGAGACCGGCGACGGTCGCCACCAGCGCGGCGGCTGTACCAGGCGCGATCGCGTTGACGTTGACTTCGCCGCTGGCCGCGATGGCCGCGAAGGTGATCATCACGCCCACCACCGTGCCCAGCAGCCCGAGGAAAGGCCCGCCGGAGATGGCGATGGTCAGCCACACCATCTGCGACTGCAGGCGCTGCTGGGAACGCGTCAGCGTGGCGTCCATCGTGGCGCGCAGCGCCTCGATCGACTGCGGCGACAGCGTCTTCACGCGCGCGGCGCCGGCGGCCCGCCCTTCCAGGCGCGCCATCGTCTCGCGCATGCCGTGGTGATAGAGCACCCACAACGTGGAGATGCCGAACTTCCTGCTCTGGCTTTCGTGCAGCGTTTCGGGGATGTCCGGGCCGCCCTCGCTGCGTTCCAGCGCCGCCGGGTCGCTGCGCAGGCGGTAGAACTCCGTGAGGAAGCGCTGGTTGCCGCCCGCCACGCGATTCAGGAACAGCAGCTTGCCGATCATGATCAGCACCGCGGCGAGGAACATCACGGCCAGCGTGCCGATGATCACCCAGCCGTCCACGGTGACATTGCGCAGCGTGCTGGCGAAGTACGAATGGCTTTCTCCGCCGCTGTCCTTCTGCGAATCGCCGCCGTATACCAGCAGCGGCGCCACCATGCCCTGGCTGGCGGCCGCGGCACGCAGCCAGGCATCGCTGCGGCCAACGCTGGCCACCTGCAGCTCGTCCATTTCGCCGCGGTAGAAGGCGCCGGCCGAGCCACCGACCGTGAGCGCGCCGTTGACCGGCTGCAGCGCCACAGCCTGCTGCGCCACCTGCGTGCCATCGACCAGCAGGCTCAACTGGCCATTGGCGGCGCGCAGGGCCAGGTGGTGCCAGTCGCCGGCAACCGAACCGCCGGGTTGTGCCACACGCACCTCGCGGCCGCCGTCACGCCAGATCGCAAATGCCCGTTCGCCATCGATGCCGAGCGCCAGCGCGCGGCCACCTTCCTGGATCATCGCGACCGTGGCCTGGCGCTGCGCGCCATCGGTGCGCAGCCAGGCCGAAATCGTGTAGCCCTGCGCCGGCACGACCTGCAGTGCCGGCGCCGCCGGCACGGTGAATGAATGCGTGCCGTCGAAGCGCAGGCCGGCGCCGATCAGCGAGGCTGGTTCGGCCATGGCGGACAGGTTCTGCGGTTCGTTCTTGAAGCCGGTGGAATCCTGCGCCGCCGGCGCGGCCGCTGCGAAGTGATAGACCAGCGCCTGGCTGGAATCGTAGGTGCCCGCCGCATCGGCCGCCGCCGTCGCCTGCTTGTTGCCGTAGTACAGGTAGAACTTGTCGGCGTTCATGCCGCCGGTGACCTGCGGCACCCGCACCCACAACAGCGCGATCTGCGCCTGGGCGTCGAACTTCTCGATGTGGAATTTCAGCGGCGTCTTGTCGTCGGCGGCGATGAAGCGCAGGTCCGCGCCATCCGCTTTCGCGTCCGCGAAGTAGGGAAAATTGGCGATGCTGAGCCGCACCAGCACCGGCACATCGGTGGCGTTGGCCGGAATGTTCGCGCCGGCCGCGGACAGATCCAGTGTCAGCTCCTTGCGATATGACCAGCCGTCGTTCCACCACGCATTGGCGCAGGGTGCCGCGAGCAGGCTCGAGAACAGGAACAAAACCGAAGCGACACGCACACTCAAACGATGCATGGATGATCTCCGACGGGCTGGCGCCGCCCCAAGTCGTCAATGGATAGGGCCGCGCAGGCAGCCTACTCAGGGCACATGACGCTTTTGTTGCGATTTTCTGCATACATCGCGTGCGGCGAATGCAGTCATGCCGGCGACTGCCGCGTGTGGCAATGGGCCGGTCGCGGCGTGACAATGCCGAGCTGGCATTTCCATGGCACCGCCATCTTCACCATGAATATCCGCTTCTTCATCCATCGCGGCCTTGCAGGACTGCGCGCCATTGCGCGACGCGACGGACTGCTGCGCGTGGCGCCGACCACGATCGCATTGCTGCTGATCGCGGGAATCGCCGTGGAACTGCTGCGGACGGCACACGTGGCAATGCTGTCTCCGCTGCCGCCGGCTGGCCACGATGCACACGCAAGGCCAGGTGCTGCCGTCCGGACTGCCTCCGTGCAGAACCTGCAGCGGATCCTCGCGGCCCATCTCTTCGGTGCAGGCGCTGCCATCGCGGCGGACCTGCCGCCGTTGCGCGACCTGATACTGGGCGGAGTCCTGTACACCGGGGATGCCGGCGGCTGGGCATTTCTCGGGCAGAAGGCCGACAGCCTCGCGGTGTACCAGGTGGGTTCCGAGATCGGCCCGAACACCATCCTGCACGCAGTTTATGCGGACCGGGTGGTCGTGGAGCGCAATGGCGTCCTGCAGACCTTGACGCTCGCGAACCTCGCCGGTGAACCGATCGGCACCGATGCGCCCGCGGTCGCGGTTACGGTGGCGGGCAATAGGCCGGACCCGATGAACATCGGCGCGACGAAGTCGCTGGAATCCGTCATGAACGCGCAGCCGGTGTCCAGCCGCAGCCACGCCGGTCGCGGCGCTGGCGTGCGGCTGTTTCCGGTGAACGGCCAGCAGGGCATGAAGGAATTCCTCGATTTGGGACTTCAGCCCGGCGATGTGGTCACCGCGGTCAATGGTGCACCGGTCGATGGCAGCCGGGGCGGTCTGAACATGCTGCGCAAATCCAGCTCGGCCACGCTGACGATCCAGCGCGATGGCAGGGAAATCCAGGTGACCGTGAGATCGCCGGGCTGAGCCGGAAACTCACGCGGACAGGCTGAAGGCGCCCGGCCCCTCTCCGGTCCCGCACCTGCGCCACATCTCCCGATATGCGGCCTCGAGCCGCCGGCAGTAGCCGCCGGTATTGAACACCGGGCTGTCCCGCCGCTGTGATTCCAGCCTCGCGCGCAGATCCCGCAGCAGCTGCCGGTCCGTGGCGAGCCGCAACGCCATGCGATGGTAGTCCTGCGGCGACTCGGTCACGAGCTCGGGCAGGCCGAGTGACAGCAGCAGGCTTGCCGCGACGCGCGCGGCAAAACTTCTCCCACGTCGTGTCAGCACCGGCAGGCCGACCCACAGCGCGTCGGAAGCCGTCGAGTGCGCGTTGTACGGCAGCGTGTCCAGGAACAGGTCAGCCAGGCGCTGCCGGGCCAGGTGCCTGTCCGGGGAATCCGCCCGCGCCGCGAACACCAGTCGCCCGGCCGCAATTCCGGCCGTCAGCGCAGCACTGCGCAGGTTGGCATCCGCCGCATCGCTGATGTGCCGCAGCCACAGCACGCTTGCCGGAACCTCGCGCAGCAGCTGCATCCAGGTGGTGAAGACTTCCGGCGTGATCTTGTAGCTGGCATTGAAGGCGCAGAACACGAAGCCGTCTTCCGGCAGCCCTTCCGCGGCACGCGGCGGGGTCACCGGGTCCACGGCCCGCCGATCATCCGCAGGCAGGAAGCAGGGAAGCCGCACGACCTGCTCCGCGTAGTGCTGCTCCTCCCCCGCCGGGATGACCACGGAGTCGGCCAGGATGTAATCCATGTACTCCGCACCGGTGGTGCCGGCGTAGCCGAGGAAGTTGACCTGCACGGGCGCCGGCCGCAGCGCGAACACGCGTGGTCTCGAACCCTGCGTGTGGCCACCCATGTCCACCGCGATGTCGATCTCCCGGTCCCGCAGCAGCGCCGCGATATCGGTATCGCCCAGCGCACCGGCTTCCTCGAAGTGCTCGAAAGCCTGTTGCAGGCGCCGGCGCAGCGGAGTCTGCAGCCGCGGCTGCAGCGAGATGCCGAATACCTCGAAACGGGAGCGGTCATGCCGCTCGAACAGGCCCACGGACAGCTGCGCCACTGGATGGTCGCCGAAATCGCCGGAAAGGTAGGCAACGCGCAGCCTGGCGTGCTGGCTGGCGGGACGGGGCGGCGCCAGCCTTCTGCCGGGCTTGATGGTCCGCTGCACGTAGGCGCGCGCGCATTGCAGCTGCGCGGCGGGTGAGTCGGAAACCGCGAGGAAATGCGCCGGCGTGTCCACATGCCGGCCCTGCAGCACCGCATGTTCCAGACTCTCGATCGTGGCGGCGTGGTCCGGCCAGCCCGCGCAGATCTGCCGCATGGTGTGGAAGAGAAGGCCCGGTGCGTAGTCGTAGTCGGGCGCCACCTGGTTGAGCCGGCGCAGATGCCGGATGGCCTCGTCGGGAAGATCCAGTTCCATGCAGGCCGTGCTGGCGTTGTGCAACGCTGCGGGGTAATCGGGCGCCAGGCTCAGCAGGCGTGCGGCGCTCGCCAGAGCGCCGTGAAAATCGCGCAACTGGAGCTGCCCGACGCAGCGGTTGTTGAGCGCCTCGAAGTTGTCCGGCTCCCGCTGCAGGATTGCGTCACAACAGCGGATGGCATCCTGCGCGCGATGCAGCGTGAGCAGTGCCTGGGCGCGGGACAGCTGGAAGCGCAGGGCATGCGGAGCGGCACTGCAGGCGCGCTCGGCGCAGGCCAGCGCTTCTTCGAGTTGTCCGAGCGCCAGACACGCATTGCTCATGTTGTTCAGGGCACCGGGCAGGCCGGGCTTGAGATCCAGTGCGCGCCGCGCGCTGCCCAGCGCATCCCCCGGGCGCCCCATGTCGAGCAGGACGGTGCAGCGGTTGCTGTGCGCCTCCGCCAGGTCGGGTTGCAGCAGGATGGCTTGATCGAAGCACTCGAGGGCTTCCTCCAGCCGCTTCAGGTCGCGCAGCGCGTTGCCACGATTGTTGCAGCTCCGCGCGTGGTCGGGCCGGAGCTGCAGCGCGCGATCGAAGTACTGCAGCGCATCCAGTGGACGCTGCATTTCGCGGAGCAGCGACCCGATGTTGTTCAATGCATCCAGGGAGTCGCTGCGGATGTTGAGCACATTCTGGAAATCCTGCAGCGCGCGCTGCTGCTCCCCCAATGCCCGCAACACGATGCCGCGCTGGAGCAGCGCCTGGATATTGCCGCCATCCCGCAGCAGCGCGCGATCGATGAGGCCCAGTGCCGCGCGGGGATCGCCACGCTGCAGGCGCGCGATTCCCAGCAGGTGCAGCGCATCCACGTGTTGCGGATCCCTCACCAGCACCTGCTGACAGATTGCCTCGGCCTCGGGCAGGCGTCCGCCCTGATGCAGGCGCCAGGCCCTGTCGATCAATGCTGCGGTCGGCTGCTGTGTCATGGGCTCACACCGAATGAAACCGGTACCGGTCCGGTCTCGATGAGGGACTTTCCTGCTCTGCTACTTCGACAGCTTCTGCCGCTTGAGGCATTCCATGTCGTTCGGACTGCAGTCCTCCTCGCCCAGGCCCTGCACGAACACTTCGAGCCAGGAAAGCGCCGTCTGGGCCAGCGGCGCGGGTGTCGCGGACTGCTGCGACGTGGTGGTACTGGAGGTCGCGGCATTGGTCGAGCTGCCCGCCGCGGCGGTGACGCCCGACAACGATGCGCCGAGCCCGCTGACCTCCGGCGGCACGCCCGTGGATGCGCCACCCACCTGGATGTTGTCCAGGCCCAGTACCTGCTGCGCGGCGATGTTCAGGTTGCCGGCGGAGCCGATACCCGCGTCACCCGCATTGACGAAGCCGGCCGGCGCGATCAGGTCGACGTCCCCGGGCGTGACCTCGGGCGAACTGCGGATGGTGCGGATGCCGCTGCCCGCGATGGATGCCGAGGCGTCCAGGGAGATGTTGCCCGAATTGTCCACCACGACCACCGGCGGCGGCGCCGAGATGCTGGATTTCGCGCCGCGTCCCGCGTCGATATTGCCCTGCGAGGACCAGATGGCGATGTCACCGCCATAGAGCGTGAACACGCGCGACTGGTTCACGAGAACGTCGTCACGGGCAAACATCAGCACATCGCCGGTACGCTGCGCCACGATGCCGAGTTGCGACGGAGTGCGATTCAGGCCGGTGGTGGAAGTCAGCAGAGCCGGCGGGTTGGCCAGGCCCACGTCGATGCGTCCACCCGGCACCAGCAGTTCGATCGTGCCACCATCCAGGGAGTAGATGCGGCTGAACGCCAGCGACAGGTCGCCGGTGAAGGGGCTCGGGCCGCTGGCGGGCCTGCTGCCGGGAAACAGCGCGTCGATGGCCGCGAAGCCGCGTGAATAGTCCTTGGTCGGATCCGCATTCACCTCGCGCCCGGCCTTGACCAGTTCCTGCATCAGGATGTAGCCGGCCAGCGGCACCTGTCTGGCGTAGCCAAGGCTGCGGAACAGGTTCTCGGCCGCGTCGAAATCGGCAACCGGCTGGCCGGTCACGGTCTGCACGTACTGGATCAGCCGGCTGCGGTAGTCGGCTGAAGGCTCGACCACTGTCGTCAGGAAATCCGCGGCCGTACTGTTGCTTGCCCGGATGCCTAGTGGCGCTCCGAGCCCCGCCAGCATCGTGACGTCCGCACCGCTCTCGGGCAGGTTGCCGTTCGCGATGTTGCCGATGGTCGTGACACCGGCCGATACGCCGAGATTGATGTCCCGGCCCGCAATCATGGTCAGTTGTCCCGGACCGGCGAGCAGGAGTGAAAGCGCGGCGTTGAGATTGTCCGGGTACGAGATGTCCCGCCCCGCGCTGATCAGCGTCATGTCTTCCGGGTTCAGATTCTGTCCCGCAAACTGCAAGCCGACGATATCCCGGCCGGCGAGAATGGTGGCCGGCTTGGCCAGCGAGAACCTTCCGCCGACAATGTCCCGGCCCGCGGAAATGAAGACGGGAGTCGAATCCTGCTGGTGCCGCAGGGCCACGCTCGAGGCGGGATTGCTGCTGCCCCCATTCAGCAGCCCCGTCGCGGTGGAAGCCGCGCTCGCCGGATGCGAGGGGGTGGGAATCAGCGCGGCGTCCGAATCCAGCAAGGTCACTGCCCGGCCATTGCCGAGAATATCCCGTGCCGCGGAAATCTCGATCTGCCCGTCGTCGGAGGGAAATGCATACACCGGTGCTCCGGTAAGCCTGACATCGCCCGCATAGGCGGCGAACCGGAGGTTGGCGGGCTCATAGGAAACCGCATTCGAGGGAAGGCTGCTGACCACGAAGGACGAAAGGTGACCCGAGAACACTTCCACGTTGCCGCCGCTGCTGCTCACGTCCAGCAGCGAGTCCGGGGAATAGCGGACGAAATACGGTACGCCGGACGTAGGGCCGGCAGTGGGAGTCAGCAGATCTCCCGGCACCACGCCCTCCAGCAGCACATCGCCCCGCGCACGAACGACATAGCTGGCATCGCCGGCTCCCAGCAGGCTGCCCAGGGCCGCGCCCGCGGTGATGGTGCGGGCGCTGGTGATGGCGCCCTCTGCCGTCAGCCGGCCGGTTCCGCTGCCCACGTAGGTGTAGGCGGTGCCGATATTGCGGCCGGCGTCGATCTCGAGGTTACCGCCACCGAAGTGTTGCCGGTTGCCGGATGCATCCACCCTGGCGCTGTCTGCCACGGCGGCACTGACATTGAGTACATCGCGGCCGGCGCGCAGCCGCACATCCCCGCCGCCGAGCGCGCCCACCGACCAGTTGAACTGGTTGAAATTGACCCCCCACGAGGCATTGGAAACGCCGGAGCGCTGTTGCCACGCAGCGATGGAGCGGGTCACTGGCGTGGCCACGATGTCACGGCCCGCCACAACCTCAATGGAAGAATCGGCATCGGGATACGTCGTTCTGACCCTGGAGGCGACGCCGCTGTCCGCCGCGGCCCGGCCGCCTGTGTAGACGCTGCCGGTGTTGAACTTGATGTCCCGCGCCGCCGCGAGCAGCACATCTGCTGCGCCGGTGCGCACCACCGTCCCGGCATTGAGCGTCAGGTCCGCCGCCGCGGAACTCACGGTAGCGCCGCGGCGCACGCTGGAGAAATCCGCACCGGCGACAAACCCCAGGCCGGAAGCGGGCCCGGACAGCAGATCGATGCAACCGGGACAGGTATTGTCGTTCGCGGCCGCGACGCTGAAGCCGTCGGAGATCGTTCCCGTGAGGGTGATGTTGCCGCGCGCGCGGAAGGTGATGTCGGCGGCCTGGCCGCCGAAGCGCCATGTCGTCAGGTCGATCGCGCCCAGCGTCAGGTCGCCGCTGGCCTGGGTCAGGTCCAGTGATGGCCGCATCACCACGTTTGACGCCGCGGCCAGGCCGAGGCGACCGAGAATCGTTGCAGGCGCCGTGGCCATGTAGGTGCCGACGCTGCTGCGGATGGTCGTGAGCTGCGTCGCGGTGGGTTGTGCGCTGAGACCATACTGCAGGAGCGGCGCGATCACGACGGAGCCCAGCCCCGACAGGTTCGCGGCGACGTCGATCTGCGCGTCCGTGCCGGTGGAGGTGACCGGCGCGCTGAGCACCAGATGCCCGGAGGAGTCGGCGGCCGTGGCGGAGAGCTGTACCCCCGCGCCGATGCTCACTCGTCCCTGGGTGCTGCGCACTTCGATCGATCCGCCGCGCGTTTGCGGCGAACCGGCGTTGGCGAGCAGCGCCGCGCCGTCGGCGATCTGCACGTTGTCGCGCGCCGCCAGGCGGATCTGGCCGGGATCGCCGACGCCCGACGCATCGATGCGGCCCGACAGTTGCAGCGACCCGGCATCTGCCGTCAACGCGACGCTGCGTGAGGTGATCGGGGAACCCAGTACCAGATTCCCCTGCAACACCTCGTAGTCCCGCTCGCGTGCGAAACCGGATTTCTCCAGTTGCAGGTTCAGGGCATCCAGGCCGGAAATCTGCGCCGCCTGAATGGAGATCGCCGCGCTCGATGCCGTGCTGCCGGAATCCGCGCCGGCAAAGGTCGCGGCCAGACTGGCATTGCCGCCGGCGGATATCCCGATGTCGCCGGCGTCGGCATCGGTCGAACCGCTCACGCGCAGTACCGAGCCGCTTTCCAGGGTGATGTCCCCGCCGGAGTGCAGCACGATCGAGCCTGCGGGTGAGCCCCGTGCCGCAAATGCAGGGTGCACACCGCCGACGTCGAACGTGGCGCCGTTACGCACTGCCAGCGCAGTGGCCGCATCGAGCGTCAATGCCCCCGAAGGCAGCAGGACATCGGAGCCGGCGTCCACCGTCGAACCGGAAAGCGTCAGCGTGCCGCCGATCCCCGCATCGACGTCTTCGCCGGCAGCGCCCGCCGCGGCCATGGCCTGCGTGACCAGCGAACCATCCGGCGCGGCAATCGTCGTGGTGGCGCCATCATCGGTGGTGAGTACCGGCGTGCTGATCCGCATGTTTCCGGAGGACACCAGGGATCCCGACCCGGAACCCACGACGGCGGTGGTGCCCTGCACGAGGGTCGAGGCAAATCCCGACAGGGCCAGCGACCCCGGACCGATTTCGATTCGCGCGGCGGACAGCTCAAGCTGACCGCCACCCGCGGACAGCGCCGCGGGACTGCTGGCGGGGCTGCCCAGCGTGATCAGGTCGGCATCGAAACTCGACGTTGCGGCGCCGGCGAGATTCCGCAGCAGCGGCGTCTGCAGATCGATCTGCTGCAGGCGTCCCGCAGTCGCGGCGATCCGGGTCGGCGCCAGCAAGTCGATGCTGGAGTTCGCCGCGATGCGCAGCGAAACGCCCTGGTTCAGTTCATCGGACAGATCCGCGTCGATGACCATTGCGCCGGCCTGGGATCCGCCACCGCCGAATACCACGCGATCCGCGCCCAGGGACCAGCGAGCGCCGTCGCCAATCATCGCCTGGCCCGGAACGACGGCACCGCCCGGCGCGTCGATGAGGATCGAACCGTGCGATTCGATCGTGGCGCCGGAAGCGACGCCGATGGTGCCAACGGCTGCGCCACCGGCCGGCCGGCTGGCCACAAGATAGTCGAGATCCGAGATTCCGAGCACGGCCGCGCCAGCCGCCCTGGCGCCGACGAGGGATACCGTCGCCTGCTCGATGCCGTCCGCCGTCGAAGTGCGTGAAGGCGTGCGCAATTGCGCCCCATCCTGCACGGAGACACCCTGCGCACCAGTCAACAGCAGTTCGTTCGCCAGCAGGTGGCTCCCCGCAGCGACGGAGACCGTATCGGAAATCACCTGCACATTGCCGCTGGAATCGAGCGTGCCGCCCAGCAGCAGCGTGCCCGGATTCCAGGAATCCAGCACCGTGTCCGCGAGATGGGCGCTGCCGTCCGTCGGCGCCGCCGCCTGTCCGGCATCGATCTGCAGGTCCGTCGCCGCGATGCTGATGGTGGCATTCCTGGCGCCCACGGCGCCGGCTGTCTTGACGATGCCGCGGGCGTCCAGGAAATCGTCGACCTGGATGGAAAGGGAGCCGGCGTCGGCCGGCAGGGAAGGCGGCAGCAGGGAGCCATTGCCGCTGCCGCCGGCGCTGGCGAAAAATTCCGATCCCAGCTCGTCGGTGTAATCCGCAAGCTGATGCGCATAGCTGCCTGGCTGGATCAGGTAGCCGCCGTATCTGCCGCCGTCGATGCCGCTCGTACCCGTGGTACGGTATCCCGCCACCACGGTTGCTCCGGGTACGGATGTCACCGTGACGCCGGGCTGGATGTCCGTATACCCAGGCACGGCCTGCACCAGATATGCCCCAGGCAGCAGGGCGTAGCGGGCGGGCAGCAAGGCATAGAAGCCCGCGGCCAGACCACCGCCGCCGGCCAGATAAACACTGTCGCCCGGCCGCAGATCCGACCCTTCATGCATCAGCGGATCATAGGGAGCATAAGTGCCGCCGAGAGACGGCAACACGGCGTAGAGTCCCGGTACCGCGCCGGCTGCCAGCACGTCGCGCGAGCCGCCAGTGCCCGGGGTCCACAGCGCGGCATACACATCTCCGCCACCGGATACGTCGATGGTTGCACCGGGAGCCATCGTCACCTGGCCGGCGGACACGGAAATAGCACGGGCCGGAACACCCGCCACCTCACTGGCGTTCGCCGCGTTGATGCCGTACACCCAGGAAGTGGTGCTGCCCTCATCGACCCGGCCATAAGGCAGGATCGCGCCGGCGGCGCTGACGCTGGTGGTGCTGCCCGCTGCGAACGACAGCGTGTTCACGGCATTCAGCGCGATCTGCCCGAACGGCGCCCACAGCGTGCCGCCCTGCTCGATGGAATCTGCGTTGATGGTCACCGATCCGGCCACCGACAGAGGCGCGCCGCCGAGCGCGGCAGTCTGCCCGATACGCACCGAGTTGGCGGTTCCACCGGCGGCTGTGACGGTGAAATCCACGCCGGTACCCGGAACGATCCGGGCTGCATTCATGGCCAGATCGCCTGCGATGTTCAGCCCGCCGAGACTGGTGTTCACGTCCGTGGCAAGCCGTCCGTCATCGCCAAGCAGGTTGATCTGCCCGCTGCTGTTCAGCGTGGCCGTGTGCAAACCCCGCAGGTTGAGAAAGCCGACCAGGTCGATCGAATCCGCATCGACCTGCAGTTCCCCGCTGCCACTGAGCGCGCTGCCGCCGGCTTGAATCTGCAGACCGGATCCGAGCGCCACATAAGGCGCGCGCAGGTCACTGGATCCGGAACCGGTCAGCGCGAGCACCGGGGACTGCAGCACGAGCTGGCGGTTCATCGACACGTCGACGCCGGCCTCGAGCTGGATCTGGTCATCGGCGAGCAGCGCCAGTGATTCGAATCCGCTGGCGGCAAGCTGTTGCGGATTCAGCACCGCCAGGCCGGTATTGTCCGCGAGCAGCGTCGGCTGTGCCGATGTGAGCCGGATGGTGCGGGGAGCGGCGGGATAATTGCCGGTCGTGTCCGTGGCCACTCCCGCGAGCTGCCTGGAAAGGCTCAACTGCAGCGTGCCACCTGCTGCCGTGCCCGTATCGCCTCTGCCACCGTAGGCTTCGATGCTGCCCAACAGTGACGCCGACTCCGCCGCCAGCACGGCGAGTGACCCGGCCGCGCTCGCGATCGTGGTTCGCTGCATCCCCGCAGAGGGACGCGTGACCGGCAGATCGAGCGCAGCCTGGGTACCGGAAATGTCGATGCGGGAGCCGGGCTGTGTGATCACCGAGCCGCGCAGCGCCGTCAGTTCGACCGAACCTGCGTCCAGGACTTTGCCCTGCAGCAGTCCGGCGTCGTTCGGCTGCAGTATCGCCGTGCCTGACACGTCGATCGCGGCGGAGGATCCGAGCTGCAGATGCTGGCCCGGGACGAAGCCCGGATCCGTGGTGGTGGAGGGACTCTGCACGGTGAGTTTCACCGCGCCCGCGGGCGCCAGAACGCTGCCGTTGAAATCCAGATTTCCAGAAGTGGCGAATGCCAGGCTTGAATCCGCGCTAGCCGTGATCGCGGCCGACTCATCCACCAGGAGACCTCCGATCATGGCCAGGTTCGAGGCATTGCCGGTCCTGGCGACAAACTGCAGATTGGTCGGGCCCCGCAGTTCCGCCGGCGGCAGGCGCGTGACGGAGAAGGACGCCAGCCCGCGCTGCGAAGGCTGCGCCGCCCCCTGCGCATCGAGATAGCGCGTCAGCGTATCCACATTGAAGGCATCGTTGATGGTCAGGATGCTGCCGGCCGCATCGTTCGTCAGCCGCGCTCCATCGGCGGTGAGACTGAAGGTGGAGAATCCGTTGTCACTGAACAGCGAGGTGCCCACCTCCAGCACGCCGCCCGTGGCGACATCGCCGCTCACCATTTGTTGCGGCAGTCCCGGCCCCGCATTCCCGCGAATCACCAGGCGGGGCGCCTGCAACGCGAAGGTTCCGCCCGCCGCGCCCTGCACCCCGAACCCGTCCACGGCGAGCCCTGACCCCAGCATGAGGCTGCCGCCCGGCAGTGCACTGCCGGTATCGCTGATGATGCCTATGGTTCCGCCCGCACCGCCCGTCAGCTGCGATTTCTGATTGAGCCAGGCGCCGCCGCTGGCATGCAGCCCGACGGCATCGCCGATGGCCAGCGTGCCGCCGGCCACCGACTGGGTCAGCGTGATGCTGCCGGCGTCGGGCAGCACCAGTCCGGTCGGAGTCTGGCCGGGCACCAGTGCATCGTTGGTCCACATGCCGTCGGCAGTGAGCTGGGCACCGGCACCCACGAAGATCCCGCGCGGTGGCACGGGACTGGCGGGCGCCAGCGTGGTTTCGACCGCACGCAGCGCAATGTCACCGGCGGGCGCGTCGATCGAACCATCCACATGGATGCCCGGCGCGACCAGGCTCAGCGAGCCGCCGGGAACGACCTGCAGGTCGACCCCCGCCGGCAGCGTGATGCCGTAGTCACTGTTCAGCGTGATGCGCGAGAAACCGCCGGAGCGCATGAAATCGGCCGACAGGCTCAGGCTCATTCCCGCAGGCAGGTTGGCGGTATCCCCGATGGTGACCAGCGGCGCACCATTGGCCAGCGTGATGGCAGGGCTGGAATAAGTGTGGGTGGCGGAAGGGTCGATGCCGACAGTGAACTGGCCACCGGCCGCGATGCTCGAGGCGGTGCGCTGGTAGACGCCATTGGTGGCGTGGCCGAGAAAGGTTCCGGCCAGCAGCATGTCGGGCGCCAGGAACTGCAGGCTGCCGGCCGCTGCTCCCTGCACATAACCCGGATCATCATGCGCGATGCCCGATGCCGGTATGAGCTGCACCACGCCCCAGCGATCGAATGTCTTGCGGAAGGTCGGGTTGTAGACGCCGAGGTAGGCATCGTCCGGGCTGGCATTGCCGATATCCACCAGCTGGCCATCGGCACGGATGAGCTGCGAGGTCTGCATCAGGCCCGGCGTGTAGGTGAGCACGCCACCGGAGACATCCACGGTCGCGCCGCTGGCAATGACGAGGTCGCCATCCGATTGAAAGGATGCGTTACCGCCGGCGCTGGTGCGCTCCTGCACCGAACGCTGCGTCAACCCGAGGTAGCCGCTGATGTTGGCCAGCGGTGTTCCGACCCGCGCATCGACCACCACGGTGGCGCCGCGCAATGGCCCGTCACGCTGCAGCGGCGCATCCGCCAGCTCGTTGGAACGCAGTTCCACACTCACCAGGTTGCGGGTGACCGGAACGCTGGTGTCGCTGCCTGAAAGATCGATCAGCGCGCCATCATCGAGGTGAATGCCGGGTTGGCCCGCGCCTCCTGACTGGCTGAGTGCCGCGGTTGCGGTCAGCTGGCCGCCGGGCGCCACGACCTGGCTGCCGCCTTGCAGCAGCAGTCTCTGTCCGAACAGTTCCACGGTGGAGGCGGGCTGCGCCTGCGCGTCCGCCACCGTGGTCTTGTCGTCGGGATCAGGCAGCACGCTGGTCAGGCTGCCGTTTCCCAGCGTTACGGTGCCATTGTGGGTCGCCGTCATCTGCACCTGGTGGCCCGAGACCGCGGCAAGCTGCGTGGTATCACGCGCCAGCAGCCGGATCGACCCGTTCACGCTGGTACTGGTGGTGGCGGAGACGCGGCCGTTCTGGTTGACAGCCAGGCCGAGCATGGTGACGTTGCCGCGATCGGCGCGCACTTCTCCGGTGGACTGGTTCAGCACCTGCCCGCCGCCGTCAACTTCCACCAGCAGGCCGCGCAGCGTCGGATCCGTGCTGGCCTGCAGATAGAGCTTCTGGCCCGCGGCCAGCAGCACCTGTCCGTCGGGGGCGGACAGCAGCCCGGCATTGCTCACACTCGGAGCCGCGAGCAGGATGCGTTCGTCCGGCGCGCGCGTGGAAATCTGCGCGTCCGCGTCGACCTCGATGGCCGCGGGCAGTGAACTTCCATCGGCGCTCAGCACGGCGCGGCGCTGCGTGATCGCGGCAAGCAGGCCGGCATTGAAATCCGCGTCCGTGATGTTCAGCGTGGACGCCAGCAGTCCGCCGACGTTGACGCGCGAACCCGAGCCGAACAGGAAACCATTCTGGTTGATCAGGTAGATCTGGCCGTTGGCCTCGATGGCGCCGAGGATCTGGCTGGGGCTGGACTGGAATATCCGGTTCAATGCCACCGCGGAGGACGAAGGCTGCTTGAAGATCACGTGCCCATCCGCGGCGACGTCGAAATTCGACCAGTTCAGGATCGCCTTGTCGGACTGCTGGTTGATGGTGACGTCGTGGCCGGCGGTGACGACACTGGCCTGGCCGCTGGAAAGCCATGTCGTGACGGCCGGACCACAGGCGCCCGCCACGCACGGTGTCGGGTCCGCGTTCGCGGCGTCACGCGGCGCCAGGGCCGCGCCGGCCGCCGCGGCCAGCAGCATCATGCTGCGTGTGGTCCTGGCATTCACCATGAGCTGCGCAGCGCGAATTCCCAGCGCGCATCGCCACGTGCCGTCGCGGGACCATCGACGAGCGGGTAGGCCCAGCTCAGGGATCCGGAGACAAACCCGAAGCCACCGAGATTCAACCCCAGGCCCCAGCTCCGCAATGTCTGTGAACGGTCCTGCCCGGGCAGCGGGCGCTGGTAGCTGGTCACGCCGGCCGCGTAGAAAGTGTAGGGAGAGACCGTGATCCGCGTTGCCGCCGGCAGATAGTTCGGCGCGTGCAGCTCGACATCGCCACGCAGGCCGATGTCACCCAGGCTCTCCGCCTCCAGATAGCCACGGATGCTGCGGGTCCCGCCGATGGACAATTGCTCGTTGCTGATGACCGGGTCGGGGGTGTACTGGCCGCCCAGGTCGAGCAGTCCGAAGAACCCCGCGTGCAGATCCTGGCGCACGGTGCCATCGGCGCGCAGGACCAGGAAGCCCGGGCGGCAACCGAAGCATTTGTCGGCGAACTTGCGGCGCGCACTGCCAAGGCCCAGCAGCCCGGTAGCGATGGAGGTCGAGGCGGTCCACACGCGTCCCGGCTGGCGCCAGGTCGCGTCGTAGGCCAGCGCCAGGCTGGCATACTGCAGCGGCGTGCTGAGCGTGTTGTCTTCATCCAGCCGCACATCCTGGCCGAAGTCCTTGTAATCGAGACCGAACGACAGTTGCGATTGCTGCCCGGCGGTGACCACCAGCGGCCGGATGTAATGCAGGCCATAGATGCTGCCCTTGCCGATGATGTCCAGTGCACCCACCGCGGCGAGATCGCTGGAGGAATGCACATACGAAAGCGACAGGTGGCTGTTGTTCTCGTCCACGCGTGCGAGATAGGAGGCCGCGATGACCCCTACCTGCCTGGGCTCCTGCGGCGCCACCTGGTATTGCAGGGCGAGGCTGTCCAGCCGGCCGAACAGATCGTCGTAACTGGCCACTGCCAGCGCGCGCAGCGTGGAAGTGCCCGCGGTGTACTGGTTGTTCACCTCGACGCTGCCATGGAAGGGGAGCGCATCCTGCACGTCCAGCGTCAGGTCCATCGTTCCCGGCCGGGGTCCGGCCTTCAGTACCGGCGTGATGCTGCGGTCGGGGCTGGCGGCGTTCACCGCATAGATTTCCTCCTGCAGCTTCGGCAGTGCCGGGACATTGCCGGCTTCAGCCTCAGGAATCGCCGCGCGGATCTGGCGGCCGGAGAAGTATCTCGCGCCCTGCACGTGCGTCTGGCGTACCCGTCCTTCGGTGACGCGCAGTCGCACCACGCCATCGGATTGCACCGTCTGTTCGGGAATGTCGACGAATACCGTGCCGAAACCACGGGCGCGATAGGCGCTTTCCAGATCCGCGCGCGCGGCCTCGACGTCGGCGAAAGTCCGGTCGGGCCCCAGGTGCGGATAAACCGCCGTTTCGATCACCGCTGGCTGCAGCACGCTGTTGCCCAGAACGCGGAATTCCAGCAACGCGAATGGTTGGGACGATGCTGCCGTACTTTCCGGCGCCTCGCCGGCCCATGTTTCATGCGGCAGCCCCGTTGCCAGCAGGGCAACGAGGACCAGCGAGAGGGAGAATACGGAATTCGAGCTGCGAGGAAGGCAAACCATCGACCTGGAATCCAGTGTTCTGCGCCCGTTCTTGTCCGTCTGAAAAAATGAACCCGGCCCCCACCATTGGTGGGGGCCGGGGCTTTTGCTCTTGCTTTTCTGCTCTGTTATCGCGGTTTGATCAGAAGTCGAACGTGGGCACGTTGCAGCTTTCGCCCGCGCGGTCAAAGCCCTGCACCGGAAGAATGCCGCTGTCCTGGATGTTGGCCACCGAGACGTCGTTGCCCGACTGCAGGGCGTAGTACCCCTTGATGTTGGCAGTACCGGTCACCACGAAGTGACCCGCCGAGTCAAACGAACCGACCTCTCCGCCGAGCGCATCCTGCAAGCTGTCGCGGGACAGGATGTCGACCATCATCGCGTCGGCAATGCCCTGGTCGCCATCGCCGGCAATCCTGGCACCCCAGGTTTCGTAGGCGTACGGCCACGCTCCGGAGGCGGCATTGTGCGCATTCGGCTGGATGCCATCGATCGTGGGCACGGTCCAGTTGGAGCTGGCCGCGACGTTCATGATGCCGATCGAGTTGGGGGTACTCGCCACACAGGTGCCGAGCGCGCCACCGGTGGTGTTTTCCTGCACGGACAGGAGACGACCCTTGTCGGCCGTGGACGCAAAGGCGTGGTTGAAGATCAGCCCGCATTCCTTGCCGGTGAACGTGATCGACGCCGAGGTCTGCGTACCGGAACCATGGTCGCGCCGGCACAGATTGATCTGGGTGTGGGCGCCGGATACACCGTGCAGTTCAGGCAGATCGTCCCAGTAGCGGGCCTGACCCTGGAAGATGGTCTTCGCCGAAGTCATCGAGAGATTGCCCGGCATGGTGAACGAGTTGCCCTGCGTCGACAGCACCACCGCGAACACCTGCCCGATGACCGCGCCGCCCGAGTCCTTTACATCCTGCAGATCGGACTGGCTGGGGGTGGGCCCGAAAATGGAGGTATGGACGCCGGTGTGCCAGGTCAGGCCGGCCGGGGTGTTGGTGGGCCAGTTGTCGGCGAATGCCCACTTGGTGGGCTCGATGTCCGTCACGATGATGTCGGGCGTGTGGCGCGCGAAGAAACCGGAAGTATCCGGATAGACCAGATCCTCGCCGTTGTAGTAGCTGCCTTCCGCGGTCCCGGGGCAGTTGCGGCTGAAGCCGTAGAGGGTGCTGCCGGTGCTGGCATTGGACGCTGCCGAGCTGCAGCCCGTGCCGGTACCCGGCTCCAGGAATTCCCGCGTCTGGGAGCCCCCGTGGCCCGCGGCAAAGAGGCCCGGCATGATGCCCCACACCGAACCCATCTCCGCGCTGTAGTGCATGGTCAGGGTGTCGTTGAGGGCGATCGTGGCATCGCTCGCACCCGTGCCGGTGCAACGAAATGCCTTGAGGTCCGCGTTTCCGGACACCGGTCCATTGTTGTTGGTCTTGGCGGCGAAGGTCGTGATGGCCACGCCGTCGGAGATGCGATTGCCACTGGTGTCGAACTGGCTGACGCCGGCGCCGCCGCCGCAAAGCTTCTGCAGGTACTTGCCTGTCCAGAATGCCCGCTGGGCGCTGGCGCCCGTGATGTAGATGTTGTAATCGGTGGCGGAAGCCTGCCCTGCCGCGAGCGTGCCGGCAATGGCGCTGGCTACCGCGAAGGCGACTTTCGAAGAGTTGCGCATGTCTCGTTTACTCCAGAATGAATTCGGTTGTGCGATGGTTCTTGTTCAGGCGAGTTTCTTGCGGCGGCCCACACCGGCCAGGCCGAGCAGGCCACTGCCGAACAGCCACACGGCCGCGGGCAGCGGTACGGTGCCGCCGGAATTCGCGACCAGGAGTCCATCAGCGCTGAGCGTCAACTGGGCGCTCTTGTACTGGTTGGCTTTCGAACTGGGGCTGTTGCCGTCGGTCACGTAAGCCCAGAGATTCAGGGCGGATCCAAGGTTCCCCCAGGTCGTTACGCCTGCCGCAAACAGGCTGTCGGCCGTGGCGCCGCCGGATACACCGCTGGTGTCATCCATGCCGTACAGGCTGCTCACGCCATCCTCGGCCTCGTTACCCGGCGAGTTGTCCAGATAGGAGAAGAAGCTGTTCAGCGTGTCGACATTTCCGATCTTCGTGTTGGTCAACGGTGAAGTGCCGGACGGGTTGAAGGTGGTGACCGCCGTGAACATGAGGCCGGAACCGCCCAGAGCCGACTCATCATCGCCCGTCGCCGCACCGGCGAGGATGCCCCACTTGACACCGCTGGTGCTGGTGCGGCCGCTGAGCCAGGTCTGGAAGCTGCTGATGGCGGCGCTGGTGTTGCCGGTGAACTGGAAATTGGTGATGCTGTTGTCGGGTGTGGCCGCCGTCACCGAGCTCAGGGGCAGCAGGTCGTTGAAGTTGATGCCCAGGTCGACGAAGAAATAGCCGTCGGACGAGCGAGCATTCGTGTCGGTCGCGAACAGGACCAGTGAGGTTCCGTTGGGGTTGTAGTTGCCGCCGCTGCCGAGCAGGTTGGTGATGGGGTCGGCATGGGCTGCCGCGCCGACCAGGGCGGTGCCGGCCAGCGCCAGCTTGATTGCGTTCTTGATGAGCTTCATGGGTGTGTCCCTTGAGAGGTTCCGTTACTTGACATAAGACATTCGCCGACAGAAGGTGCCCGCCGTCAGTCCCTTGGGCCCTCTGCTGCGGGGCTATGTCACCAATGCAAGATGGCAGTCCCGTGAACATCCTGTGACCTGCGGAGCAGTTCCGGGAGCGCTGTGACGCTGCACATTGACACTGGCGAGGATTGCGGTTACTCAGCCGGTCGGCTTTTACCGCCGCGACACCATCACTCGAGCGAACATCATGAAATGCAGCATTGCCTTCCTGTTCTGCTGCGCCTCGACGCTGGTCCTGACCGGCTCCGCGCGCGCCGCCGCTCCGCCCGAAGTCATCGCGCGCGGCGGCGGCATCGAACTCGGCAGCACCGATGTGCGCCAGCTCGTGGCGGCACTGCCGGAAGCCGCGCGCAAAAGCGCCGGCAGCGATCTCGCCGCACTGGAGCAGTTGCTGCGGGCCGAGATCGCGCGCCGCGCCCTCGTGCAGGAAGCGCAGGCCGCCGGTTTCGAACGGCAGGCAGGGGTCAAGGCGCAACTGGACAGCGTGCACGATGAGGCGCTGCTGCGTTTGTGGATCGCAGACCAGTCGCAGGTGCCCGCCACTTACCCTTCCGCCGCGGAACTGCAGGCCGCCTACGATGCCAACAAGGCACGCCTGACCACCGCGCCGGAATATCACCTGGCGCAGATCTTCGTGTCCGCGCCGGATGGCGCCGACACGCAGAAGCTCGCTGCCGCGCTGCGCAAGGCGGCCGATGTCGCCGCGAAACTCGCCGTCACGGGCGCCGACTTCCAGAAGCTGGCCAGCGACCTTTCCGATCACGCGGCCAGCGCGGCGCACGGCGGCGACCTCGGCTTCCTGCCGGAAAACCGGCTGCTTCCGGAGGTGGTCGCCGCACTGAAGAGCCTGCGCCCCGGGGAAATCGCCGGACCGATCAAGACCGCGCAGGGCCTGCACTTCGTGAAGCTGCTCGAGGTCCGGTCCGGCAAGACACCGGCCCTGGCCGAAGTGCAGGACAGCCTGAAGGAGGCGCTGCGCGCGCAGCGCGCGCAGGACGTGCAACAGGCCTACCTCGAGGAGACGGGCCGCAAGCTCGGTATCGTGGTCAACCAGGTGGAGCTGGCGCGCCTGCAACAGTTGCTGCGCTGACCTTTGCCTTGCCGCCGCCGCCCTGCGCCTGGGCGGCGCCGAGCTGCTGCTCGAGGCTGTCCTTGTCCAGCGCCCCCGTCACGCGCCGGCCGGTGGTGAAGAACAGCGTCGGGGTCGAATCCACCTTCAGCGTGGCGCCCAGGTCGCGCGTCGCGGTCAGCCCTCTGGTGTCGCAGTCCGCGGCGCTGGGCGTGGCGGCGTGACCGAGCATCCAGGCTGTCCAGGTGGCGGCGCGATCGGCAGAGCACCATATCTGGCGCGCCTTTTCCGTGGCACCGGGATGCAGGGATTCCAGTGGAAACAGGAAGGTGTAGATCGTGACATTGGTGACGTCCTTGAGCTGGGCCTCGAGCTGCTGGCAGTAGGGGCACAGCGGATCCTCGAACACGGCAAGCTGCCTGCTGCCATCGCCCTTAACGATCTTGACCGCAAGATCCAGCGGCAGCGAATTCCAGTCGATGGCGCGCAGTTCGTTGAAACGCTCCCGCGAGAGGTTCCGCTTGGACTGCACGTCGATGATGTTGCCCGAGAAGATCACGGCGGCATCCGCCGTGGTGTAGGCGAGCTCGGTATCGGTGACCAGCTCGTAGAGTGCGCCCCATGGCGCCGGGCGCACCTGCTTCACGTGGACATCGGGGAAGCCGGTCTCGATCCGCGACTTGATGGTCGCCAGTGTCGCGGCGTCCGGCGCGCCCTGCGGAGCGGCGCTCGCCACCATCCCGGTCACGAGAAGCATGCCTGTCCAGGCACCGGTCAAACTGCTCTTCATCCTCTGCTCCCGGGACTTTCGTCCCTCGATTCGTGCTGCACCCAGTCCTTGCCGGCGGTGTCGGCGATGGCCGCACCATGGCTCTCGCAGAACCGCGCCAGGTTCGTCACCGCGTACCGGTACTCCTGGTCCGCGCAGGAGAACTCCAGCCACATCTCGCGCTGCGCCTCGCCGGCCAGCGCGCCATGCGCATGCAACAGCACGCGCAGCAGGCGATTGCGGTCACCGGCCGCCTCGCGCACGGAATCCTGCAGTTTCCAGAGTTTCGCGCAGGCGCGTGTTGACAGCAGCTTCACGGCAATCAGCGCAGCATCAGTCTCAGGGATTCGATGCGTTCGCTCACCAGGCTCAGGTCGGCCACCACCGCCCGATACTGGTTCCACGCAATCATCAGGTCCGCACGGTCGGTCTTGATGGCCTCATCCAGCGTGCGCAGCACTCGCTCATGGCTCGCCTGCACGGCGTGGTGCAGCGTCTCCAGTTCGGCGAACCGCTTCCATTCCTGCTCGGAAAGACAGGACACGACTGCTTCGCGTGCTGCGGCCATGATCATGTGACTCCCTGTGTGAGGCGCATCACGCTATCCACTGTGTGCTACAGGGTGGTTGCAGTCTGCCGCAGCGCGCGGGCTGTGTGCCGGCACGCAGTGTTCGCAGCGTCATCGCTCCTTCACCTGTTCGCAACTTTCCTGTGCGCAGGCGCTGTCACATCATCATGATCAAAGGGAAACCGGTGCGTCATCCGCAATCCGTAGCTTCCCCGGCATGCAGCGAGTGCAAGACATCACAGGGCATGAAGACAGGGATCGCCGGGCCGGTGATCCTGGCCGGGTGCACTTCACGGATGCAGTGCGCCCGGCCGGCCGGCGCTGGCAACCGTGCTGGCGCACCGCCTGGTCGCGCCCGGTGCGCAGCTGGCTCCATCGTCTGGAACTCGGCCGGCATTCACTGCGCCCGCGCGGCTGAGTGCGCCACATGCAGCACGACGGCCGCTTCAATGGTGCCTACCTGGTTCTGGTGGCGCTGATCTGGGATGCGCTGGAGCGCATCCATCCGCTGCTGGGCGATGCGCGCGCGGCGTGGGTGACCTCCTGCATTGAAGGCCGCCTGCAGTGGCTGCGGCTGGAACTGCTGCAGGTCCGCGCCAGCGCCGCGCGCTGTGCGGCCACGCATCGGCTTTCCGCCGGGCAGCACCAGCGGATGCAGACCCTGGTGGCAAAGCAGCTCGCGTGGCTGGACTTCGATGCGGACACGCCCCTGCCGGTGGTGCGCCTGCGGCTGGCCGCCGCGCAGGACTGGCTGCTCGACGAGGCTGCGGAAATTCAGTCCCGCCGCCGCAGCTCCAGCACGCGCAGCGAGGCCGTGCGTGAATCAGCCGCGGGACCGCCATCCAGCGCCGCGCGCAGCTGCGGGGTGAGCTCCTCCGCTGACTGCGGCCGTCCCGTCAGGTAACCTTGCACATAGTCGCAGCCCAGTTCGGCAAGCAGGCGCCACTGCGCCTCCTCTTCCACGCCTTCGGCCACGGTGCGCAACCTCAGGCCGCGTCCGAGATCCACGATGGCGCGGATCACGGCCACATGTTCCTCGCCCTGCGTGATGACGCGCACGAAGGACTGGTCGATCTTCAGCTCGTCCGCCGGCAGCTCGCGCAGCTGCGACAGTGACGAATAGCCGGTGCCGAAGTCATCGATCGAGAAGCGCACGCCGGCCACGCGCAGCAGCTCCATGTTGCGGCGGGCCAGCTCCGGCTCGTGCAGCAGCACGCTCTCGGTGATTTCCAGCGTCAGCGAGCTGGTGGCGAGCCGCGCGTCGCGCAGTGCGCCGAGGATGAATTCCAGCATGTCCGGATCGATGATGTCGGCGGCGGAAAGATTGACCGCCATCTCGATGTGGATGCCCTGCCGCTGCCAGGCGGCGAGCTGCGCGAGCGCCGCGCGCAGCACCCAGCGCGTCAGCAGCCCGCAGGCGCCGGTGCGCTCGGCGATGGGAATGAATTCGGCCGGCGAGACATTGCCGAACTCCGCGTGGCGCCAGCGCAGCAACGCCTCCACGCCACGCGGCATGCGGTCGGTGATGCGGAACTTGGGCTGGTACTGCAGGTACAGCTGGCCTGAGCGGAGCGCCTCGGGGAGATCCGCGCCGAGCTGCAACGCGCGCCGCTGTGCCACGTCGCTGGCGCGCTCGAACAGGGCCTGCGGCTGCTGCTGCTGGATGGCGGTTTCGAGCGCCGCTTCCGCGCAGCGCAGCAGTTCGCCGGCGGAATCCCCGTGCCGCGGTGCCAGCGCGGCGCCCAGCACCACGGCGGCCTGCAGCGTGATGCCGGCGGTGGCCAGTGGCAGGCTGGCCCGCTGCCGCACATCCGCCAGCAGCGTCTCCATGCCGCTGTCCGACAGCGACGTCACCGCCACCATGAAGTGCGTGGCATCGACCCGCGCCACCAGGCTGTTGTCATCGGCGAAACCGCCGATGGTGCGCGCCAGGTGCCGCACGAGCTGGCCGGCCATGTCGAAGCCGAGGCTGGCGGAGATTTCGCGCAGGTTGGTCACGGCCACCAGCACCACCCCGACCTGCGTGTCGTTGCGCAGCCCGGCGAGGCGTTGCGCCAGCCATTCCTCGGCGAACAGCCGGTTCGGCAGCCCGGTGGCGCCGTCGTGGCGTGCCTGGTGCAGCAGGCGGCTCTCGCGTTCGGCGATGCCGTTCTGCATGGTGTTGAAGGCCTGCGCCAGGTTCGCCAGCTCGCGCCCGCCGGAAGAGCCGTCGATGCGCTCCGAGTAGTCGCCCGCGGCGATGCGTGCCGCGCCCGCGGCGAGCCGCTGCACGGGCCGCGCCGCGCCGCCGCCGAGGTAGATTCCGGCAACGACGGTGATGGCCAGCGTGAGCCCGATGATGATGCCGAAGTTAAGCGCCAGCTCCCGGTACGGCTTCATGACCTCATCCATGGACTTGAACAGCGCCAGGTCCACCGGCGTGCCTTTCAGGTTCAGGTGCGTCACCGTGCCGAGAAAATCCCTGGCGCCGATCCTCGTGACGGCGGAGCGGCCGCGTGGTGGAGCCTGCGGGGCGGGCGCGCCGCGTTGCAGGGTCTGCAGGCTGCTTGCCACCACATGCGTGCCCGCATCACCCGCGAGAAACGCGACCTGCACGCCGACGAGGCCGCTGAGGTCCTGCGCCAGCTTGTCGTTGACGATGAAACCCACCGCGACCCGTCCGATTTCATCGGGCGCCTGCACCGGTGAAGTAAACACCTGGTAGACCGTATTGCCGCTGCCGGCCGCGCCCGGCGTCACCAGGAACTGCGCGCCGTCTGCATCCGAAGCGTTCGCCGCCGCAATGGCCGCGACCAGCTCGGGGGCGATGGGCGCCGTGCCCTCGCCCCGCGTCACATTGCCATCCAGGTCGAGCAGCAGCGTGAGGTCGGCACCCACGCGCTGCGCCAGGTTGCCCAGCGCCGAGGCCACGGTGCGCTGCGCCAGCTTGCCCTGCACCGAGGATCCGTCCGCCTGGTTCGCATCGACGATGGCCTTGTGGAAGGCGTAGTCCGCGCTCAGCGCCGAGACGGCGTTGGCGAGCTGCCCCTCGCGGTACTCAAGCAGGCGCTGTGCGATGCGCGCGCCCTTCACCAGCTGCTCGTCGGCACGCTCGAGCTCCTTGTCCCTGGTGCGGGGCAAGGCCGTGAACAGCGTCACGGTCTGGGCGCCGACCACGAGGCCGATCAGCAGGATGAGAAGCCGGTTGCGAAAGCTGAGCATGGCCGTGCGCTTTAATTAATGCCGTCAATCTAATCCGCCGGGCGCTGGCGGGCGACTCACGACTAGTGAAAATGCGACACGTATTCCATACGCTTCTGCTGCTGTGGGCCGCGGCCGTCCCGGCCGCCCCGTTCGAAATGCAGTTCCTGGATGCCGACGGCCGGCCCGCCGCGGGGGTGGTGGCCGTGCTGCGCAGCACCGATGCCGCCCGTCCGCTGGCCAGACCGGTACCCGCGGTAATGGACCAGATCAAGCGCCAGTTTGCCCCCCACGTGCTGGTGATTCCGGTGGGTTCGAAGGTTTCCTTTCCGAATACCGATTCGGTGGCGCACCAGGTGTATTCGTTCTCGCCGGCCAAGCGTTTCGAGTTCGACCTGTACCATGGCAATCCGAATCCGCCGGTGATCTTCGACGTGCCGGGGATCGTCACGCTCGGCTGCAACATCCACGACCTGATGCGTGCCTACGTCTACGTCGTCGAGGCACAGTATTACGCGCGCGCCGACCACGACGGGCGCTGGTCCGCGCCGGACGTGGAGCCGGGCGAGTACCAGCTCACCATCTGGCATCCGCTGTCGCGCAGCCAGGCACCGGTGCTGGAGCAGCGCGTCACCGTCAAGCCCGAGGGCACGCATATCACGCTGCGCACCGCAACGAAGCTGAAGCTGCGGACCGAGTCGCAGGTTCCGCCGAACTGGGATGTCTACTGATGAAACATCCACTTGCCGTCGCGTTGCCCGTGCTGCTGGTGTCCTGTGTGACGAGCCTCGCCCGCGCCGAGGTCGAAGCCAGCCTCGACCTGCGGCTGGTGCACTCCGACGGCCGCGACAGCTACATGGACGGCGGCCTCGGCAAGCTGCGCTATGACGGCGACGATGACGGCGTGCAGCTCGGCCGCGCGCGCCTGGCCTGGCGCGGCGGCATCGGCGGCAACTGGCATGGGGACATCGATCTTTCGGCCTGGAGCCTGCATGACCACAACGCGGTGGACATCACCGAGGGTTACCTCGAATGGCGGCCGGTGCCCACTTCGGCCTGGCGTTCGAACCTGAAGATCGGCGCCTTCTATCCGCCGATCTCGCTGGAGCACCGCACCTCCGGCTGGAGCAATCCCTACACCATCGACAGCTCGGCGCTGAATACCTGGGTCGGCGAGGAGCTGCGCACCATCGGCGTGGGCTACCAGCTCGATCACCTGGGCATCGCGCAGGGCGGCCGCTTCGACTGGGGCGTCAACGCGGCGGTGTTCGGCTGGAACGACCCAGCCGGCGTGATCGTCGCCTGGCGCGGCTTCTCGCTGAACGACCGCCAGACGCCGTTGTTCGGTCGCATCGGCACCTTCGCCTTCGGCGGTCCCACGCAGCGCGTGCTGTTCACGGAAATCGACAACCGGCCCGGCTACCACGTGGGCGCCTACCTGAAGGCCGACGATGGGCTGGAACTGCGCGCGCTGCATTACGACAACCGCGCCGACCCAGCGGTGCGCAAGGAATCCATCAGCGACTACGCCTGGCACACCAGCTTCAACACCGCCGGGGCGCGCTGGGATGGCCAGCACGGCACCGCGCTGATCGCGCAATGGATGGACGGCACCACACGCGCCAGCGCCAACGAACTGTACACCTGGGATTTCAACACCTGGTTCGTGCTGGCGGCACAGAACTTCGGCAAGCAGCGCCTCGCCGTGCGCTACGACCGTTTCAACACCCACCAGGATGCCGAGTATGCCGGTCCGGACGCCAGCCACAATCCGGGCAAGGCGCTGACCTTCGGCTGGACCTGGGACATGCGCGAGCACGTGCAGCTCGCCGCCGAATGGCTGCGCATCGACAGCACGTACAACGTGCGCGCCATGCTCGGCGAGACGCCGCGCGCGGTCGAGCACAGCGTGCAGCTGGCGCTGCGCCTGTCGCTCTGATCAGCCGCTGTCGAACTGCTGCTGGTACTCGGCGTGCAGCCGCGGCCACTCGAAGCGCATGGCATCGCCGCCGACGATGCGCCCGAGCGGATCGCCATCCAGCAGATGCCCGAGCACGTCCAGGCAGATCTGCCAGCCCGCCGCGCCCATGGCGATGTAGCGCCGGTCGATGTTGTGCCACAGTGTCAGGCGCGTGCCGGTGCCCAGTGGTTCCAGCTGCCAGCGCATTTCATTGCCGCCCCAGCGGTACTCGAGCAGCCATGGTGCCTCGGCACGCGTCACCTCTGACGGAGCGGAGGCGCTCGCGGCAGCCCCGACCGTGGTGAGCGTGACCGTGCCCACCGTGGCGAGACTGCGATCCGCGTCGTAGGGCGCCCACTCGCGCAACTGCGCCGGGTCGGTCAGCGCCTCCCACACTTTTTCCGGCGGATGGCGCAGCTCGCGCACGACGATCAGTGTCCAGTTTTCCCCGTGCCTGCGGATGCTGGCGCCGGTGGCCGCACCGGGGCGGTATTGGTCACGGCTGCTCATTTTCTTCTCCCCTGGCGGCGTGGCGGCGGATTGCTGCGATCGAGATGGCGCTCCAGCGCATCCACGTGCGCGGACCAGTGGCGACGGAACGGCGCCAGCCAGGCGTCCAGTTCGCGCAGCGGCTCGGGCCGCAGCCGGTAGAACCGCCGCTGCGCCTCGCCGCGCGCCTGCACGAAGCCGGCCTCGCGCAGCACGCGCAGGTGCTTGGACACCGAAGGCTGCGGCAGGCGCAGGCGGCGGCCGATTTCGCCCACCGAGCTCTCGCTGGCGGCCAGCAGGTGCAGGATGGCGCGCCGGCTGGGTTCGGCAATGATGGTGAACGTGGATTCCATGAGGCGTATATACCGTCAGTGGAATATAAGAGTCAAGCATGGCGGCACGCTTGGTTGCGCCGCATGCGTCAACGGGTGACCGCAGTCTCGCCGCGCAGCTGCACGCCGCGCGCGATCAGCAGCAGCGTCGCCGCGGCGGCGATGGCCAGCGGCAGCAGCGGCACATAGAACATGCGCTGGCTGGGCCAGTCCTGCGCCAGCACCCAGGCGCCGACCAGCGGGCCGCTGAGCGAGCCGATGCGGCCGATGCCCAGCGCCGCGCCGGCCCCGGTGGGCCGGCATGAAACCGGGTACACCAGCCCCGCCGCGGCGTTGAGCACGCCCTGGCAGCCGATGATGCCGAAGCCCGCCATGCACACCGCGGTGGTGAGCAGCGGCGCGGCACCGAAGCCGGTGGTGGCGATGATGAGGCAGCCGGCGAAGCCCAGCAGCAGCAGCAGCAGCGCCCAGCGCAATCCCATGCGGCCGAGCACGAACACCGTCGCCACCGCCGCCACGGTGCCGCCCCAGTGCAGCGCGCCGTTGGTGAGTGCGGTCTGCACCTCGGACAGGCCCGCCTTGTTGAGGATCACCGAGATCCAGCTGTTGAGGAAATGCATGGACAGCAGCGTGCAGGCGAACATCAGCCACAGCAGCGGCGTGGTGAATTTCAGCGAGCCGGCGAACAGGTCCGGGATGCTGCCACGCGAGGCGGACAACCGGCCGCGCAGCGAGAAATTCGCGTCCACCGGCGCGCGCGGATCCAGCTCGCGCACGCGCGCGGCGATGGTGGCGCGATCGCCATCGCGGAACACCAGGAACAGCAGCGACTCGGGCAGCAGCGCCATCACCGTCACCGCTACCGCGACGGGCACGATGCCGCCGGCGACGAACAGCGCCTGCCAGCCGAAGTGCGGCACCAGCCAGGCCGCGACCACCGCCGGCAGCCCGCTGCCCAGCGACATGCCGATGATTGGGATGCTGGTGAGCCGCGCCCGCTGCGCGACCGGCGAGATCTCGGCGGCCAGCGCGATCACGTTCGGCAGCACCCCGCCGAGTCCGAGCCCGGTGCAGAAGCGGATGAGGCTGAGCTGCTGCGGCGTGTGCGCCAGCAGGCAGGCGAACGCGGTCAGGCCATACAGCAGCGTGCCGGTGACGATCACGCGCTTGCGCCCGAGGCGATCCCCGAGGTTGCCCAGCAGCATGGCGCCGAACATCATGCCCAGCAGGTTCGCCACCTGCGCGAACTTCAGCGCCTCGGGCGCGATGCCCCAGGCCTTGGCGATGCGCGGCGCCGCGAAGGCGACCAGCTGCAGGTCGAAGCCGTCGCAGGTCAGCGCCAGCAGCAGCACCCCGAGGATGAAATAGTTGCGCCCGGTCAGGGGCTGCCGGTCGATCAGCTCATCGACCAGGATGGTCTCGCCCTGCGCCATGAGCCCCCCAGGCCCGCGTTACATGCGGTAGTCGTGCTGCGTGCGTGCGTACTCGATGAAGAAATCCAGCGCCGCGGGGTTGGCCATCGCATCGCGGTTGGCGGCCTTGGCGAGCGGATAGCCGGCGAGGATGCGCCGCACCGGCACTTCCATGCGCTTGCCGCTGATGGTGTAGGGAATCGCCGGCACCTGGTAGATCTTGTCCGGGATGTGGCGCGGCGTGTACTCGGCGCGCAGGCGCTCATTGATGCGCTTCTTCATGTCCTCGTCGAGCTGCATGTCATCCGACAGCTTCACGAACAGCGGCATGAAGAACTTGCCGCCCGGCAGGTCCAGATTGACGATCAGGCCGTCCTCGACGCCGGGCACGTGGCCGATGGTGCGGTAGATCTCCGAGGTGCCGATGCGGATGCCGTGGCGGTTCAGCGTGGCGTCGGAACGGCCCAGCACGTAGGCGCCGCCGCGCTCGTTGATCAGGTAGAAATCGCCCTGCCGCCACATGCCGGGGAAGTCGGCGAAGTAGGTTTCGGTGAAGCGCTCGTCGTTGCGGTCGTTCCAGAAGCCCACCGGCATCGACGGCGCGGGCTGGCTCACCACCATCTCGCCCACCTCGTTGATCACGAAGTGGCCGTTCTCGCCCATCACGTGCACCGCGATGCCCAGGCACCGCGCCTGCATCTCGCCGGCGCGCTGCGGCAGCGTGACCACGCCGCCGACGAACCCGGAACAGATGTCCGTGCCGCCGCAGCCCGGCACCACCCAGGCATCGCGCTTCACGTTGTCGTGGAACCACTGCTGGCATTCGGGCGAAACCGGCGAGCCGGCCAGTGTCACCGTCTTCAGGTTCGACAGGTCGAAGCGGATCCGCGGCACGATGCCGTTCTTCTCGAGGATGGCCTGGTAGGTGGGACTGGCGCCGAACAGGTCGGCACGCGAGTCCTGCACCATCTTCCACAGGATGTCGCCGTCCGGCCAGGCCGGGTTGCCGTCATACAGCACCGGCGTGACGTTCGACAGCAGCGCGCTGACCAGGAAGTTCCACATCATCCAGCCGGTGGTGGTGAAGAAGAACATGCGCTCGCCGGCATGCATGTCGAAGTTGAACGCCAGGTGCTTGAGCTGCTCGATGAGGATGCCGCCGTGGCTGTGCATGATGGGCTTCGGCAGCCCGGTCGTGCCCGAGGAGAACAGGATCCACAGCGGGTAGTTGAACGGCACTTCCTCGTACTGGAACTGCTCGCGCGGCACCGGCGGATGGGCCAGCAGCTCGTTCCAGAAGATGGTGCCGGGCGTCAGCCGCCGCGGGTTCTCCGGCTCCAGGTACGGCAGCTGGATCACATGCTTCACGCTGGTCAGCCGCGCGAGGATCTTCTCCACTTCCGGCCGCCGGTCGAAGGGTTTGCCGCCATACTGGTAGCCATCGACGTGGAAGAACACGCAGGGCGAGAGCTGCGAGAAGCGGTCAAGCACGCCGGGCGTGCCGAAGTCCGGGCCGACGGAGGACCAGATCGCGCCGACGGCGGTGGTGGCGAGCATCGCCATCAGCGCCTCGGGCACGTTCACCATGTAGGCGCAGACGCGATCGCCGCGCTTGACCCCGAGCTTGCGCAGCTGCGTCGCCAGGATGCGCACCTTGGCGCCCAGCTCCTCCCAGGTGATCGCCTGCAACGGCTGGCGCTCGTTCAGGTGCAGCAGCGCCGTGGCGCCGGGCCGCTCGTGGCGCAGCATGTGGCGCGCATAGTTGATCTCGGCGCCCGGGAACCATTCCGCGCCCGGCATGGTGCGCTTGCCCAGCACTGCGCTTGGCGGCTTCGTGGCCTCGACGCCGAAGAAATCCCACACCGCCTGCCAGAACGCATCGATGTCGGTGGTGGACCAGCGCCACAGCGACTCGAAATCCGGGAAGGTCAGGCCACGCTTGTCGGCCAGCCAGCGGCGGAACTCCGTGATGCGCGCGCGTTCGACGCGTTCCTGCGACGGAGTCCACAGCACGCTCCCCGGCTCGATCATCCAGCGCCTCCGCCTCAAAAAGGTCGCTATTGAAGCATGAATTGCGTGCCGAGGTGGCGCCGCTCCAGAATCCGCACCGCCGGATATGAACAATACTGAATCAGTGGTGCTGGTCCCCGGTCTGGTATGCGACGCGCAGGTGTGGCGCGGGCAGGTCGAGGGGCTGGCCGGACGCCGGATCATGGTGGCCAGCCACGGTCTCAGCGACAGTCTTGGGGATATGGCCGAGCGCATCCTGGCGGCGGCACCCGTGCGCTTTGCGCTGGCCGGCCACTCCATGGGGGGCCGCGTGGCGCTGGAAATCATGGCCCGTGCCCCGGAACGGGTGACACGACTGGCGCTGCTGGATACGGGATTCGAAGAACTGGCCAGGGATGCGGCCGGCGAGCAGGAGCGCGCGGGCCGCTACCGGCTGCGCGACATCGCACGAGCCGAAGGCATGCTTGCCATGGGCAGGGAATGGGCGCGCGGCATGGTGCATCCACGGCGGCTTGCTGATGACATATTAATGAGTGCCATCCACCAGATGATCGCGCGCGCACCGCTCGCCCAGTTCGAGGCACAGACCGAGGCGCTGCTGGCCCGCCCGGATCGCGCGGCATTGCTGCCCGGGATCGGCGTGCCCACGCTGCTGCTCTGTGGACGCGAAGACGGCTGGAGCCCACTCGCGCGCCACGCCGAGATGGCGCGGCGGATCCCGCGCAGCCGCCTGGTTGCGATCGACGACTGCGGGCACATGGCCACCATGGAACAGCCGGCCGCGGTGACCGGCGCATTGCGCGCCTGGCTGGAGGGCTGATGCTCACGCCCACCTCCAACGTGGCGCTGCTGGGATTCGGCGCACGCGCGGCGGCGTTCGCCGCATTGCTCGCACCACGAGGCTGCGCGCTGCGTGCCTGGGATCCGCGCCTGTGCACCGGCGAGGCCGCGGCGCTGCGCGCGCGCATCGAGGCGGCGGGCGTCGACGCCGTGCCGGACCTGGCCACCGCGCTGCGCGGCGCGCGCCTGGTGGTGCTGGACACCATGGCGGCTGAGGCGCTGCCCCAGGCAGCGCAGGCCGGACAGCGGCTGCTGGATCTGGCGCACGCCCCCGCCGCGGACGTCGACGCGGTGCTGCTGGCGCTGGGACTGCCGCCGCAGGCCGCCGACTGGGCAGCGGCCTGCGCCGCGAACATGGCAAACTGCGATGCTGCTGGCCCGGACATTCCCGTGGTTCGCCGCGGCGAACTGCCCTGACACGGTCGTTGCATGCAGTTCCTGCGTTCGCTGCTTTTTACCGCCTTCTTCCTGCTGTTCACGTTCTGCTACGCGATCTTCTTCGTGCTGGCCTGCCTGCTGCTGCCCTGGCGCGGGCGCTTCGCGCTGGCGCGGCTGTGGGCCAATGTGCTGCTCGCGGCGCTGCGCATCCTCTGCGGCCTGCGTTACCGCGTGGAAGGCCGCGAACATCTGCCCACCGATCGCGCCTGCATCGCGCTGGTGAAGCATTCCTCGAGCTGGGAAACGGTGGCGCAGGCCGCGCTGCTGCCGCCGCAGGTCTGGGTGCTCAAGCGCGAGCTGACCTGGATTCCCTTCGTCGGCTGGGGCATCAGACTGCTGCGCGCCATCGCCATCAACCGCGGCGGCGGCGGCAGCGCGGTGAAGCAGATGGTCGAGCAGGGCCGCCGCCATCTGGCCGGCGGCCAATGGATCGTGGTGTTCCCGGAAGGCACGCGCATGCCGCCCGGACAGACGCGCCGCTATGGTGTCGGAGGGGCAGCCATTGCCGCCGACACCGGCGCGCCGGTGATACCGGTGGCGCACAACGCGGGCTATTTCTGGCCGCGCCGCGGCCTGCTGAAGAAGCCCGGCACCATCCGCGTGGTGATCGGCGCGCCGATCACCACGCGCGGCCGCGATCCGCGCGAGATCAACGAGGAGGCGCAGCGCTTCATCGAGGCGCACTCCGGCCCGCCCTGAGCCGGCCTCACTTCACCTCGTAGACCAGGTTCACCGTGGAAAGCCGGTCGGTCTTGCGGAAACCCGCCGGCGGATCGGTGTTGTGGCGCACCGCATAGGCCAGCGACAGCGCCAGCCGTCCGGACATCTTCACCGCGAGGGCGAGCTGGTCCTGCAGGAAGTTGTTGTCCGAGGCGATTTCCGCACCAAAGGTATTGGTCAGCGAGGTCGTGGCGGTGAACTGGTGCGTGAAATCCACCTGCGCCGTGCCGGCAACGCTGCGGTCGCTGTCCGCCGGCACAGTGCGCGTGCGCCAGAACTTGTAGCCGACGCCGACCTGGGCGCTGAGTTTCGTGGCGTCGCTGTCGAAGAACTTGTGGCCGATGCCGGTGTTCACCACGCCCTGGTGGTCGAAGCCGCTGAAGCGATCCTGCTCGTAGCGGCCGCCGCCGAACCAGAAGGTGTCGCCGCCGCCGAAGCTGTAGCGGCTCTGCGCCGAGGCATCCCAGCGGCGCGCGGTGGTCGTGCCGTCATTGCGCACGTACAGGGTTTCGAAGCCAAAATCATGCTCCCAGTCGGTCACCTTCCAGGCCAGCGCGAGCTTGGCATTGGCCGTCCTGGTGCTGGTGTTGCCATCGGCGATGGCGAGCCCGGCCTCGCCCTTGCCGCTCCACTGCGCGGCCGCCGGCCATGCCAGGGCCAGCAGGGTAGTCACGGCGATGACGCTGCGGGCGCGGGTAACCAGTACATGCAGGTCCATGCAGTAGTCCTTGATGCTGCGTGAGGAGGGCTGCAGCTATAGCAATGCTTCGATGTCGGCAGCGAGCGCGGCGGGTGGATCTTTTGGCGCATAGCGCCGCACCACGCTGCCGTGGCGATCCACCAGGAACTTGGTGAAGTTCCACTTGATGGCCTCGGTGCCGAGCACGCCGGGCCGCTCGCTCTTCAGGAACTGGTACAGCGGATGCGTGCCCGGCCCGTTCACCTCGATCTTCGCGAACAGCGGAAAGGTCACCTCGTGGCTGGCGCGGCAGAACGCGCCGATTTCCGCCTCGCTGCCCGGCTCCTGCGCGCCGAACTGGTTGCACGGAAAACCCAGCACCGCGAAGCCGCGCGGGCCAAGGCGGCGGTACAGTTGCTCGAGGCCGGCGTACTGCGGGGTGAAGCCGCAGCGGCTGGCCACGTTCACGATCAGCAGCACCTGGCCGCGGAACTGCGCGAGATCGCCGTCGCTGCCATCCAGCCGCCGCGCCTCGATCTCGTACAGTGACATGAGCGCATCCCTCCGCCTGCCGCTAAGATGGCGCATTCTTCCACGGAGGGGTCGCCATGTCATCGAGCAGACTGCTGTGCGCCGCGCTGGCCGCCGCGCTGTGTTCCACCCTCCATGCGGGGGATTTCGCGCTGGGCGCGGGTCGCGTGGGCGCCAAGGATCCGGCGGCGCTGGCCCCGTTCTACGAGAGCGTATTCGGCATGAAGGAAGTGAACCGCCTGCAGATGGGCCAGAGCATGGAGGTCATGCTGAACTTCGGCGCCACGCTCGAGGCGGCCAAGGCCAACACCGGCGCGCAGGTCATCATCATGCATCGCGACGTCGACAACGACGCAGATCCGGTGCCGCACCTGATCTTCTTCGTTCCCGACGTGAAGGCCGCGGCCACCGCCGTGGTGGCCGCAAGCGGCAAGATCACCACGCAGCCGGTTGCCGCGGGCAGCAGCGGTGCATGGATTGCGATGGGTGAGGACCCGGCGGGCAACCGCTTCGAGATGGTGCAGCGCGCCGCCGGGAGATGATCCTGCTCAGAGCTCCCAGCGCACCGACAGCAGCCAGTAGTCGGTGTCGCCGCTGCTGAGCGCGACACCCGCGGACAGGCCGGGCTGGAAGCTGTAGCGCGCGCCGATCACCACGCTGGTGTCGTCGTAGTGGCCGATGTTCACGTATTTCAGGCCACCATCCAGCTCCCACTGCGGGGCGAACGGCCGTGCGCGGACGCCAGCATTCAAGCCGAAGCCCAGGTCGGAACCACCGCCGCCGCTGTAGTGGTTGAATTCCAGTGCCACGCCGCCGGTGAAATCCACCGGCCTTGCAATCGGCCAGTGGAAACCCAGGCCGGCCTCCAGGTTGAGCAGGTTGTCGCCGTCGAAATCGATGTAGTTCAGGCCGTCGAAGACGGTGGCGTTCTGGTACAGCTGCGGCAGGTTCATCGAACCGTTCAGCGCCAGGCCCTTGCCGTCATTGCTGCCGGGTGCGTCCGCGAGGATCAGCCCCGCGTCGATGTAGTGGTAGCTGAAATCCGCCGCCGCGGCCTGCCCCCCGATGCCCAACGCCGCCAATGCCGAAACCACTGCTAACCTGTTCATTGTTGTCTCCATGCTTGTCGTCCAGAAAAATCCATCGTCAGCGGCGGTTGCCGAAATCCCAGCGGAAGGCGAGCAGCACATTGGCCTCGTTGCTGTCGGTGCTGCCCACATCCACGCCCACCGCGAACAGCCGCGTGAAGTAGTAGCGGAAGCCGGCAGTCCACGACGTGTCATTGTCGCCGTTGCCATAATCCACGTAATTCAACCCTGCCGTCCATTCGAGACGGCGCCCGAGGAGCCCGCGCAGGCCCGCCTTCAGGCCGTAGCCGCTCTCGTCGAGTTCGTCGCGGTCGTTGTCCAGGCGCAGGTGCTGCAGCGAGATGCCGCTGACCAGGTCGAGCTGCGGACTGAGCGGAAAGTTGAAGCCCACGCCAGCCTGCCACTGGCTGGCGTTGAAATTGTCGTCATAGTGCCGGTACTCGTAATCGGTGCCGCTCACGCCGCCGAATGCAAACAGGTTGGGACTCAGCGCCCAGCTGCCGCTGACGCTGATGCCGGAGCCGTCCAGGTCCTCGCTGCCGTGCGGGTCGTCGATCGAATCACCGATCAAGCCCAGCTCGAGCGTGTTGTAGCTGAAATCGCCGGCCAGCACCGGGCCGGCCAGGCCGAGCGCTGCGAGCGCCGGAATCGCCAGGGTCTTGCGCATGCTTGTCTCCCGTTGGAATTATCGACGCGCCCGACAATATCGGCCGGGAGCTGAACCGGAAGTGAAGCGCCTTGGCACGTCGAGCAGGATGGTGCCCGCGAGCGTATGGCACAAGCGCGTCAGCGCGGCGCGCGGTGTAGGAACTGTCCGATGCGGTGACCGACCTCGCTCAGGATTGGCCCGCAAACGGCTCGCAGCGCAACTGGCGCAGCGCCGGACGGAAGGCCAGCCATTGCGCGGGACCATCGTGCAAGCCGCCACCGGCGAGCACGATGCCGGTGTCTTCCATCGCGGCCTCGAAGAACGCGCGCAACCCGAGCATGCGTTCGTGTCCGCCGGCATCGGGATCCACGTGCGCGACGAAGCGCGCCTGCCAGTGGCGGGCCTGTGGTTCGATGGCACGCAGTTGCGCCAGGCAACGGTCCAGCAGCAACAGATCGAGCGACAGCGTGTTGTCGGTGAGCTCGGCATCGCCGGACCTGCCCGGCCGCCCGGCCTGCATGTGCAGCAGCGCGCCGCTGTCGAACACCTCGTCGCTCAGGCACACCGCGAAGCTGCCGGCCAGGCGCGCGCACAGCAGGCGGTCCTCGCGCACCACCACATAGTGGTCGAGCTGCACAATGATGCCTTCCGGCGGCCGTGGGTGATCCGTCACTTTCGTCAGCACTCCGCGCTGTTGGCTGCCAGATCATAGCCCGCAGGCATGATGGTTGCATCGCAAGAAAGTGTGAATTGGTATGGCGTTATCGTCAGGCAGCAGGCGTAGCAATGAGGCCGACGCCGTAGCGAGGTGGCATATGCAGAACACAGGCAAGGTTTCACCGGTCAGCAATCTCACCGAGTTCTTCCGTGACTCGCTCGACCAGGCGCTCACGCACCAGCATGTATCACTGGATGACCACACTGCACACTATGTGGTCAACCTGCTGACCCTGTACGCGCGTACCGAGGTGTCGCATGCCGAGACCCGGCCCGGCCAGCGCTGGGTGAGCCTCGCCGAGCTGCTGGCACAGGCCGCCGAAGCCGGCCCCGGCACGGAGCGCGCCGCCATCCTGCAGCGACTGGGCGATGTGTCGCTGTTCATGGCGGGTTTCTTCGCCCACGGGTTCGAACGCCGGCTCGTCGATGTGGATTACCACATCGCCATGGGGGGCCGGGCCTATGGCACGCTGGCCGCGGCCTCGGTCAGCGGCCCGCGCCGCGCGCTGTGCGGCGTGTTCGGCGAGCTGGCGCGCAAGTTCCAGCGCGTGGTCGATGCCATCGGGGAGATCAGTGATACCGCGCGCGTGTGGTCCTCGAAGGACATCCTGCGCCTGTACGAGCTGTGGCTGAAGACCGGCAGTCCGCGCGCCGAAGGGTTGCTGCAGCAGCTTGGCGTGCAGCCGGCGCCGACATCGCTGCGGCTGAGCTGAAGCATGCTGCGGCCGCTGCAGCATCTGCTCGAGACCATCTACGACGCGCCCTGCGGGCACGACGTGCGCGACTTCCTGCTCACCGAGCGCGCACAGCTGCCGCCGGCGCGGCGCATGCTGGCCGCCGACGAGGAGCTGGTGCTGGTCGAGCGACGCCGTTCCAGCCGGCTGGGCCTGTACATCGATGCCGCCGTGTTGCGCCGCCTGGCCGCGCACGACCCCCTGCGCGCCCTCGACGGCGACAACATCGGGGATTTCTGGACCGCGCTGGAGGGCGTCAGCCATTTCTGCTACCTGATGTGGAATGCCGGGCATGCGCGCGCGGTGTCGCTGCTGGAGCTGGAACTGCAGGGCGAAGTGGACAAGTACATCGCTTCATTCTGGCTGCTGCGCGCGCAGCACCCCGGCCATCGGCCACGCGAGCTGCACGCGGCGCTGTTCGCGCGCACCCTGGTGGATCCACGGCTGCCCGTGGCGCGGCAGCAGCTGTACGCCACGGCGACCCGCCACGCGGCGCCGTTCTGCGCACGTCTGGAAGGCGCGCTGCTCTCCGGGCGGCCGGCGCTGCGCCGCGCCGCGATCGCCGCGCTGCGGCGCTTCTACCGCCTCGGCGGCGCGCGTAAACTGCGGCCCATCGAGGCCTCGAGGGGGCGGATGCACGAACTCGTGGCCGCCTGAATTTCCATGTCCAGACTGGCGGTTTGCGGGCTCTGCATGCTGATCACTTCGAGCGGGATGGCCGCATCCCTGAATTACCCGCGCACCGCGCGCGATGCCATCGTCGAGCAGCAGTTCGGCGAGGCCATCGCCGACCCGTATCGCTGGCTCGAGAATGACGTGCGCACCGATGCCAAGGTGCGCGACTGGGTGAGCGCCGAGAACACGGTGACCGATGCGTACCTGGCCACCCTGCCCGGCCGCGAGGCCATCCGCCAGCGCCTGTCGGCGCTGTGGAATTACGAGCGCTTCGGCGTGCCGGAGAAGGCCGGCAGCAATTATTTCTACACCCACAACTCCGGCCTGCAGAACCAGGCCGTGCTGTTCGTGCGTGCCGGCCTGGCGGGCAAGCCGCGTCAGCTGCTGGATCCGAACACCTGGGCGAAGGACGGCGCCACCGCGCTGGCCGAGTGGATGCCCGCGCATGACGGCAACCGGCTCGCCTACTCCATCCAGGACGGCGGCACGGACTGGCGCACCATCCGCGTGCTGGACGTCGCCACCGGCAGGACGCTGCCCGACGAGATCCGCTGGGCGAAGTTCACCAACATCGCCTGGGCACACGACGGCTCCGGCATCTTCTATTCGCGCTTCGCCGAGCCGACGCAGGGCCAGCAGTACCAGGCGCTGAACGAGAACCAGCAGGTGTACTTCCACCGCCTCGGCACCCCGCAGGCGCAGGACCGGCTGGTCTACGCCACGCAGGACCGGCCGCTGCTGAACCACACGGCCGAGGTCACCGACGACGGCTCCTGGCTGGTGATCTACTCCTCGCAGGGCACCGACGACCGCTACGAAGTCACCCTGCTCGACCTGCGCCACAGGAACGCGGTGCCCTTCACGCTGATCAAGGGCCTGGACTACAACTGGGCACTGGCCGGCGCGAAGGGCGACCAGCTGTATTTCCTCACCAACAAGAATGCGCCGCTGCAGCGGATCGTCGCCATCGATGCGGCGCATCCGGAACTCGCGCCGCGCGAGATCGTGCCGCAGGCGGCCTCCACCATCGACAGCGCCTCACTGGTGGGTGATGCACTGCTGGTTTCCTACCTCGTCGATGCGAAGAGCCAGGTGCAGCGCTTCACGCTCGATGGCAGGCCGCTGGGCACGGTGCCGCTGCCGGGCATCGGCAGCGTCGCGGGCTTCAGCGGCGAGGCCGGCGACCCGGAGACCTTCTTCTCCTTCGCCAGCTTCAATGTGCCGACGGCCATCTTCCACTACGACAGCGCCAGTGGCCGCGTCACGCCGTTCGCCACTCCGAAAGTGGCGTTCCGGCCGGAGGATTTCCAGGTCGAGCAGCGCTTCTACAACTCGAAGGACGGCACGCGCGTACCCCTCTTCCTGCTGTACCGCAAGGGCCGGAAGTTCGACGGCGGTGTGCCGACGCTGCTGTATGCCTACGGCGGCTTCAACGTCTCGATGCCTCCCGCCTTCAGTGCCGCGAACCTGCAATGGGTGGAAATGGGCGGCGTCTTTGCGCTCGCCAACATCCGCGGCGGCGGCGAATACGGCAAGGCCTGGCACGACGCCGGCCGGCTCACGCACAAGCAGAACGTGTTCGATGATTTCATCGCCGCCGCCGAATACCTGATCGCGCAGGGCATCACCACCAGGGACAAGCTCGCCATCCGTGGCGGATCCAACGGCGGCCTGCTGATCGGTGCGGTGGTGAACCAGCGGCCGGAACTGTTCGCCGCGGCGCTGCCGCAGGTGGGCGTGATGGACATGCTGCGCTTCAACCGCTTCACCGCCGGACGCTACTGGGTCGATGACTATGGCGATCCCGGCAAGGAGGCGGACTTCAGGGTGCTGCGCGCCTACTCGCCGTACCACAACATCCGTTCGGGCGTGACTTACCCGGCCATTCTTGCCACCACCGCCGACACGGACGACCGCGTGGTACCGGGCCACACGTTCAAGTACGTGGCGGCGCTGCAGGCCGCCAGCATCGGCGACAAACCGCACCTGGTGCGCATCGAAACGCGCGCCGGCCACGGTTCGGGCAAGCCCACCGACAAGCAGATCGCCGAATACACGGACATGTGGGCCTTCATCGCGCGCTGGACAGGGCTCGCGGTGCCGGCGCACTAGCGCAGCGGATAGCGCGCCAGCACTTCGTGCTGGGCGCGGCCGATGAGGCTGCGCACCAGCAGCACCTCGGTGGCGGTCCATGCCACGGGTTCGACGGACCGCGGCGCCAGGCGCTGCCGGTCGTACAGCAAGGTCACGTGTGGCTGGAAGGCGCGCGAATCGGCAGGGAACTGCCGGGTACGCGCGATGGCTGTCTCCAGCTGCCGGCGCAATCGCACCAATGGAGGGGATCCATCCTGCCGGCACAGTACCAGCGGCGCGGGGCCGCGCCCGCCGACGAAGCTTTTCACGCTGTCGAGACGGATGTCGAATCGCGCCGCACGCGTACTGCCGGCCGCCGTCTCGGCCGCCGCCAGCAGCTCTGGCGGCAGCCCGGCGTGATCGCCAAGGAAGTACAGCGTCAGGTGCAGCCGGTCCAGCGGCAGCGGCTGGCCAGCCAGTCCGCAGGCCGCGCGCAACCGCTGTGCCAGCTCGCGAATGCGCGCTGCGGCCGGGGCATCCGGGCGCAGCGCGAGGAACAGGCGGTCCGTGGCCACATGGCGATGGTATTGCAACCGCCTTCAATGCGCGGCGTGCTCTCCGGGCAGGTCGAACACCAGTACTTCCGCGCCGCTGCCGCCGCCCAGCTCCAGCGTGGTGACATCGGTGAGCTTCAGCGCATCGCCGGCGCCGAGTCGCGTGCCGTTGACGGTGAGCTCGCCGCGCACCAGATGCACATAGACACGCCGACCGGCTGCGACCGTGAGCTGGCCGGCCTCGCTGCCATCGAACAGCCCCGCATGGATGCGCGCGTCCTGGTGGATGCGCACCGAGCCGTGTGCGCCATCGCCGGAGACGATCAGCCGCAGCCGGCCGCGCTTCTCCGCGGCAGCGAAGTACTTCTGCTCGTAGCCCGGCGTCACGCCCTCGCGATCCGGCCGGATCCAGATCTGCAGGAAGTGCACGCCCTCCGTGGCCGACGCGTTGTGCTCGCTGTGGAAGACACCCGTGCCGGCACTCATGCGCTGCACGTCGCCCGGGCGGATCACCGAGCCATTGCCCATCGAGTCGCGGTGGGCCAGCGCGCCCTCCAGCACATAGCTGATGATCTCCATGTCGCGGTGCGGGTGCGTGCCGAAGCCGGCCGCCGGCGCCACGCGATCCTCGTTGATCACGCGCAGCACGCCGAACTCCACATGCTGCTCGTCGAAGTAGCCGGCGAAGGAGAAGCTGTGCCGGCTGTTCAGCCAGCCGTGGTTGGCCAGGCCCCGATCCTCGCTTTTGCGGATTTCCTGCATGGTCGTTCTCCTGTGGGGAATGGACACATCATGGGATTTATCTTTCCGATAAAAAAGATCAAAATTTGGCACTGTATGATCTGGAATATCGATTGATGGGCCGGCTGCGCTCGTCGCTGGACCAATGGGAGGTGCTGGCCGAGATCGTGGACGCAGGTGGCTTCGCACGCGCCGCAGCGCGCCTGCACCGCAGCCAGTCCGCCATCAGCTACGCCGTGGCACAGCTGCAGGAAGCCCTCGGCGTGCCGCTGCTGCAGGTTCAGGGTCGCAGGGCGGTGCTGACCCCGGCAGGGGAGCAACTGCTGCGCCGGGGGCGGCTGGCGCTGGACCAGTTCCGCCGTCTCGAGGAACTCGCCAGCGCCATTCACCGGGGCTGGGAAACCGGGCTGCGCCTGGTGGTCGACGCGGCCTATCCGCGGCCGGTGCTGCTGAGCATCCTGGCGGGGCTGCGGACAAGCTGCCCACAGACCACCATTTCGCTGGCGGATGCGGTGCTCTCCGGCGCGGAGGAGGCCATCACCGAGGGACTTGCCGACCTGGTCATCACCACGCGGGTGCCGCGCGGCTTCCTCGGTGACTGGCTGATGGATGTGGAAATGATCGCGGTGGCGGCCGCTGCGCATCCGCTGCATGCCCTGCCGCAGCCCCTGATGCTCGAGGACCTGGCTCCGCACACACAGGTGGTGCTGCGCGATTCAGGCCAGCTGCACCCTCGCGACGAGGGTTGGCTCGGCGCGCAGCAGCGCTGGACGGTGTCCAGCCTCGAGGCCTCGCGCGCGTTGTGCCTCGAAGGGCTGGCCTTCGCGTGGCTGCCCGCGCACCTGATTGCCGCTGATATCGCCGCCGGCCGCCTCAAGCCCCTGCCGCTGGCCGCCGGCGCCATGCGCAGGATGCCGCTGTACGCGGTGCTCGTGAACGCCGCCGGCGCCGGCCCCGCGGCGCGCCAGGCGCTGGCGCTGTTCCAGCGTCCCGAGATGGCGCCAGCGGCCCCGGCCGCAGCAGAATAGGCCCATGGCAACCCCCAACCCGCCGCTGGTAACGGGCCGGATCAAGCGAGCCGATGCCGTGCGGGTGAGCGGCAAGGATGCGCAGGCCTTCACGCTGCTGCGTGGCGAGACCGCCCAGCAACATTACCCGCCGGCGGCGAAGCGGGCAGGCATCAGGGGTGTGGTGGTCGTGGACCTGCTGCTGAACGACATGGGCCAGGTGCTCGAGGCGCAGGCGGTTTCAGAATCCCCGCCCGGCCATGGTTTCGCGCTCGCGGCGCTGGATGCCGCCAAGACCTTCGAGTTCTCCAATCCGCTGCAGAAGCAGGTGCTGATGTCGGTCACCGTGGAGTTCAAACCATGAAATCCGTCAGTGCACTGCGCACGGCGTTGCTGTTGCTGCCGCTTTTGCTGGCAACGCGGCCCGCCGCCGCCGGCGCCAACGAGGATCTGCTGCGGGCCGCACGCGCCGGCGACACCGCGCAGCTCGCGCTGGCCCTGATGCATGGCGCGGACGCCAATGCCGCCGGCGAGCAGGGCATCTCGGCGCTGATGTACGCGGCCGCCAGCGGGCATCCCGAGGCCGTGCAGCAGCTGCTCGATGCACATGCGCGCCTGGACACCCGCGCCGGGCGCATCGGCGTCACGGCGCTGCGCATCGCGGTGGCGGCCGGTTCGGCGGATGCGGCACGCGTGCTGCTCGCGGCCGGCGCGGACCGCAACGAGACCGATGCCAATGGCTCGCGGCTGCTGTTCGCCGCCGCCGGCAACGGCAGGCCCGAGCTGCTGGAGCTGTTCCTCGTGCCGGGCGAGGACGTGAACTACAAGCGCAAGGCCGGTGGCTACACGGCGCTGGATGCGGCCCTGGAAAGCCAGCACTGGACCGCAGCCGAGTACCTGCTCGCGCACGGCGCCACGCTGGCCGCCTCGGTGACCGGTCGCGAGCAGGCCCTGCCCAGGCTGCTGGAGCTCGAACCAGTGGTCAAGCCCGGTACCCTGTCGCTGGTGCAGACCGTCGACCTGCCCTCCCCCGCGCTGTTTCGCGCGGTGCTGGCACAGGGTGCGCGCACCGACATCACGGACGAGCAAGGCAATACGCTGCTGATGCTGGCCGCCAGACATCACCACGTCACCGCGCTGGCGGCACTGCTCGGCGCCGGGCTCGACGCCAACGCGCGCAACGCGGCCGGCGATACCGCGCTGGCCATCGCCGCCGGCAAGAGCGAGTACGAGCTGATGGTGGTGGGCATCGGGCTGGCGCTGAGCCAGGACCAGACCTCGGTGAGCAGACTGGTGTTCCGCCCGGCGCAGAACAGCAGCGAATCGGCCGCCACCGCACGCCGGCTCGAGGCGGCGCGGCTGCTGCTGGGCGCGATGGCCGATCCGAATGCGGCCGACCGCGGCGGCGACACGCCACTGCACCAAGCCACGCGCACCGGCGACGCGGAGCTGGTGGCGCTGCTGCTTTCCGCCGGTGCCCGCGTGAATGCACGCGACGCGGCGGGCAGCACACCGCTGCTGCTGGCCGCACGCTACGGCCTCCAGGACATCGTCGTCACGCTGCTCGCGGCGCGCGCCGACCCGGCGATCACCGATGGCGATGGCCACACCGCGCTGGAGCTGGCACAGGCCGGTCACCACGACGCCGTCGCGCGGCTGCTCGCGCCGCGCCTGAACTGAAGCCGCACTCCGGACCGCTCACCCATCGCCATGCGCCTGGTGTTCGTGCACGGCTGGAGCGTGACCAATACGGACACCTACGGCGGTTTGCCGGAGGCGCTGGCGGCGAACGCACCGGCCGGTCTCGAACTCACCGTCTCGCATCTGTACCTGGCCAGGTACGTGAGCTTCGCCGACGAGGTCAGCCTCGACGATCTCGCGCGCGGCATGCAGGCGGCGGTGCAGGCGGAGGTGCTGCCGGGCCTCGCCCGTGGCGAGCGTTTCGCATGCATCACGCACTCCACCGGCGGTCCGCTGGTACGCACCTGGATCGATCAATACCATCGTGACCGGCTGGATCGCTGCCCGCTGTCGCACCTGATCATGCTGGCGCCCGCCAACCATGGCTCGGCGCTGGCGCAGCTCGGCAAGGGCCGGCTGTCGCGGATGAAATTCTTCACCGAGGGTGTGCAGCCGGGAGTGGGTGTGCTCGACTGGCTGGAACTGGGCAGCGCGCAGAGCTGGGCGCTGAACCGCACCTGGCTGGATTACGATCCGCTGGCGGCCGGACTCTACGTCTTCGTGCTGACCGGCCAGGCCATCGACCGCCACTTCTACGATCACCTGAACTCCTATACCGGCGAGGCGGGCTCCGACGGCGTGGTGCGCGTCGCCGCGGCGAACATGAATTACGGCCTGGTGCGCCTCGAGCAGCAGGAACAGGGATTCCGGCTGGCAAGACAGGGGCAATCGGCCACCACGGCGCTCGGCGTGCTGCCCGGGCGATCGCACTCGGGCGATGCCATGGGCATCATGGGCAGCGTCAGTGCCAGCGACAATGGCTCGCATCCCACCGTGCGGGCGACACTGCAGTGTCTGGCGGTGGCAAGCGCCGCTGGCTACCGCAGCTGCGCCAAGGCGCTGGATGCGCTGACCGCACGCACGCAGCAGGACGAGCGCGTGAGCCGCCGCAAGGAGCTGTTCCTGTTCAGCCGCAAGTTCGAGACCAGCCGCTACTGCATGCTGGTGTTCCGCGTGATGGATGACCGCGGCAACGCCCTGGCCGACTACGATGTGCTGTTCACGGCCGGCCCGGACTACGATGCCAATCACCTGCCGCCGGGGTTCTTCGTGGATCGCCAGCGCAACTCCCGCACTCCGGCGGGACTGACCTACTACCTCGACTACGACGTCATGGCGCCCTGGTTCGCGCGACCGCAGGTGCAGGACAAGTTCGGCTTCGAGATCGCCGCGCGCCCGGATGGCGGTTACGCGCGCTACCTCTCTGGCGCATACCGCGGCACGTTCTCGGCGTTGCGCCGCTACTTCGCGCCCAACCAGACATTGATGGTCGAGGTGGTGCTGCAGCGACGCGTGATGGAGGGCGTGTTCCGCCTGACGCAGCAGCTGCAGCCGGAGGACTTCAGCCACCAGCCGCAGGGCGAGCCCCTCTGAGCGGTCGCCTCAGACGTCGAGGTTGGCCACCGCCAGCGCGTTCTTCTCGATGAATTCGCGGCGTGGTTCGACCTGGTCACCCATCAGCGTGTTGAAGATCTCGTCGGCCGCGATCGCCTCCTCGATGCGCACCTGCAGCAGCCGGCGGGTCTCGGGATTGATGGTGGTATCCCACAGCTGCTCGGGATTCATCTCGCCGAGGCCCTTGTAGCGCTGCATGGTCTGGCCCTTGCGCGCCTGGTCGAACAGCCAGTTGATCGCTTCCTTGAACGAGCCGACCTCGCGGCGCTGGTTGCCGCTGACGACGTGGGCGCCCTCGCCGATCATGCCGCCCAGCGTCCGGCCGAGGTCGGCGATGGCGCCGTATTCGGCCGAGGCGAAGAACTCGCGCGGCAGCGCCTTCTCGTGCACGGTGCCATGCTCGGTGCGACGGACCAGCAGGCGCGCGGGACGCACCTCGCCGTCGCCGAGATCCGTGGCCGGCTGCACGCTGATCTCGTAGCGCGCGGTGGAGGAATCATTCGGGGCATTGAGCACGCGTGCCAGTTCCTGCACCCAGTTGCGCAGCATGTCGCCGGTCGCGAAGGCCTCCGGCCCGATGTGCGGCAGGTAGATGAGCTGCTCCAGCAGCCGGGCGTCGTAGCGGCGGCTCCAGCGCTTGATGATGGCCTGCACTTCCATGTACTGGCGCGCGAGCATCTCGAGGCCGGAGCCGGCCAGTGGCGGTGCCTGCCCGTTCACGTACAGCGCTGCATCCTCGATGGCATTGTTCAGCAGGATGGCGTTGAGCTCGTTGTCATCCTTGACGTAGAGCTCCTGCTTGCCGCGCTTGATCTTGTACAGCGGCGGCTGCGCGATGTAGATGTGCCCGCGCTCGATCAGCAGCGGGATCTGCCGGTAGAAGAACGTCAGCAGCAGCGTGCGGATGTGCGAGCCGTCCACGTCCGCGTCGGTCATGATGATGATGCGGTGGTAGCGCAGCTTGTCGATGTTGAAATCATCGCGCCCGATGCCGCAGCCCAGCGCGGTGATCAGCGTGCCCACTTCGGCCGAGCTGATCATCTTGTCGAAGCGCGCGCGTTCCACGTTCAGGATCTTGCCCTTCAGCGGCAGGATGGCCTGGGTGCGCCGGTCCCTGCCCTGCTTGGCCGAGCCGCCGGCCGAATCGCCCTCGACGATGAAGATCTCCGACAGCGCCGGATCCTTTTCCTGGCAGTCGGCCAGCTTGCCCGGCAGGCCGGCGATATCCAGCGCGCCCTTGCGGCGCGTGAGCTCGCGCGCCTTGCGCGCCGCCTCGCGCGCGCGCGCGGCCTCGATGATCTTGCCCACCACCGACCTGGCCTCGGCGGGCCGCTCGAGCAGGAATTCACCGAGCTTCTCGGCCACGCGCGCCTCGACCGGACCCTTGACCTCGGAGCTGACCAGCTTTTCCTTGGTCTGCGAGGAGAACTTGGGATCCGGCAGCTTCACCGACAGGATGGCGGTGAGGCCCTCGCGTGCATCATCACCGGTGGTGGCGATCTTTTCCTTCTTGGCTTCCTTCTCGATGTAGTCGTTCATCGTGCGCGTCAGCGCCGCGCGGAAGCCCGCCAGGTGCGTACCCCCATCCCGCTGCGGGATGTTGTTCGTGTAGCACAGCATGGTCTCCTGGTAGGAGTCGTTCCACTGGAGCGCCACTTCGATGCCGATGGGGCCTTCCTGGGCAGTGAAATGAAACACCGTGGGGTGGATGGCGTTGCGCGCGCGGTTGAGATACGCCACGAAGGCCTTCAGCCCGCCCTCGTGCTGGAACACGTCGCGCTTGTCCTCGCGCTCGTCGATGAGCTCGATGCGGACACCGGAATTCAGGAACGACAGCTCGCGCAGCCGCTTGGCCAGCACCTCGTAGTCGAAGGTGATGTGGCTGAAGATGAGCGATGACGGCTTGAAGTGGACGGTCGTGCCACGATCGCTGGCGGTGCCGGTCTCGGTCAGCGGGGCGACCGGGTCGCCGAGACGATATTGCTGCGTGTAGACCTTGCCGCCGCGATGGATGGTGAGATCCAGCACGTCGGACAGTGCATTGACCACGGATACGCCGACGCCGTGCAGGCCGCCGGAAACCTTGTAGGAACTGTCATCGAACTTTCCGCCGGCATGCAGCACCGTCATGATCACTTCGGCGGCGGAGCGGCCCTCCTCGGGGTGGATATCCACCGGGATGCCGCGGCCATTGTCCCGCACGGTGATGGATTCGTCGGCGTGGATCACCACGTGGATGCTGTTGCAGTGACCGGCCAGTGCCTCGTCGATGGCATTGTCGACCACCTCGAAGACCATGTGGTGCAGGCCGGTGCCATCGTCGGTGTCGCCGATGTACATGCCGGGTCTTTTACGCACTGCATCAAGACCCTTCAAGACCTTGATATTGCTGGAGTTATAGGCATCTTCAGCGGACATCGGTGTACCTGGTTGCTGCACCTTATTATTATAACCTCTGAACGGTCCCCTGTTCCACGTGAAACACATGCTCCGGTTTGCCGAAGACCAGCATGTCGGAATTGAGCGCCGTCACGATGAGCTGGCTGCCCAACTCGCTCACCAGGTCGACAAGGCGACCCAGTCGATTGGTATCGAGCTCGGCAGCGGGGTCATCCAGCAACAGGGTTGGCGGCGCGACGTTCCGTTCCCGCAGGAAGGCCAGCAGCGCCAGTACCATGGCGGAGGCCACCAGCTTCTGTTGTCCCCGGGACAGACTCTCCCGGGCAGCCCTCCCCCCCACCTTCAAAAATACATCTGCCCGCTGAGGACCGGAGAGCGTGGCGCCGCGGGTGCGGTCACGCTCCAGACCTTCACCCAGCGCCTGGGCCAAGGTTCGCTCCCCGCCCCAGCCGCGGTAGTAGATCGCTTCCACGTCCATCCCCGACAGGTAGTGGATGGCTTCGTTGACATGGGGTTTGAGCGTCTCGAACCAGTCGCTGCGAAACTGCGCGATGCGTTCGCCGTACGTGGCGACCTCGGCGTCCCAGGCGCGGGCGTCCTGATTGGTCTTTAGCGCGGCGTTGCGCTGGCGAAGCGCCCGGGTGAACCGTAGCCACTGCTCAAGGAAGGAAGGTTCCACGTGGAACACTCCCCAGTCCAGCCAGCGCCGCCGCTCTCCCGGAGAGCCTTCCACCAGACGGTGGATCTGCGGATCAATGGCTTCCACGAAAAATGCGCCAGGGAGTTCGGCGAGGCTTTCCACATCGCGGCCATCCAGGCGCGCGCCATAGGATTCGTTGCGCCGGTACTCGAAGCCAACGCGATGCGCCGGATCGATGGTTTCCGCGAATATCGTGAGACCGGGCTGGCCACGGCTGATGAGCTGGTCCGTGTGGCGGGTCCTGAACGAACGGCCGCGGCCGGCGAGGAATGCACCCTCCAGGATGGAAGTCTTGCCCGAGCCATTGGATCCAAAGACCAGGTTCAGACGGGGCCCGAAGTCCAGCTTGGCGTGCGCGATGCTGCGCAGATTCGTCAGGGAGAGAGACGCCAGACCCATCGTGGCTGGGCGTCCGGCGGCTCAGAGCCGCATGGGCATCACGACATACCGCGAGGAAGTCATGCCGGGCGAGCGGATCAGGCAGCTGCTGTTGGCATCGGTCAGACCGATCTCCACGGTTTCGGTATCCACGGCCGCCAGCGCATCGAGCAGATAGGTGACGTTGAAGCCAATCTCCAGCTCCTCGCCCTGGTAATCGATCTCGACCTCGTCCTGGGCTTCTTCCTGCTCGGGGTTGTGCGCCTGGAGCTTCAGGGAATTCCTGGCCAGGGTGACTCGTACTCCCCGATACTTCTCGTTCGACAGGATGGCGGTGCGTTGCAACGCAGCACGCAGCGCCTCCCGATCCACCACCACGACCTTGGGCGGACTGTTGGGAATAACCCGCCCGTACTCCGGGAATTTGCCATCGATCAGCTTTGAAGTGAACCTGACGTCGCCGATCTGAAGCCGAATGTGATTGGCGCCGATCGCGATCTCGATCTCGGCGGATCCGTCCAGGATGCGGGTCAGTTCCAGCACGCCCTTGCGGGGCACGATGACCTGCTGGGGAACCACTGCCTTGCCGGCAACCGCCAGAGTTGCTTCCGCAATTGCCAGACGATGCCCGTCGGTCGCCACTGTTCGCAGCGTCTTCCCGTCTGTTTCCAGCAAAGTTCCGTTCAGGTAGTAGCGCACATCCTGCTGCGCCATCGAGAAATGCGTCTTGCCGATCAGGCGCGCGAGTTCCACGCCGGACAGGCTCAGGCTCTGGGTGGCATTGACCGAATCGACGACCGGGAATTCGCTGGCGGCCAGCGTGGACAACGTGAAGCGGCTGCGCCCGGCGGCGATCTTCAGCTTCTCGCCATCCATGGTCACGGTGACGGCGCTGGCATCCGGCAGTGCCTTCACGATATCCAGCAGCTTGCGGCCGGGTACGGTGATTTCCCCCGGCTGGGCCACGTTCACTTCGCCCGCTGCCACCAGCTCGACTTCCAGATCCGTGCCGGTCACCGACAGGCGTCCGCCCTTGGCGGACAGAAGCAGGTTCGCGAGCACCGGCATGGTCTGCTTGCGTTCCACCACACCGATGACCGCCTGCACGGGGCCGAGGAGTTGTTCACGGGTCGCGCTGAATTTCATGCATCCAAACCCTGGTTCTATTTAAGGCAATGACTGCAGTTGTTGGTGTTGTGGACAGGGAGGATAAATCAGTCTGCCCTTGCCGGTCATGACTTTACGAGCCAACCCGGCCTGGACGACTGCATGCATGACCCGCGCATGTCCTGTTGATCACTTGTGTGCAATTCCATCCACAATTCTGTCCCCCGCTTTTGCCCAGCCCTGTGCACAGGGATGCACACAGCTTTCAGGCTGTGAGGATCCGCACCAGGTTGGAGTAATCCTCGTGCGTGCGCGGCTCCTGCTGCTGCAATTCCTTCACCCGCTTGCAGGCATGCATGACCGTGGTGTGGTCGCGACCGCCGAAGGCGCCACCGATCTCCGGCAGGCTGTGGGCGGTGAGCTCCTTGGCCAGCGCCATCGCGATCTGCCGCGGCCGCGCCACCGAGCGATTGCGGCGTTCGGACAGCAGGTCGGACATGCGGACCTTGTAGTAGTCCGCCACGGTCTTCTGGATGTTCTCGATGGTCACCAGGCGCGCCTGCAGGTTCAGCAGGTCGCGCAGCACTTCCTTGGCGAAATCCAGCGTGATCGACTGGCCGGTGAAGCGGCTGCTGGCGATGATCCGGTGCAGCGCGCCCTCGAGCTCGCGCACGTTGGAACGGATGCGCTTGGCCACGAAGAAGGCCACTTCCTCCGGCAGCACGGTGTTGGCCGCCTGCGCCTTGCTGATCAGGATCGCGACGCTGGTTTCCAGCTCCGGCGGCTCGATGGCCACGGAGAGTCCCCAGCCGAAGCGCGATTTCAGCCGCTCCTCCAGGCCCGGGATCTCCTTGGGGTAGCGGTCCGAGGTCAGGATGATCTGCGCCTGGCCTTCGAACAGCGCGTTGAAGGTATGGAAGAACTCTTCCTGCGACTGGGTCTTGTTGGCGAAGAACTGGATGTCGTCGATCAGCAGCGCCGACAGCGAGCGGTACGAGCGCTTGAACTCGTTCATGGTGTTGTGGCGCAGCGCCTGCACCATGCTGTCCACGAAGCGCTCCGAATGCACATAGGCCACGCGCGCCTGTGGATCGCGCTGCCGGATCACGTGGCCGATGGCCTGCATGAGGTGGGTCTTGCCGAGCCCGGTGCCGCCGTAGATGAACAGCGGGTTGTAGGCCTTGCCGGGATTCTCGGCCACCTGCATCGCCGCGGCCTTGGCGAAGTGGTTGCTCTTGCCCTCGACGAAACGCTCGAAGGTGGAGTCGGGATTCAGCCGTGCGCCGATCTGCGGCGCCTCGACCACTGCGCGCCGCGCCGCTGCCTTCGGCGTTTCCGCATCGCCGGCGGCGGGTGCCGTCGCGACGCTGCGCGAGCCGATTTCCACCACCAGGGCGAGCTGCGGATCGTGCGCATCACGCAGCAGTGCGTTGATGCGCGGCGCGGCGTGGCTCTGCACCCAGTCCACGGCGAAGCGGTTCGGCGCCAGCAGGCGCAACGCGCGTTCCTCGCGCACGGCCTGCAATGGCCGCAGCCACGTGTTCACCTGCTGCTCGGGAATCTCGTGCTCGAGGCGCGTCAGGATCTGATTCCAGAGCTCGCACATGCCGGTGACGCGTTCGGTTGGAATTGGGGGGAGGGGGAGTCTACGCGTCTTGACGCCAGACGCCATAGGGTGTGAAACGCGTAGCCGTCCGCGGTGGCGAAGGCCGCCGGCGCCGGCCTCCAGTTGACTTGCGGGCCGCCGCTGCGTAGGCTGCGCAGCCCCAAATTCCGACTCCGCCCCACGGGCCAATGCCATGGCGACCAAACGCACCTATCAGCCGAGCAAGATCAAGCGTGTCCGCACGCACGGCTTCCGTGCCCGCATGGCCACCGCTGACGGCCGCAAGGTGCTGGCTCGCCGCCGCGCCAAGGGTCGCAAGCGCCTGATCCCGTAACGACTGCCGCCGCGCCCATGTCCGGCGCGCCCGTGCGGCAGGGGTTTGGCCGCCAGCAGCGGCTCCTGAAAGCCAGCGAATTCGAAGCCGTCTATGCCGGCCGGCGTCGGGTGACCGATTCATTTTTCGCCGTGAACTTCGCGCCCAATGAACTCGGCCGCGCGCGGCTCGGTCTCGCCATCGGCGCCAGGGCCGTGGGCAACTCGGTGGCGCGCAACCGCATCAAGCGGCTGGTGCGTGAATCCTTCCGCCTGGTGGCCGCCGGACTCAGCGGCATCGATCTTGTCGTCGGCGCCCGCAACGGTGCCCGGACCGCGCATAATGCACGGCTGCGAGAAAGCCTGGACGGCTTGTGGAAACAGATCGGAAGATGATTCGTCGTTTCTTTATAGCTCTAATAAGGGGATATCAACTGCTCATTAGCCCTTTATTGGGCCAATGCTGCCGGTTTCACCCCACTTGCTCCTGCTACGCCCAGCAGGCGATCGCCAAGTACGGCCCGCTGAAAGGCGTGGCACTTTCCGGGCGCCGGATCCTGCGTTGTCACCCATTCAATGAGGGCGGGATCGACCCCGTGCCATGAAGAACCTGCGAGCCTTCCTGTGGATCGGCCTGGCGCTGATCCTGTTCGTGAACTATGAGACCTGGATGGCGGACTACGCGCCGCGTGATGCCGCGGTGGCGGCGGCCGCCCGGCAGCAGGCCGAGCGCGAGAAGAGCGCCCATCCGCTGGCCGCCGAGGTGCCGCAGGCTCCGGCCGCCAATGGCAGCCCCGCGCCGGCAACCGGTGCGGCACCAGCCGCTGCCCAGGGCACGGCACCCGCCGCCGCGAGCAATGCGCTGACACCCGGCGCCACGCTCAACGTGCGCACCGACGTGCTGGACGTGGACATCAACCTGCGTGGTGGCGAGCTCACCCGCGCCGACCTGTTGCAGTACCCGGTGGTCAAAGGTGGCTCCGAGCCGGTGCGGCTGCTGCGCAACCTCGGCGCCGGCAACCAGTACCTGGTGCAGACCGGCCTTGCCGGTGCGGGCGGGGCGGGGGATTACCCGACGCACCTGGCCCTGTTCACCAGCGACTACACCGGCTTGCGCCTGGAGCAGGGGCTGGACGAGCTGCGGGTGCCGCTGAAGTGGAGCGCCGACGGCATCACCGTCACCAAGACCTACATCTTCCGCCGCGGTTCCTACCGCGTGGACGTGGAATACGAGGTCATGAACGCCGGTACGACGCCGTGGACGGTGGCGCCGTACGCGCAGATCGAGCACGACATGCCGCTGGTGAAGCGCACCTACCTCAATGTCGACAGCTACTCCTTCACCGGCCCGGCCATCTACGACGGCAGCAAGTACCAGAAGCTGCGCGTGACCAACGACAAGGATGCGGCCTTCAAGGGCAGCTTCCGCGATGGCTGGATCGCCTCGCTGCAGCATCACTTCGTGGTGGCCATCGTGCCGCCGCGCGATGAACTGCAGGACTACTCGCTGGCGGTGCGCGGCAACGAATACCTGGCGACCGACCTCGGCCAGACCACCACCGTCGCGCCCGCCTCGAACGCCACGCTGCACCAGACCCTGTTCATCGGCCCGAAGCTGCAGCACCAGCTCGCGGCCATTCATCCCGAGCTCGGCCGGGCGGCCGATTTCGGCAAGCTGACCTTCCTCGCGCGGCCGCTGTTCTGGCTGCTCGAGCAGGCCCACAAGGTATTCAACAACTGGGGCTTGGCCATCATTGCCGTCACCTTCCTGCTGAAGCTGGCGTTCTACCCGCTGTCGGAAATCGCCGGCCGCTCGGCCGCGAAGATGAAGCTGATCGCGCCGCGCATGAAGCAGCTGCAGGAGACCTACAAGGACGATCGCACCAGGCTCGGCCAGGCGACCATGGAGCTGTACAAGAAGGAGAAGATCAACCCGGCGGCCGGCTGCCTGCCGATGCTGATCCAGATCCCGGTGTTCATGGCCTTCTACTGGGTGCTGGTGGAGAGCGTGGAGATGCGCCAGGCGCCGTTCATGGGCTGGCTGCACGATCTGTCCTCGCGCGATCCGTTCTACATCCTGCCGGTGCTGATGGCCGGCGCCATGTTCCTGCAGTACAAGATGCAGCCGCCGACCGCCGACCCGACGCAGGCCAAGGTGATGATGATCATGCCCATCGGCATGTCGGTACTGTTCGCCTTCCTGCCCTCCGGCCTGGTGCTCTACTACCTGACCAATACGCTGCTGACCATTGCACAGCAGTGGAACATCAACCGCCGCATCCAGGCGGCGAGCCCGGCGCGCAACTGACGGCATGTCGCGCGACGACACCATCGTCGCGGCGGCCACGCCACCCGGTCGCGGCGGCATCGCGGTGGTGCGCGTGTCGGGGCCGGCGGTGCCGCGCATCGCGCAGGCGCTGCTCGGCGCGCTGCCATCACCGCGGCACGCGACCTTCGGCCGCTGGCGCGATGGCGCCGGCGAGCTGCTCGACCTCGGCATCGCGCTGTACTTCCCCGCGCCGCAGTCCTTCACCGGCGAGCATGTGCTGGAGCTGCAGGGCCATGGCGGCGATGTGGTGGTCGAGGCGCTCATCCAGCGCCTGGTGCAGCTCGGCGCGCGGCGGGCGAGGGCGGGGGAGTTCAGCGAGCGCGCCTTTCTCAATGACAAGCTCGACCTGGCGCAGGCCGAGGCCATCGCCGACCTCATCGATGCCGGCTCGCGCCGCGCGGCGCAGGCGGCGATGCGCTCGCTGCAGGGCGAATTCAGCCAGCGTGTCAACGCCACGCGTGCCGCGCTGACCGCGCTGCGCGTGTACGTGGAGGCGGCGATCGATTTCCCCGAAGAGGAGATCGACTTCCTCGCCGGCAGCGAGCTGCGCGAACGGCTGCAGGACGTGCAGCAGCGCATGGCCGGCGTGCTGGCCGCAGCGGAGCAGGGCGCGCTGCTGACGCGCGGCCTCACCGTCGCCATCGCCGGCCGCCCGAATGCCGGCAAGAGCACGCTGATGAATCGCCTGGCCGGCCACGATGTCGCCATCGTCACGCCGCAGCCGGGCACCACGCGCGATCTGCTGCGCGAACGTATCGAGATCGAAGGCATTCCGGTGGAGCTCATCGACACCGCCGGCCTGCGCGCCGCGGCCGGCGATGACATCGAAGCCGAGGGCATGCGCCGGGCCCGCGCGGCCATGGGCCATGCGGACCAGCTGCTGTTCGTGGTCGATGCATGCGCCGATTCCGCGGCACGCGCCTTCGAGGAGGAGCGCGCGACACTGCCGGCTGGTGTGCCGGTGAGCCTGGTGCTGAACAAGATGGATCTGCGCGCCGCCACGGAAGCATCCCTGCCAGAGCTGGACGGCGTGCCGCTGCTGCGCATCTCGGCCGCGACGGGCACGGGCATCGAGGAACTGCGCCGCCACATCGCCGCAACGGGCGGGCACGCGGAAGAGGGCGGTGGCGCGATTTCCGCCCGCGCGCGGCATCTGGTGGCATTGCGCCGCGCCGCCGGCCAGCTTGACGCGGCCCACCGGCAGCTCGCGGCAAAGCAGGGCGAACTGGCCGCGCTGGAACTGCGCGAGGCGCAGCGGGCGCTGGGCGAAGTGGTGGGGGATGTCAGCAGCGACGAGCTGCTGGGGCGGATCTTCGGCAGCTTCTGCATCGGGAAATAGGGCCCGGCGCACCGCTATATACAGAATTGCCTAACGAGTATACTGGCCGGCAGTCCGTCCACGATCTCAAGGGGGTTTGCCATGAAAAGCCGATTGTCCGCAGCGTTCGCGCTGCTGGTGCTGGCCGTCTTCGGGGCCGGCAGCGTAGTTGCCCAGCAGGGTCCGCCGCCGGGCGGCGGTCCGGGCGCGGGTGGTCCGCCGCGTGGTGGTGGAGGCGGTGGTTTCCGTCTGGTGCCGATGTACGTCGAAAGCAAGGCCTTCCCGGACGGTGGCATCGTGCCGCCGAAGTACAGCAACGCGGGTGGCAGCACGCAGCCGGATTTCAAGATCATCGGCGCGCCGCCGGAGACCAAGAGCTTCGCCATCATCCTGCATGACATCGACGTCGGCATCAATGGACCCGGCGACGTGCTGCACTGGATCGCGTGGAACATCCCCGGCAGCACCACCCAGATCGAGGAAGGCAAACTGCCCGACGGTTCGGTCAACGGCAGGGGAATGGGCGGCAACCGTTACATGGGCATGGGCGCGCCGGCTGGCCCGCGCTATCACCACTATGTGTTCGAGTTCTATGCGCTGAACAGCACCCTCGATCTGCCGCCAACGGCGGGGCGCGACGAGCTGCTCGCGGCCATGCAGGGCAAGGTGATCGCCAAGTGTGCCTACATCGGCCGCTACCGCAGCGAGCCCGGCGCCGGCGGTCCCGGTGGCGGCGCGCCGCCCGCGCGCTGACCTCCCGCACGGGATGAGCTCGGCTAGGATGGAGTCGTGTCCACGACTCCATCCGGCTGGCTCCGGATCCACAGCCACGGGCTGAGCGCGCAAATCGATCCGCAGGGCGCGCAGCTTTCGGTGCTGCGCGATGCCGCGGGCCGTGACCTGCTGTGGAATGGCGACGCGGCGATCTGGAAAGGCCGCGCGCCGATTCTCTTTCCGATCGTGGGCGCCCTGCACGGCGGCCAGTACCAGTGGCGCGGCGCGCGCTTCGCGCTGCCACGCCACGGCTTCGCGCGTGACCGGCGCTTCACCGTGATCGAGCATGACCCCGGGCAGGTGCGGCTGCGCCTGGCCGATGACGCCGCGACCCGCGCCATCTATCCCTTCCACTTCGCGCTGGAGCTGCACTTCCAGCTCGGTGCTGCCGGGCTCACCACCACCGCGAGCGTGCACAATCCGGCTGCTGCGCCGCTGCCGGCCAGCATCGGCTTCCACCCCGCGCTGCGCTGGCCGCTGCCCTATGGCGCCGGGCGTGCGGCGCACTGCATCGAGTTCGAACACGAGGAGCCCGCGCCCATCCGCCGGCTCGACGCGCAGGGTTTGCTCACGCCAGCGCCGCACGCCACACCGGTGCGCGGTCGCCGCCTGCTGCTGGACGATGCGCTGTTTCGCGACGATGTGATCATCTTCGACCAGCTGCGCAGCCGCAGCCTGCGCTACGGGGCGGCGCAGGGGCCGCACATCCAGCTGGATTTTCCGGACGCCATGTATCTCGGCTTGTGGACCAAACCCGGCGCCGGCTTCCTGTGCATCGAGCCGTGGCGCGGCGTGGCGGACCCGGTGGACTACGTAGGTGAATTCGACGCCAGGCCCGGCGTATTCCTGGTCGCACCCGGGGCCAGCCAGGCGCTGCAGATGCGCATCGCGCTGGTCAATCCGTGACGGCCTGCTGGCAGTTCCACCACGACCGGTCCGGGGCTGGCCGCCCGCAGCGCGGGGGCCAGCAGCAACAGGGTGGCGAGCAGCAGCGGGCGAGCGTGCATGCCTGTCTTTCGCCGTGCCGCTCCCCGACGTTACAGATGATCCGGACGGCACAGCCTCTGGGGCAAATCTCCCGTACCGGGGCTGCCCGATCGTGGTAGCCTGCGCATGATCGTCTTCCGTCCGCATCGGACCGCGCCTCCCCTACCAACGGGGGCCAACCGCTCGAACCGCAACGCCTGCCGATCAGGTGTCAGGATTTCTGGTTCGCCGTCTGCCGCAGTCCGGCTCTCTTCGATCCCGTGCCTCCTGTCATTACTACGTTCATCCATTTATCTGAAGAGAGAAGAGTCATATGGCCAAGATCTATGTTGGCAACCTGCCCTTTACCGCCACCGAAGACCAGGTCCGCGAGCTGTTCGC
>DATJYR010000076.1:0-11648 GCA_035499515.1 Steroidobacteraceae bacterium | reverse complement strand
ATCCCGAGGACGCGCACCTGCTCGGTGGCGAAGTGGTGCTCCTGGCGTGGTCGCGCGATGGCCGCTGGCTGGCAGCGGGCGACAGCGACGGCACCCTCTCCATCTTCGAGTTCACAAACGGCTGAGGGATCGGGCGCAGCGCGGCGTACTGCTGCCCATGACCAAACATCTGTCAAAGCTGCCCCCCCGTCGCAGGATCGGGGAGGTGATCACGGCGACCCTGGCCGGTTCGATGCTGGCCATGGCGCACGCTGCGGACATCTCGCCGGCGGTGACTTCCGAGGCGACAGCAGGCGCCGACCAGACGGAACTTCAGGAGGTCATCGTCACGGCCTCGCGTGTGAACCTGCTGGGGACGGCGGATACCGCCAGTCAGGGTTCGGTGACGCAGGAGGAGCTCGAGCTTCGTCCCGCGTACCGGGTGGGCCAGTTGCTCGAGACCGTCCCCGGATTGGTCGTCACGGTGCACTCCGGCGAAGGCAAGGCGAACCAGTATCTGGCACGCGGCTTCAACCTGGATCACGGTACCGACATCGCCAATTTCGTGGACGACATGCCGATCAATCGACCGACGAACACCCACGGCCAGGGGTACTCCGATCTGAATTTCCTGATGCCGGAGTTCATGAGCGGGCTCGACTACACCAAAGGTCCGTACCATGCCGAAGTGGGCGACTTCGGCTCGGTCGCCTCGACGCATATCCACCTGGCAGACGAGATTCCCGATCAGGTTTCCGTGGCGGGCGGCACGCTGGGCGTCTACAACGTCTTCGCCGGCGGCACGGCGCATCTCACCGACCAGGACCGCCTGGTCGGTGGCGCCTACTACGGGCACGTCGACGGCCCGTTCACCCATCCGGATGATTTCCGCAAGGTGGCCGGCACGCTGCGTTACAGCCACGGCACCGACACGGACGGCTACAGCGCCACCGCCATGTACTATCACGGCCAGGGCAACATGACGACCGACCAGCCCCTGCGCGCCATCCAGGAAGGCCTGATCGGGCGCTACGGCAGCCTCGATCCCAGTGACGGCAGTCTCTCGCAACGCGGGAGCTTGTCCGTTCATTACGCCACCAGCGGCGATCAGTGGAAACTGAATACCAGCGGCTACTTCATCCACAGCACCATGACGCTGTGGAACGACTTCACGCACTATCTCGACGATCCGGTCAACGGCGACCAGGAAGCGCAGTATGAAAACCGCTCCACCGGCGGTGGCCAGGTCGCACTCGACCTGCGCCAGCAGTTCGGCAACATCGAGAACGACCTGACGCTCGGACTGCAGGTTCGCGACGACAGCGCGCTGGTCAATCGCACCCATACCCTGCACCGTGTTCCGCTCGATTATTGTTCGATCGAACAGGCGGAGGGTCCGACGCTGCAGGTTCCCACCGCCGGTGGCATCTGCAATGCCGATCAGGTCCACCTGCTCGATCTCGGTCCCTATCTGGAAGCCACGACCCACTGGGCGTCGGCGTTGCGCACCGTCGTCGGATTGCGGGAAGAGTATTACCGCGCCAGCGACCACAGCCTGACCACCGGCTTCCAGGGCGAGGCGCACCAGACGCTGTTCCAGCCCAAGGGCACGCTGATCCTGGGGCCGTTCGCCTCCACCGAAATCTATCTCAGCGCCGGCCGCGGGTTTCACTCCGACGACGTGCGCGGTGTGTTCGGCACCGTGCCCGTCGAAGGCATTCCGGGAACCGCGGGACTGACGCCGCTGCTGGCGGCGACCAAGGGCGAGGAGCTGGGCGTGCGCAGCAATCTCACGTCGGACCTGTCGATGGAGCTGGCCGTGTTCCAGCAGGATTTCAATTCGGAACTGGCCTATGACGCCGATGCCGGCCAGGACTCCGCCAGTGCGCCCAGCCGGCGCCAGGGCGTCGAGCTGTCCGGCCAGTACCAGGTGCGCCGCTGGCTCGAGCTCAATACGGACCTGGCGTATTCGAAGGCGCGTTATCGCGGCGACCTCGCCTCCTACGAACTCGATGGTCCCTACATCGCCAACGCACCCAAGTTCATCGGCTCCTTCGGTGTGCTGGTCGACAACCTCGGGCCGTGGTCCGGTGCCTTGCAGTGGCGCAGGCTGGGTGCCTATCCCATCAGCGACGGCGACCGCCTGCCGGAGGACGCGGGCTACAGCGAATTCAATCTCGACGTGGGTTACAAGTTCAACCCGCATGTCAAGATGGAACTGAGCATCTACAACCTGCTCAATACCAAGGCCGACTCGGCCGCCTATTACTACGCGGCGCGTCTGCCGGGTGAACCCGCCGATGGCGTGGAGGATTTCCAGGTCCATCCGCTGGAGCCGATCTCCGCGGTCCTGAAATTGACGGTCTACCTGTAAGGGCTGTCGTCAGCGCTCGGGCGCCGGCAGCGCCGGCAGGTGCATCATGACGCGGCAGTACTGGCCGCGCTTGCTGGAGAGGTCGAGCTTGCCGCCGAGGCGCAACAGCGACTCGCGCAAACTGGCGATGGTGGGTAGATGTTCCTTGCCGAGTCCACGGCCATCGTCGTGGAAGCTCAGCAGCGAGCAGCGCTCGTCGGAGGTGGGCGGCTGGAAGTCGATGACGATGGAGGCGCTCTGCGGCTTGTTGTAGGCCGCGCGCGCTTCGATGGACTCGACGCTGTCCTCGATGGACAGGCGCAGCAGCTGGCCCAGCACATCGAACAGCGTGCTGCGCCAAGCCTCGGGAATGTCCGCGACGCCGGCGATGGCAAGCTGGACATCCTTGCCTTGTTCCACTGCGATCCGCGCCGCGAGCAGCTGCAGGGCGCGCGAGGTGGAGTGTTCATCGGCCGCCGATGCGGCGGTCTCGACCGGCTCGGCCTGCGCCGACGTCGGCCGGAAATGCAGCGTCTGGTGCGCCAGCGTCACGTGGCACGCCAGGTCGTCGATGATCTCCAGCACCGGCAGCAGCTCATCGCCGGTCGCCAGCTCGCTGGCACGCTGCTCCTGCAGCAGCTGCAGCGCATTGCCGATGCGGCGACGGAAGCTGGGCAGTTCCAGCTGCCCGCACAGCTGCTCGAGCCGGTGGAAACTCTGGCTCAGCACATTGAGGCGGCTGCGATAGGCGGCGCGATCGCGGGCCGGTCCCTGCAACGCGGCGCGCACCTCGTCCAGCGTCTCGGTGGCCTGCGCCACGAAGCGATCCAGTTCGCGCAGCGGTTCGACGCTCAGCGAGCGATAGAAATCGCGCTCGTCGCGCAACCGCGCGTATTCCTCCGGCCACGAGGCCAGCGTGCTGGAATCAGCCAACATGGGCGTATTCCCCCGTCATCGGGTCGCTGTCCTTCGACTGCGCGGCCGCATGTTCGAGCGCGCGCAGCGCGGCCACGGCCTCGGCCGAATCCGCGTAGCGCTGCTCGCGATCGACCGCCATGAGCCGGGCCAGCGTCGGCTCCACCGCCGCATGCACTTCCGCGAGGCTGGGCCGCGCGCCGCGTGCGTGCTGTTCCATGACTTCCAGCGCGCTGCTGCCCTGGTAGGGCTTGTCGCCGCTCAGCAGCTCGAACAGGATCACGCCGAGGCTGTACAGATCGCTGCGGTGATCGAGCTCCAGCCCCTGCGTCTGCTCGGGGCTCATGTAGTACGGCGAACCGCGCAGCACGCCGGCCGCGGTGCGGCGCGTGAGCGAGCCGACGCGCTTGGCGAGGCCGAAATCGATCAGCACGATGGAAGCGTCGGGGCGCAGCATGATGTTGGGCGGCTTCAGGTCGCGGTGCATCAGGCCGTGGCTGTGGACCACCTGCAGCGCTTCCGCGATCCGCCGCGCGTAACGCAGCGCCTGCAGGTACGTCAGCGGATGCCTGAGCCGCGCCTTGAGGTCGCCGCACGGGAAATAGTCCATCGCCAGGTATTCGCGGCCGGCCTGGATGCCGTAGCCGTGGATCTTCACCACGCTGGGATGGTCGATGGCCGCCACCGCGGCGTGTTCGCGCTCGAGCTGGTCGCGATCGAGATCTTCGTCTTCCATGCTGGCGTGGCTGATCTTGAGCGCCACGTTCACGCCCAGCATGCGGCTGCGCGCCAGGTACACCGCCGAGCGGCTGGATTCGCCGAGCAGCCGGATGGTCGAGTACTGCGGAATCAGTTCTTCGGTCGCGAGCGGGTTCGCCGGCCGCGCCGCGTGGCGCAGCACGCCTTCGAGCAGCGCCGGCGTCAGGCCGTCGCGGCGCAGGTAATCGGCCGCGCCGGCACGCATGGCGCGCACCGCGCTGGCTTCGTTGCCGCCCGCCGCAATGGCCACCACCGGTGGCCGGTCGGCGCGACGGCACAGGCGTTCCAGGCCCGCCAGCGAATCCACCGCCGCATCGGGCGCGGCCACATCCAGCCCGAACAGCAGCAGCATTTCGTCCGCATCGCTGCCAGTCTTGCCGGCTTCCAGCACGGCCCCGAGTTCGGCGCCGGAGAAACAGCGCACCTCGGCCTCGGCCGCCAGCACTTCCAGGTGGTGTTTCAACCACTGGGCGTGCTGGGCGTCGTTCTCGCAGACCAGCAGCTGCTTCTTCAAGAACCCGCTCCCCGGAGCTGCGACCACCAGAAGTAGCCACCACTCAGCAGGGCGAGCACCGCCAGTGCCACCAGCAGCAGGCGCAATCCGGGGCGCGCGGGCGGGGGCGACGGCGCATCCAGAGTCGTCGGGGCCGGCGTTGCGACCTGGCGCAGCGCGGCGTCGACCACCATGCGCAGCCGCTGCGCGGAAACGGGCTTGTTCACGAAGCGGAACACCTCGCCCGTCTCGAGCTGCGAGGCCACCTGCGCCTGGTCGCGACCGGTGCCGGAGACCACCACGGTCAGATCCGGAAAGCGCGCGTGCAGGTTGGTGATCAGCGAATTCAGCACCAGGCCTGTGGCGGCGCAGTCGAGCAGCACCAGGCGCGCGGGGTTGGCAAGGATCTGGTCGGCGAAGCGCTCCTGGGAGGGGGCGACGATGAGCTCGAGATCGCCACCGATGGCTTCCCCGAGCGCATCGAGTACCTGCGGGTCGTCGGCGAAAGCGATCAGGACGGGCCGGCCGGGTTCCGGTTCGGGGAAGATCGCCCCGGAATGATCGAGTTGCAGCGAGATGGTGTTGCTGGTGGACACAGCGGTCCTGTTGCGAGCGTACTGCCCGGAATTTAAGACCACCGCGCCGTTTGGGACTGTGAGCTGCGTAGCGCGCAAACGCGCTATTCTGTGCGGCGCTTCACCTTCCGGAGAGACGCAATGCTCGCGATCAGGCCGGCGACGCCAGCAGATGCTGGCGACATATTCCTGCTCATCACCGAGCTGGCGGATTTCGAGCAGCTGCGGCACCAGGTGAGCGGCAATGCCGCGGCGCTCAGCGCCGACCTGTTCGGCCCCCGGCCCGCCGTCTGGGCGCTGGTGGCGGAGTGGGAGGGCGCCGTGGTGGGATTCGCGCTGTATTTCCTCAACTATTCCACCTTCCTCTGCAAACCCGGTCTCTACCTGGAGGACCTGTACGTGCGCCCCGCAGTGCGCGGCAAGGGCATCGGCATCGCATTGCTGAAGGCCACGGAGGCGGTGGCGCGCGAACGCGGTTGCGGCCGGCTGGAATGGTCGGTGCTGGACTGGAACAGCAACGCGATCGCGTTCTACGAAGCGTTCGGCGCCCGCCCCAACGAAGGCTGGACGGTGTATCGCAAGACGCTGTGAGTCAGGCCTGCGACTGCCCGCGCCGGTACGCCGCCGGCGACTGGCCGGTGTGGCGCCGGAAGAATCGCGTGAAATAGGCGGGGTCGTCGAATCCCAGTTCGGACGCGATCTGCCCGATGGGCTGCGCCACGTAGATGAGCTTGCGCCGCGCTTCGAGCGCGAGCCGCTCCTGCAGCAGCTGGAACGCCGAGCGGCCGCTGTGCTGCAGGCAGCGGCGGTTCAGCTGTCCCTCGGTCACGCCGAGCTTCTTCGCGTAGGCGTGGATCGGCCAGTGCTCGAGGAAGTGCGCCTCGAGCAGCGCGCGGAAGCGCAGGAATGCGCGCTGCCGCGGCGCCGCGCTGCCGAGCTCGTCGCGCCGCTCGAGTTCGCGACCCACGTGCCACAGCGCGCAGCGCGCCAGCCACACGCAAACGGGCGAACCCACGTTGTCCGGGCGGCGGAATTCGGCCAGCAGCTCCGCAAACAGCCGCTCGAGCCGCGCCGCCGCCTCATCCTGTGCGCCGAGGCTCAGCACGTGCGACACCGCGAACAGCCGCTGCAGCGACAGCGGCGCGCCGTCGCGCTCGAACAGCGCGTCGGGCGTGATGGTCAGCACGTAGCCCAGGGTGCGCTCGCTGAAGCTGAAGGCGTGCACGGTGCCCGGCGGCAGCAGCACGAACGCCGGGCTCTGCAGCGCGAGGCGCCGCTCGTCCACGCTCACCTGCACGGGACCCGCGTGGATGTACACGCACTGGTACAGCCCGCGGTGCGTGTGCGCCGCGATCTCCCAGCGGTACCGCCGGCTGCGGGACTGTATGTCCTCAATGTGCAAGTGATCGCGGCCGGCGCCCTGGCCCGTTTCACCGTACAGGTCGAACAGCGGGATGGATTTGTCGGGCTTTTTCATGAATCGTCGGCCGCGCCGGGCATGCCGGCCTGGCTGCAAAAGTGGCAAAAAAGTACAACAAAATCCCGCTTTTGGCCAGCGCGGTGGCAGCGCCTTGGCCCTTAGAGTGCCACCCGCCGGCACAACCATTACCGGCGGGGGGTCTGCATGTTCCGTTTCGATCCGTATTCACCGGCGGTCGACGCCGATCCGTTCCCGTTCTACAAAACCCTGCGCGATGAGCATCCGTGCTTCTGGAGCAGCGACGCGAAGATGTGGGTGCTCTCGCGCCACGCCGACATCATGGGCGCGCTGGGCAACTGGCAGACCTACTCCTCGGCGCAGGGCAATCTCATGGACGAGCTGCCCAATCGCGCCGGCGCCACGCTCGGCACCACCGATCCGCCGCGCCACGATCGCATGCGCGCGCTGATCCAGCACGCGTTCACGAAACGCAACCTCGAGGGCATGGCCGAGCCGATCCGCGCCGTGGTGCGCGAGGTCATGGCCACGCTGCAGGATCGCCGGCAGTTCGATTTCGTGGGCGATTTCTCCAGCCTCGTGACGCCGAAGGTGCTGTTCCGCATGCTGGATCTGCCCGCGGGCGACGACCAGGAAGTGCGCGAGCGGGCGGTGCTGATGGTGCAGTCCGATCCGACGACGCGACAGAAGGGCCCCGAGCACCTCGCGGCGTACCAATGGATGCAGGACTACGCGGCGCGCGTCATCGCCGAGCGGCGCAGGAATCCCGGCGAGGACCTGCTGTCGCAGTTCTGCGTGGCGGAGATCGACGGCGAGCGCCTGCTCGAGCGCGAGGTCATGCTCACCACCACCACGCTCCTGATGGCAGGTATCGAATCGCTTGGCGGTTTCACGGCGATGTTCGGCCTGAACATGGCCGACCACCCCGAGGCACGTGCCGAACTGGTGGCCAATCCGGCGCTGCTGCCCGACGCCATCGAGGAATCCCTGCGCTACAACACCTCCGGCCAGCGCTTCCGCCGCTGCATCATGAAGGATACCGAGCTGCATGGTCAGACCCTGCGCCAGGGCGATTTCGTATGCCTGGCCTATGGTTCCGGCAATCGCGATGAACGCCAGTTTCCCGATGCAGATGTCTACGACATCCGCCGCAAGCCGCGCGGCCACCTGGGTTTCGGCGGCGGCGTGCACGCCTGCCTGGGCGCCATGGTGGCGCGCATGGCAGTTCGAATCATCTTCGAGGAATTCCTGATGGCGTTCCCGCGGTTCAGCCGTGTCGATAAAGAGTTACCATGGATGCCGTCCACCACTTTCCGCAGCCCGCTGCGCCTGGAACTGGCAGTACACTGAAAATGACCAAGGTCGTGTGCATCGAACCCGACGGCCATCGCGTCGAGCTGGACATCAAGGACGGCTGGAGCGTGATGCAGGGCGCCGTGACCCAGGGCGTGCAGGGTGTCGTCGCCGAATGCGGCGGTTCGCTGTCGTGCGCCACCTGCCATTGCTATGTCGACGAGGCGTGGTATCCGCGGCTGGCTCCGCCTTCCGACAGCGAACAGGTGATGCTCGAAAACGTCGCCGCCGAACGGCTTCCGACCAGCCGGCTGAGCTGCCAGATCGAGGTGCAGCCCGGACTCGACGGCCTCACGATCCGTTATCCCGACCGGCAGATCTGAGCATGCCGGGCCACGCGGTACAGGGCGTCATTGTCATCGTGGGTGCCGGGCAGGCCGGCCTGCAGGCGGCCGAGTCGTTGCGCCAGGAAGGCTTCGAGGGCGAGATCCTGCTGCTGGGCGCCGAAGCGCACGGGCCTTACAACCGCCCACCGCTCTCGAAGAAGTGGCTGATGGACCGACCTTCGCTGGCGAGCCTCGCCATCCGGGGGCCGGAGGCCATCGAACGCAAGCGCATCATGCACCGGCCCAGCTCGCTCGCGGTGGAGCTGGATCGCGCCCGGCAGATGCTGCGACTGACCGACGGCAGTTGGTTGCACTACGATGGGTTGGTGCTCGCCACCGGTTCGCGGCTGCGGCCGCTGCCATTGCCCGGCGCGGAGCTGGGCGGGGTGTTCGGCCTGCGCAGCCTCGATGACGCACTGACGATCGCCGCGGCGCTGGATCGCTGCCACGGCGAGGGCCAGCCGCTGGTGGTGATCGGCGGCGGCTTCATCGGCCTGGAAGTCGCGGCCACGGCGCGCAAGCGCGGCATCGAAGTGGTGGTGCTGGAGGGGTTGAGCCGGCTCATGTCGCGCGTGGTGGCGCCCATTGTGTCCACCGCCGCGGCCCGCCTGCACGAGTCGCACGGCACGCGACTGGTGTTCGATGCCAAAGTCACCGAGCTGGTGGGACGTGAGGGCCGGGTGGTGGCGGTGCGCACCGCCGATGGCGTCGAGCATCCGGCGGGCGCGGTGGTGGTGGGGGTCGGCGTGATCCAGAACGACGAGCTCGCGAAGGCCGCGGGCCTCGAGTGCGATCGCGGCATCGTGGTCGATTCCTGTTCGCGCACCGCCGATCCCCTGGTCACCGCGGCGGGCGATTGCACCGCGCGCCGCATGCCCGACGGCAGCCTGCTGCGGCTCGAGTCGGTGCAGAACGCGGTGGAGCAGGGCAAGTCCGCCGCCGCCGCGCTGATGGGCAGGGAGCGGCCGTTCCTCGCCGCGCCGTGGTTCTGGTCCGATCAGTTCGACCTGAAGCTGCAGATGGTGGGGCTGAGCCACGGCTATGACACGGTCATCTCCCGTGGCGACGCGGACAGCGCCGCCTTCTCCGCCTACTACTATCGCGCCGGCCAGCTCATCGCGGTGGATTCGCTGAGCCGGCCGGGCGAACACATGGTGGCGCGCAAGCTGCTGGACGCCGGGCTCACGCCGACGCCGCAGCAGGTGGCGGACCTGCAGTTCGATCTGGCGTCGCTGGTGCGGAAGCCGACGCTGGCCTGAGCGGGCAACGGCGCGCGCTATTCGCGGCCGAGCATGAATTCCTGGCCCTTGTATTCCATCACCACGCCGTCGCGCGTGATCTCGGTGACCCGTGGACCTTCGGGCAGGACTTCGCCTTCATGCACTTTGTGCATGTTGATCAGCGCGTAGCGGTCCGCGGGCCTGGCCGCATACACGTGCAGGTCGAGCCGCAGGTCGGGCAGGTTGGCGCTCAGATCGCTGTAGCTGCGCAGGTCCTGCGCGGCGCTTTCGCGCCGCACGCTGCCGCCCGGCGCGGCGCGCGCGGGTTCGAAGTCGGAAGGATTGTCGGTGGCCGCGTCGTCGAGATCCGCGCCGTTGACGGTCGCGTTGGCGCCGGTCGCCGCGGCCGGCGTGGGCGGTTCTTCGGGCGCGAGCACGACGCTGGCAGGTGCGGATGATGCGGGCGGCGCGACCGCCGCCGCAGGCGGTGCGGGCACGGCGGGATTCGCCGCCGGCGCCGCCGCAGCCGCTGCCACGGGCGCGCCGGCAGCGGGCTTCGGCGCGCGCAATCCGAGCCACAGCAGCAGCCACAGGTTGCCGCCCAGCAGCACGCCCAGCGCGATCCACCACAGCGGCAGGCGCCGGCGCGGCGGCGTCAGCCGCACTTCCATCAGCGCCGGACCGTTCTGGCGTTGCCTCTCGGCCTCGGATTTCTTCAATGCGTCGAGAATGAAGGACATGGCTAGCGCGCTTCCTGTGCAGTGCGCTCCTGCAGCAGCGGCGTATCGGGCGCGGCCAGGGCCGCATCCACCGCCAGCTGGGTGTCCACGCCGGCCACGCCATCCACCGGCAGGTGCGAGTTGCGCTGGAAGGCTTCTACCATCTGTTGCAGCTCCTTGTCGAACAGGTCGGCGTTGCCGCCTTTTGCGATCACGGTGCCGGCGCTGTCCGGGTCCTCGAGTTGCAGCAGCTTCGATCGCAACGCGCGCACCGCAGCGCCGCGCTGGCCGGGTACCAGGCTGGTCGCCGCCGCGCCGCCGTTCTTCCACAGCACCAGATAGTTGCCGAGCCAGTAGCGGCCGAGATCGATGAGCGTGACCCGCGCGCTGTGCCCCGCGCCGAACTGCAGCGTGGCCGCGGTGTCGTCCAGCGCCGTGACCACGGCTTCGGCCGGCATGCCGCTGGCATCATTGAGCATCAGGATGGCGGGACGGTTGATCCGCCGCAGTTCCGCGAACGAACCCTTCAGGTTCACGCAGCCCAACCCCTGCTCGGCGGCCTGCGTGCACGCGTCGCGGCTGCCGCGCACGTAGTTCGCGTTCCACAGGCCGAGCAGCGTCGCCGCTGCGGTGTCGGTGTCGGATTCGTTGCGATACGTTTGCAGCAGATCGGCGACTCCTGGCGGCCCCGTAATGGCGCCGGCGACAGCCCCGCCAGCCGGCGCGGCGCCGACGCCAGGGGCGGCGCCCGCGCCCGGTGCGGAAGCTGCGGGGGCGGGCGCCGCCGTGCTGCCGCTGGCGGCCTGCGGCGCCGACGCTGCCGCCGGGTGCGACCAGGGACCGAACTGCCAAGCGGCCCACGCGCCGCTCGCGAGCGTCGCGAGCGCGGCGAGCGTGGCCACCCACGGCACCCAGTGCGCGGTCGAGGACTGGCCGAAGATTTCCGCGGCCGAGCGTGCCACCAGATGCGCGCTCACCTGATGGCGATCGGTGGTGTAGGCCGCGAGCAACGCGCGATCGCACAGGATGTTGATCACGCGCGGCACGCCGCCGCTGCGCTGGTACACCTCGCGCAACGCCTGCGGCGTGAAGATGTCGGCCGTTGCGCCCGCGACGCGCAGGCGATGCCGCACGTACGCCGCCGTCTCCTCGCGCGACAGCGGATCGAGGTGGTAGCGCGCGGTCACGCGCTGCGCGAGCTGGCGCAGGTCGTTGCGCGCCAGCAGCTCGCGCAGTTCCGGCTGGCCGATCAGGATGATCTGCAGCAGCTTCTGCGTTTCGGTTTCGAGATTCGTCAGCAGCCGGATCTGTTCCAGCAGTTCCGGCGACAGGTTCTGCGCCTCGTCGACGATCAGCACCACGCGCTTGCCCTGCGCATGCGCCTTCAGCAGGTAGCGGTTGAGGATGTCCACCAGCTCCTTGATGCTGCCGAGCGCATCGTCGGGCAGCAGGATGCCGAGTTCCTCGCACAGCGTCAGCATGAACTCCGGCGCATTCATGCGCGGGTTCAGGATCAGC
>DATJYR010000075.1:0-43573 GCA_035499515.1 Steroidobacteraceae bacterium | reverse complement strand
GTACGAGAGGACCGGGATGGACGCACCTCTGGTGTTCCGGTTGTCACGCCAGTGGCACTGCCGGGTAGCTATGTGCGGACGGGATAACCGCTGAAAGCATCTAAGCGGGAAGCCCCCCCCAAGACTAGATCTCCCTGGGAGTTCAACTCCCCTGAAGGGCCCAAGTAGACGACTTGGTTGATAGGCCGGGTGTGTACGAGCAGTAATGCTCTCAGCTAACCGGTACTAATTGCCCGTGAGGCTTGACCATATAACCTCAAGTGGTTTGAGCTTGAGTGATGCAAAGGAGCTGGTTCGCCGGACCGATGGCCTGAAGCGCCACGGCACCTGGTGCAACGAGCGAACGCGACACGGCGTCAAAGCAAAAGTTTTTTCCGGTTATGCCTGGCGGCCATAGCGAACGGGAACCACCCGATCCCATTCCGAACTCGGAAGTGAAAACGTTCTGCGCCGATGGTAGTTTGACTTGTTGTCATGCGAGAGTAGGTCACTGCCAGGCTTTTCATGCAAAGCCCCCGTGTGCAAGCGCACACGGGGGCTTTCTCTTTTCCGGTCCCATAAGTCAAATTGGCAATTGACAATCATTCGCATTCGTATAAGCTTTCGTCCCATGTACGTGTGCATCTGCAACGGGGTCACCGAGCGCCAGGTCCGCCAGGCCGTGGATGCGGGCGTGCATTCGATGCGCCAGCTGCGTGAGCGGCTGCCGATCGGCAACTGCTGCGGCCGCTGCGTGGGCTGCGCGCGCGAAATCCTCAACGACCAGAAGGCCGTGCAGCAGCGCTGCCGGCTGCCGGACGCGTTGCCCGCCTGAGCTCGCGCCGGCGCCTGGCAAGGCGCCGCGGCATTCGCGCCGGCCTTCAATAACGCTTCTCAATCCGCTTGCGGTTCCCGATCCGGCTGTGGAGGTTGCGGCTGCTGCCGCACTCGACCAGACTTCCGTTTCGTCCATTTGCGGAGTTCCGACATGAAAGGTGATCCAAAGGTCGTTCGGCATCTGAACGTGGTGCTCAAGAACGAACTGACCGCCATCAACCAGTATTTCCTGCATTCGCGCATGTACCGCAACTGGGGCCTGAAGGCGCTGGCGGAACACGAGCACCACGAGTCCATCGACGAGATGAAGCACGCCGACCGGCTCATCGAACGCATCCTGTTCCTCGAGGGCCTGCCCAACCTGCAGGACCTCGGCAAGCTCATGATCGGCGAATCCGTGCCGGAGATGATCGAGTGCGACCTCAAGCTCGAGCGGTTGGCGCACAAGGATCTCAAGGACGCCATCATCGAATGCGAAGCGCTGCGCGATTTCGTGTCGCGCGAGCTGTTCAAGGACATCCTCGAGGCTGAGGAGGAACACATCGACTGGCTGGAAACCCAGCTCGATCTGATCCAGCGGGTGGGCCTGGAGAATTACACCCAGTCGCAGATGGGAAGCGCCGCGAGCTGAGGGCCTGGGGCACCCCGGGGCGGCGCAGATGCGCTAGACTGGCGAAAACACGGTCGTCGAACCCCGGGGAGTCCTGTCCATGAAGCTCATCACCGCCATCATCAAGCCCTTCAAGCTCGACGAAGTCCGCGCCGCGCTGTCGGAGCTGGGCGTGTCCGGCATGACCGTCACCGAGGTCAAGGGCTTTGGCCGCCAACGTGGCCATACCGAGTTGTATCGCGGGGCGGAATACGTGGTGGATTTCGTGCCCAAGACGCGCGTGGAAATCGCGGTGCGCGCCGAGCTGCTGGAGCAGGTGGTGGATGCCATCGTGAAGGCCGCCCGCACCGGCAAGGTCGGCGACGGCAAGATCTTCGTCACCAACATCGATCGCGTGGTGCGCATCCGCACCGGCGAAACGGACAATTCCGCGCTGTAGACCCCGGGCGCTGAGCGCCGCATGGCGCGGCGTCGGCGTGCGGGCCGCGGGCGCCGCGGTTCAGGGCGCGGCGCGCGTATACCGGCTCGTGAGCTGCACCTTCCCGAGCGAATTCTCGTCGAGATTGCGCACCACCACCAGCGAGCCGGCCTTGGCGTCGGGCGTATAGCGCTCTTCGCGACTGGAGCCGTCGGTGAAACGGGTGCGCACCACGAAACTGACGCCATCCCACCCGGCCTCGATAGTGGCCGTGCCGCTCTCGTCGAAGCGGGTCAACGTGTGGCCGGGCTCGAGATCCCGCGGCGACGCGTTGTCGGCCTTGAGCAGCACGTCGGTGTCGCTCTGCTGGATGGCGAGCTGCTGCGGCGGTGTCAGGAACTGCACCAGCTGGTCGCGCCGCTCCCTCTGCTCCTGCGGCGTGAAAGACAGGTCCTCCGGACCGCCCTCGAAGCCCGGCGCGTCGTTGCTGCCGGCCGGACCGCGCCGGCGTTCGCGGCGCAGCTTCTGGCGCTGCTTGTCCAGCAGGGTATCGAGCTGGGCGATGGCCGCCTCATGGCCGTTGTCATCCAGCGTCCAGTTGCCCTGCAGGGAGTGGCCGGCGGCGCCCTCGGGCTGCTCCTTCAGCGAGGCGCAGCCGACGCAGAGCGCAGCCGTCAGCGCGGCCAGCGCAAGAAACGGGGTACGTACGGGCATGGGACTTGGGACCCTGCGGCGAGCCGATGGTTCGATGAAGCTAAAGCGAGCTCCGGCTCGCTGTCAAACCACCTCTGCCGCTAGACTGGCCGGCATGGCGAGGATTCTGTCGTACTGCGTGGCTGGCTGGTCCGGCTTCTATGTGATGGCCATCGAGCTGCTGGGCGGCCGGCTGCTGGCGCCGTACTTCGGCAGCAGCATCTATGTGTGGGGCGCCATCATCACGGTGTTCATGCTGGCGCTGTCGCTGGGCTATCTGGCCGGTGGCGCCTGGTCCATGCGCGCGCCCAGCCTGCGGCGGCTGGGACTGTTGCTGCTGCTGGCGGCGCTGGCGTCGCTGCCGGTGCTGCTGTGGGGCGATGCGGTGCTGGACCGGCTCTCGATCAGCGTGCGCGATCCGCGGCTGGGTTCGCTGCTGGGCGCGGTGCTGCTGTTCTTCCTGCCCACCTTCATCTCCGGAATGATCTCGCCTTACGCCGTGCGGTTGCTGGTGGCGGACCGCGGCAGCTCGGGGCGCAGCGCGGGCGGCCTGTATTTCGTGTCCACCTTCGGGAGCGCGGCGGGCACCCTGCTCACATCGTTCTTTCTGGTGCTGTGGCTGGAGGTGGACCAGATCCTGTGGATGCTCATGGGCATCTCGGCGCTGACGGCGGCGTGCGCGGTGGCGGCGCCGCGCGTGGAAGCGGCCACGTGAAACGGCTGCTGGCGTTGTGTCTGCTCACGGCGCTCGCTTCCCGCAGCGCCCTGGCCGCCGGCCAGCTCATCCATTCCGAGCGCTCGCTGTATCGCCAGGTACTGGTGTACGAGGAAGCCGGTACGCGCTGCCTGTGCTTCACGCGCCAGTGCGCCATCGGGCGGCAGTCCTGCGTGGTGCTGGCCAATCCCCGCCAGCTGGTGTTCGAATACACGCGCATGATGCTGGGCGCGCTGTTCCTGCGGCCCGATCCGCACCGCGTGCTCATCATCGGACTGGGCGGCGGCACGTTGCCGCGCACACTGGCGGGCCTGCTGCCGGATGCCACCATCGACGCGGTGGAAATCGATCCGGCCGTGGTGCGGGTGGCGAAGGACTATTTCGGCTTCGTGTCCGGTCCGCATATCAACGTGTTCGAGGAAGACGGTCGCGCCTACGTGCGGCGCGTGCAGCGCGCGGGCACGCACTACGATCTGGTCCTGCTGGACGCCTACGACAGCGAATACATCCCCGAGCACCTGCTGACGCGTGAGTTCCTGCAGGAGGTGCAGGCGTTGCTGGCGCCGGGCGCGGTGCTGGCCGCGAACACGTTCTCGGCCAGCAGACTGTACAACAACGAATCCGTGACCTACCACGCCGTGTTCGGCGACTTCTACAACCTGCGCAGCGGCAACCGCGTGATCCTGCTGCGGCAGGGCGGTCTGCCCCCGATGGCGGAGGTGAGCGCCAACAGCAGGCGCTTCGACGCCGCTTTCGCGCCACTGGGATTCAAGCCCGAGGCGCTGCTGCCGCTGTTTTCCAGCAGGGCCGACTGGGATCCGGATGCGCGGCTGCTCACCGACCAGTATTCACCCGCGAATCTGCTGAACCGGTGACGCCATGTATCCGCTGAACGCCACGCATGATCCCGCGCGCCAGAGCTGGGTTGCGTCGGCCGGGCGGACGGGCGGGGATTTCCCGATCCAGAACCTGCCGTTCGGTGTCTTCAGTTCCGGCGGCCCGCAGCGAGGCGGGCGCGTCGGTGTGGCGATCGGCGATGCGATCCTGGACCTCCAGCGCCTGCATGCGCTGCAATTGTTGAAAGGCGCGGCGGCCGAGGCGCTGCAGGCCTGCAGCGTCGCGCCGTTGAATCCGTACATGGCGCTCGGACCGCGCCACTGGTCGGCGCTGCGGGCCGCGCTGTCCGCCCTGCTGGCTGCCGACTCGGAACACCGCGCGGTGCTGCAACCGCTACTGGTGCCGCAGACCGAAGTCGAGATGCTGCTGCCCGCGCAGATCGGCGACTTCACCGACTTCTACACCTCGATCCATCACGCCACCCATGTCGGGCGGCTGTTCCGCCCCGACCAGCCGCTGCTGCCCAACTACAAGTGGGTGCCGATCGCATACCACGGCCGCAGTTCGTCGATCGGCGTGTCACCGCAGACCTTCCACCGTCCGCGCGGCCAGCAGCTGCCGCCCAAAGCGGAGCAACCGGTGGTCGGCCCCAGCATGCGGCTCGACTACGAACTGGAGGTGGGGTGTTTCATCGGCTGCGGCAACGGGCTGGGCGAGCCCATCGCGCTCGACGCCGCCGAGCAGCACCTGTTCGGCCTGTGCCTGCTCAACGACTGGTCGGCGCGCGACCTGCAGGCCTGGGAATACCAGCCGCTGGGACCGTTCCTGGCGAAGAATTTCGCCACCACGATCGCGCCGTGGATCGTGAGCATGGAGGCGCTGGAGCCGTTTCGCACCGGCTGGTCGCGCGAGCCCACCGATCCGCAGCCGCTGCCCTACCTCGACTCCGCGAGTCATCGCAGTCACGGCGCGGTGGACCTGCAACTGGAGGTCTGGCTGCAGACCGCGCAGATGCGCCAAGCCGGGCGGCCTGCCGAGCGCATCGCAAAGTCGGGGTTTCGCGAGGCGTACTGGACGCTGGCGCAAATGGTGGCGCATCACACCGTGAATGGCTGCAACCTGCGGCCCGGCGACCTGCTGGGCAGCGGGACGCAGTCCGGTTCGCAGCCGGGGCAATGCGGTTCGCTGCTGGAACAGAGCGCGGGCGGCAGGACGCCGTTGCGACTGACGAACGGCGAGACGCGCAGTTTCCTGGCGGATGGCGATGAGGTGACGCTGCGCGGCTACTGCGAAGCGCCGGGCCGCGTGCGGATCGGGTTTGGCGAGGCGCGGGGAACGGTGTTGCCGGCGCGCGGCTAGCGGGCCGGCTTCGCGCTCAGGATTCCCAGAGGCTGGGTTCTTCGACGAATTCGATGAGGTTGCCCGAGTTGTCGCGCACGAAGAAGCCGGTGCCATGCGCGGCCTTCACCACCATCGCGATGTCGCCGCCTTTGGCGCGCAATTCCTCGGCAAACGCCGCCGCGTCGCGCACCACGAACGCCACGTGCTTGTTGCCGTGCGTGCGGTTGTCGGAGTCGGGGAAGCGGCGGTCCTCGGGCAGCGGATTCGCATTGGGCACTTCGAACAGTTCGATGCGCATCACGCCGCGCCTGAGCATGGCCACATCGGCGGGGATCTTGGCGATGTGGAAGCGCTTTTCCACCTTGAAACCCAGCATCCTGTCGTACCAGGCGATGGCCTCGTCGAGGCTGGGGACGCTCATGGCGCCATGATGGTGCTTGATTTCAGTCATTCCGCTCATGCGGGAATCATGCCAGCTTTTTAATCGTGTGCGAAGGCGCCAGCGGCTATTCTCCACACTGGGCATGAATTCTTTACGCAAGCACCTGTTGTCGAGCCGCGCCGCGCGCCTGCTGCTGGCGGCGGTGTTCTGCGCGCTGGTGCTCGACGGCATCGCCTTCATCGTCCATTCCCACGCCGGCGAATCGGGCGCCGGCAGCGCGGCAGCGCACGCCGATCAGTGCGGTTATTGCGCCACGTACCACGGCCTGAATTCAGCCACTACCGAGCCCGCCATCCCACCGGCGCTGGCCGTGGTGACGCTGCTGGCGTTGTTCGCTTTCATTTCCGCCCCGGCCTCGCGCCGCCCCGCGACGCTCGCGCAACCGCGCGCTCCACCCCGCTCCTGAAGCAGCTCCAGTCCGGATAGCGCCGTCCTCCCGCAAATCGCGGGCCGATGACGCATTCCGTGTTCCGGCTCTTTCCAGGATCACTGCCATGAATCATTTCCATAGCTGCGGGCTATGGCTCGCTTTCAGTCTTGCGGCGACGCTGCCCGGCGCGGTGCGCGCCGATGAGGCGGGCACCAGCGACACACTCGAGACGGTGGTGATCACCGCCGAACGCCTCAACGAGAAACGGGCCGGTATCGAGACCCAGACCGGCGCGTCCGCCTACACCATCGACCAGGCCGCCATCGCCGCGACCCCGGGCGGCGACAACACGCTGCTGAACCAGGTGATCCTGCAGGCACCGGATGTGGTGCAGGATTCCTTCGGTCAGTTCCACGTGCGCGGCGATCACAACGACCTGCAGTACCGCCTCAACGGCATCATCCTGCCGGAGGGCATCAGCGTGTTCGGCCAGTCACTGAGCCCGCGGCTGATCGCTTCGCTCAAGCTGGTCACCGGCGCGTTGCCGGCCGAGTACGGACTGCGGACCGCGGGGATCGTCGACCTGACGACCAAGAGCGGCGCGCTCCAGCCCGGCGGCGAGATCTCGCTGTACGGCGGCAGCCACGGCACGTTCGAGCCGAGCTTCGACTACGGCGGGAGCGACGGCAACCTCAACTACTTCGTGTCGGGCGATTACCAGCGCAACGCGCTCGGCATCGAATCGCCGGACGGCAGCAGCACACCGCTCCACGACCACACCACGCAATACCACGGCTTCGGTTACTTCGAGGACATCCTCGATCCCGACAATCGCGTGTCGCTCATCCTGGGCACCTCCAACGGCAAGTTCCAGATTCCGAACCAGAGCGGCCTGCAGCCGTCGCTGGGCCTGACCGTCGACGGCCAGACGCAGTATCCGAGCGATGCGCTGGACGAGAACCAGCGCGAGCTCACCAGCTACGGCATCCTGAGCTGGCAACATGCCGGCGACGCTCTCGACTGGCAGAGCTCGATCAACAGCCGCTACTCCAGCCTCACCTTCACGCCCGATGTGCTGGGCGATCTGCTCTACAACGGCATCGCGCAGCAGGCCTACAAGCGGGACGTGGCGTTCGGCTGGCAGACCGACCTCTCGTACAAGCTCGGCGCCAGCCATACGCTGCGTGCCGGGTGGTACCTGCAGCACGACCAGGCCACCAGCCTCACCAGTTCCGAAGTGCTGACCACCAATGACAGTGGCGAGCAGACCAGCGACGCGCCGGTGAGCATCGTGGACGACGGTTCGCAGACGCAGTGGATCGAGAGCCTGTACCTGCAGGATGAATGGCAGGTGGCCGCGCCGCTGACGCTGAACTACGGCCTGCGTTTCGACCACTACCATGCCTATGCCAGCGGCAGCCAGGTCAGTCCGCGGCTGAACGCCGTGTGGACCGCGACGCCCGACACCACCGTGCACGCCGGCTACTCGCGGTATTTCACGCCACCGCCGTTCGAACTGGTGGGCGGCGAAACCCTCTCCAAGTTCGTCGACACCACGGCCGCACCGTCGGTGTTGCTGGACGACGTGCCGCTGGCCGAGCGCAGCAACTACTACGACCTCGGTGTCGAGCAGCAGCTGGGCCAGGGCCTGACGGCCGGCGTGGACGGCTACTACCGGCGTTCCAGCCACTTGATCGACGAAGGCCAGTTCGGCGCGCCCATCATCCTCACGCCGTTCAACTACCGCGATGGCCGGATCAAGGGCATCGAGTTCACGACCAACTACGCCAGCGACGTGCTGTCGCTGTACGCCAATCTCGCGCTGCAGAGCGCACAGGGTCGCGGCATCGAGTCGGCGCAGTTCAACTTCGATCCCGACGATCTCGACTACATCGCCACGAACTACATCCACCTCGACCACGAGCAGCGGGTGACGGGTTCGGCGGGCGCGTCCTGGCTGTTGAACGGTACGCGCCTGAGCCTCGATATGCTGGCGGGTACCGGATTGCGCGCCGATCTGGTCCGTGCCGACGGCAGCAGCGTGCCCAACGGCGCCCACGTGCCCGGCTTCGCGCAGTTCAACCTGGGCGCGAGCCACGCGTTCCATTTCGGGCGCGCCGGGGATCTCACGGCCCGGGTCGATTTGATCAACGTGCTGGATCGCCGCTACGAGATCCGCGACGGCACCGGTGTCGGCGTGGGCGCGCCGCAGTTCGGGCCGCGGCGCGGGATCTTCTTCGGCGTGTCGCGGCCGCTTTAGGCGCGCGCCGGCCCCTGCGGAGGCCCATCCTGCATTAGGATAGGCCTCCCATGCCAGAATCCGCCGCGGCGGCCAGCGCCGTCATGATGGTCCGGCCCGCGGCTTTCGGCTTCAACGCCGAGACCGCGGGCAGCAACCGTTTCCAGCACGCGGCCAGCGACGCGCCGGCTGCGGTGGCGGCGCGCGCGCGATCGGAATTCGATGCCATGGTCGCCGCGCTCCGCGGCGCGGGCGTGCGCGTGCTGGTGGCGGAAGACACACCTGCACCCGTCAAGCCGGACGCGATCTTCCCGAACAACTGGGTGAGCTTCCACGCCGATGGCAGCGTGGTGCTGTATCCCATGCAGGCGCCGAACCGCCGGCCGGAGCGGCGCCGCGAATTGCTGGACCAGGTATGTGTCCAGCTCGGCTTCGGGATGCGGCGGCTCATCGATCTGACGCATCACGAAGCGCAGGGCCGCTTCCTCGAAGGCACCGGCAGCCTGGTGCTGGATCATCGCGCGCGCGTGGCGTATGCATGCCGCTCGCCGCGCACCGATGCGCTCGTGCTGCGTGAATGGTCGGAAGCCCTCGGCTATCGCACGCTGCTGTTCGACGCGCTCGACGCCGGCGGCACGCCGTACTACCACACCAACGTCATGCTCGCGATCGGCGCGCGTGCCGCGGTGGTGGCGCTGTCCGGCATTGACACCGGCATGCGCGGGCAGGTGCGCGAGCAGTTGCAGGCGGGCGGACGCGAACTCATCGAGATCGATGCCGCGCAGGTGGATCGCTTCGCGGGCAACCTGCTCGAGCTCCAGACCCGCGACGCCACGGGGCGCGTCGGCACGCTCTGGGCGCTGTCCGCGATCGCCCGCGACGCGCTGCGGCCATCGCAACGCGAACGGCTGGGCTCAGCCGCGGACGCACTGCTCGCGCTGTCGGTGCCGACCATCGAAACCATCGGCGGCGGCAGCGTGCGCTGCATGCTGGCGGAAGTGCCGGACACGCACCGATGAGCTCGCCGGCAGGTGGGTCGCTCGCGGAACGGTTGTACGCGCAGCTTGCAATCGGCGGCTTCCATTCCGGTGAAACGCTGGCGACGACGCTGGGCGTGAGCCGCAGCGGCATCTGGAAGGCGGCGGGCCAGTTGCGCGCGCTGGGCATGGAGCTGCACGCCGTCCCCAATCGCGGCTATCGCCTCGCGCACGCGAGCGCGCCGCTGCGGGCGGACGCGATCCGGGCGGGACTGGACCGCGAGGTCGCGGTGCGGTTGCGACGCGGCGAGGTGGCGTGGAACACCGGCTCGACCAATGCCGATCTGCTGGCACGCGGTGAGCTCGCGCCCGGCCAGTTCGACTTCCTGCTGGCCGAATACCAGAGTGCCGGGCGGGGGCGACGTGGCCGGAGCTGGCTGGCGCCGCCCGGCGGTGCGCTGTGTTTCTCGTGCAGCTGGAGCTTCGGCTCCCTGCCCGCCGCGGCCAGCGCGCTGAGTCTGGCGGTGGGCGTCTGGACCCGCCGCGCGTTGCGCAGGCTGGGCGTGACGGACGTGCAGTTGAAATGGCCCAACGATCTGGTGACGCCGGATGGCAAGCTGGGCGGCATCCTGATCGAGCTGCGCGCCGAAGCCAGCGGCCTGGCGCAGGTGGTGATCGGGCTGGGCCTGAACGTGGTGCTGGACCGCGCGCTGCGCGAGCAGGTGCGCGCCAGTGGCACGCGAGCCGTGGACCTGCAGTCGCTGGGCCTGGGCGGATGCGATCGCAATGCGCTGGCCGCGCTGCTGCTGAACGAATTCATCCCCGGCCTGCTGCAGTTCGAGCGCGAGGGTTTCGCGCCATTCATCGCCGAATGGCGCGCGGCGGACTGCCTCAGGGGAATGCCGATCCGCTTCAGCGGCGGCGCCCAGGGCGAGGGCATCGCGCGCGGCATCGACGCCTCGGGTGCGCTGCAGGTGCTGGTGGATGGCAGGATGCAACCGTTGATCTCGGGAGAAGTGACAGTGCGGGCGCAACCGTGAAGACCTTGCTCATCGACTGCGGCAACAGCCGCGTGAAGTGGAGCGTGTTCGGCGCGCATCGCCTTGGCAGGTCGCGCGCGCTGCAGTGGGGAGCGGGCTCGCCCGGCAGGCTCTGCGATGCGCTGTTCCGCCAGGCGGGGCGGGTGGACGCGGTTCTGGTATGCAGCGTGGCGGGCGTGGCGGTTGAGCGGGCGCTGCGCGGCGCGGCGCGGCGCGCCCACGCGCCGCGGCCGCAATTCGTGCGCAGCGGGCGTCACCTTGCAGGCCTCACCAACGGGTACGAGGAGCCCTGGCGGCTGGGCATCGACCGGCTGGTCGGCGCGATCGGCGCGTGGTACGCGGGCAACGGGTCCACGGGCGATGGGCGCCGGGCCGTGCTGGTGGCCGATATCGGCACCGCCATGACGCTGGACCTGGTCGATGCCTCCGGCCGACATCGCGGCGGCGCCATCGTCCCGGGGCCGGCGCTGATGGTCCAGTCCCTGCTGGGCGGTACGGCCGGCATCCGCCGGCGCGCGCAGGGCGGGGCGCGCCGCAGCCGCGGCCTGTATGCGCGGGGCACGGCCGCCGCGCTGGACGCCGGGGCGCGTTATGCCAGTGCCGCGCTGATCCAGCGCGCCCTGGCGGAGGCGCGCGCACTGCTGGGACGCCGGCCGCGGCTGGTGCTGACCGGCGGTGCCGCGCCCGCCATCGCAGCGCTGCTGGGCCGGCGCGGCCTGGCGCTGGAGCCCGATCTTGTGATCCACGGTCTCGCCGTGCTGGCCTACAGCCACTAGAATCCCCGGGTGCGCCTGCTCATCTTCAGCCTGGTGGTCGTCAACGTGCTGTTCTTCGCGTGGGCGCAATGGATCGACGTGCCCGCGACCGCGAGCGTCGCGAAGCCGGACCTGCCCGCGTTGCAGCTCGCGCCCAGCGCCAGCGGTTCAGCGCCGGAGGGCGCGCCGGAAGGCCCGCCGGCAGGTTCCGTGCCGACCTCATCGGTGCCCGTGTCTGCGGCGGGGCCCGCGACCCCAGCGCCCGACGCGGTTGCGGCCAGTGGCGCGATGGGCGGCGCGCCCGCCGGCGCCAGCTGCTTCAGCATCGGGCCCTACGCCGACGCGCAGAGCGCGGCGCGCGTCGCGGGTGTGCTGCAGGGCCGCGGCCTGGGCGCGCAGCAGCGGATGGCGCCGCACGCGGAAACCAGTGGATTCTGGGACTACATCCCGCCGTTGAAGAACGCGGCCGAAGTGAGCAAGGCGCGGCAGGCGCTCGAGCGCGCGGGCATCAAGGACGTCGACGTGCTGAGCCAGCCGGAATATGCCGGCCGCATTTCCGTCGGTCTGTTCGACGACAAGGATCATGCTGACAAGCGCGCCGCGGACGTGCGTGCGCTGGGGTACACGGTGGACGTCGAAGCTCGCCAGCGCCAGGGCAGCGAGTTCTGGCTGGACCTGAGTCCTGCGGCCTCCGCGCCGGCCGTGGCGCTCGACGATGCCGCGCTGTCGAACGGCGCAACACTGCAGAAGACGGCGTGTCCCGCGCCGGGTGCGGCACCCGGCCCGGCGGCGTGATCGAGCTCGGCTTGACGCGCGCAGCGCCGCCGCCTTGACGGCGATCCGGCCGGCGGACTGGTAAGATGCGCGCCTTGCTGAATATGCCGGCATAGCTCAGTTGGTAGAGCGGCGGTTTTGTAAACCGTAGGTCGCGAGTTCGATTCTTGCTGCCGGCACCAGTTTCGCCTTTTTGTGCCTTGAGGGGGGCCACATGAAGAAAATCGTCACCGGTTGTGTCGCGGTCACCGTGCTGCTGTCCATGGCATCGCAATCCGGCGCCCGGCCGGCGCGCGCAGCGTCCAGTGCGCTGCTGGTCGATGCGCCCGCGCGGCAGTTGGTGTTCAAGGACCAGTCGCTGGCGCGCGATTTCAGCGCGACGCCGCAGCATCCGCTGCGCATCGTGCTGCAGAATGCCACGCTCACCGGCCGGATCGACGGCGCGTCGCTGAGCCTCGATGCCACCAGCCACTGGAACGTGACCGGCGACTCGCGGCTCGATGGCGCCGGCTTCGACTACCACGCCTTCGATCGCATCCAGGGCCACGGCTACCGCATCACGTACAACTCGGAGAACCCGCTGAGTGCCGAAATGCGCGAATGGGCCGAGGAACTGCCCGGCCCGTCGATGATCATGCCCATCATGCCCGCGAACGTCGCCGCGGCCATCGTCTCCCCGCACTACGTCGATGGCGCGGCGCGCGGCTACCGGGGTCCGGTCCGCATCCACAGTGACATCACGGTGTCGGCCGCCGACCAGGCGGTCAACAACTCCGCCGTGTACGCGACGCGTGGCGGCGTGGCGGAGGTCAGTGGCACGGCGGCGGCGCCGCTCCGCATCGCCCACACCAGCGAGACCAGCGTGGTGTACCCGAGTGGCCGCAACCGCACGCAGGATGCGCTCATGAAGTACGGGGTGAGCGCGGTGGTGTACGCCAATGCCAAGGGGCAGGTGAGACTCGACCACTTCGATCTGTCCGGCACCACCAACGGGCTGTACGCGGTGTACGACGGCGTGGTGCGCGCCAGCAACGGCAAAGTGTTCACGACCCATCTGCACGGCGTGCAGGTCTGCTATGGCGGCAAGATCCATCTCGACAACGTGGAGGTGGAGACGACGGGGCCGCAGGGGAGCGCGCTGTCGAGCGACCATGGTGGCGGCTGGGTGTATGCCAACCACGTCAACGCGCTCGCGCACGTGCGCAGTTCCGCCGGCATCTACGCCGATGGCTTCTCGCACATGCGCATCCGCAACTCGACGGTGAAGTCGCTGGTCTCGCCGGCTGCCGTGATCTCGGGCGCAGGCGACATCGAAATGACGGACTCAACGCTCGAAGGCGTGGCGGGCGCCATCCTCTACGCGCATCCGAACGGCAACAATCCGTTCAAGCGCGGCGTGGGCGTGTTCAGCAACACGAAGCTGGTGGGCCAGAGCACGGCGTTCCTGCTCGACGGCAAGTCGGTGGACCTGGTGCTGAAGAACGGCACGACGGTGGCGGTGCCGGCCACGCAGAAGCTCATCATCGCGAATTCACCCGCGCCCGGCGCACTGACGCTCGATCGCGCGCGTGAATACCTGCAGAACGACAGCACCTTCACCACCTACGGTTCGCAGCTGACCGGCGACATCGAAGTGCGGGACCAGCGCACCAAGCTCATCCTGCTGTTCAACGAGGGGACCCGCTATCGTGGCGCGATCACGGGGCATGGCGTATCGCTGACGCTCGATGCCACCAGCCACTGGACTTTGACGGGAGATTCACAACTCGCTTTCTTCACGGGCGATCGCACGCAGATCGACACGCACGGCTTCCAGCTCACGATCGGCGATCCGCAACCGGCGCCGGCGGCGGGTCCGCCGCCCGATGGTGGTCCGCCTGGCGGTGGTCCCTCGCCTGCGCAGCCGTAGCGCTCAAAGCCAGGGCAGCAGCAGGATGCCGACGCCGATGATCGTCTGCGAGCGGTTGTAGTCAACCAGGCTTTCGCCGTAACCGCTGCCGAGCTGCAGATAACCCTAACCGTTGGACTGGTGGTCGAAGGCGAAATTGAGCAGGCGCCATTGTCAGCCGAACAGCTCGGCGTAGGTGTGGAACGAGAGGATGGCCTCCGGTTCGAAGTCGGTGGAGCGGAACGGCGCCGACTCCTGGCTGTTGTACACCTGCCAGCCCGATTGCTGGGTGCAGGCGAACCACAGCGTGCCGTTGTCGCCGAAAATACTGTCCCAGGCCTTGAGCCTGAAGCTGAACTGGAACTTCGCCTCGGTCCGCGGCGTGGGCAGCTGCGTCGGCTGCTGGGCAAGCGACTGTCCGCCGACTGATCGCAGCGGACACCGGCGGACACTGCGGACACTTCGGCCGGCCGACATCGACCTTGTGCATCAAGCACTTGCGATTGGCACGCCGCATGCTCCCACGTGCCCATGATCCGCGACACGTCACAGCAGGACCAGCTCGTTGCGAGGCCCGCACTCCCGGCGGCGCGGCGACGCCAGCTGCTGATCGCCGGCGCGGCGGCGTTGCTGGTCATCGGCGCGGTGGCCATCGGACGGAGCTGGATCTCCAGCGCGACGTCGGTGTCCGGCGATCGGCTGCGTATCGTGGCCGTCACGCGCGGCGACCTGGTGCGCGACATCGCCGCCGAGGGCAAGGTGATTTCCGCCAACAGTCCCACGCTGTACGCCATCGCGCCCGGCACGGTGACACTGCACGTGGTGGCCGGCGACGTGGTGAAGAAAGGGCAGGCGCTGGCCGACATCAACAGTCCGGAGCTGCGCAGCAAGCTCGTGCAGGAAGAGTCCACGCTGGCAAGCCTCGAGGCCGAGGCCAGCCGCGCCGAGCTGGATGCGAAGCTCGCCCAGTCGACCTCACGCAAGGCGGTGGACCAGGCCGTGGTGGAGCGCACGGCCGCCGATCGCGACCTGCAGCGCTACCAGCGCGGCTACGACCTGGGTGCAGTGGCGCAGGTGGATCTCATGAGGGCCAAGGACGTGCTGCAAAAGGCCGAGATCGGCCTGGCGCATGCGCGCGAGGATGCGGTCCTGCAGGGGCAGGGCGGGCAGCTCGATGCGCGCAACAAGCGGCTGCTCGCCGAGCGGCAGCGCGCCATCGTCTCGGAGGCGCGGCGCCAGGTCGATGCGCTGACGCTGCGTGCGCCGTTCGATGGCCAGGTGGGGCAGGTGCAGGTGACGCAGTACACCAACGTGGCGCTCAATGCCCCCGTGCTGGGCGTCGTGGACCTGAGCTCGTTCGAGGTGGAATTCAAGGTGCCGGAGAGCTTTGCGAAGGATCTGGCGATCGGCATGCCGGCGCAGATCACCAGTGGCAGCGGCGAACCGTTCGCCGCCAGGATCTCGGCCGTCTCCCCGGAAGTGGTGGCCGGCGAAGTCACGGGTCGGTTGCGTTTCTCGGGCCCGCAACCCGCGGGCTTGCGCCAGAGCCAGCGCCTCAACGTCCGCATCCTCGAGGACACGCGTCGCAACGTGCTCATGGTCGAGCGCGGTCCGTTCGTCGACCAGGCCGGCGGACGCTACGCCTACGTCATGGACGGCAGCAGCGCGGTGCGCCGCCCCGTGCAGCTCGGCGTCAGCAGCCTGGATGCCGTGGAAATCATCGCCGGCCTCAAGGCCGGCGACCAGGTGGTGGTGTCGGGCACCGAGCTGTTCAACGATGCGCCGCGCGTCAAGGTCAGTCGCTGAGCTTTCCAGTCACAGGAGACTTTCATGCTTGAAATGCGCCAGGTCACCAAGGTCTACCGGAACGAACTCGTGGAAACCCACGCGCTGCGCGCGCTCGACCTGCAGGTGCGCGAGGGTGAATTCGTGGCGGTCACCGGACCCTCGGGTTCGGGCAAGACCACGTTCCTCAACATCGCGGGGCTGCTCGAGGATTTCACCAGCGGCGAATACCTGCTGGACGGCGTGAACGTGGGTGGCATCGGCGACGATGCGCGCAGCAGGCTGCGCAACCAGAAGATCGGTTTCATTTTCCAGGCCTTCAACCTGATCCCCGACCTGAACCTGTTCGACAACGCCGACGTGCCGCTGCGTTATCGCGGCATGGCCGCGGACGAGCGCAAGCGGCGCATCGAGGAGGCGCTGGCGCGGGTGGGCCTGGCCTCACGCATGAAGCACTACCCGGCCGAACTCTCCGGCGGCCAGCAGCAGCGCGCCGCGATCGCGCGTGCGCTGGCCGGCGACCCGCGGCTGCTGCTGGCGGACGAGCCCACCGGCAACCTCGACTCCTACATGGCCCGCGAAGTCATGGAGCTGCTGGAGAACCTCAATGCGCAGGGCACCACCATCGTCATGGTCACGCACGATCCGGAGCTGGCCGCGCGCGCCCAACGCAACGTGCACATCGTCGATGGCCAGATCAGCGATCTGGTACGGGAGGCCGCGCTGGTGTCGCCCGCCGCCGCGGGCGGCGCCGTCGCATCCCACGCCTGAGGAGGACACCCCGATGTTCGGCTACTACCTGCAACTCGCGCTGCGCAGCTTCCGCCGCAACCGGGTGCTGACAGCGCTCATGGTGCTCGCGATAGCGCTCGGAATCGGCGCCAGCATGACCACGCTCACCGTGTACTACATCCTCTCCGGAGATCCGCTGCCGGGCCAGAGCCAGCATCTGTACGAAGTGCAGCTCGATCCGCAGTCGCTGCAGGGCTACGAGCCCGGCCAGGAGCCGGCCGAACAGGTGACGCGTTACGACGCCGAAACCCTGCTGGCTGAAAGGCGCGCGCCCCGCCAGGCCATGATGAGCGGCGGCAATGTCTCCGTGCAGCCCGGGAAGGCGGGGCTGGCGCCGTTCTATGCGCCGGCGCGTTACACCTCGGCGGATTTCTTCCCGATGTTCCACACCAGGCTGCTGTTCGGCCAGGGCTGGAGCGCCGCGGACGATGCCGCGCACGCGCGCGTGGCGGTGATCACGAAGTCGCTGAACGACAAGCTGTTCGGCGGCGCCAACAGCGTGGGCAAACCGGTGCGCCTCGCAGGACAGGAGTTCCGGGTCGCCGGCGTGATGGGTGACTGGAATCCCAATCCGCATTTCTACGACCTCAACGTGCGGGGCTTCGGTGGCGCCGAGGACGTGATGGTGCCGTTCACCACGTCGCGCGACCTGAACATGGACCGCAGCGGCAGCATGGACTGCTGGGGCGACTCCAAGGGCGATGGCACAGCGGTGGGCGCGAACTGCGTGTGGATCCAGTACTGGGTGGAGCTCGACGATGCCGCGCAGGCGTCCGCGTACCGGCGGTACCTGGTCAACTATTCGACCCAGCAGCACGCGGCCGGCCGTTTCCAGCGGCCACCCAACGTGCGGTTGCGTTCGGTGATGCAATGGCTGAGCTACAAGCAGATCGTGCCCGGCGACGTGAGGTTGCAGGTGTTGCTCGCGTTCGGCTTCCTGCTGGTGTGCCTGGTCAACACCGTCGGTCTGCTGCTGGCGAAATTCCTGCGTCGCTCCTCCGAGATGGGGATCCGGCGCGCGCTGGGGGCGTCGCGGCGCGCGATCTTCCTGCAATGCCTGGTCGAGGCCGGCATGGTGGGACTGGTGGGGGGTATGCTGGGTCTGGGGTTGGCAGCGCTCGGACTGTGGGGCGTGCGGCACCAGCCGACGCAGTACGCGCCCTATGTCCATCTCGATCTGGCGATGCTGGCGCTGACATTCGTGCTGGCGCTGCTGGCAAGCCTGCTGGCCGGCGTGCTGCCGGCGTGGCGCGCCATGCAGGTGACGCCCGCCATGCAGCTCAAGGCGCAATGAACCGCGGTCCACCCACGAGGATACAGCCATGGATATCCGTCCGATCTGCTCCACCCTGCTGCGGCACAAGACCGCCGCCGGCCTCATCGTGCTCGAAGTGGCGCTGACCTGCGCCATCATCTGCAACGCCGTGTTCATGATCGGCTCGCGGCTGGAGCGCATGCAGCGACCCACCGGCATCGCCGAACGGGAACTGGTGCGCGTCACGCTCGCGGGCATCGGCGCGGATGCCGACGCCAGTGCGCGCACCGAACAGGACCTGGCCGCGCTGCGCGCGATTCCCGGCGTCCGCTACGCGGCGGCCACCAACGAGGTTCCGCTCGGCGGCTCGTCATGGAACAGTGGCATCCGCCTGACGCCCGACCAGAAGAACGACACCACGGGCGCCACCAACTACCTCGGCACGGCCGATCTGCTCGAAACACTCGGGGTACGGCTGATCAGCGGCCGTGATTTCCTGCCGGAGGAGTACACCGACGCCAGGACGGTGCAGTCGACCTCGGAGGAGGACACCAGGGTGCCGTCGGTGATCATCACCAAATCACTGGCCGACAAACTCTTCCCGGCTGGCAATGCGCTCGGCCAGACGCTCTACATCTACGGCAGGAACGGCCACAAGGTCGTGGGCATCATCGACACCCTGCTGCGTCCCAGCGAGCGCGGCGGCGATGTGGCGTTCAACTATTCGACCATCTTTCCGATCACGGTGGGCTATGACGTCGGCGGCACCTACCTGATGCGCGTGCCGGACCCCTCGCAGCGCGCACGGGTGCTGCAGGCGGCCCGGGCTGCGCTCAACCGCGTCAATCCCAACCGCATCATCCTTGGCACCGACACCTTCGACGAGATCCGCGCCGGCTATTACCAGAACGATCGCGCCATGGCCTGGTTGCTGGTGGTGGTGTGCGTGGCGCTGCTCGTGGTGACGGCCTTCGGCGTGATCGGCCTGGCCAGCTTCTGGGTGGCGCAGCGCCGGCGCCAGATCGGTATCCGCCGGGCGCTGGGCGCGACACGGCGCCAGGTGCTGCGCTATTTCCAGACCGAGAACTTCCTGCTCAGCTCGATGGGGATCGTGATCGGCATGCTGCTGGCCTACGGCCTGAACCAGGTCCTCATGACCCACTACGAGCTGCCCCGGCTGCCGCTGCTCTACCTGCCGGTGGGTGCGCTGCTGCTGTGGGCGCTGGGCCAGGTGGCGGTGCTGGGTCCTGCCCTGCGCGCCGCGGCGGTGCCGCCGGCCGTCGCGACGCGCAGCGCCTAGCCACGCGCCGCACCGAGCTGGCAACATCCGCCCCACATGCCCACGATTCTGGTCATCGATGACAACCCGGGAGTGGCCACCGCCCTTGACGTGCTGTTCTCGCTGCACGACATCAGCACGCTGCGCGCCACTTCGCCCCAGGCGGGCCTGAAGCTGCTCGACGAGCAGCCCGTGGACATGGTGGTGCAGGACATGAACTTCAGCGGCGATACCACTTCGGGTCGCGAGGGCGAGGCGCTGTACGCTTCGATCCGCACGGCGCACCCTGATCTGCCCGTCATCCTCCTGACTGCCTGGACGCACCTGGAGAGCGCGGTGGGCCTGATCAAGGCAGGCGCCGCCGATTACGTGGCGAAGCCGTGGGATGACGCCAAACTGCTGGCCACCGTCAACAACCTGCTCGAGCTCTCGGAAGCGCGCCACGAACTGGATCGTCGTCGCGCGGACGACCTCAGGCGCCGGGCGGAGCTGGCCAGCCGCTACCAGCTGCAGGGCGCCGTGTTCGCCGATCCCGCCAGCGAGCGCGTGGTGGCGCTGGCCTGCCAGGTGGCGCGCTCGCAGCTGCCCGTGCTCGTCACGGGGCCCAACGGCAGTGGCAAGGAGATGATCGCGGCCATCGTGCAGGCGAACTCGTCGGTGAAGGAGGGTCCGTTCGTGACGCTGAACTGCGGCGCACTGCCATCCGAACTCATCGAAGCGGAACTGTTCGGCGCCGATGCCGGGGCTTACACCAGCGCCATCAAGGCGCGCGAGGGCAAGTTCGAAGCCGCGCACGGCGGCACGCTGTTCCTCGACGAGATCGGCAACCTGCCGCTGTCCGGCCAGGTGAAGCTGCTGCGCATCCTCGAGTCGGGGCGCTTTTCCCGGCTGGGCGCGAACCGCGAACTGCAGGTCAGCGTGCGCGTGATCAGCGCCACCAACGCCGATCTGCCGGCCATGATCCGCGCCGGTACGTTCCGCGAGGACCTCTACTACCGACTCAACACCATCGAGCTGGCCGTGCCGCCGCTGGCCGAGAGACCCGGCGACGTGCTGCCGCTGGCCATGCATTTCGTCGGCAGCGGCAAGCCGCTGTCGGCGGCGGCGGCAGCGGCGCTGCAGTCCTACGCGTGGCCCGGCAACGTGCGCGAGCTGCGCAACGTCATCCAGCGCGCCGAACTGCTGGCCACCGGCGCGCGCATCGAAGCTGCCGACCTCAAGCTGCCGGGCAGTGCGGTGCGCCGGCGCGCGTTGCCGGTTGAACCCGATCGCGCGATGATAGAAAGTGCGCTGGGTCGCGCCGGCGGCGTGATCGCGCAGGCCGCTGCGGCCCTGGGCTTGAGTCGACAGGCGCTGTACCGACGTATGGAACGACACGGCATTCCGCGCGACTGATGCGGCTGGGCCTCGCCAGCCGGCTGTTCCTGCGCCTGCTGCCCTGGCTCGTGCTGGCGGCCGCGTTGCCGTGGGCGATGCTGCGCTGGTGGCAGTTCAGCTGGCTCGCCGCGGCGCTCGCCTGCGCCCTGCTGCTGCTGATCGTGGCGTGGAGCCTGCATCGCGCGCTGCAGCCGCTGCAGGCGCTGTTCCGCGCGCTGGCCGGCAGCGTCAACAGCTATCGCGACGGCGAATACAACTTCGGCGTGCGCTGGAACAGCGACGATGAACTGGGCGAGCTGGTGCGCGCGCACGCCGAGATGGGCGCAGTGCTGCGCGATGCGCGGCAGGGGCTGGCGCAACGCGAGCTGCTGCTCGACACCATGGTGCAGAACACCCCGGTGGCCATGCTGCTGCTGGCGCACGGCAGCGACGGCACGCGCCGCGTATTTTACGCCAATCTCGCGGCCCGCCAGCTGTTGCACGGTGGCCGCAAGCTGGAGGGGCAGCGCTTCGATGCGTTGCTGCAGACCTTGCCCGCGGAACTTCGGGAGGCCCTGGATCGCGGCGGTGACAGCCTGTTCACGGTGCACGCGGCCAACGGCGACGACGAGCAGGTATATCACCTGGCGCGCCGCGACTTCCGGCTCAACACGCGCCGGCATGAACTGCTGCTGATCCGCGTCCTGACCGCGGAGCTGCGGCGGCAGGAAGTGCAGACCTGGAAGAAAGTGATCCGCGTCATCAGCCACGAGCTCAACAACTCGCTGGCGCCGATCGCGTCGCTGGCGCATTCGGGCAACGAACTGCTGCGGCGATCCCGGCACGCGCGGCTGGAGCAGGTGTTCGCGACCATCGAGGAGCGCGCCCGCCACCTCGAGAGTTTCATCCGCGGTTACGCGCGGTTCGCCAAACTGCCGCAGCCGCAGCTGCAGCGCGTGGAGTGGGCGGCGTTGCTGGCGACGCTGCAGCACCAGGTGGCGTTCCAGGTCGATTTGCACCAGCCCGACCTGCGCGGCCAGGTGGATCCGGCGCAGATGGAGCAGGCGCTGCTCAACGTGCTCAAGAACTCGCACGACGCGTGCGCTGGACTGTCCATGGAACAGGCCGACATTCGCGTGCGTGTGATTCCGCTGCCGGGATGCACACGCATCGAGATCCTGGATCGCGGCCCGGGCATGAGCGAGGCGGTGCTGCAGCACGCGCTGATTCCGTTCTATTCGACCAAGCGCAACGGGACCGGGCTGGGCCTCGCGCTCACGCGCGAGATCGTCGAAGCGCACGGCGGGCGGCTCTCGCTCCAGAACCGCCGGGACGGCGGCCTGTGCGTCGCCGTGCAGCTGCCGCTGCGCGGCTAGAAACCCAGTGACAGCTGCGCGCCCGCGAGCGGCGGCGGCTGGAACAGGCGCGTGGGTTGGGCGGGAATCTCGCGGCCGCCCGAGTCCAGCTTGAGCCGCTTGCACGCCACCTTGAAGCGCGCCCGCAGCAGTTCGGCGATCGGGCCCGTGCCGCGCATGCGGGAGCCGAAATTCGGATCGTTGTCGCGGCCGCCGCGCATATCGTTGATCAGCGACATGACGTGCGCTGCGCGATCGGGGAAATGCTCGCCGAGCCAGTCGCGGAACAGGTCCTTGATCTCGAAAGGCAGCCGCAGCAGCACGTAACTGGCCCATTTGGCGCCGGCCTCGCTCGCGGCCTCCAGGATCGCTTCCATTTCATGGTCCGTGATGGCGGGGATCACGGGTGCCACCAGCACGCCGGTGCGGATGCCGGCGGCCGTCAGCTCGCGCACCGCGCGCAGCCGCGCCTGCGGCGCCGCCGTGCGCGGCTCCAGTGAGCGCTTGGTGGCCGGGTCGAGCGTGGTGATGCTGATGCCGACGTTGACGAGGTTGTCGCGTGCCATCTCGGTGAGCAGGTCCAGGTCGCGCAGCACCAGCGCGCTCTTGGTGATGATCGTCACCGGATTGCGCGCCCGCGCCAGCACCTCGAGGACTTCGCGCGTGACGCCCAGCTTGCGTTCGATCGGCTGGTACGGATCGGTATTGGCGCCCAGCGTGATGGGTTTGCAGACGTAGCGCGGATGGGCGAGCTCGGCCTCCAGCAGTTTCCCCGCGTTGGCCTTGTAGAACAGCCGCGTCTCGAAATCGATGCCGGCCGACAGGCCCAGGTAGGCGTGGCTCGGGCGCGCGTAGCAGTACACGCAACCGTGCTCGCAGCCGCGGTACGGGTTGATGGAGTATTCGAACGGGATGTCGGGCGAATCGTTGCGGCTGATGACCTTCTTCGCCTGTTCGGGCTCGACCGTGGTGGCGATGCTGTCGGGCGAGTCCTCCACATACCACCCGTCGTCCACGGTTTCGACGGAACGACTCTCGAAACGGCCCGCAGGATTCAGCTGGGCTCCGCGACCGGTGAAGACCTGGCGACCGATGACGCTCATGGAGTGAACTGTATAGATATACAGTTCTGCTGTAAAGCGCTGCGGCGCTGGGTTCGCGCGGTACTTGGAAGACCGGGATGCGCCTGGCAATCGTACGGCGAGGGTGCCGCGGCGTGAGAGATGGCTTCCGTGTACTGGTTTCGCGACAGGTTGCCGTCGCGCGTTGCGCGAGGTGCAATCCCCTTCACCCTGCCACCACCCTTCGAGGAGCAGCGATGGAATCCAAGGACTATTTCATGCGCATCGTCGTGATCGGCACCATGTTCCTGCTGGGCGCGCTGGCGATCGCGGTCAAGCTGCAGTCCTGAAGCCGGCACAACTGGATCAGAGCGCCGGCACGCGCACCGCGCACGCGGAACCCGTAGACTTTCGCCCGGTGAAAGCTTGCAGGTGACGCACCATGAGTGAAGAGTTCGAAGTCCACGGTCAGCACGATCACGCGGTCGAGCATGCGGCGCACGCCGATTCGCTGGGGCGCTGGGTGGCGATGTTCACCGCCATCCTCGCAACCATGGGCGCACTGATCAGCTACCAGAACGGCAACGCCGAGTCGCGCGGCCTCGAATTCAAGAACGAAGCCATCCTGAAGAAGTCCGCGGCTTCGGACCAGTGGGCGTACTACCAGGCCAAAGGCGTCAAGGAAGTGATCCTGGCGCACGCGGTGGGCGCCACGGACGCCGAGCGCGCGGCGCTCGCCGCCGAATCCGCGCGCTACGCCAGCGAGAAGCAGGCCATCGAGAGCAAGGCGCGCAAGCTCGATGAGGAATCCACCGCCGCCGATGCCGAAAGTGCCCGCGCCGTGAAACCGCATGGCCGGCTCGCGCAGGCGCTGGCGCTGGTGCAGGTGGCGATCGCCATGGCGGCCCTGACGGTGTTGACGCGCCAGCGCTGGATGCTGGTGTTTTCCGGTGCCAGTGCTGCGGCCGGGATCGTGTTCTGGATCTCGGCGTGGCTGTGAGCCGTGCGGTCGATAACACCGGCGGCAAATATTCCTGCGGGAAATACGCTGCACTCGGCTGGCGCACGATGACGCGGTAGCAGTGCAATTTTGCGGGTTTCCCCCGGGTTTTCCGCGTCGCGATGCACAATCCAGTGACACGTAAACGCCACTGAAAATCACTCACCGCCCGTCGAAAATTAACAATTCCTTGGCGGGGTGAAATGGAGTAAAAACTAGTCATTCCCTGTTTCGGACCAAGGCCGGCCAAATTCGGTGAAGCTGCAGCTCATCTCACACACGGTGCTCATGGAGGAGTCGTGGTCGCATGTCGGCACGGTGGCCGAATCCGGCGCGCCGCACCAGCAGCAGGTCGCGAGCCGGATCCTCAACGACACCACGCGCTGGCGTCACTGGGAAGCCGAACACAGCACCTTCATGCATGACGTCGCGGGCCAGACCCGGGTGCACGATCAGCTCGCAGCCCTGCGTCGCCTGGCGTTCACGCTGATCCACCGCCGGTCCCTGTTCGAATACATGCGCGCGCGGGAAGATGTGCGCCGCCACCGGCACGAAGTGCTGTCGTTGTTCTATGCGGGGCGCGATCCGGCCAATGCGCTGCTGACCGAACACAGCAGCTACCTGCGCGCCACCTGCAGCCACTGGTGCGCGATGCACCTCGGATCGCGGCTGATGGGGGACGGCGTTTTCCTGGAGCCCATCGAAGACTACGAAGCGCTGTACAACGAGTATTTCGCCAGCTACGTGCGCTGCGCGCTCACGAAGAAGGGCGAGCAGGACCCGCAGCTGGAGGAGGAGCGCTCGCTGCTGCCGTTCCTGAAGTACCAGCTCGACCAGCGCCGGCGTGCGATCCTCATGGCGCCGCGCATCGCGCCGGAAATGCTCGACGACGAGCGCATCCGCAAGGCGACGGGCGACACGCTGGTGCTGCCGCCGTTGCCCGCGCACGCCGTGCGGCTCAGCCGGCACTGACGGCGGAGCGGCGACCCCACGCGGTACGCCGCGTCCTCAGGCCAGCGGCAGGTGGTGCGGCCGCACCAGCATGTGCCAGTCCTGGTGTTCCTCGAGGATCAACGCGATGGCGGCCTCGATCGCGGCCTTCAGAGCGACGCGGCTGCCGGGATGGTTCGCGTCGGCCTGCGCGTTGCGGATTTCCTGGATCGAGTCCTGCAGCTCCGCCACCAGCCGCTGCGACGTGGCGTGCAGCCGGTAGGCTTCGGATTGCGCCAGGGCGCCGTGCAGCGAAGCGGCCAGCGCCGGAAAGAACATCGTGACCAGCGACAGCCACAGCGTGTGCACGAACAGGTGGCTGAGCGCGCCCAGCGCGGTCAGCCCGAACAGCCAGCTCGTCACGCGATGCGCACGATGCAGCAGCAGGTGCTGCCGGTGCGCGACGCGTGCGTGATAGTGGCGCTGGTCCTCCAGCACATCGATGGTCCACTGCGCGTAGCCGGCAACGAACGCCGCCTCCGACCAGGCGCCGGCCAGCAGCTCGCGCGCCAGCGGCTCGTTCGCGGCGCAGAGTGCGGCCACCGCGTCGGCGGCCCGCAGATGCGGGCCGGGATCGAGCACGCGCAGGTACCAGTTGGGTTCGGCATCGGGCTGCGCGAAATCGAGCAGCGGCGCCAGCAGCGGCAGGTACCAGGTCAGCTCGGCCGTGGTGCGTGCGCGCAGCCATTCGCCCTGCCAGTCCTGGCGCTGACCGCGCCAGTAGATGCTGCTCACGGTGGCGATGATAGCGACTTCCAGCACGGCCCAGATGCCGGAGTACGGATGCAGGGCGTGCGTCGGGCTGTCCCAGCCCAGCGCCAGCGGCAGGATGGCGCTCAGCACGGCCACCGAACTGAGGAAGTAGATGGCCCAGAAGCCGCTGCGGTAGCGATGGCCGTAGTGGATCGCAAGCTGGTCGAACTTGCGGTGCGCCGGTGCGAGCGCCGCGATCAACGGCGCCAGGCGTGACGGTGGTTGCGGCCTTGCAGGGTGGGGAGGGGAGTCGGGTCCGGCGCCGAGGAGCAGCAGGTTCTGCAGGGTCTGATGAAGCGGCATGCTTGGTTCGTTTCAGTCGACCACTTCGTACGTGGTGGCAAAAATCGCGCGCGCGACGATGCCGAGACTGCCGTCGCCGTAGTCGACCAGCCAGTCGCCGGCCTTGCCGTGCAGCCGTGAGGCTCCGTCGGATAGCAGCACGGAGAACGGTTCGCGCATCGGCACCGCCAGGATGCGCGTGGGCAGGCTGCGATACGTGCCGTCCTCGCCGGCGCGCGTCGGCGGCACGGGTTGATACTTGTCGTGGAAGCGGATGCGCGACACGCGCCAGTGCTCGCCCGCGACCCCGGTCAGCACCGCGTCACCCGGCTTCGCGTGCACCACGCCTTCGCGCGTGTGGATGTCGCAGGCCGCGGCGGCGAACCGCACGGTGACTTCGCGCTCGAGCTTGCGCGCCGCGACGTGCAGCGGATCGGCGCTGATCTGCGGCAGGAAACCAGGGCGCCCGCTTGAGTGGAACACGGGCAGGGCGGGGTTCAACCGACGCTCCGCTCCATGGCGATGAACCTGCGCCACATCTTCACGTCGCGCAGCGAACGCAGGTTGGCGGGCAGGCCATCGATGAGGCTGGCCGCCTCCCTGAGCAGGGCGCCGTTGTGCTGCGGCTGCGACAGCGCCTGGGCATACAGCGCGCCCGCGAGTTCCAGCGGCAGCCACTTGTCGCTGCGGTTCTTCGCCGCCAGCTCGCGCTGGAATTTCACCACCGGCGCGATGGTGGCCGCCGCATCCTGGTACTTGCCCTGGCGCGCCTGCGCCATGGCCATCCAGGTGGAGACCTCGCCGAGGTCGCGCCGGTCGGGGATGGCCTGTGTGCCCCAGACCTTGCGTCCTTCGTAGGCGGTATGCTCCTCGCGTTCCGCAGCCTGCCAGGCCTGCTGCAGGTAGGCGACGCGGCCCGCGACGTGCGCCGCCGCGAACAGCGTGATGAAGGTCTGGCTCTTCTCCAGGTCGCCCATGGGCTTGAGGGCCTGCAGTTCACGTTCGGCCTCGGCCGCGATGCGTTCGGCGCCCGCGAGATCGTCCTGCTCGAGCGCGCTCCATGCCCGCCCACACTTGTCCGTCGCATCGGCGATGGCCACGATCACGCTGCCGGCAGGCTCCGAACGTCGCAGGTTCTCGAGATACGGCGCGTTCGCGGCGTTGGTGGCGGCGGCTCCGGAAAAATCGCCCAGGACGGCCTGCCGGTAGGCAGTCAGCGCGCCATCGTAGCCGCGGATGACCACGAAGCCGGCGCCCCCGCTGGTCGCGCGGCCGTAATCGTCGATGGATTTCTGGTAGGAGGCGATGGCTTCGCGCAGTTCGCCTGCCGACCATTGCGCATCGCCCATGGTCTGCAGTGACACGCCCAGGTTGTTGATGGTGACGATGTTGTCACGGTCCAGTCCAAGCAGCACCAGCGAGATCGCCTCGCTGCGTCTGGCGATCTGCACGGCGGCCACGGGGTCCAGTTCGTTCTGCGCGACGTTGGTCAGCACGCTCACGATCACCTGCTGGCCGTGCAGCGCCAGGCGGTAGCCGGGGCGCTGTTCCAGGATCTTGTCGGCCAGCGCCACCGTGGCTTCGCCGACGCGCTTGGCCTCGTCGTTATGGCCGGCGTTCACCATGCCCGACACGAGCCAGGCGCCCGCTTCGACGTAATAGGCGCCCATTTCGAGGTTGCTGAGATCGCGCGCGCCAAGTTCGTTCGCGTAACGCTGTGCCAGTTGTTCGGTCGCGACGGCCTGGTCGTTTTGCAGGCCACTGAGCTGTTCATAGCCGATGCGGACCAGCACCTCGACGTAAGCGCGTCGGGCCGCCGCCGACGCGCCCTTGGCCTCGACCAGCGGCTTCAACAGCGCCGCGGCCCGGGCCGCCAGCGCGGGGCCGGCCGGATCATTGGCGTTGTCCAGGATCTGGGCCTTGGTGCTGTAGGCCAGCGCCAGGTCGATGGCGGCGGATTCGGTGTCGTCGCCGGCCTTGCGCTGCGCTTCGAGCAGCGCGATCGCTTCGTCCGCACTCGTGGTGGCGGCGCGCGTGTCGCCCATGGTCCGCTCGGCACGCGCGAAGTGCACCATCGCGAGCGCGCCGTTGCGCGTCGTCTCCTCGCCCTTGAGCGCGGGCGGCAGGGAATGGAAGTAGTCGATCTGGCGCTTGGCGAATTCCGCCACCACGTTCAGCCGGCCGAAGCTTTCCAGTTCGCGCACGAAATCGTCGGTGAGATAGCCCAGCAGGTGTTCCGAGCCGCTGCGGGCCTGTTCGGCCACCTGTTCGGCGCGGCGCGCACGCAGCGAGCTGAACACGGCGAACGCCGCCGCGGCGATGGCCAGGACGGCGAGCAGGATGCAGCCCGCGGCCACTTTGCGGGCCCGCACCAGCGCCGCGCGCGCCGCGAGTTCGCGCTCGCGCTGTTCGGCCAGCAGGCGTTCCGTGGCGGCATTGGCCTCGCGTTCGTGGCGTGCATCGCGGCTGGCCTTGACCACGCCGCACAGCACGTCGTGCGTGAGCTCGACGCGGCGCACGTCGAGCCGTTCTTCGATGCGCAGCAGGCGGCGGTTCACCAGCACCGCGAGCGCGGACGGCGCGGCGCCGGCAGCCGCGAAGCTCTTCACCAGCCGCTCCTCGGCGATGTTCTCGCGATAGCCGGATTCGGTGAGCAGCTCTTCCTCGATGATCCGGCGCACCGCGGGCGGCTGGTCGGCCAGGGCGCGTTCGTAGAAGTTGCTGAGGATGGTGGAATGGGAACCGGCCAGCAGGTCGAGCGAGATCTCGCTGCGGCCCTGCTCGAGGCGCGCGTCGTTGAGCTCGCGGCAGATCAGGCTCAGGAGCGAGGGCTCGACTTCGGCGTTGGCGAGCTCCGCGCCGCCCGCGACGAAGCGCACGATGGCCGCCGCCACTTCCTCGGTGACCAGCTTGCCGCCGGGACGCGTCACCGCCGTGAGCGCCTGCGTGCCGGTCATGGGTGCGAGGCGCAGGCGGTTCTGCGTGATGCTCGGCATCGCGTGCTTGAGGCCCTCGAGCGGCGCCAGGTAATCCTCGCGCAGCGAGATCAGCACGCGGTAGTCGCTGCGCGCGAAGTCGAAGCGCTCGGCCGCCGAATCGTCGGTCTCCAGCACGGCCTCCAGCGTCTTGGGTGGCCGGTTCTCCACCAGGTCCGCCAGGTCCTCGACGAATCGCGCGGCGCGTGCGCGACCGAATTCATCGCTCTGCGCCAGCGTGAAGATCTCCTCGAACTGGTCGAAGATCAGCAGCGGGATCAGCTCATGGCCGGCCTCATCGCGCAGCACGTCGTCGCGATGGTGCAGGAATTCCCACAGCGATTCGCCCTGCAGGGCCACGCCGGGCTGGGTCCACTGGCCCGCGAGCCGCGCCGAGCGCGCGATCGCCTGCTTGATCTGCTCGGCGGGTTCCGGCGCATCGCGGCCGTAGTCCACGCGCACGTAGATGGGACAGTAGCTCTGTTCGCGCAGGCGCGGCACCAGCCCGGCGCGCAGGATGGAAGTCTTGCCGAGACCTGACTGGCCGAACAAGATGGTGAGCAGCTTGCGCTGCACGCGGCGCGCGAGCTCGGCCACTTCGTCTTCGCGGCCGTAGAAGAACGAGCGCGTCTCCTCGGTGAAGGACGCGAGTCCCAGCCACGGGTTGCGCGCGTCGACGGCGGGTGCGGCGAGATCGGCGGCCTGCGCGCTGCCCGCGCCCGACGGCGCGCCGGTGGGCTGCGCGTTCATTGCTGCCGCGCCCGCATGAAGTCGCCCAGCCGCTGCGCGAATTCGGCGTTGACCACGCCGCCTGGCAGGTGCGAGAAATGCAGCGCCTTGATCTTGTCCGGCACCAGCGCATCGCCGGCGATGGTGCCGTCGACCGTCACGGGCAGGATGAACAGCGCGCCATCGGCCATGTTGCGCACGCGGTCGATGGCGTAGCTCCACTCGCGGCGGAAATAGCCCTCGAGCCGGCGCTGCGTGGCGGCCGAGACCACCGGGATGAAATACGAGCAGCGCGCGATGTTGCGCTGGATCTTGCGGTCGTAATCGTCGCCGGCTTCGAGGCGATCCATGTCGAACCAGGTGGTGATGCCAGCGGCCTCGAGTCCGGCCTTGATCTGCTGGACCGCGGCCAGATCCTCACGCGCGTAACTGATGAACACCGCGTTGTCGGGCATTTCGCGCGCGGGCGGCAGGAAGCGCGCGGGGGCGGCGCTGCGCGCATCCGGCGCGGCTGGCTTGCGCCGCGCCGCCAGGCGCTCGTGCAGTTCGTCGACGAAGCGCTCGGCGCCCAGGTAGATGCGGGTGCGTACGCTGACCTGCTGCAGGAAGGAAACCAGCCGCTCGTCTTCGCCGGTGTGGTCGTCGGCCATGATCTCGCCCACGTCGCGCGGGTCCGACAGGCGCTGCCGCTTGGCCATGCGCAGGAACAGGCGCGCCAGCCAGTTGGTGAAGCTGCTGCCGATGAACAGCAGGTGGTTGTGCTCGAGTTCGTGGAACAGCTTTTCGGGCGCGAGGTGTTCGCTTTGCAGCGCGCAGATGTACTCGAGCAGGTCTTCGTCGGAGATGACGTAGGTGGGCGAGGCCGACAAGCGGCCGAACAGGTGGTACACCACCGGACGCTGCAGGCGATCACGCTCGGCGGGCAGATCGACGACGCGGTTGGGTGCGTACGAGAGCACTTCAGTGGTCGGCGAGCCGCCGAAGCGCTCCAGGTTGATGGCGTTCTCGAGCATCGAGTCGAAGCTCGTGGACACGAACAGGTCGAACTCCGGGATGGCCGCGAGCTTGCGCAACGCCTGCGACGGCGCGAAGTCCGCGTCCTTGAGGATGCCGCGCAGGCGCACGTAGGCTTCCTCGCGCCGGCCGCGCGCGCCCAGGAACCAGCACACCACGTCGTTGAGCGTGTACGGCTTCGGCAGCTGCGACACGTCGACGTTCAGCCGCGCCGCGAGTTTCTCCGCCAGCCAGTCGTACAGCAGGCGCGGACCCTTGTCGGTGCCGATCTGCAGCAGCTCGGGACCGACGATGGGAATGACGCGGCGTTCTTCGATGTAGCTGAGCAGGTCGTCCCACGCGTCATCGTCGAGCGCGGTCAGGGGCATCTGTGCCGTGGCGCTCAGGCTCATGGAATGACGCGGATGCGGCGCATGGAATTCCTGCGGTGGTGGCGGAGTGTGACCCAGCTACCGCGTTGCCGCAATAGCGGCGCGGGGCAGCGCGGGCCCCGCGTCGCGCCCACCTCAGCGCCCTCCGGAGCCGGGAAGGCAGCCAGGGGCGCCGCCTTCCCGTCAACGGGATCAGCTGCCCGACACCTTGAGCACCACGTTGCCCTGGTAGCTGCCGGCGCGCACCGGCGTGTCGCGGCCGTCCACCGTCATGCTCAGGCTGTCACCGGATGGCGCCGTGACCGTGGCACCTTCGGCCAGCGTCAGGCCGGTCAGATAGGAGGTCTTGCTGACCACCCACTTCGAACGGCCGTCCAGCGATACCTCCAGGCCATTGCCGCCGGTGACCGGTCCAAAGGTGTGCGTCATCCTGCCGATCAGCTTGTAGGTCGTGGCGGTGGGGGTCGGGCCCGAGGGTTTTGCGGTCGTGGTCGAAATGGCGCCGGTGATCGAGGCGTCCTGGAAACGCACCGTCATGTTGGCCAGCGACGTCATGGCGTTGACGATGTCGCCGTCAAGCGTGACCCTGCTGAACGAGGCGGCGATGACCTTCGGTCCCGAGGGCGCAGCGGGGGCACCCGCGGGCGGCGCACCGCCGGGAGGCCCCGCGCCACCCGGTGCCGCGCCGGGAGGGGCACCGCCGCCAGGGGGCGCCGCGCCCGCGGGAGGCGCACCAGCGCCAGGGGGCGCACCGCCGCCGGGAGGCGCACCGCCGGCCGGACCGCCAAAGCCGATGCCCGCGCCCGCGCCCGCGTGCGGATCGTCGTTGATGATGGCCTCGAGGATCATGCCGTTGCCGGAGTTCAGCTTCGAGTCGCTGACCACGATCTTCGGATAGCTGCTCTTGACCTGGATCACCGCTTCCCTGGTGTTGAACACGCTGCCTTTTTCGATGGTCAGCGTGCCGTGGCCACCGCTGTGCATCATCACGCCGAAGCGGCCGGAGGTGACGGTGCTCCGGTCGGTGAACACGCCGGAGCCGCCGGTCATGATCAGGCCGTAATCGGCCACCTTGAAAGTGCAGTCGCTGAACGTGTCGAGCGAAGTACCGTCGGCGTAGGCGCCGTAGCCGCTCTCGATGGTCTCGATCAGGCTGTGCGTGGCGTACAGGTGCACGTCGGTGGTGGCATCGGTCGACAGCGCACCCCACGCCTGCGCACGGATATGGCTGTTGTTGTAGCGGACCGTGCCATTGCCGACCACGTTGGTGGCGCGCACGTTGCCGACGATGCCCATCACCCATGGCGGCTCCATCATGACGCCGCCGCTGCCGGTGATCGGCCCGCCCTTGTAGTCGGCGGGCAGCACGCCGTTGTGCACGTAGATGTCGGCGTGGTTGACGGTGACGTCGCTGTGCCCGCCGACGAAGATGGCGGTGCGCACCACGCCGGTGTTGTCGATCTTCGGGTAGTTGATGACCACATGCGCCGTGCCGGCGGTCTTGATCGCGGCGCCGAAGCCCACGAAGTCGTTCCCGCCGTTGCCGACGAAGCGCAGCGTGGGCCGGTTGAGCGTGTAGTTCGAGTTGCCCGTGATGAAGATGCCGTTGAACTTGTCTTCGTGCGAGGTGATCGAGATGTTGGACGCGGACCGGTCGGTCACGCTGCCCCCGACCACGGCTGCCGCGACCGACTTGGCCGCCACGCGTTTGCCGTCGTCGATGAACAGCGCGGCGCGGTACGGATAGGTTTCGTCGACGCCCATGTCGTTGAAGCGTTCGAAGACGTTTTCGGTCGGCGTGATCACGACGTGGCCCGTGTACGTGCCGGGCTTGATGGCGGTGCCGATGCCGTCCACGGTCAGCGTCAGGCTGTGGCCTGCGCTGGGCGCGAGCGTAGCGCCGTCACCGAGCGTCAGTTTGCTCAGGCGCACGGTCTTGCTGATGACTTCCGTTGCGCCCGGCGCAACGGCCAGCGTGGCGGCGTCGCGGGCCGCGGCTGCATGGCTGGCCGCCACGATGGCGGCGACGCACAGGGCGACCGGCGCCCTGGTAAGACTGGACTTCATGATGTTCCCCCCAGGCAAGTGTCAACTATTGCGAGTGTCCGGCGGCGCTCGCGGCGCCACCGGTTCACGCCGCGAAGCATACGTGATTACGCCGCCGCCACCCAAGTCACTCGCGCGTCACGTCCCGGCGATCGACCAGCCGCGTCAGCGCCGACGCCGCGTTCACGAATTCGGACGGCATCATGACGATGGTCATGGTGTTCTGTTCGGCGCCGACCTCGGTGAGCATCTGCATGCGCCGCAGCTCGATGGCCATCGGCGTCTGCGCCATGCGGGTGGCGGCTTCGGTGAGCTTCATCGCGGCGTCGTACTCGGCTTCGGCCTTGATGATGCGCGCGCGCTTCTCGCGGTGCGCCTCGGCCTCCTGCGCCATCGCCCGCTGCATGGACTGCGGGATCTCCACGTCCTTGATCTGCACGCGGTCCACCGATACGCCCCACGGTTCGGTCACCTTGTCGACGATCGAACCGAGCGTGTTCGAGAGCTTGTCCTGTTCCTTGAGCAGTTCATCGAGCGAATGCTGGCCGATCACGGTGCGCAGTGCCGTGAGCGCCGTCTGCCGCACGGCGTTCTCGAAGTGCGTCACCTGGATGATCGCGAGCTCCGGGTTGACCACCTTGAACCACACCACGGCCTTCACCTTCACCGGCACGTTGTCGTTGGTCATGGTTTCCTGCGGTTCGATGTCCTGCGTCATGACGCGCATGTCCACCACCTGCAGGCGATCGAACACCGGGATGATGAAGTTCAGCCCGGGCGAGCGCGTGCCGCGGTAGCGGCCGAGCCGGAACAGCAGGCCGCGCTGGAACTGCTGCAGGATGCGCAGTCCGGAGAACAGGATGAACAGCAGGACCAGCAGCAGGATGTAGCCAGGCATGTGAACCTCGCCGGAACGCGATGGCGCTCCTCTCAGCCGCGATTCTAGTCCTTCGCCTGCAGCGACTGCGCGAATTTCGGGCGGCCATTGCTGGCGGCGAACCGGGCCAGCTGCTCGCGCTGCGAGGCCGTTTCCAGCTCGAACGACGGCGCGCTTTTCAGAACCAGATCAAGCGACTGCAGCGCCAGCGCGAACCGCCGCTGTTCGACCAGCCAGCCGATCACGGCCTGCGCCACGGCGTCGGCCCCGCGCCCTTCGGGCCATTGCAGGGCGCCGCCCAGCAGGTGGTGCACGTCGTCGGCCACCTGTCCGGCATCGCAGGCCTCCAGCCACGCGCGCACGGGTTGTGCGCTGTTGCGGTACTGGCGCGCGCGCACCAGCGTGAACGCGTCGTCCAGCACCTTCTGGCGGCGCGCCGCGTAGTCGCGGTCCAACGCGGCCTGGCGCCGCTCCGGACTCGAGCGCGGCAGGAAACCCAGTTCGAGCCGGCGCGCGTGGATCATGCCGCCGATGAAGCTGAATCCGAGCAGCACCGACAGCTCCAGCACCGCGCAGCGCACGAACTCGCTGACCTGCGCCTGGAACACCACCCGATCCAGCAGCGCGAGCAGGCTCAGCAGCACCAGGACCAGCAGATAGCCGCTGCCGAGGCCCCGCAGCACGCGCGCCAGCGTCAACGGATGGACGCACTCCAGAGGCGAGGAGCTGGTGCCGAGCACACCGACGATGGCCGGCAGCAGCAACAGTGCGACGCCGGTGATGATGCCGCCCCCGATGCCGCCCACGGCGCGCACCACCAGGAACACCACGCCGGCCAGCAGCACGATCAGCCAGGGACGCAGTTCCATCGGGCTCAGCATCTCCGCGCTCGCCACCGGCGGTTCGCTCATGCCCTCGGCCGTGTGTTCGAGCACCACGAAGCCGTACTTGAACAACCATGAAACCAGCAGCAGGGCGGGGAGCAGACCCAGCACGCCGGCGCCTGCGCTTTCGATCAATGTCAGCAACGCGCTGGAAATGCCGACGAACAACAGCGTCGTCAGGTGGAACGGCATGCCCAGTGAGCGCAGCAGCGGCATGGGCCGATACGCTACACGGATCCGGGCAGGGGTCGGGGATTATTGTTTAATCAGGTTTAATCAGGCGCGCGGCGCGGCCGCGTAGGCATCCATCATCAGGCCCGTGCCGCCACCGGACACGTGGGCAACCACGGCCGTGCGACGGTGCAGCTTGGTGATGCTGCCGAGATCGATGGCGAACGCCAGGTCGACCTGCTGGCCCTTGCGCAGTCCGAGGCCGGAGGTGCGCACGAAAACGCCGTTGGCGCTGAGATTCACGGCGCGGCAGATGCGCCGCTTGCCGCCGGGCAGCAGGATGTACACGGTGGTGCGTGCGCGATGGCGCGTGTGCAGCCTGCGTTCCACTGACTTGGTGCCCGCTTTCATGTCCATTGGGTGGCGATTATGCCAACTCGATCACAGACGCAAGTGCAAACTCAACTTAATTGCAGACTAATTCTAACAGGACAGTGATCCGAAAGCTTCAGGCGCCACGCATCGCTGGCCGAATAGCCCGGATGCGCGAGGGACCCGGGCACCAGGCCGGTGCGCAGCGGGGCGCTGAGCAGGATGTAGTCGATGAACCCGGTGTGCGCCTGCCCGGGCGTGCAATTGTGGAACGAAGTTCCCAATGCCGTGTTGAACAGCAGGTCGGCGCCATCGAGCGCGGGCCACAGATTGCGCGGCTGGCCCGCGGCGTCGAGCGCCGCGCCGTGCTCGGCCAGCAGATCGCGGTTGAAATCGCCGAGCACCACGAAGCGCACGTGCGCCGCGGATTGCTTGGCGATCCACTGCGACAGCACCGGCGCCTGGCGGGCGAGCCGCGCGCACGCGGCGGCGCGTGAATCCAGCGGCGGCGTCGCGCAACCGGCTTTCAGGTGCACCGACAGCAGGTGCAATTCGCGCGTGGTGCCGGGGTAGAGGACGAGTTCCGCGCCCCGTCGCAGCGTGTCGCCCTGCGACAGCGCCTCGAGATCGGGTCCGCAGCGGTAGGCGATGCCGCGGCGGATCGCGAAGCCGGTGTTCTGGAGCACCGCGCCGCCGCTGAAGCAGAAGCCGCGATCGGGAAACACCAGGCGCGCCGCCTCGGGACCGTCCACTTCCTGCAGCGCGACCACATCGGCGTCGAGCTGGCGGGCGTAGCGCGCGAGGCCGGCGAAATCGCTGGCGCCGCGCTCGAGTCTGGCCACCACATCGCAGGGCAGCGTGCGCGCATGCACGTCGCGCGGCGCGCCGTCGCGGGTGCAGCTGCCGCGCAGCTGGTTGAAGGTGGCCGGCGTCACCAGCCACTCGAGATTCCACGTGGCCAGGCGCAGCGGCGCGGGCGCGCGGCCGAACTGTTCCGCGCAGGCGGCCAGCGCGGCCAGCGCCAGCACCGCCAGCAGTGCACCGGGCGTGAATGTGATGCGGGTCACGATTTCCCGAAGTTAAGACAAAAACTTCGCGCCTCGCAAGCCGCTCATCGGCTGTTTTCCACCACTGATCGGAAGTCACGTTTTCCGTCGAGGCGCGCGCCTATAGTGGCCGCCATGAGAAAAGCAACTCAGCCCGGCTTCACGCTCATCGAGCTGATGTTCGTCATCGCCATCGCGGGCATCCTGTTTGCCATCGCCATTCCGAACATGGGCACGTTCACCAAGAACAACCGCCTCACCAGCGCGGCCAACGACCTGCTGCGCGGCATCGAACTGGCGCGCACCGAGGCCATCAAACGCCAGGTGGGCCTGGTGACGCTGTGTGGCACCGCCTCGATCTCGGGCACCGACAATTCGCTGACCTGCGCGCCCTCCGGCACCGTGAAGTACTGGTTCGTGTTCGCCGACGTGAACGGCGACGGCGCGCACGCCACCGACGGCACCGAAGCGGTGCTGTCGCGCGGCGAGACCAACAGCACGGTCACGGTGCGCAACGACAACAAGGCCGTCATCTGCTTCTCGTCCACCGGCTTCGCCTCGGTCGCCTGTGGCGGCAACTCGCCGGTGCGCAATGTGGTCTGGTGCGATTCGCGCTACACCACCGCGCTGGCCGCCACCGCGGCGCGCGCCATGATCCTCAGCAAGACCGGCCGCGCGCGCGTGTCGAACGTGGCCTCGGACATCACCACGTCGCTGGCCGCAACCGGAGGCAGCTGCCCATGAGCCGCATGCAGGAGCAGGGTTTCACGCTGGTGGAGGCGCTGGTGGCGCTGGTGGTGCTGTCGGTCGGCATGCTCGGCATGGCCGGCCTGTACGTGATCACCATGCAGTCCGGCGGCACGGCCATCTACCGCACCCAGGCGGTGAATCTCGCGGCCGACATGGCCGATCGCATCCGCGCCAACCGCACGGCGGGCGTCGCCTACGGCGATACGACACCCAGCGACCACAACTGCACCGGGGCGACCTCGGCCGCGTGCACGCCGACCGACCTCGCCGACGACGATCTGGATGACTGGGAGACGCGCGTGGCCGCGACGCTGCCGAGCGGGGTGGGCACGGTGACCGTGGTCGCCGGTACGCCCAACAGCTACCAGATCACCGTGAAATGGAACGAGACCAACCAGACGGCACAGCTCCAGTACGTGCTGAACACGCAAATATGAGCACCGGCAAACCAAGCCTGAAGCAGGCGGGCCTGAGCCTGGTGGAACTGCTGGTGGCGCTGACCATCGGCGCGGTGCTGATCTGGGGCGCCACCCAGGTGTACGTCGACAGCAAGAAGGCCTACACCGGCAACGAAGGCACCTCGCGCATGCAGGAGACGGCGCGCTACGCCATGTCGGTGCTCGAGTCGGACATCCGCCTCGCCGGTTACTGGGGGCTGATCAACTCTTCCTCCACCATCAATGGCAAGGCGTCCGCGACGGACACCGTCTCGCCGCTGGCCAGCGGCGCCTCGGCCATCGCCTGCGGCAACAATTTCGCGGTCGACCTCGACAATCCCATGGTCGGCACCAACAACGTCTATTCCTGGCCTTCCACCTGCAACAGCCTCAAGGACCTGGATGGCGCGACCTGGAATGCGAGCCCGGTGGCGAGTTCGGACACGCTGGTGATCCGCCGCGTCTCCAGCATCGAACAGTGCAACACCGGCAATGCCACCGCGAGCTGCGTCGCGTACACCAACCAGCTGCAGCTGTGCGCCAACCGCCAGAGCGCCGATCTGTACAGCACCTCCGCCGACTCCGCGAACTGCACCGATTCGGATCCGGCCACGGCGCAATCGACGCGGGCGCGGAGCCTGCGCAATCTCGAAGTGTATGCCTACTACGTCGACCAGAATTCCAAAGGCCTCACCGGCGTGCCCTCGCTGCGTCGCAAGGCGCTGTGCGTGGGCACCGGCGGCACGTCGTGCACGGCCGTGGGCTTCATCGATGAAGAAGTGATTTCGGGGGTCGAGGACATGCAGGTGCAGTACGGCATCACCGATGGCGTGGGCGGCGGCATCGCCACCGGCATCGCCACGCGCTACGTGAACGCCGACCAGGTCGGCACCAATCCGGTGGTGGCCGTGCGGTTGTGGCTGCTGGTGCGCTCCGATACGCCCGACATCGGCTTCGTCGACGGCACCACCTACCAGTACGCCGACCGGCTCACGTCCACCGGCACCACGGCCGACCTCGGCGCCAGCGGCGCGGGCAAGGCGTATGCGCCTTCGACATCGACCAGCACTTCACCCACTGCAGCCAAGGCGTACCACCGCATCCTGGTGAGCCGCACCATCCAGCTGCGCAACGCGGCGGGGACCTGATCATGAGCGGTACGTTCCAGCGGACCCCCGCCCGGCGGACCCCGGCCCGCCACCCCGCCCGCCAGCAGGGCGCCGCGCTGGTCATCGCGCTGGTGCTGCTGCTGGTGCTCACGATCCTGGCGGTGTCGGGCATGAACTCGGCCAGCAGCGAGCTGGTCATGGCCGGCAACGAGCAGTATCGCCAGACGGCGTTCCGCGCCGCCGAGATGGGCGCCGAGCGGGCCATCCAGGTCGGCACGTTCGACGGCACCACCGTGGACACCAGCGTCACGGCGAGCACTTCGGACTACAACTACGCCACCACCATCACGCCGCAGCTCAACGGTCAGGTGCTGTCGTCGGTGGCGGGCCACACCTACGAAGTCGCGGGCGCCATCCACTACGAGATCCAGTCGGTGGGCAATTCCACCCGCAATTCCACCGCGACGACCTGGCAGGGCGTGGCGCAGGTGGTGCCGCGCACCGCCAGCGACTTTACGATTTCCAGCGCCGGCAACACCGGTTTCTAGCGGAGAAACAACATGAAAACGCAGCTCAGGCTGATGGCCTTCGGTCTCGGATGGATGGCAGCATGCGCACCGGCGCTGGCGGATCATCCGCAGCCGCAGATGTTCGAAGCCGGCATCGAAACCTACTCCGATCGCATCTCGGTGGGCTCCAGCGTCAACGGCGAAGCCCGCGTGCAGGGCTGCGCCACCTGCGTCGCCAAATCGTACCGCATGAGCACCGACACGCTGTTCTTCATCGGCTCCCGGCGCGTGACGCAGGCGCAGTTCAGCGCCTATATCGCCGGCCGGCACGTGCCGGCCATGTTCTTTTACCGTACTGCCGACCAGCTCGTCAGTCGCATCGCCGCCGGCAAGTAACGTCGCGCGCGCCAGGAGAAACTCATGATCCGCTTCAAGTCGCAACTGGGTGGAATGCTGCTGGGGTTGCTGCTGGTCAGCAGCGCGGCGCTGGCCGATGACACCGAGATCTTCTCCGGCAGCCACAGCACCAGTCAGCCGGCCAACATCCTGCTGATCCTCGACACGTCGGGCAGCATGTCGACGCAGCTCAACAGCCAGCCGGCGTTCGATCCGGCCACCACCTACTTGGGCAGCTGCAGTGCCAGCTACTACTACTTCGCTCAGGTGCCTACGCGCGGCAGAGCGACCATCCCGACCTGCTCCGACACCGCCGTGCAGATCCCGGTCGGCAACCTGCGCTGCGCCAACGCCACCGGCAGCGGCAAGAACCTCGCCAGCGGGGGCAGCGGCATTTACACCGACGCCAGTGGCGGCTTCATCCAGTGGAACAACACGTCGCACACGCCGGGCACCTACCTGTGGCAGAACACGCTGACCGGCACCACCACCTCGAACGCCAATTCGGTGGAATGCGGCGCGGAGAAGAATACTTCCTCCTATCCGAACAAGAGCTCCGGCACCACGTTGACGCCGAGCTACACCACCACCGCGGCCAACAGCTGGTGGGCCGCCACGGGCAACAACGGCGGTTCCTACACGCTCTATTCCGCCAACTACCTGAACTACTACTACAGCGCGCCGCTGACCGTGCAGACCCGCCTCTCCACCGTGCAGAACGCGGCCAAAGACATGCTGGACCTGGTTTCGGGCACCAACGTCGGGTTGATGACCTACAGCTACAGCGGTTCGGGCGGCATGGTGCGCAAGCCCATCCTGTCCATCGACGCCGCGGGCGTGAAGGACGCACTCAAGAGCGAGATCAACTCGATGGTGCCGTCCGGCGACACGCCGCTGTCGGAAACCATGTACGAGGCGTACCGCTACTACAGCGGTCTCGGCGTCGTGTTCGGCGGTTCCGGCTCGCCGTACGCGAGCACGGCCTGCACAGTGGGCGACACCGACGCGCAGGGTCTGTTCACGGGCAATTGCGATACGTCTGTCTACTATCCCAGCGCCGCTGCCTCGCAGAGCGGCGGCAATTACATCAGCCCCGCGCAGTACTCGTGCCAGAAGAACTACATCGTGTACCTCACCGACGGCGAACCCACCGACGACAACGAGGCCGACCAGTACATCGAGGGCAGCACCACCACGACGCGCACTCCGGTGCCGGGCATAACGGATTCGCGCACCTGCACGTCCGTGCCGGGCCGCACCTGGTCCAACCGCTCCAATACCTGCTACACGACCACCACGACCACCACCGCCGGCATCCCGAACTTCCAGACGGTGACCGGCGGCTGCGTGGGGTCGGGCGATGGCCGCTGCCTGAGCGCGCTGGCCAAGTACATGTACCTGTCGGATCTCAACTCCGCCGTCTCGGGCACCGAGAACGTCACCTCGTACTTCATCGGCTTCGGCACGGACTTCGCAGGCTCGAACAACTCCGCCTTCCAGTACCTGCAGAGCGCGGCGACGGCCGGTGGCGGCCAGGCCTACACGGCCACCGACTATGCGAGCCTCAGCGCGGTGCTGTCGGCCATCGCCAGTTCGGTGGCGGCGGCCAACAACACCAGCTTCTCGGCGCCCACCGTGGCCGTGAACGCCTTCAACCGCACCCAGACCCTGGATGACCTGTACGTCTCCGTGTTCGAGCCCGGTACCACTTACCACTGGGACGGCAACGTGAAGAAGTACAAGGTCACCGACGAAGTGGTGGTCGATTCGACCGGCACGGCCGCGGTCGATCCGCAGACCGGCTTCTTCAAGGACGGCACGCAGAGCTTCTGGAGCGCGTCGCCGGACGGTTCGACCGTCACGTTGGGCGGCGCCGCCCACCGGCTGCCGGACCCCACCAGCCGCCACATCTACACCATGCTCGGCAGCAACGCCTACAACTCGACCACCTCGGGTGTGGCGGTGACGGACATCAATACGGCGATCACCTCGGCCAACGCCACTGCCGTGCTGGGCCTCGGCGGCACCGATCCGACCTACACGACGCTGCTGTCGTGGGCCGAAGGCACCGACGTGAAGGACGAGAATCCGCCCTCCGACACCTCCGGCATCCGCCACGTGATGGGCGACCCGGTGCACAGCGAGCCGGCGGCGCTGATCTACAGCCGTGGCACCACCGGCACCGGCTACGACACGGTGGTGTTCGTGACCACCAACGATGGCTACCTGCACGCCATCAACGCCACCGCCAACGCCGATGGCACCGACAACGTGACCTCGCATCCGTACAGTGGCGAGGAGCTGTGGAGCTTCATCCCGCAGGAAATCCTGCCGGACCTCAAGAACCTCTACGCCAACGAAACCACCACCACCAAGCACTACAGCCTGGACGGTCCGGTGCGACTGCTCAAGTTCGACGTGAACAGCAACGGCGTGGTGGATTCCGGCGATCGCGTGCTGCTGTACTTCAGCACCGGCCGCAACAGCAGCGTCAGCCGCTACTACGCGATGGACGTCACCGACAAGAACAACCCGAAGTTCATGTGGAGCCTCTCGCCCACGGAACTGCCCGGGCTGGGCCAGACCTGGTCGCCGCCCACGGTGGCGCGCGTCACGGTGGGCACGGGCGCCAACCAGAACGCCCAGCACCTGGTGCTGATCTTCGGCGGCGGCTACGACCCGCTCGAAGACAGCTACGGCTACGTCTCGCCCAAGGATGGCGTGGGCAACCACATCTACATGGTCGACGCCAAGACGGGCGTGCTGCTGTGGTCCGCAGGTCCCTCGACCAGCACCACCGACAGCTTCACGAGCACGCGCATGACGCATGCCATCCCGAGCCAGATCTCCGTGCTGGACACCGACAACGACGGCTATGCCGATCGCATGTACGTCGGCGACATGGCCGGCCAGGTGTGGCGCTTCGACATCACCAACGGCGGTTCGCCCACCAGCACCACCAATCCGCTGGTGACGGGCGGCGTGATCGCGTCGCTGGGCGACAAGGAGAACACCTCGCACACTTCGATGACCAGCGTGCGACGCTTCTATTCGCCGCCTGACGTCGCGCTGGCCGAGCCGGTGGGCGGCACGGCGTTCTTCAACATCTCGATCGGTTCGGGCTATCGCGGCCATCCGCTCGACATCGAGACCCAGGACGACCTCTACACGCTGCGTGACTACACCCCGTTCACCAAGCTTACGCAGGCCCAGTACGCGGCGTTGCACCTGATCGTCGACAGCGATCTGCAGGACATCACCACCACGCTCTCGCCCACGTTCGCGAGCGGCTCCTACGGCTGGAAGCTGCTGCTGTCGGCCAGCACCGGCGAGAAAGTGCTGTCGGCGGCGCGCACGCTGGACAACATCATCTACTTCGTCAGTTACACGCCGGGGTCGCTGGCCACCTCAACCTCCGATCCCTGCGCCGTGGCGCGCGCCTCGGGCACCAACAAGGTGTACGCGGTGAGCCTGTTCACCGGCGCGCCGGTCAAGGACTACAACGGCGACGGCGCCATCACGCTGGCGGATCGCAGCTATGATTCCAAGCAGGGCGGCATCGCGCCTGGCGTGTCGCTGCTGTTCCCGGCGGACCATGCCAAGGACGTGATGGTGATGTCGGGTGCGGAGGAGATCGGCATCTGCAGCACCTGCCGCGCGCTGACCAAGACCTACTGGCACGACAACGCGGCCGATTGAGCCGGCCGCGGGAGCAACAGTTCTATGAACAGCGGATGCATGAACAGCGCAGGGAAGCGCAGCGGCCGGTACACAGGTCAGCGTGGCGTGACGCTGATCGAACTCATGATCGTGATCGTGGTGCTCTCGATCCTGACCTCGATCGCCGTCAGCAACTACCGTCGCTACGCACTGCGCGCCAATCGCACCGACGGCACGATGGCGCTGCTGCGGATCCAGGTGGCGCAGGAGCGGTTTTTCCTGCAGAACAATGCGTACGCGCAGACCATGACCCAGGTGACCGCGGCGCCTCCGAACGGACTGGGCATCACGCTCGGAACGGGCAATGTCACGACGGGGGGGTACTACGTCATCAGCTTCAGCGG
>DATJYR010000074.1:0-41485 GCA_035499515.1 Steroidobacteraceae bacterium | reverse complement strand
ACTCTTCGGCGTCAACGAATGGTCCGGCCGCCTGTGGTCCGCGCTGTGCGGGCTCGCGGGCGTGTTCCTCACGGCCTGGATCGGGCGCGGCCTGTTCGGCGCGCGCGCGGGAGTGCTGGCAGCGGCGGTGCAGGCCAGCGCCGTGCTGTACGCCATCCTCGGACGGCTGCTCACGCTGGACATGAGCGTGTGTTTCGGCCTGCAGCTCTGCCTGTCCGGCCTGCTGATGGTGGTCCATGAGCCGGCGCCACCGGGTTGGCGACGGGCGGGGCCGTGGGTGCTGGCGCTGGGCGTGGCGTTCGGCATGTTGTCCAAGGGGCTGATCGCGATCCTGATTCCGGGCGCGGTCGGCGTGCTCTACCTGTTGTGGCAGCGCGACTGGTCGCTGGTGCTGCGCGCGCGCCCGTGGTGGAGCGGCCTGGCCCTGCTGGTGCTGGCGGCGCCCTGGTTCATCGTGGTCTCGCGCCGCAACCCCGAATTCGCGCACTTCTTTTTCATCCACGAACATTTCGAGCGCTATCTCACGCGCGTGCACGATCGTTATGAGCCCGACTGGTATTTCGTTCCCATCCTGATCGGCGGATTCCTGCCCTGGACCACGATGCTGCCGCAGTTCGCGCGCGAAGGTTGGCTGCGCGCCCGGGCTGGCGACCGTGCCAGCGCGCTGCTGATCGTGTGGACGCTGTTCGTATTCGGCTTCTTCAGCATCTCCCAGTCCAAGCTCGCGCCCTACATCCTGCCGTTGATTCCTTCGCTGGCATTGCTGGCCGGCATGGCGCTGGATCGCATGCTGCCGCGCCGGCTGGCCTGGCACCTGGGTGCGCTGGCCACGGTCAGCGCGCTGTTGCTGCTCATCCTGCTCATCCTGCCTCACACCGCGCCAGGCGCGGCGCTGGCGGCACGCGCGCCCGACAGCTTCATCCGCCTGCTGTACGCCGGATTCATCGTGCTCACGATCGGCCTGGCGGCGGCGTGCTGGCTGGCGCGGCGCGAGAAAGTGGTAGGGGCCGTGCTGGTGGCGGCGCTGGGCACGCTGCTGTGGGTGGAGATCGCGCTGCATTCGCTGCAGGACCTGCCGTATCGCCGCGACCTGCCGGCGCTGGCCGCCGCCACCCAGCCACTGCTGGCGCCCGATACGCCGGTGTACTGCGTCGAAGACTACCTGCATACCATCACCTTCTACATGCGCCATCCCTGCTCCATGGTCGGCTACCGCGGCGAGCTGGACTTCGGCCTCGGCCTGCAGCCCGGGTCCTGGCTGCCGGGCGAAGCGGCGTTCGTCAATCGCTGGCGGGCGACCGGCGGCCAGGCGCTGGCGCTGATGCCCCCGGCCGTGTTTGCCCGGCTGCGCGACAGGCAGGTGCCGATGCGGGTGATATACACTGCGCCGTCCATGGTGGCGGTGGCCCGAGAATGAAAGCAGGCGATCTGGCGTTGATCCTGAGTGGCGTGTTGCTGAACGCCGTGGCGCAGCTGTTGCTGAAGGCCGGCGCGAAGTCCATCACGGGCCTGGCGTTCACGTTCGGCAATGCCGCGACCATCGCCAGCCGCGTGGCGCTCAACCTGCCCATCCTGGGCGGCCTGGCGTGCTACGCCATCAGCGTCGTGGTCTGGATCCTCGCGCTGTCGCGCGTGGAGGTGAGCGTCGCGTATCCGATGCTGTCGGTGGGCTATGTGGTCAACGCCTTTGCCGCGTACTGGCTGTTTGGCGAGGCGTTGACGCCGGCGCGCATGGCGGGCATCGCGATCATCATCGGCGGCGTGTGGCTGGTGGCGCGCTCATGAAGCACGACTTCATACCGATCACGCGCCCGACCCTCGACGAGGCCACCATCGCCGGCGTGGGCGAGGTGCTGCGCTCGGGCTGGATCACCAGCGGGCCCCGGGTGCTCGAGTTCGAGGCGGAGCTCTCGAAGCTCTTTGGCGGCCGGCCGGTGCGCGCGATGAGTTCCGCCACGGGCGCGCTCGAGATCGCGCTGTCGATCGCGGGCGTGATGCCCGGCGACGAGGTGATCACCACGCCGCTGTCCTGGGTGGCGACGGCGAACGTGATCGTGCGTGCCGGCGCACGCCCGGTGTTCGTCGACATCGATCCGCGCACGCGCAACATCGATCTCTCGCGGGTGGCAGCGGCCGTCACGCCGCGCACGCGCGCGCTGCTGCCGGTGGACCTGGCGGGCCTGCCGGTGGATCGCGACCAGCTCGCCGTGGTCGCTGCGCGGCACCAGCTGCGCGTGATCGAAGATGCGGCGCAATCCATGGGCGCCAACTGGAATGGCAGGCTCATCGGCGCCACCGGCGATCTGGTCTCGATCAGCTTCCACGCCAACAAGAACCTCACCAGCGCCGAAGGCGGCTGCCTGGTGCTCAACAACGAAGCGGAAGCCAGGCGCACCGGCCTGCTGCGGCTGCAGGGCGTGGAGCGCTTCCCCGATGGCGAGATGGAAGTCACCGAGGCTGGCGGCAAGCACAACCTGACCGACATCGCGGCGCGCATCGGCCTCGGCCAGCTGCCGCGCCTGCGCGAATTCACCGAGCGGCGGCATCACCTGGTGCGGCGGTATTTCGAGCGCTTCGATCGTTCGCTCGGGTGCGAGCTGCCGCTGGAGGAATTCGAGCACGGCTGCTGGCACATGTTCCAGGTGGTGTTGCCGCAGCGCATGCCGCGCGGCGTGTTCATCCAGCGCATGAAAGAGCTCGGCATCGGCGTCGGCGTGCACTATCCGGCCATGCACCTGTTCGGGCTGTTCCGGGCCATGGGCTACCAGCCCGGCGATTTCCCGCACGCCGAACGGGTGGGCCACGGCATCGTCACGCTGCCGCTGTTTCCCACCATGCTCGACACGGACGTGGACCGCGTGTGCCAGGCCTGCACGCAGCTGCTGAGGGAACCCTGATGCAGCCGGAAATCTCGGTCGTCATTCCCGTTTACAACGAAGCAGCCGGCCTTGCGGCGCTGTTCGCGCGCCTGTATCCGGCCATGGACGCGCTGGGGCGCAGCTACGAGATCCTGTTCGTCAATGACGGCAGCCGCGATCGCTCCGCGGCGGTGCTGCGCGAGCAGTACGAGCGGCGGCCCGACGTCACGCGCGTCGTGCTGTTCAGTGCCAACTTCGGCCAGCATCGCGCGGTGCTGGCGGGATTCGCCTACAGCCGCGGGCGTTACGTGATCACGCTCGACGCCGACCTGCAGAACCCGCCGGAGGAAACGGGGCGGCTGGTCGCGGAGCTGGACAAGGGGCACGACTACGTCGGCACCATCCGCATCCAGCGCCAGGACGTGGCGTGGCGGCGCTGGGCGTCGCGGTTCATCAACCGCATCCGCGAGAGCACCACCAAGATCCACATCACCGACCAGGGCTGCATGTTCCGCGGCTTCGCGCGGCCCGTGGTCGACGCGGTGAACCAGTGCAGCGAGAACAACACTTTCGTTCCCGCGCTGGCCTACACCTTCGCCAGCAACCCGGTCGAGATCATGGTCAGGCATGAGGATCGCGCGGCCGGCGAATCGAAGTACTCGGTGTACCACCTGATGAAGCTGAACTTCGATCTCATGACGGGCTTCTCGCTGGTGCCGATGCAGATCTTCTCGGCGGTGGGCATCGGTGTGTCGTTCCTGGCGGTGACGTTCGGCATCGCACTGGTGATCCGCCGCCTGGTCAACGGTCCGAACGAGGCGGAGCAAGGCCTGTTCACGCTGTTCGCCATCGCCTTCCTCCTGATCGGCGTCACGCTGTTCGGCCTCGGCCTGCTGGGCGAGTACATCGGGCGCATCTACGAGGAAGTGCGGCGCCGTCCGCGCTACATCGTCGGCGCGGTGCTGGAGCGCCGCACCGACGACCCGGAACAGAACCCGTCCTGATGGCGCGCGCGATCGTCTTCGCCTACCACGACGTCGGCGTGCGTTGCCTGCGGACGCTGCTGGCGCACGGCGTGGAGGTGCCGCTGGTGATCAGCCACGAGGACAACCCGGCCGAGCAGATCTGGTTCGACAGCGTGGCGCGCCACGCCGCGTGGCACGGCATTCCCTGCATCACCCCGGCCGATCCGCACGCACCCGCAGTGCTGCAGCAGCTGCGCGCGGCGCGCCCCGACTTCCTGTTCTCGTTCTACTACCGCTCGATGCTCGGGGCCGAAGTGCTGGAACTCGCGCCGCGCGGCGCGTACAACATGCACGGCTCGCTGCTGCCGAAGTACCGCGGGCGCGTTCCCGTGAACTGGGCGGTGCTGAAGGGGGAGACGCACACCGGCGCCACGCTGCACCGCATGGCCGTGAAGCCCGATGCCGGCGACATCGTGGCCCAGCAGGCCGTGCCCATCCTGCCGGACGACACGGCGGTGGAGGTGTTCCGCAAGGTCTGCGTCGCGGCCGAGATCGCGCTGGACGGCGTGCTGCCGGCGCTGCTGGCGGGCCGCGCGGTCCATACCCCCCAGGATCTGGCGGCCGGCAGCTACTTTGGCGGCCGGACGGCGCGCGATGGTGCGATAGACTGGCGGGCGGGCGTGCAGGCCGTTCACAACCTGGTGCGCGCCGTGGCGCCACCGTACCCGGGCGCGATGAGCGAGGCCGGCGGCGAGCCGCTGCGCGTGCTGCGCACCCGCGTGGCAGGGCGGGGCGCAAGCCCGGCGCGCGCGGCGGCGGCTCCCACGCTGCAATGGCGCGACGGCGCGGTCTACGCGTGCTGCCGGGACGGCGAGCTGCAGCTGCTGGAATTCGGATTGGGAGCGGACGTGAACGACGCCGCGGGGTTCTACCGGAAGTATGGCGCGACGCCGCTGGCGTTGCGCGCGCACATGGAGTGAGAAAATGGCTACCAAAGTCCTGATCCTGGGTGTGAACGGCTTCATCGGCCACCACCTCTCGCAGCGCATCCTCGCCAACACCAACTGGGAGGTGTACGGCATGGACATGGCGAGCGAGCGCCTCAATCCCATCCTCGACAACCCGCGCCTGCACTTCGTGGAAGGCGACATCACGATCAACAAGGAGTGGATCGAGTACCACGTGCGCAAATGCGACGTGGTGCTGCCGCTGGTGGCGATCGCGACGCCCGCCACCTACGTGCGCGAGCCGCTGCGCGTGTTCGAGCTCGATTTCGAGGCCAACCTGCCCATCATCCGCCAGTGCGTGAAGTACAAGAAGCGCGTGCTGTTTCCCTCGACCTCGGAAGTGTATGGCATGTGCGGCGATTCCGAGTTCGACCCTTACGCGTCGGACCTGGTCTACGGCCCGATCGAGAAGCAGCGCTGGATCTACGCCTGCTCCAAGCAGCTCATGGATCGCGTGATCTACGCCTACGGCCAGGAAGGCAAGCTGGACTTCACGCTGTTCCGTCCCTTCAACTGGATCGGCGCCGGGCTCGACAACATGCATTCGGCGAAGGAGGGCAGCTCGCGCGTGATCACGCAGTTCCTCGGCCACATCGCGCGCGGCGAGCAGGTCAAGCTGGTGGATGGCGGCACGCAGCGGCGCTGCTTCACCGGCATCAGCGATGGCATCGAGGCGCTGATGAAGATGATCGAGAACCGCAACGGCTGCGCCAGTGGCAAGATCTTCAACGTCGGCAACCCCGTCAACAATTTCTCGGTGCGCGAACTGGCGGAGCAGATGCTGAAGCTGGCGGCCGACTATCCCGAATACCGCGACAACGCCGCCCGGGTGAAACTGGTCGAGACCACCTCGGGCGAGTACTACGGCAAGGGGTACCAGGACGTGTCCAATCGCGTGCCGAAGATCGACAACACCCGCAACGACCTGGGCTGGGAGCCGAAGGTGACCATGCGCCAGGCATTGACCAGCATCTTCGACGCCTACCGCAACCAGCTCTCGCAGGCTGCCGGGCTGCTCGACTGAGTCGGGCGCATCCCGGCTTCCCATGGCTCCGCGCCTCGCGCTGAAGATCGACGCCGACACGCTGCGCGGCACGCGCGCAGGCGTGCCCGCGCTGGTGCAGGCGCTGCAGGCGGTCGGCGCCGGCGCGACCTTCCTCTTCAGCCTCGGCCCGGACCACACCGGCCGCGCGTTGCGTCGCGTGTTCCGCCCCGGCTTCATGAAGAAGGTTTCGCGCACCTCGGTGGTCGAGCACTACGGCCTCAAGACCCTGATGTACGGCACGCTGCTGCCGGGGCCGGACATCGGCAGGCGCGCGGCGCATGTGATGCGCGCGGTGCGCGACGCGGGTTTCGAAACGGGCATCCACTGTTACGACCATGCCGACTGGCAGGATTATGTGGTGCGGCGCGATCGCGCCTGGACGGCGCGGCAGATGCAGCTCGCCGCCGACGCGTACCAGCGCGTGTTCGGCGAAGCGCCGCGCACCCACGGCGCCGCGGGCTGGCAGATGAACGCCGCGGCCTATGACATCGAGCAGCAATGGGGCCTGGACTACGCCTCCGATACGCGCGGCACCGGCCCGTTCCGCCCGCTGGTCAATGGCCAGCCGAGCCGCTGTCCGCAGCTTCCCACGACCCTGCCCACGCTGGATGAGCTGCTGGGCGTGGACGATCTCACGCCTGCCACCGTGCACGAGCGGCTGCTGGCGCTGACCGCCGAGCCGCGCGATGGGCACGTGTTCACGCTGCACGCGGAGCTGGAGGGTATGAAGCTGCTGCCGGTGTTCAACCGGTTGCTGCGGGGCTGGCTAGCCCAGGGCTATGAGCTGGTGGCCACGCGCACGCTGTGGGCCGGGCTGGATGCGCGGCAACTGCCGGTCTGCGAAGTCTGCGACGGCAGCGTGGCCGGGCGCAGCGGGACGCTGGCCTGCCAAGGCGAACGGGTGCGATAATCTGGCCCTGTCGATAATTACCGATCAGGGGAATATTGTGCCGAATGCCTTGCCGGTCGGACCCAAGGTCTACCAGGATGCCGACAGCGCGCTCAAGGGCCTGGTGCGCGATGGCATGAGCGTGATGTCGGCGGGCTTCGGCCTGTGCGGCATCCCGGAAAAGCTCATCGGCGCGCTGATCCGCTCCGGCGTGAAAGGCCTGACCATCGTGTCCAACAACGCCGGCCTCGACGAGTTCGGCCTCGGCCCGTTGCTGGTCACGCGCCAGATCCGGAAGATGATTTCCTCCTACGTGGGCGAAAACAAGGAGTTCGAGCGCCAGTACCTGGCGGGTGAGCTGGAACTCGAATTCAATCCGCAGGGCACGCTGGCCGAGCGCATCCGCGCCGGCGGCGCCGGCATCTGGGGCTTCTACACGCGCACCGGCGCCGGCACGCTGGTGGCCGAAGGCAAGGAGCAGCGCGAGATCGACGGCGAGATCTACGTGCTCGAGAAGGGACTCACCGCCGACCTGTCGATGGTGAAGGCCTGGAAGGGCGACACGGAAGGCAACCTGATCTATCGCCGCACCGCGCGCAATTTCAACCCGATGATGGCCACGGCCGGCCGCGTGACGGTGGCCGAGGTGGAAGAGCTGGTGGAAGCCGGCCAGCTCGATCCGGACCAGATCCACACGCCGGGCATCTACGTCCAGCGCATCATCCGCGGCAGCCACTATCTCAAGACCATCGAAAAGCGCACGGTCCGCCAGCGTGCCGCCGGGGAGTCACGCTGATGCCGTGGAATCGCGAACAACTGGCCGCACGCGCCGCGCGCGAGCTGCAGGACGGCTTCTACGTCAACCTCGGCATCGGCATTCCGACCCTCGTGGCCAACTACATTCCCGACGGCATGCGCGTGGTGCTGCAATCCGAGAACGGCATGCTGGGCATGGGGCCGTATCCCTACGAGGACGAAGTGGATCCCGACCTCATCAACGCCGGCAAGGAAACCGTCACCGTGCTGCCGATCTCCTCGTTCTTCTCCTCGGCCGACAGTTTCGCGATGATCCGTGGCGGGCACATCGACCTGTCGGTGCTGGGCGCGATGGAAGTGGCCGAGAACGGCGATCTCGCGAACTGGATGATCCCCGGCAAGATGGTCAAGGGCATGGGCGGCGCGATGGATCTCGTGGCGGGAGTGAAGAAGGTGGTGGTGGTCATGGACCACAATTCCAAGGACGGCTCCTGCAAGTTCAAGCCGCGCTGCGAGCTGCCGTTGACCGGCCTCAACTGCGTCGACATGCTGATCACGGACCTCGCGGTGTTCTCGCGTCCCGACCGCAAGTCGCCGTTCGAGCTGATCGAGCTGGCGCCGGGCGTGAGCGCCGGGGAAGTCGCCAGGCGCACCACCGCCGCCTACAAGAACGCGCTGCCCGTGGCCTGAGGCGCGCCGCCCGCCGTGACGCCATCGGAACTGCCCTCGCAGCTGCTGCAGGTGGCGACGCTGCTGCGCGAACGCGGCCAGCTGCCGCAGGCCGAGGACGCGTTCCGCCAGGCATTGCAGCGCGCGCCGGACGATCTCGCCGCGCGCCATGGCCTGGCGCTGACCCTCACCGATCTCGGGCGCTTCGCGGAAGCCACGCGCGAATGCCGCGCGCTGCTGGAGCGCGAGCCGGAGCTGCCGGAGCTGTGGATGCTGCTCGGCTACCTGCATCACCACCAGAACCAGCTGCCGGAGGCCGAAGCCGCCTATCGCAGGGTGCTGGTGCTGCAACCCGGCAACGCCGTGGCCTGCCACCATCTCGGCGCGGTGCTGGGCCGCATGGATCTGGCCGAGGAAGCGCTGGCCATGCTGCAGCGGGCGCAGCACCTCGGCGCCACCGGCACGGATTTCAAGCTCAACCTCGCACGCTGCTTCGCGCTGCTCAACCGCGTCGCCGACGCCGAGCGCGCCTACGTCGAGGTGCTGACCGGCCAGCCACTGCTGGTCGAAGCGCAGGTCAATCTCGCGCGGCTGCGCTTCATGCGCGGCGACACCGATTACAGCCGCACGCTGGCGCTGGCCTGCGTCGCCCATCCCTCGCACACCGGCCTGCAACTCGCGCTGGCCGTGGTGCTGCGCCACGCCGGTCAGCTCGAGATGGCCGAACGGCACCTGCGCGAGACGCTGGCGCGGCTCGGCCCGCTGCCGGAACTGCGCTCGGAGCTGGCGCAGGTGCTGTTCGAATCCGGACGCCTGCCGCAGGCCGAGGTCGAAGCGCTTGCGGCCGCGACCGCCCGCCCTGGCGATTCCATGATCGTCGAGACGCTGGTCGCCGTGCTGCTGTCGCGCGGCCAGCCGGAGGAGGCATGGCCGTTCATCCAGACCCAGCGCCAGCGCCAGCCGCTGCTGCAGAACTGGATCGCGCATGAGGCCATCGCAGCCCGGCTGCTCCGCCGCGGCGAGTACGGCAAGCTGTACGACTACGACCGCTTCATCCGCACCTATGAGCTCGAAGCGCCGCGCGGCTGGTCGTCGATGGCGCAGTTCAATGCCGACCTGCTCGCCGCGCTCCGCCAGCGGCATCAGTACGCAGCGCATCCTTTCGACCAGAGCCTGCGCCACGGCAGCCAGACCGCACGCAACCTGCTGGCGGAACCCGAGCCGGTGATCAAGGCGCTGCTGGCCGCGTTCCAGGCGCCGCTGCGGGCTTATCTAGCCGAGCTGGGTGCTGACCCGGCCCATCCCTTCACGGCCCGCAATACCGGCCGGGCGGCCATCCTGGGCGCCTGGTCGGTGTGGCTCGGGCGCGAAGGCCATCACGTGAACCATGTGCATCCCGATGGCTGGATCAGCTCGGCCTATTACGTCGAGGTGCCGGCCGAGGTCCAGGACCCGAATCTGAAGGCCGGCTGGCTCAGGTTCGGCGAACCGCGCTTTGCCGTGCCGGAGGCGACGCCCGAACGCTTCGTGCAGCCGCTCCCGGGGCGGCTGGTGCTGTTTCCGTCGTACTTCTGGCATGGCACGAATCCCATCCACGGCGAGCGGCCGCGCGTCAGCGTGGCGTTCGATGCGGTGCCTTCACGTCGTTAGAGGAATGGGCGGTCAAGTTCCCGGTTACTTGCCGGCCACCGGTTGCGGAACCTGGTCGATCCGTTCCATATCACGTCGGTTGACCGATTGCTGCTGTCGCATTTCCTCCTCGGTGAGGCAGCGCGTCTGGTATTCGACACGCGAACCCGTTGTGGCGTCACGACGGCAGTAGAGTTTTTCCCCATTGCGGTTGACAAGCTTGTAACCGGCATACTGCGCAGCGACCACATTGGTGGCGTTCAATTTCTCGGTGTGGGACTCCTGAGTCGGCGTCGACTCCGGCGTTGAGGCCGGCGGCTTGCTGGCACAGCCGGCCGCCATCAGCGCCAGCGTCCCAGCCGCAGCAATCCAGATTCTGTGCGTTACCACGGCTTGCCCTCTTACGGCGGCGCTACTTGTGCCGGAACATAGCATGAGCAGGCGTTACGGACACGAAGCCTCGATGAACAGCGAATAGTAGCGCTCGCCATATTTCGCCTTGGCCACGGCGCTGGCGTCGTCTACGCGCAGCGCCTCGTGGCGGCTGCCCATGTAGGTCGAGCGCTCCACCTGCGTGAATCCGGCCTTGTCCAGTTCCCGGGCCAGGGTTTCGAAGTCGTAGCCATACTTGTGTGATTCGAACAGATGGGCCGGTTCCGCTCCCACCCCCGAATAGGCAAGAAAATCCTCCAGCCGGGTCGCGTCCTCGGGCCACCAGGACCATGTCTCGCGGCGACTCGCGAAGAAACTGCGATCGCCTGTCGCATAGGCGGCAATGCACTGCTCCACGTCCGGTACCACGATCCGCACTACGCCGCCCGGGGCCAGAACCCTGCGGATTTCGCCGAGGAATGGCCGCACGTCGGCCGGGAAAAACAGGTGCTCGAGCAGATGGGAGACAAATACGCAACGTGCGCTACCGGACGCAAACGGCAGTCCCCACAACACGTTGAGCGCCAGCGGCGCGGGGTGCACGTCCATGTTGATCCAACCGTCGATCCGGCCGGGCCCACAGCCGATGTGCAACTTGAGATCACGGGACTGGGGCGTGACCCCAAGGCGATCGAGCTGCGTCGTGACATAGGGTCTGCGCAGCGCAGCCAGTTCCTGTCGCAGGCCGTCTAAACCGGCCAGCAGCGCCATCAGCCGGCGTTCCACGCCTATTCCTGTATTTGCGGCCAACGCCCGTTCGGCCTCCGGTCCCAGCCCGTGCAGGTCACAGGCGGCATCGTAGACGCTGCGCGCCAGTAACTTCAGGTGTTGTTTGGTGCGAATGCTGGCTTCATCCGCAGTAGGCTCCGCGGCGGAAGCATCGGCCGGCACCAGCACTCCGGCCCGCTGCAGATAATCCAGAACGCGCGCGGCCGCGGGATGCTCGGACTGCGGCAACGCTGCCACGGCGCGCCGCACCGGTACCGGGCGTGCGAATTGCCCCAGCCACGCCAGCAGCGCCGGCTGATCGCTCTCGAAAGCCGGCAGCGTGCTCGAGGTGGTATGGATCAGCATGCGACCATTGCGGAAGCGCACCAGCGCGTCGGGTGCGAATACCAGCAGGAGTGATTCCGGCGAAGCGCTCATGAAGGCACGGCGTCGAATGCCACGCTCAAGCGTGTTTCAGGCCCTTGCAGGGCGACCGTGCCGTGCCACAGGTATGAAGGAAACAGGACCAGTCGGCCGGCCTTCGGCTGGATGAAATGTTCGGCTGCTGCGTCGGGACTGGGCCAGCGGGGCTCGCCGAACTTGATCCAACCCGAGCGGGCAATCGGGTCTGCGGTTTCACCGGGGACGGAGACGTAGTAGGCCGAGCTGATCCAGCCCTGGGGATGAATGTGGTTCACATGGAAGCCGCCGCGATGCAGGGCCACGGACCAGCAGCCGCGGAAGCGGACGTCGCCCCGGTTGCGGGAAGTGAGCGGGTGGTTGGCGTCGAAGCCAATGGCGCTGCGATATTCGGCGATGACCGGCACGAATGCGTTCAGCAGCGCCTGGATGGTTTCATCCCGGTCCGTCAGCAGCGTACGCGCGGTCTGTGTGCCATTGCGCAAGCTCTGGTCCAGCGGGTGGGTTGCGAACAGATGGCGCGTCTGGAGCACCTCGACCAGAGCCGCATTCAGTTCCGCTACGGAACGCCAGGGCGCCGGTGCCTCGATGTCGTAAGCCCGTACCAGGCGCTCGTAGTCGAACAATTCGTGATACCGCCCCGGATCCAGCTGCCGGATGGCGTTGGCTTCATAGGTAATCCAGCGCTGATCGAGCGGAGCACGCTGCCGCTGGTTGAGGATGAACGGCAATGCCTCGCCCGTCCGGCCAAGCGTCAGCTGTGTGGCCACCAGGTTTTCCATCAACACCGCGTCGAGCGGGTGTGCTGCGGCCAGCTCCAGCAATATCTGCTCGGCCTCTCCAGGCCGACCCGCCTCGCGCAGCACCGTGGCCAGCGAGGATCTGAAGGCCGCTTGCTGTGGTCCCGCTGCAGCCATCTGGCGGCGCAGTACTGCCTCCGATGCCGCGAGATCGCCGGAACGCCGCAGCAGGTCCGCATAGGCCAGCTGCAATCTTGGGTCGTGGGGTGTTGCGGCGATGGCGCGCTCCATGTCGCGAGCGAATCCGGTATCGCCACGCATGTGACGCAAGGCGGCCAGGCTCTGTTGCGCCTGCGGGCTCTGCGGTTGCAACGCCACGGCCTGCTCGTAGGCGCGCTCGGCATCTTCCGGACGGTACAGCTGTACCAACGTGCGACCCAGGTTGATGTACAGCTCACTGGCGTTCAGGCCCAGCACCCGGGCGCGTTCCAGCGCGTCCAGGGCTTCTTCGGCGCGCTCCTCCTGCGACAACAGCGCACCGAGGTTGTGGAGCGCAATCCTGTTGGAGGGATCCAGGCGCAATGCCCTGCCGTAGGCCGCTTCCGCCTCACGGGCGCGCTGGCCGGCCCGCAATACCACGCCCAGTGCTATCCAGGCACCGGCGTCGCGCTCCTGGGTGCGCGCCAGCGCTCGGCGGCAGGCGTCCTCGGCTTCGGCCAGCTGGCCGGTACCCAGCAGGACATAGGCGCGATCAATCTCTGACTGCGTATCGGATACGGCGGGCGGCTGCATCGAGCGTCCTGCCTCAGCCTGTCTCAGCGGCGCTGCGCAGGTCGCCAAGTGCGGCGACCAGATCGGCACAGGCCGCCCGCTCCGCTTCTGTCATGAACGGGTTCCACAGGTCGAAGATCAACACCACGCGCATGCTGGAACTGTTGTTCCAGGCCTCATGCTCGTAGGTATCGTCGAACACCACCACCTTTCCGGGACGCCATTCGTACACTTCGCCGCCCACCCGCAGGCGGCAATCCGGCGGCACGATCAGCGCCAGGTGCCCCACGCTGCGAGTGTTGGTCACACCACGATGGGGCAACAGATGCGTGCCAGCCGTGAACACCGAGAACAGCACCTCCGGCCCGTGCTGCCGGATGCGGCAGAGTGGTAGCGCATCGAGCGCACGGGCCGTATCGGGGCAACGCGCGCAGTTGTCCTCGCGCCGTGCACCCCAGCGATAGAAATAGTAGCCGTTCCAGGTCGGTGGTGACTCCAGCGAAGCACGCAGGTTCTGCTCTTCGAGCTCGTCCGTCGGAAATACCCGCTCGCGGCCGGCATCGGTCTGCAGCAGCAGCTGCAGTTCGGCGACTATCTGCGGCGTCCGCGCTTCCAGCTGCTCAACCCATGGCATCGACGTGCAATCGAAATAGGCCCGCGTCGGCAGGCCCGGTATATAGAGCAGCGAGGGCTTCTGGCGCGGATCGGGATACACGGCCGGTTCTTCGTTGAGATAGATGCGGATGCCTTGCTCGATGCGCGCCAGCGAGTCACGGCCGTAGCGCTCGCGCAGCGGTGCGAACAGGCGGTCGAACAATGCATGATGGCCCGCGCGAACCGTGCGCACGGCATGCTGGATCAGGGTGCGCATCAGCGGCGGCGTCGTCGCCTCGTTCAGCCAGTGACCCTGGCGTTGCGCGTCGCTCAACGCCCGCTTGTACTGCACGAGCGCCAGCTCCGGTTGCCGCAACCGTTCCAGCACGACGGCCAGCTGCAGCCGGGCGGCGAACAGCCCGGGATCCAGCCGGACGGCCTCGGCGTACGCGTCGCGCGCGGACGCGTAGTCGGCTGCCATCTCGCAGCTGCGTCCGCGATTGAAGTGCGCGACGGCGTCGGCGGGTGTGTTCATGGGTTACTGCCGATGGTCATTGTGCGGGGCCGGGCGCATGGCGCTACCATAAGGCACCGTGACAGCCACCGATCTCGCACACTATATCCGGATCTACGACGACGATCTCCAGGTACCTCTCTGCCGGCAGATGATCCAGTCGTTCGAAACCCTGCCGCGCTTCCAGAACCGCGCGGGCCGCGGCCTTCGTGCCGGACTCGAGGATTCGGCATGGACGGAGCTCAATGTCACCCAGCTTTCCGATGCCAATTTCGGGTTGATGTTCCGGATGCGCATCGATGCGGCGTTCGAGCGCTACAATCGCGACGTCGGCCTCGATATCCCGCTGCCGAATTCCGGCAGCCACGCGGATCTGGTCATGAAGCGCTACGATCCGGCCAGCCCGGGCGCGGAAGATCGCTTCCAGTTGCATTGGGATTCCATCCATCATCTGGCCAACCGGTACCTGGTCATCCTCTGGTATCTGAATGACGTTGCCGAGGGGGGTGAAACCCACTTCCCCAGACTGGGAATCTCGGTCGCGCCCCGCACCGGCCGGCTGCTGATGTTTCCGCCCTACTGGATGTACCAGCACGAGGGTTTGCCGCCGCGGTCCGGCGCCAAGTATATCGCCTCGACCTACCTGCTCTTCACCCCGCAGGCGCCGCGCGCCCAGGGGTCGACAGATCCTCCGGCGGCCACTCAGACTTCGTAGTGCCATCGGTCCAGGTACGGCTGCAACTGCGGCAGCACGGGTTCGAAATGCGCGCGGTAGTGTTGCCAGCGCCCGATCGAGCGGCGGTTCACCGGCTGCACCACCTGTGAATAACTCGGGGTGCTGATGAACCCTTTGTCCCGCGCATGGGCGGCTGGTTCCAGCATGCGCTCGTCCCACGGCAACGCGAGGAAATCGCTGATGCTCCGGACCTCGGACTCGAAATCCGTGACCAGCGCCTCGTAGACGACTTCGCGTGCCGGTATCTGCAGCACCGCCTGCTCCCGGAACCAGAAGTCGAAGGCGCGCTGGTACGCGAGGGCGAGGGATGCGAGATCCACGCATACCAATGCGAATTCCGGCGCGCGGAAATGCTGCATGTAACAGGACAGCAGCACATCGCATGGGTGGCGCACGGCGAGCAGGATTCGGGCATTGGGGAACAGGCGTCCGATCGCCGGCAGGCGCAGGATGTTCAGCGGATTCTTGTCCACGAGGCGCTGACCAGGTTCGAGCTTGACCCGCCGTCGCACCCGCGACCAGTAGGCCGCACGCACCTGCTGCAGCTGCGCAGGGGCCACTCCCGCCAGACTCTCGGGATAGGTCGCGTACTGCTGCAGGTCGCGCAACGCGCTTTGCAGGAACGACTGCTCGTCCATCGAGACCAGTGCCGAATGGGCGTCGAGGGTCAGCTCCAGCAGCGTGGTGCCGGAGCGCGGGAACCCCACCACGAAGATCGGACTGTCATCGGTACCTGGCGCCCCGGTGTGATCCCACCGGGCAACGTCCGCGGCGTCCACGGCGAACTGCGTCGCCGCCATGATGGGAGTCTGTCGCAGCGAGACGGCCGGCGCAGCCAGCCGCAGCCACGCGCTCTGCGAGGCATGCGCTTCGCGCAACGTCGCGAAAGCCTGTTCGTAGCGGCCCAGGGCGTCGAGCGCCCGCGCCAGCGGAAACAGCTGGAAGTGCCTAAGGTGAGGTTCAGTCACCCGGGTCAATGCCTGATTCAGCAGCTCGATAGCACGTTCGCGCTGACCTTCACGCTCGGCCAGTGTGGCATCAGCCAGCATGATGTCGGTACCCAGCTGCCCCGCGTGCGTCACCTGCTGCAGTTGGGTGAGATGGGCGCGCGCCTGTTCCAGCCGGTTGAGGCGTTCGAAAGCTTGCACCAGCGTCAGCGTGGTGACGGGTTTGGGCGCGGGATCCAGCGCTGCCTGCTGCAAGGCGAGTTCACCTCCTTGCGCATCCCCCAGGTTCATGAGCAACAGCCCGATCTGGGCCAGCAGCTCCGAGTCGAGTCCATCCAGCTGATCCCAGCCCAGGATGGCCTGTTGGGCCTCTTCGGTGCGCAGACTGCTGAGGCAAGCGTGCGCATAGCGGTAGCGGATTTCCGCATCGCGCGGAGCCAGGGTGGCGGCGCGGCCCAGCACGGCCCGTGCGGCCTCGAAGTCGAGCCGGTCGATGTGGGTCAGGCCGATGTCGTGCAACAGCAGGGCGGTGTTGAGGCCCAGCCGCATGGCCTGGGCATAAGCCTGCAGTGCTTCATCGAAGCGGCGGCCACCGCGCCGCACCGTGCCCAGATTGGCCCAGTGCGAGGCCTCGCCAGGTTCGTCCTGGGTCAGCTGCGTGAATAGTTCTTCGGCCTGCGCAAAGCGCTCCTGGGAGTGCAGCACGAGTCCGAGCAGCACCCGTGCATCGCGGTGCGCCGGAAAACGCGCCAATACGGCCCGGCAACGCGCTTCCGCTTCCGCGCTGTCGCCACGCTGCAGGCTCGCGACGGCGGCCGAAATGTCGTTTTGCGCTTCGTCGGTGGCAGCGACAGACATGGTTGCGATGCGTTTCCCGTCTTGCAAATGAAAAAGGGCCGCGCGGCGAACCGCGCGGCCCCAAGGTTGGCACAAAAGTGCGCTGACTAGAACTTCTGCGTGATGCTGAGGAACCAGCGGCGACCCAGGGTGTCGTAGGTCGACACGTCCGTGTTCGCGTTGAGCACGTTGTTCTGATACAGGATCGGCGGATTGCGGTTGGTCAGGTTGTCCAAACCGGCCTGGATTCGTGTACCCGTACCGAACGCGTAGCCCGCCGAGAGGTTCGTGTACCAGATCGACGGAACCTTCACCACCGTGTCATCCGAGCCCGGGCTGCCGTCCGGCAGGATGATCTTGTTGATGAACTGCTCCGTGAGCATTACATCCAGGCCACCCACCGTGTACCCCAGCATTGCCAGTCCACGCCACTTCGTGTCGTTGCCGTACTGGACACTGTAGGTGCCGGCGTACTGAGTGGAATCACCGCCAATGATGGAGCTGTAATCCATCACATGGGTTACGTCCACACTGGCCTTGAACTTGCCGATGCCCGTGTCCAGCGCGTACTTCACACCCAGGTCGATACCGCTCGTCTTGAGCGTACCCAGATTGGACGTGGGTAGCTGGAACACCTGGATCTGGCCCGCACTGCCACCAGTGGGAAAGCGGTTGACCAGATCGCAGAACGAGCCATTGGCGATGCACTGCTTGATGGCGTAGTTGGGATCCAGCGTCGTGATGACGTTGTCGATCTGGTACCTCCAGTAGTCCACGTCGACCGAGAACCCGGGCACATAGCTCGGTTCGTATATGAAGCCGCCGGTGATCACGTTGCCGCTTTCCGGTTTGAGATCGGGATTGCTGGTGATGAGACCGGTGATCTGGGAGTTGGCTTCCGCGAAGGAGCCATCAAGGGGGACGCCAACGCACGCCCGGGCCAGCCCCGGAGTCGCGGCTACCTTGGCCGCCGTCAGACCATCGCACGGATCGGTGAACGTCGCACTGGTGTTCACCGGGGCCGCGTAATAGTCATTGATGGTGCCGACACGATAGATCTGCGCAAAGGTGCCGCGCACCAGCAGGTCGGAAATCGGCTTGTACTCCAGCTTGAACGTGGCCTTGGTGGTGTTGCCCGTCACGCTGTAATCCGACAGGCGCACACCCAGATCCACGTTCAGGGACTTGGCGCCCGGCACGTCCTTCAGCACTGGCACCAGCAGCTCGCCGAAGAAGTCGGTGTTGCTGTAATGACCGGCAACGTTGCCAGTACAGGCTTCCTGCGAGATTTCGCAGGAGACGTACAGCGGCGGCTGCGCGATCACGATCTGGTCGGCGAGGTACTTGCTCTCGATGTAGGAGTGTTCAAGGCCGATATCGGCCTGTGCCTCTCCCGCCGGCAGCGTGAAGACCGAACCCTGCACGTCGAAGGAAATGTTCTGCTTCTGCGCCAGGTAGCTGGTGTTGTAGTTGGTGCTGATGGCCGCCATGGCCGCCACATCCGCGGCGGTAGCGGCCGTCGGGTCGTTCACCGCGAAGATGTTGATCGGCGTGCAGCCCGCGATCGCGGTGCTCGCATCGCCCGGCGTGCTGACGCAGGTCGGCGTGCCGTTGACCAGCATGGATGGTCCGAGCGCCTGGGCCAGTGCGCCGGAGAAGAAGTATCCGTCGACTCGCTGTGCCGCATCCGCGCGGTCATAGGAGGCATACAGATCCCAGCTCCAGCCGGTGTGGAACAGGTTGCCCTTGAGGCCACCGGCCACATTCGCGGTCTCGGTGGTCGTGTCGCTGCGGCGAGGCCCCAGGCCCAGCAAGCGCCACTCGGCGTCCGTGTTGACGCCGGTGCCGCCACCGAAGTCGACGCCAAAGGGGTTGTACATGCTGTACTGGGAGATCACGACGTTGTCGCTGACCGAGTCGAAGGGCAGCGACGCCTCCTGGAAGCCGGAGTGCGTGCGGTTGTAGAGCACGTGGGCGTAGGCGCTCACGTCGTCGGTGATGGCGTAGTTGACACTGGAGAACAGGCCACCGCGTTCCTGGGGTGTCATCAGGTAGTTCAACGGCGCGTAGTTGTAGTGATCGTCGCTGGCGCCGCCGGAGTTGAAGCAGCGGTAATCCGCTACCGATGAACCGACTGCACCGGCAATCTTGGTGAGCGAGGCCGAGTCGCAGCTGTCCTGCAGTGCCAGCGCTGCAGCATTTACATTTGGATTTTGTGTGGCGGTCGGCAGGTAGATTCGTCCGGTCGGAGTACGCGACGAACCGCCTGCATAGATGCTGTTGCTCGAGTTGTACAGCGCAAACTTGGAGAAATCGCGCCGTCCTTCGAGCACCGCGTCCTGCTTCTGGTAACGACCGCTGAACAGGAAGTCCAGCTTATCGGTGTGGTCGCCGAAGCTGAGCGTGAACTGACGGTGTGCGCCATCGTCGGCGGTGGTGCGCCCGTAATCGGCGGTGACCTCGGCTCCCTGCACGTCCTTGCGGGTGATGAAGTTCACCACGCCCGCGACCGCATCCGAACCGTATACGGCGCCGGCGCCTTCCTTGAGCACTTCGACGTGGTCGATGATGCCCAGCGGGATCTGCGCGATGTCCACGGCATCACTGCTGCCCGCCACGCCGAAGCGCCGGCCGTCGATCAGGATCAGCGTGCGCTTGGCGTCCAGGCCGCGCAGTTCGATGTTGGATTCACCGAAGCCACCGCCGTTGTTGGTCGAGCCAGTCGTGGCCGCGCCATTGACGTCGGGTAGCATCATCGCGAGATCGCCGGCGGTCTGGGCGCCGGAATTCTGGATGAGGCTGGAGTCGACGGTCAGCACGGGGCTGGCAGTTTCTGTGTCGACGCGCCGGATGCGCGAACCCGTCACTACGACTTCCTCAAGACTCTGGTCATCCGTCGCAGTCGCCGACGAATCCGCCGCGTGTGCCGTGCCGCCGCTGAAGGCGGCGGCCGTGCCCGCGCAGGCGGCCAACGCCAACCTGATCGCCTGCTGAATGCCTCGCGGCTGGAAGTTCAGACCACCCTTCGACAGAAGCGGCTGGTCGAGCGCGTTGCCGCATTCAGGCACCCTGCTCGGTGTGTATTCATTCATCAAATTAGTCTCCCTTAATTGCAAGCCACTCCGCATTTGGCTCGCGGTTCCGGTTTAGGTCGGACTCCCCAATTGAAGTGGGACGCCGCCGCTTTACTGCTTGCGACAAAACGGATGTCGTTTGCTTGCTGCGCCGCCCTGTGGGGTAAGCATAACTCCATATGTACAAACGGTGAAAGCCGCTACCGTATCGCGTAATTCGCGGCCGTATCATTTCTGATGAAGCATTAATTGTGCCAAACGCGCAATGCGCGGCAGTTTGTTGCTATTTCGCTACGAAGCGCTGAAAACGCTTTCCGGGAGGCGAGGGGCCGCCCGGTTAGCGTGCGCCGGGTGTTGCCCAGCGCTCAATTCTTGCTGCAACTGGGTGCAGCCGATACCTGCGTGCGGTTTTGAAAAGCGACGCGCGGTCCACCATTGTCCGCCCTGTCGTTGCGGCAGTTTCAGCGCCGCGCCGCAGGTGACGAAACAGCGATCACCACCCACGGACGGGCAGCTCTTGCTGCCCGTCCGCGCTTTACTGCTGCAGCGAGGTGCGCACGAACTGCACCCGGCGGTTCTGCGCGCGGCCTTCCGCCGTCTTGTTGTCTGCGATCGGGCGCGTCAGGCCGTAGCCCTTGGCCTGGATTCGGCTGGCGTCCACGCCCTTGCCGACCACATAGGCCTTGACCGCGTCGGCACGCCGCTGCGACAGCGACAGGTTGTAAGCCGCCTTGCCCACGTTATCTGTATGTCCTTCCAGTGTTCCCGTCACCGACGGCACATCCTTCAGGAAGGAAACGAACCGGTTGAGCTCGTCGAACGAGTCGGGATTGATGTTGGCCGAATTGGTGTCGAAGTTGACCTGCAGCGCAATGGTCAGGCCGCAACCGTACGCATCCACCTTGTCACCGCGCGGCGTGTTCGGGCAGCGGTCGACGCTGTCGGGCACGCCATCGCCGTCGGTATCGACCGGCGGCGCGGGCGGTGGCGGCGGGGCAGCCGCGACCGGCGGCGGAGGCGGTGCCACGACCGGGACGGGCGCGGGTGCTGGCGGTGCGGCGACGGGCAGTGGGGCTGCGCTGTTGCCGCCCAGCGAGAGCCGCAGGCCCAGCGCGGCGTATTCCTCCGTCTCGCCGCCGTACCCCTTGAGGTTGTCGAAGCGCGCGCCCAGTTCGCCGACCAGCTGCAGCAGCGAGCGATCGTTGCCGAACAGGTCGACCAGCACGCCGCCGCCGACTTTGGCGCCCGGACGGCTGCTCTCGTAGCTGGTGCCGTGGAAATCGGTGGAGATCAGCGTCACGCCCGCGCCCAGGAACGGATTGACGCGCGAGTTGCGCAGGAACACGCGGTTCAGCGTGATGTCCATGCCGCGGAAGCTCAGGTCGCCGCGGCCCGCGCTGTCACCGGAGTGCAGCGTATTCGAATAGCCGGCTTCGAGATCCCAGTTCTGGTTCAACACCGCGCCCACCGCGGCGCGGAAGCCGGTGTGGTCCTTGGCATCGCTGAGCTGGTTGTCGGGGTTGACCCACAGCAGCTCGGGAGACAGGTAGATGCTGCCGACATTGGCGCCGGCGTGGGCCAGAGAACTGCCCAGCAGCGCGGCTGCAGCCAGGGCGACGAGTCTGGAATGCTTCATGAAGGCTCCGGCAATGAAATGTAGCCGGTCACTTTAGCCCAACTGGCTCCGACATGGCGATTTCGTCCCCCACCCGGATGCCGCGGCGGGCCGCTTCGCCACCGCCGATCTCGAGCACCGACTGCGTGAGCCGCGGCGTGCTGATGAGCTCGAGCGATTGCACCGCGGCGTTGGCGCGGATGTAGACCACGTGCCGGTCGGCGTCGATGAACAGCATGTCGAGCGGAATCAGCGTGTTCTTCATCCACATGTGCACCACCTGCGGTGGGTCTTGCGGAAACAACATGCCGACGTCGGGCGGCAGGTGCGTCACGAACATCAAGCCGCGCTCCTGGCGATCGGGCGTATCCGCCACCAGTACCCGGAACGTCTGGCGGCCCCTGCTCGTGCGGATCGCCAGCCGCGTTTCGGGCCAGCCGTCGAAACCCGGCAGCGCGACCTTCGGCGCGGCCGCCTGGCAGGACTGCAACAGCAGCGCGGCGAGCAGCGCCAGCGAGAGTTCAAACCCTGGTCGCGCCATGGACGTCGCTCTCCTCGAGATGGATGCGTGCAGTGAAATCGAACCGGTCCATCCACACCTGCGATTTCTGGTCGAGCGTGCTGGCCGCGCCGACGCAGAAACCGCGGGCGCTCACTTCGTAGTCGCCGGCGCCGCCAGCGCCGGCGCTCGCCAGCGGCCGCTGCACCAGATCATCGACACTGCACTTGTCGTTGCCAAGGGTGCTGAAGAGCTGCTGCGCGCCTTCGACGATCAGCGTGAGATTGGTGTCGACGTTGCGCGCTTCGGCCGTGGCCGGCGGCGCGCTCAGGCCGAACACGATGCGCAGTTTCTGCCCCGACGCGTTCAGCGGACCCGACAGGCTCACGCGAATGCCCTTGCCGTCGGGCCTCGCGCCGCCCTCGCATTCGATCAGCGCGGCCTTCCAGTCCAGGTCCGCCTCGAGCGCGCCGCGCAGGCGCGCGCGCAGGAAGCCGCGCTGCTGCGGCAGGCAGGCGCCGTTGTCCACCGCCGGCCGGGCCGCGGCCTGCAGCGGCGCGCTGGCGGGCCTGCAGGCACTCAGCGAGAAACCCAGCATCAGCAACGATACGTACCGCATATTGTGTGCAAGTCTAGCCTGCTAGACTGCGCGCCGCATGAGCAAGCAACTGATCGAAATCACCTCCACGCTGCCCGCGGCGCTGGCGCGGCTCGCGGAGCTGGCGGCCAATCTGTCGTTCAGCTGGTATCGCCCGGCGCGCGCGCTGTTCCAGGACCTCGATCCGGAGCTGTGGGAGCAGGTGAACGGCAACCCGCGGCTGATGCTGCGCTGTATCGACCAGAACTACCTCGACCGCGCCGCCACCGATGCCAGCTACCTGGCGCGCTACCAGAAGGTGCTGGCCGCGCATGACAAGTATCTCAGCCAGTTCCTCGACCAGAACAGCGTGCCGCACGATGATCGCCGGCGCGAGGCGCGCGAACCGCTGGTCGCCTATTTCTGCGCCGAGTACGGTTTCCACGAGAGCTTTCCGATCTACTCCGGCGGCCTGGGCATCCTGGCCGGCGATCACTGCAAGGCCGCCAGCGACGAACGCCTGAATTTCGTGGCGGTGGGGTTGCTGTATCGCCAGGGTTATTTCACCCAGCGCGTCGACAGCGACGGCATCCAGCAGCCGCAATACCACGATACCGATCCGCGCGACCTGCCGGTGGAGCCGGTCAAGACCGCGGGCGGAGACTGGCTGCGCGTGGGCGTGCGCATCGAGGATCGCGAGGTGCAGGCGCGCATCTGGCGGGCGCAGGTCGGTCGCGTCAGCGTGTACCTGCTCGACAGCAACTGCCCCGAGAATTCGCCGGCGGACCGCGACATCACCTATCGCCTGTATGGCGGCGACGAATCGGTGCGCATCCGCCAGGAGATGATGCTGGGCATCGGCGGGCGGCGCGCGCTGTGCGCGCTGGGCCTCGCGCCCGCCGTGTCGCACATCAACGAAGGCCACGCGGCGTTCCTGATCCTGGAGCTGGTGCGCGAGGGCCAGGCGCGCGGGCTGGATTTCGATGCCGCGCTGGAGGCCGCCGCCGCGCAATGCGCCTTCACCACGCACACGCCGGTGGCCGCGGGCCACGACGCGTTCTCGCACGATCTGTTCCGCAGCTGCTTCACGAGCTACATCCACGAATCGGGCCTGAACCTCGAGCGCGTGCTGGATCTCGGCCGCGCCGGCAATGCGCCGTATCACTTCAACATGACGCGGCTCGCGCTGCACGGCACGCGCAGCGTGAACGGCGTGAGCCGCATCCACGGCGTGGTGTCGGCCGAACTGTGCGCCGATCAGTGGCCGGAAGTGCCAGCCTCCGAGAATCCCGTCGGCTACGTCACCAATGGCGTGCACGTCCCCACTTTCCTGGCCGAACCCTGGGCGCGGTTCTTCGATCGCGAGCTCGGCGAGGACTGGCGCGAGAACCTGGCGGCGCCCGAATACTGGAGGCGGCTCGAGGCCGTCCCCGATGCGCGTTACTGGAGCGTGTCGCAGGAGGTCAAGTCGCGCATGCTGGCCAGCGTCAGCGAGCGGCTGCTGCGCGAATACCAGCGCAAGGGCATGAGCCCGGCGCAATTGCGACGCGTGACCCGGCTGCTCGACCCCACCCGGCCGGATGTGCTCACGTTCGGCTTCGCGCGACGTTTCGCCACCTACAAGCGCGCGGCGCTGCTGTTGCGCGACCGCGCGCGGCTGCGGCGCCTGATCGACCACGCGGCGCGGCCGGTGCTGTTCCTGTTCGCGGGCAAGGCGCATCCGGCCGACCACCCGGGCCAGCAGGTGCTGCGCGAGATCAAGCAGCTCATGATGGATCCGGAGTTCGCCGGCAACGTGGTGTTCCTGGAGGACTACGACATCCAGCTGGCGCGCTGGCTGGTGTCGGGCGTGGACGTGTGGCTCAACAATCCGATCGCGCCGCTGGAAGCCAGCGGCACCTCGGGCATCAAGGCCGCGGTGAACGGCCGGCTCAATCTCAGCATCCTCGACGGCTGGTGGGCAGAGGCGTGCGATGGCATGAACGGCTGGGGCATTGCGCCGGCCCGGGTCCAGGACGAAGCCCGGCGCGACGTGCTCGATTCCGACAGCCTGCTCGACTGCATCGAGCAGGAGGTGATCCCGCTGTACTATGCGCGCGACGCCAGCGGGCTGGCGCCGGACTGGGTGCGTCGCTGCAAGCACGCGCAGGCCAGCGTGATTCCGGGTTTCAACATGCGACGCGTGGTGCGCGACTACGCCACCGGCATCTACGCACCCGTCGCCGCCCAGCATGCGCGGCTCGCGGCCGACCAGGACCTTGGCGCGCGGCAACTGGCCGAATGGAAGCAGCGCGTGCGCCAGTGCTGGCCCGGCGTGGCGCTGCGCCGGCTGAGCGATCTGCCGCGCGAGACGCAGCGCCTGGGTCGCGTGCAGTGGCGCGTCGCCGCCGCGCTCAACGGCCTCGCGGCCGGCGATGTCGAAGTGGAATTCGTGGCGCAGCGCATGCTGCCGAAGCTGGATGCCGGGTTGCCCGCGCTGGCCTCGTTCCGGCCCGGCTGCCTCGGCGACCTGTGGCGCGCCGTGCTGCAACCGACGGGCGAGACCGACAGCGACGGCTCGCTGGTGTACGCGCTGGACGCCGAGCCGCCGACGTCGGGCCAGTTCGAAGTGGAGGTGCGGGTGCGTCCCGCGCACGCGCTGCTCTCGCATCCGCTGGAGCTGGGACTGCTGCGCCGGCTGTAGCCGGCGGCGGACCCGCGCCGCGCGTTCAGTCGCGCTTGAAGACCACCGCGCCCAGCGGCGGCAGGTCGATCACCACCGAATGCGGCTGGTCGTGGATCGGCCGCGGTTCGGTTTCCACCGCGGGATTGCCGACATTGCCGCCGCCGTAGTGGCTGGAATCGGAGTTGAACACGGCGCGCCAGCGGCCCGCGCTGCTGGTGCCGACGCGATAGCCGTTGCGCGGCACCGGGGTGAGGTTCAGCACCACCAGCAGGTCGTAACCGTCGCCGCGGCGCAGGTAGCTCAGCACCGATTGCGCAGCGTCGTTGCAGTCCACCCAGTTGAAGCCCCCGGGTTCGAACTCGTGGCGATACAGCGCGGGCTCGTTCGCGTACAGGCGGTTGAGATCGGCCACCGCGCGCCGCACGCCTTCGTGCTCGGCGTGCTGCAGCAGCCACCACGGCAGTTCGCCGCGGAAATCCCATTCCCACGGATGGCCGAACTCGCCGCCCATGAACAGCAGCTTCTTGCCCGGGAAGGTCCACATGTACGCGTACAGCAGCCGCAGGTTGGCGAGCTGCTGCCAGCGATCGCCGGGCATGCGGCCCAGCAGCGAGCGCTTGAGATGCACCACTTCGTCGTGCGAGAGCGGCAGGATGAAGTTCTCGCTGTAGGCGTACATCATCGCGAAGGTGATGCGGTTCTGGTGGTGCGAGCGGTACACCGGGTCCTGCTTGAAGTAACTCAGCGTGTCGTGCATCCAGCCCATGTTCCATTTCATGCTGAACCCCAGGCCACCCATGTCGGTGGGTCGGCTCACCATCGGCCAGTCGGTGGATTCCTCGGCCATGATCACGGTGCCGGGACTGCGCAGGTGGGTGGTGGCGTTGAGCGCGCGCATGAAGTCGATGGCCTCGAGGTTCTCGCGGCCGCCGTAGCGGTTGGGCACGTAGTCGCCGCCGCGGCCGAAATCCAGGTACAGCATCGAGGCCACGGCATCGACCCGCAGGCCGTCGAAATGGAATTCCTCGAGCCAGAAGCAGGCGCTGGAGAGCAGGAAGGAGCGCACTTCGTGCCGTTCGTAGTTGAAGATCAGCGTGCCCCAGTCCTTGTGCTCGGCCTTGCGCGGATCCTCGTACTCGTACAGCGCGGTGCCGTCAAAGCGCGCGAGGCCGTGGCCATCGCGCGGGAAATGGCCCGGCACCCAGTCGAGCAGCACGCCGATCCCGGCGAGGTGGCACTGGTCGACGAAGAAGCGCAGGTCGTCGGGCGAGCCGTGGCGGCTGGTGGGGCAGAAGTAGCCGGTGCACTGGTAGCCCCAGGAATCGTCGAGCGGATGCTCCGTGATGGGCAGCAGTTCCAGGTGCGTGAAGCCGAGCTGCTTCACGTAGGGAATCAGCGCCTCGGCCAGCTCGCGGTAGGTGTAGTAGCGGCCGTCGGGATGGCGCCGCCACGATCCCAGGTGCACCTCGTAGATGCTCATGGGCGCGTGCAGCCAGTCGTGGCTGCGCCGCGCCTGCATCCAGGCGTGGTCGAGCCACGGATGGCCCTGCGCCGTCACCACCGATGCCGTGGCCGGACGGGATTCGCTCGCGCGGCCGTACGGATCGGTCTTGAGGAAGACCGCGCCGTTGCGCGCGCGGATTTCGAACTTGTAGATTTCGTTGAGCCCGATGCCCGGGATGAACAGCTCCCACACGCCGCTGCCGCCCAGCACGCGCATGGCGCAGCGCCGGCCATCCCAGTCGCAGAACGGACCGACCACGCTGACGCGCTCGGCGTTGGGCGCCCACACCGCGAAGCGCGTGCCCTGGATGCCGTCGATTTCCATCGGCGTCGCGCCCATGAACCGCCACGCACTGACCTGGGTGCCCTGGTTCAGGCTCTCCAGGTCCATTGCACTGATTGTGGGCGCGAAACTGTAGGGGTCGATGCGCTCGCGGGTGTGTTCGTCGCTCGTGATCCAGTGCAGCCGCGGGTGTTCCGGCAGGGCGCCGGGTGGTGTTTCCGCGCTGAAGAAGTCACTGCCAGGGATGCGCTGCATCTCGAACTGCTCGATCCACGCGGCGCGGGTGGCGGGCAGGTGGGCGAGCGCGGTCTGCCCGTCGGCATTGCGGCGCGGGCCGAGCACCGAATGCGGATCGTGGTGCCGACCATCGGCGAGTTTTTGCTGCTCGGGTGTCATGGAGGTAGGTACTATAGCCCCAACCCTCGCGTCAGAGACTGTGTCATGGCCAAACAGCAACCGCGCGCTTCCTCCGGTCGGTACGTCAGCCGTCTCACGAGTGGTGCGCTGGCGGTCATCATGGCGGGCGGTCGCGGCGAGCGCCTCAAGGACCTGACGCTGCATCGCTGCAAGCCGGCCACGCCGTTCGGCGGGAAGTTCCGCATCATCGATTTCGTGCTGTCGAACTGCGTGAATTCCGGCATCCGGCAGATCTTCATGATGACGCAGTACAAGGGCCAGTCCCTGATCCAGCACGTGCAGCGCGGCTGGAGCTACCTGCGTGGCGAATTCGGCGAGTTCATCGACGTCGTGCCGGCGCAGCAGCAGGTGGGCAAGCACTGGTACCTCGGCACCGCCGACTGCGTGTACCAGAACCTCGACCTGATCCGCCAGCACCGGCCCAAGCACGTGCTGGTGCTGGCCGGCGACCACATCTACAAGATGGACTACGGTCCGATGATCGCCTCGCACGTGGAGAAGGGCGCGGACATCACCGTCGGCGTGGTCGAAGTGCCGGCCGAGCAGGCGCGCGAGTTTGGCGTGCTGTCGGTGACCGAGTGGAACCGCGTCACCAGGTTCACCGAGAAGCCGCAGGATCCGGAACCCATTCCGGGGCGGCCCGGCATCGCCATGGCTTCGATGGGCATCTACATCTTCAACGGCCGGCTGCTCGAGAAGCTGCTGACCGAGGATGCCAGGGACGAGAACTCGCAGCACGATTTCGGCCGGAACGTCATTCCGGCCGCCATCAGCACGCTGCAGGTGTTCGCCTATCCGTTCACCGACGTGAAGACGCGCGCGCAGAACTACTGGCGCGACGTTGGTACGGTAGATGCATATTACGATGCCAACATCGAGCTGGTGCACGTGGCGCCGGAGCTCAACCTGTATGACGAGGAGTGGCCGATCTGGACCTACCAGCTGCACCAGCCGCCGGCCAAGTTCGTGCTCGACGAAGACGGGCGGCGTGGCATGGCGGTGAACTCGGTGGTGTCGGGCGGCTGCATCATCTCCGGTGCGGTGGTGAACCAGTCGCTGCTGTATTCCAACGTGCGCGTCGACGAACGCAGCAACATCTTCCGCTCGGTGGTGCTGCCCAACGTGAAGATCGGCCCCGCCTGCAACATCCATCACGCCATCCTCGACGAGGGCTGCGAAGTGCCGGAGGGCATGACCATCGGCCTGGATCGGGCGCACGATGCGGAGCGATTCCACGTCACCGAGAAGGGCGTGGTGCTGGTGACGCCCGGCATGCTCATGAAGCTGGCGCCGCCGCCGGCATGAGGCCCGCGGCGCGCGTGCAGTGGGCGCGTCCATGAGTCCGGCGCCGTTTCCGGTGGTGCTGCTGTGGCACATGCACCAGCCGCATTATCGCGATGCATTGTCGGGCCGGTACATCCTGCCCTGGACCTACCTGCACGCCATCAAGGACTACGTCGACATGGCCGCGCACCTCGAGGCCAACCCCAAGGCGCGCGCGGTGGTGAACTTCACGCCGGTGCTGATCGAGCAGGTCGAAGAGCTGGCGGCGCGCGTCAGCGAGCATCTGCAGCGCGGCAGCGCGCTGCCGGATCCGGTGCTGGCCATGCTGGGCGAAGCGCCGCTGCCGGGCGACGGCGCCACGCGGCTGCAGCTGCAGAAATCCTGCCTCAAGGCGAATCGCGAACAGCTCATCGAGCGCTTCCCGGATTACGTGCAGCTGGTGGCCTTCAGCGCGAATTTTCCCACGGCGGACCTGGCGGTCTACGCTTCCGACCAGTTCCTCAAGGACCTGGCGGTCTGGTATCACATCGCCTGGATGGGCGAGACGGTGAAGATGGGCGACCCGCGCATCGCGGCGCTCATCGCCCAGGGCCGCGAATTCAGCGCGGCACAGCGCCGCTCGCTGCTCGAGCTGATCGGGGAACTGCTGTCCGGCGTGCTGCCGCGCTATCGCGCGCTGGCCGACGCGGGCCGCTGCGAACTCGCGGTGTCGCCGTACGGGCATCCCATCCTGCCGCTGCTGCAGGATTTCAACGCGGCGCGCGAGTCCGTTCCCGACGCGGTGCTGCCGCGCGCGCCCGGCTATCCGGGCGGCGGCGCGCGCGCCGAGTGGCATATGCAGGAGGCCTTGCGCGTGTTCCAGCGCGTATTCGGGCGCAAGCCGCGCGGCTGCTGGCCCTCGGAAGGCGCGATCAGCCGCGGCACGCTCGAGCTCATCAACCGGTCGGGCTTCGACTGGCTGGCCACCGGCGGCGCCGTGCTGCAGGGTTGCCTCGCCGCGGTACCGCCGGGCGGCGAACGCGACGGCGTGATGCCGGAATCCCATGGCTGGAGCGTGCCGGGCCAGCATCTGCGCTGCTTCTTCCGCAACGACGGCCTGTCCGACGCCATCGGCTTCAGCTACTCGAAGTGGCATGGCGACGATGCGGTGTCGCACTTCGTGCAAGAACTGGAGAACACCGCCAAGCACGCGCAGCACCACGGCGGGCAGATGCTGCTGGTCGCGCTCGATGGCGAGAACGCGTGGGAGTACTACGCCTTCAATGGCTACTACTTCCTCAAGGGACTCTATGCCGCGCTGGCCGATCATCCCTGGCTCAGGCTGCAGACCTTCAGCGAATACCTCGACACCGAGCCGCGCGCGCTGCCGCTGCAGGCCGTGGTCGCCGGCAGCTGGGTGCATGGCACGCTGTCCACCTGGATGGGCGATCCCGACAAGAATGCCGGCTGGGATCTGCTGGTGGCCGCGAAACAGGCGTTCGACGCGCAGCGTGCATCCGGACAGTTGCTCGGGCTGGAGCTCGAAGCGGCGGAGCGCCAGCTCGCGCTGTGCGAGAGTTCCGACTGGTTCTGGTGGTTTGGTGGCTACAACCCGGCCGAAGCCGTCAGCGATTTCGACCAGCTCTATCGCCACCAGCTCGCGTTGCTGTACCAGTTGCTGAAACTGCCGGCGCCGCCGGAGTTGAGCATTCCGCTGTCCGTGGGGCAGGGCGATCCGGACGCGGGCGGTGTGATGCGCAAGGCGCAGGCTTGAACTGAACGACATGGATCCGCGTCAGCCCGTATTCGATCGCCGTCGCGCGGGCGTGCTGCTGCATCCCACGTCGCTGATCGCTGGCCACGGCGCGCTGGGCAGCGCGGGCCGAGCCTTCGTCGACTGGCTGGCCGCCGCCGGGTTCTCCGTGTGGCAGATGTTGCCGCTGGGACCGGTGGGCCCGGATGGTTCGCCCTACTGGGCGCGTTCCGACGGCGCCGGCAATCCCGCACTGATCGATTCCGGCGAGGCGCCCGATCCCAACGGACAACGCGCGGCGTTCGACGAGTTCTGCCACGGGCAGTCGCACTGGCTCGAAGACGACGCGCTGTTCGAAGTGCTGAGCACCGCGCACGGCGGCAAGCCCTGGTGGGAATGGCCCGCCGGGGTCCGCAACCGCAAACCCGAAGCCTTGCAGCAGGCGCGCGAGCGACATGCCGCAGCGCTGCACGCGCATCGCGTGCAACAGTGGCGTTTCGCGTGGCAGTGGCAGGCGTTGCGCCGTTACGCGCGCGATCGCGGCGTGCGGCTGTTCGGCGACCTGCCGATCTACGTCGCGCCGGATTCGGCGGTGGTGTGGGCCGAACGCCAGCAGTTCCAGCTCGCGCCCGGCGGGCGGTCCGAATTCGTGGCCGGCGTACCGCCCGACTATTTTTCAGCCGATGGCCAGTTGTGGGGCAATCCGCTCTACGACTGGCAGCAGGCGGAGAAGGACGGATTCCGGTTCTGGCGCGCGCGCCTCGCGCAGCAGCTGCAGCGCTTCGACGTGGTGCGCATCGATCACTTCCGCGGCCTCGAAGCGTATTGGGCGGTGCCGGCGGGCGCGTCCACCGCGCGCGGGGGCGAATGGCGCAAAGCGCCGGGTGTTGCGCTGTTCACGGCGCTGCGGCGCGAGCTGGGCGATCTGCCGATCGTCGCCGAGGACCTGGGCGTCATCACGCCCGAAGTCGAAGCGCTGCGCAAGCAGTTCGCGATGCCGGGCATGCGCGTGCTGCAGTTCGGTTTCGACGGCAATCCGGGCAACACGCATCTGCCGCACAATTTTTCCAGCGATGCCGTGGCCTATAGCGGCACGCACGACAATGACACCACGCTGGGCTGGTATCGCGCACTCGATCCGGGCACGGCGGGGCGCGTCGACGCCTACCTGCGCGCCCAGCCACAGGACTTTCCGCAGGCTCTTGTGCACGCGACGCTGGCGTCGGTGGCGCAGCTTGCGATCCTTCCCCTGCAGGATCTGCTGGCGCTGGGATCCGAAGCGCGCTTCAACATTCCCGGCACTGTCAGCGGCAACTGGCGCTGGAAACTCCCCGCCGGCGCCTTGAGTCCGGAACTGGCGGGCCACTATGCTGGTCTCAACCAGCTGTTGGGCCGTCGCTGAGCGGCCGTTCCGGAATCATCAAGAGTGCAAGTACGGATTCAATCAGGAAGCAGGGTGCTGGCGCGGACCCGCGCGCTGGCAGCCACGGGTCTGCTGGGTCTGGCTGGCGCACTGCTGGATGGCTCGCTCGGCGGCTGCGCCGCGCTGCTGCCCAGGCTCGAGCCGCCCAGGCTGCAGGTCGTCGGCGTGAACCTGGGCCACGGCAATCTCGCGAAGCAGAAGATCAACGTCACGCTCAATGTCGACAACCCGAACAACCGCGTGCTCGACATCGGCAGCATCGACGTGAACATAGCGTTGAGCGGCACCGATTTCGCCACCGGTGTCACCGCCGAGCCGTTCGCGGTGCCGGCGCTCGGGTCGACGCAGTTCACCATCGATCTCACCGCCAATCTGGAGACCGCGCTCAAGCTCATTGCGGCGAGTTACGGCGCCGACACGATTCCCTATCGCATCACGGGTGAAGTCCACTTGGCCGGCGGGGTAATTCGGAACCTGCCGTTCAAGAGCGATGGCAATGTGCCGCTGAAGAAGCTCGAGGAACGTCTCGAGCAGCACTAGTCTCGAGCAGCGCGCCAGGTCTTCTTGCGCGGCAGCCCGCTCATGATCCGTCCCGCTTCTCCGGAGCGGATCAGATCCAGCACCTCCTGGATCAGCTTGCGCATCGCTTCATGCGCCGCTTTCGGATTGCCCGCCATGATGGCGTCGGAAATCTTCTTGTGGTCCGCCACGCTCGCGAGGCGAACGCCTTTGTAGCGATTGGTGGTGCGGATGCTGAAGCGCAGCGCGGTGGCGGTGAGTTCGCGCAGCTGCGAATAGAAACGGTTGCCGCTGGCGCGCAGCACCGCGACGTGGAACGCGATGTCGGATTCCAGCGGATCGCCATCGCCGCGCTCCGCGGCGAACATGCGCTCGAGGGCGAGGCGCACTTCGTTCTTGGCCGCGGGCGTGCTGACCTCAGCGGCCAGCGCGGCCGCACCGGGCTCGACCGCGAGCCGGATCTCGGTGAACTCGATCAGCAGCGCGGGCGAGAATTTGCGTTCCAGCAACCAGCTCAGCACGTCCTGGTCGAGCAGGTTCCAGTGTTCCTCGGGCTGCACCCATGTGCCCTGGCGCGGCCGCGCGCCGAGCAGTCCCTTGGCGGTGAGCATCTTCACGGCTTCGCGCAACACGCTGCGGCTGGCGTTGTACTGCTTGCACAGGTCGGCTTCCACCGGGAACGGGTTGCGCTCGCCGTACTTGCCCGTGACGATGGCGGTGCCCAGGTCGTGCACGATGCTGTAGGTCAGGTTCTGTCCGCGCGCCCGTACGATCATGGGTGGAATTCCGGTTCCGGCAATCCTCGTATCCCCGCACGGTACACAAAAACGTCGCCAGCGTGTGGTTCGCCTGCCAGCGTCGCCTCATCCAGCCCTTCGCGCGCGGTGCTGACACACAGCAGATCCAGCTCCGGCCCGCCGAAGCAGACGCAGGCCGGCTGCGAAGCGGGAACTTCGATGACACGATTGACGGTACCGTCGGGCGCGTAGCGCACCACGCACCTTCCGGCTCGACCAGGACGTGCACCTGGATGCGATGCGTGGGGGAATCGGCGAAGTACGCCAGCGAACCGTCCGGCCTGAAGCACAGTCCGTTGGCGATGGTCACGTCGCCGAAGTGGAGCTGCAGGCGGGCCTGGCCGCGGCCGCTGAAACTGTAGAGGCTGCCGCGGTGGTGCGGCTCCAGAGCATGCCGAACAGGAAGATCACGCAGATGCCCGGCGTGAAAAACCCGTGTACTCCTGGATGTACTGGAACGCCTGGTCGAAACTGCCCGGCAGGGGCTTGGCCGCAAGGATCGCGATGATCAGCGCCGCGGCGGCCGCGACGCGACCGATCACCACGAGTCCTGCCCACGGAACTTGCCGTTGAGCATCGGACCGGTGGACACCACGAGGGTAGGCAGATCGACACTGGCCGCGCCCATGAGCTGGCCGGGCGTGGTCTTGTCGCAGCCGCCGAGCAGCACCACCGCGTCGATGGGATTGGCGCGGATCGATTCCTCGACTTCCATCGCCAGCAGATTGCGGAACAGCATGGCGGTGGGGCGCATCTGGGTTTCGCCGAGCGACATGGCCGGGAATTCCAGCGGCAGTCCGCCGGCTTCCCATACACCCCGTTTGACGCGTTCGGCGAGATCGCGCAACCCTGCGTTGCACGGCGTGAGCTCCGACCAGGTGTTGCAGATGCCGATCACGGGACGGCCATCGAACACATCGTCGGGCAGGCCCTGGTTCTTCATCCAGCTGCGATGGATGAAACCGTCCTTGTCCTTCCGGCCGTAGCTGTCGGTGCTGCGCAGTCGCTTGTTGATCCGGTCATGGCGGGACGAATTATATTATAAATATCCCCGGCAGGGAAATGCGCTGCAACCCGGGCTGCTCCAGCCGGACTGTACCGGATTCCGGACCCCCCAAAAGCAGAGGGCCTCTTGCGAGGCCCTCCGGGTCGAAGCGCGGCCAGTGCCGGCGCTATTCCTTCCTGAAGTGGTAGTTGATTTCCACCAGGTAGCTGCGACCGTAGTTGTTGTAATCGAAGTTGTTGTAGGCCGGGCCGGTCGCGGACGGGTAGATGCCGCCGATTTCACCCGCCGATCCCGGATAGGTGTTGTCGGTGGGTGGCATCTTGTTGAACAGGTTGTCCGCGTACACCGACAGTTCGAGCGACGGCATGATCTGGTAGCGGGCGCTGAGATTGAACAGCGTCCACGGACTCAGCTTGCCGGCGCCCGGGTAGTCGTTGCCGTTGATGGCAGCCAGGTAGTTCGGCGTCCTGCCGTAGCGGTTCATGTACAGCGTCGCGCCGAAGTCACCCTTGGTCCAGCTCACCGAAGCGTTGAGCTTGGTCTTGAACTCCTGACTCTGGATGGGATCGAACAGCAGGTTGGCCATCGCATCATCAGGGAATACGCGGTACTGATGCTTGAGCAGATCGCTCCACGAACCCTCGAAGTCGAACTCACCGGCCACTCCCGCCGGCTGGCGGTACTTGAGGCCCGCGACGAACGCGTTGAGGTTCTCCACGCCCACGTTGATCTTCGGCGTCGCCACTGACACCAGTGCGCCCGACACCGGATCACGCGTGATATAGGAGGCGGTCGCCTGGCAGGTGCCTGAGGAGGGATCGAGGATGCCGACGTAGCACTCGTATTCGTCCTGCAGGATCCGGTCGAGGCTGAGCTGTGCCACCTCGTTGGAAATGCCCCAGTGCAGATAGTCGGCCGTCAGCGTCAGCTGGCTGGTGGCCGAATAGACCACGCCGAAGCCCCATACCTTGGCCGTGATCGGCTTCAGGGCAGGGTTGCCGGAAGTGGTGGTCTGCACCGACTCGTTCTCGTACAGCGTGCAACCCGTTTCATCCGCGGGCGTCGTGCCGTACACCTGGTAGCAGGTCAGGTAGTCGGGCGTCGTGGTGTAAGCACCGCTGGGCTTCTGGAATTCATCCGAGAGACTCGGCGCCTTGAACGCCGTGCCGTAGTGGGCGCGCGCCAACAGCTGCGCGAACGGGCGGAACTCCAGCGACAGGTCATAGGTGGTCTTGCTGATGCTCTGGCCGACCACGGAGTACTTGTCGTAACGACCGGACGCATCCACCGTCAGCATGCTCAGCACCGGCAGGCGCAACTCGCCCGTGCCCGCCACGCGCGAGCGATGGCCATCGCTGGGGCTCTGCGAGGAAGGTCCGAAGTACAGGCCGGCGTTGATGCCCGGATCGGGCGTCAGGCGCCAGTTCTGGTTGCCGCCTTCGGCCACCAGCGCGAGACCCGCGTCGCCACCTGGCAGCGGGAACAGCGCGGAGTCAGTGAGCTGGGCGCGCACCGAGCTGTCCTGCGTGTACGAGAACGCATGGCTGTACGCGCTGTAGCTGGCGTACTCGGCCGGCGTGACCGGCTGGTAGAACAGCGTGTAGTCCGGCGTGAAGATGTTGGTGCCGTTGATCGGATCGTACGTCGGCGTACCCAGGATGGCGCCGAAGTAGCTGTCCAGGCCGGCTTCGGTGAGCTGGTGGTCCTTCTGCACCAGCCGTTCCTGCGTGTAGAGGCCGCCCACATCGTAGGTCCACTTGCTCTCGCCGAACGAACCCTTCACGCCAGCATTGACGCGGATGGCGTTGGTGGTCGCGTAGCTGAGCGTGTTGTCGAGGCCACCCGCTTCTTCGGGTGAGAAGATCTTCTGCAGGTTCAGGTAGTCGGTGGCGTCGTCTCCCGTTCCCGTGATATTCGGATCGAGGTAGTAGCTCCATTCCGGCGAAAGACTCGTGCCATAGAAATAGGTGCCGTTGCTGAATGTCGCGACGTCATGGTTCCACAACGCGTTGGCATAGATCTGCAGATGGTCGGTCAGGTCCTCCGTGCCACGCACGTACACGGAACTGGTGGTGTCACCATTGCCGATCGTGTAGTAGCCCTGCGTGGTCGTGCCGCAGTAGTTGCCGTGTCCGGGACGGAATATCAACTTGTCGGTGCCGTTGAACTGGCTGCTCATGTTCGCGCAGTTGTCGGGATCGGCGAAGTAGTAGTTGCCGAACGTGCCATCGGGATTTTCGTAGCCGTAGTAGCCGAACAGCAGCGTGTCGCGCTCTCCCACCTGTGGCGACGTGCCGTTGGCGAAGAACTGGTTCGTCAGCGGACGCTGGTAGCCCCAGATCGGATTGGTCCGCTCGTACTCGCCACCGACCGTTACGTTGAGGCCGCCGAAGCTGAAGCCATCACCGGCCGCAAAACGGTGGCTCGCGCCACCGCCATCGTCAGTGGCGCCGAAGCGCACATCGACGAACGGTCCGTCGATCTTCTTTTTCATGATGATGTTCACGACGCCCGCGATGGCGTCCGAACCGTAGATCGAGGAATTGCCGCCCGGCAGGATGTCCATGCGGTCGACCATTTCCATCGGGATGCCCGAGATGCTGGTGACGACGTCCGAGCCGTTGTACAGCGCCGGATAGTCGGCCACCGGCAGGCCATCGATCAGGATCTTGGTGTAGCCCGGGGACAGGCCGAACAGGCTGATAACGTTTACACCCGGGGTGAAGCCGGAGCTGAACTGGGCGTTCTGGATCGACCCCGTGGCCATCGAGGCTTGTTGCAGTGCATCAGCAACGTTCGTGAAGCCGCGTTTCTGCAGGTCTTCCGAGGAAATCACCGTCACCGGCTTGGCGGTTTCGACTTTGGCCTGCGGAATCAGCGAACCGGTGACGATCACCTCTTCGAGGGTGGTGTCATCGGCCGCGAACGCAGGGGTGGATGCCATCAGGCCCGCACAGCCCAGTGCGACGAATGCACCGAGGCCGCCGGCCAATTTTCCGTAATTCAAGATTCGCCCTCCTGAAATCAAATTTCGCTCATCCCGGAGCGCAACGTCGTTGCAATTCCCGCGCCGCTTGAATCCGGGCCTTGTAACCAAACTTAAACCCTAAGGTTCACGGGGCGCAAGCTCAGGCCCCGGATCGCCTTGCCGTGCCAGGCAGTAGCACCGGACGTGCCAACCGTTTGCACGCCGCCGAAAGGCTGGAAAACAAGCGATTTGCGCGCACCCACGGCGGCGCGCGCCGCGCGGCCGTGCAAGGGTGCCTGCAAGTTTTACGACGTTGCCCTCATCGGGTGCGCGCCTGCTGCAGGCGCTCGTACTGTTCCAGGTACAGCTTGATCTGCCGGTTCCACGAGAAATCCTGCGCCATGCCGTTCTGGACCAGCCGCCGCCAGGTGCCCTTGTGCTGGTACATCGACAGCGCCTCGCCCAGCGCCCAGCTCACTGCCTCGACGTTGTAGTCGTTGAACACCACGCCCGTGCCCTGGCCGGTGGCCGGATCGAAGCTGTGCACCGAATCGGCCAGGCCGCCCGTGCGGCGCACGATGGGCACCGTGCCGTAACGCAGGCTGTACATCTGGTTCAGGCCGCAGGGTTCGTAGCGCGAGGGCATGAGGAACATGTCGCTGCCGGCTTCGATCCAGTGCGCGAGCTCGTCGCTGTAGCCGCGATGGAACGCCACGCGGCCGGCGTAGCGCCGCTGCAGGTCGGTGAAGAACCCCTCGTAGTTGGCTTCGCCGCTGCCCAGCACGGCGACGTTGAAGTCGTGGGTGTCGAGCATCTTCGGCAGCGCCTCGAACAGCAGGTCGAATCCCTTCTGGGTCGCGAGCCGGCTCACCATGCCCACCAGCGCGCGGCGCTCGGCGCCCTTCAATCCCAGCCGCGCCTGCAATTCGTCCTTGAGGCCGGCCTTGATCCCGAGCTGGTTGGCGCCGTAGCGGCGCGGCAGGTAGCGGTCATTGCGCGGATCCCATTCCTCGTAGTCCACGCCGTTGAGGATGCCCACCAGCGAGCCGGCGCGCTGGCGCAGCGTATCCTCCAGGCCCATGCCGTATTCCGCGCTCTGGATCTCGCGCGCGTAGGTCGGGCTCACGGTGGTCACGAGATCGGCGTACAGCAGCCCGGTGCGCAGCAAGTTGATGTGGCCTGCGCGCAGGTCCTGCTGGTGCAGCATGGCCGGGTTCGAACCGGGCAGCACTTCGCCGGCCTTGTCGGCGCCGACCTGGCCCTGGTAGCCGATGTTGTGGATGGTCAGCACGCTGCGCGTGTGGCGGAACAGCTGGTCCCAGCCGTAGACCGTGCGCAGCCACAGCGGCGCCATGGCGGTGTGCCAGTCGTTGCAGTGGAGGATGTGCGGGGCGAAGCCCATGCGCTGGCAGCTCATGAACGCCGCGTGCGTCAGCAGCAGGAAGCGCCGGTATTCGTCCCATTCGCCGCCGTACAGCCCAGGCCGGTGGAAGTAGGCGGGGCAGTCCACCAGGTACACGAACGCGCGGCTGCCGGGGAGCTGCGCGGTCAGGAGCGAGAATTTGAGCTGTTCGGGCCCGATCTGCACCGGCACGTCCTGCAGGAACTCCACCGGGTAGACCTGCAGGCCTTCGCGCCGGATGGCGGAGTAGGCGGGCAGGAACAGGCGGATGTCGTGGCCGGCCGCGTGCAGGTATTTCACCAGCGCGCCCGAGACGTCGGCGAGGCCACCGGCCTTGGCGAAGGGCGCCATTTCGGCGGTGATGAAGCAGATGCGTTGCGGCATGCCCGCAGTCTAGCGTGCGGCTGGGCCGGTTATGATGTGCGCATGCGCAGGACGGCGGTCTATCTGGCGGTGGTCGCGGTGCTGGTGGTTTCGCTGCTGGCCGGCTGGGTGGCCGCGGACTGGCCGCGCTGGTGCGTGGACCTGCAGTGGTGCCTGCCCGGCTTCCCGCGCTGAAAAGTCTGGATGATTTTGTGACAAAATCGCCTCAGAATTGGCATTTGTACCATTAGTGTTCCAATCAGGCAGAAGGCCCGGCTGTTAAGATTCAACGATGTCCGCTTCCCCCTACGTCCAGCTCGAACAGGAATGGCGCCGCCTGCACGCGTTGAGCGGCGCGCTGGCGCTGCTGCGCTGGGATTCGGCGGTCATGATGCCGCGGGGCAGCGCCGAGGTGCGGGGCGATCAGCTTGCGGCGCTGGAGACCGAATACCACGCCCTGCTCACCGCGCCCAAGATCACGCGCCTGCTGGATCGCGCGCAGGCCAACGCCGCGGGCCTCAACGATTGGCAGCTCGCCAACCTGCGCGAGATGCGCCGCAAGCGCGACCACGCCATCGCGACGCCCGTATCGCTGATCTCGCGGCTCGCCAAGGCGACCTCGCGGGCCGAAAGCCAGTGGGCCGTCGCGCGCCACGAGAACAAGTTCGAACTGTTCGCGCCGCACCTGCAGGAGGTGCTGAACCTGGTGCGCGACAAGGCCGCGCTGCTGGGCCAGGCGCTGAACCTCTCGCCCTACGACGCGCTGCTGGATGAATTCAGCCCGGGCCTCGCCACCACCGAGATCGATGCGATCTTCAAGGTGCTGTCGCTGCGGCTGCCGGGACTGATCCGCGAGGCCATCGAGCTGCAGGCCCGCCAGCAGCTGCTGCCGATCGCCGGCAAGTTCACGACCGCGCGCCAGCGCCAGCTCGTGGTGGAAGTCATGAAGGCCATCGGTTTTCCGTTCGAGCGCGGGCGGCTGGACGAGAGCGAACACCCGTTCACCGAAGGCGTGCCGGGCGACATCCGCATCACCACCCGTTTCGAATCCGGCGATCCGTTCACGGGCCTGCTGGGCGCGATGCACGAGACCGGCCACGCCATGTACGACGTGGGCCTGCCGAAGGAGTGGGCCGACCAGCCGGTGGGACGCGATCGCGGCATGGCGCTGGAGGAGAGCCAGTCGCTGCTGCTGGAGATGATCATCGGCCGCAGCCGCGCGTTCGTGCAGTACCTGGCGCCTTTGCTCGAGAAGCAGTTCGGCGTCAGCGGTCCCGAATGGGCCCCCGAGAACATCTACCGGCGGCTGACGCGCGTGCAGCGCAGCCTGATCCGCATGGACGCCGACGAACTCACCTATCCGCTGCACATCATGCTGCGCTATGAACTCGAGAAGGACCTGCTGTCCGGCGAGCTGGCGGTGAAAGACCTGCCGGCCGCGTGGGACGAGGGCATGGCGCAGCGCCTGGGCATCCGGCCCACCGGCGCGGCGGATGGCTGCCTGCAGGACATCCACTGGGCGCTGGGTTCGTTCGGCTATTTCCCCTCCTATGTGCTCGGCGCGGCGATCGCCGCGCAGCTCTGGGAGAGCATCCGGCTCAGCGAGCCCGAGGTGGAGGCGCAGATCAGCCGCGGCGAATTCACCGGCCTGTTCGGGTGGCTGCGCGAGAACATGCACGGCGTGGGTGCGCGCGTCTCGGCGCAGGATCTCATGAAGCAGTCCACCGGCCATCCGCTGAGCGCCGCCGCGCTGCTGCGCTACCTGGAAGCGCGCTACCTGGAGAACAGCGATTGAACGCCGTGCCGCCGTTGCGACCGCGCGATTCCTCGACGCAGCGCAAGCTGGCGGCGCACCTGCGCGGGCTGGCCGGCAAGGCGATCGAGGACTTTCGCATGATCGAGGCCGGCGATCGCGTGATGGTGTGCGTGTCCGGCGGCAAGGACTCGTACACGCTGCTCGACCTGCTGCTCTCGCTGCAGCGCAGCGCGCCGATCGATTTCGAACTGATCGCGGTCAATCTCGACCAGAAGCAGCCGGATTTTCCGGCGCACGTGCTGCCCGACTACCTGCGCTCGCTGGGCGTGGCGTTCCACGTCATCGAGCAGGACACGTACAGCGTGGTGAAGCGCGTGATCCCGGAAGGCAAGACGATGTGTTCGCTGTGCTCGCGGCTGCGCCGCGGCGCGCTGTACCGCTACGCGGCGGAGCACGGCATCACCAAGATCGCGCTCGGCCACCATCGCGACGACATCGTCGAGACGCTGTTCCTGAACCTGTTCCATGGCGGCAAGCTCAAGGCCATGGCGCCGAAGCTGCGCTCCGAGGATGGCCGCAACACCATCATCCGCCCGCTGGCCTACATCGCCGAGCGCGACATCGCGCGTTATGCGCGCGCGCAGGACTTCCCGATCATTCCCTGCAACCTGTGCGGCTCGCAGCCCAACCTGCAGCGCACGGTGATCAAGCAGATGCTGGCGCAGTGGGAGCGCGACCACCCGGGACGCGTCGAGACGATCTTCTCGGCGCTGCGCAACGTGGTGCCCGAGCACCTGGCCGACACACGGTTGCATGATTTCGGCTGATGGAACGGCCGATCGCGAATTCCTACTGGGTCGTTGACGGACGATTCCTGGCGGGCGAATACCCGACGGGCAAGTTCGGCTCCGACGCAAAAGGCGCGGAGCGGGTGCGCCAGCTGCTCGCGGCCGGCATCAACCTGTTCATCGATCTCACCGAGCCCGACGAGTGCACGCCGTACGACGAGCTGCTGCCCGGCAACGTCGACTACCTGCGCAGCCCGATTCCCGATGCGCAGCTGCCCAAACAGGTGGCGCAGATGC
>DATJYR010000073.1:0-7654 GCA_035499515.1 Steroidobacteraceae bacterium | reverse complement strand
GTCCGTCAACGGCGTAAGCCACGGGATTGAAGGTCGCGATCACGCCGAGCGCGCCGGTGCCGTTCAGCGGGAACAGCGCCCCTGACAGGAAGAACAAAGGCATCACGAGGAAATTCATGATCAACGGGAAGGCATGGAAGTCCTCCACCAGCGAGGCGATGCCGGTGCCGAGCGCGGTGAACATGAAAGCGGTGAGCGCCACGAACGTGAGCGCCAGTGGCAGCTGCGTGAGGCTGGCGGGACGGAACCCCACCGGCACGCAGGCCAGCGCCACCAGCAGCCCCTGCAGCATGGCGACGGTCGCGCCGCCCGCGGTGCGGCCGAACATGATCTGCCAGCGTGGCACGGGCGCCACGAGCGTCTCGCGCAGGAAGCCGAACTGCTTGTCCCAGATCAGGTCCATCCCGCTGAACATGCCGCTGAACACCACGCCCATGCCGATCACGCCCGGCGCGAGGAACTGCAGGTAGTTGCCGGCGCCGGCGCGCGCGAACACCGGGCCAAACCCGAAGCCGAACGACAGCAGGAACAATAGCGGCTGACCGAGCGCGCCGATGATGCGGGCCCGCGATCGCCACTGGCGGATCAGCTGCCGCAGCCACAGGATGCCGATGACCCTCATCGGCTGCGCGAGCGCACCATCTGGCGCATGAAATCGCTCCCCTCCGCCTCCTCGTCGCGGATCTGCGAGCCGGTGAGCGCGAGGAAGGCGGCTTCGAGCGAATCGGTGCCCGTGCGCTCGCGCAGCTCGGCGGCGCTGCCCTGCGCCACGATGCGGCCGTGGTCGATGATGGCGATGCGCTGCGCGACCTTTTCCGCCTCGTCCATGTAGTGCGTGGTGAGGAACACCGTGACCTGTTCGGTCTCGTTCAGGTGACGCACGTGGCTCCAGAGCTGGTTGCGCGTCTGCGGATCCAGGCCCAGCGTCGGCTCGTCGAGGAAGATCACGCGCGGCGTGTGCAGCAGCCCGCGCGCGATTTCGAGCCGGCGCTTCATGCCGCCCGAAAAGCGCTTCACGGGATCGTTGCGCCGCTCCCACAGCTCGAAGCGCCGCAGCAGCGACTCGCCGCGCGCCAGGCAGTCGCGGCGCGACACGCCGTACAGCACGCCGTGGATGCGCAGGTTCTCGAGCGCGGTGAGCTCGACGTCCAGGCTGGGATCCTGGAACACGATGCCGAAGCGCTGGCGCACCTCGGCGCGATGCCGGGCGACGTCGAGGCCGTCGATGAAGATCTGGCCTTCGCTCGGCTCCAGCAGCGTGGTGAGCATGCGGATGGTGGTGGTCTTGCCCGCGCCGTTGGGACCGAGGAAGGCGAAGATCTCGCCCTTCGCGACCTCGAAGCTGACGTGATCCACCGCCACGAACTCATTGAAGCGGCGGACCAGTTCGCGCGCCTCGATCATGCCGCGCGCCACTCAGGCATTGCCATCCCACAGCTCTTCCATGCGCTTGCGTTGCGCCGCATCCGGCAGGCGCCCGCGACCCGCCGACTGGTTCTCCTCCAGGTGGGAAATCCTGGTGCTGCCGGAGATGGTGGCGGTCACCGCCGGATGCGAGACCACGTACTTGAGCAGGAACTGCGCCCAGTTGGTGGCGTCGAAATCGGCGGCCCAGGCCGGCAGCTTGCGCTGGTTCGCCGCGGCGATGATGGTGCCGCCGCGACCCCCGAACGGCACGTTGGCGATCACCGCCACTTTGCGTTCGAGCGCCACCGGGAACACCGTACTGGCCGCGTCGCGGTTGGCGATGGAGTAGTCCACCTGCACGAAGTCGAGCGGATGCTTGCGCATCACTTCGATCATCTGCGGGTGATCGCTGTCGTTGGAGGTGGTCACGCCGATGTAGCGGATCCTGCCGGCCTTCTTCCATTCCTGCAGCTGGGGCATGAGCGTGTCGATGCCGTTCATGTTGTGGACCTGCAGCAGGTCGATGTGATCGGTCTGCAGCCGCTGCAGTGAGCGATCGAAGCTTTCCTTGCCATACACCTGCGGACCCATGTTCGGCGGTCCGCCACCGGGCGGCCCACCGGGGCCGCCGGGACCACCGGCCCCCCCCGGACCGCCGCCCGGCGGGCCGCCGGGTCCTGCGCCGCCGGGTCCACCCCCGGCGCCGGTGGGCGGTGGACCCATCCGCATCGGGCCGCCCGTGAGCTTGGTGGCGAGGAATACGCGATCACGGATGCCAAGCTGCGCCAGCGCATTGCCGATCACCTGTTCGCTCTCGCCGTAGCTGGCGGCCGTGTCGATCAGCATCGCGCCCAGCTCGCTGAAGCGTTTGAGCACGGCCGTCAGATCCGCCTGCTGGGCAAGGTTGAATGAGTTGGTTCCGATGCCGATCACCGGCAGCGCGAATCCGGTGGAGGGAATCTTCTTGGTGATCAGGGCGGGCGGGGTGGCCGCCTGCAGCAGCCTGCCGGGCAGGCTGGCCCCGAGGCCGGCGATCAATCCGGCCTGCAGCAGCTGTCGGCGCAACGGGTCACTGGCACGATCGCGGGACATGACGGATCCTCCTGGAGTCGGGCGTGGGCGGGATGGTTGGCGGCTCTCCCTACTTTGACACAGCCGACGGCGCACGCCGCAGGCGTTGACACTATTTGACCCGAGGGCCGGGCGGAAAGGCTGGCGGCCGACGGAACACCCGCTTAACATCGCGGTCGAATTGGCTTTTAACCGAGGTTTGAGCAATGAAAGCTGCGGTGACCGTTTCCCTGTTGGCCGCTTTGGTGGCCGGACCTGCCTTCGCCTCCTGCGAGGCGCCCAACACCACGATCAAAGTACCTTCCGGCGAGACCGCGACCAAGGACGAGATGCTGGTCACGCAGCGCGCGATCAAGGACCTGGATGCCGCGACCAAGGTCTATGAAACCTGCCTGCAGCAGGACTCGGATGCCGCCGTCGCCGCCGCGGGCGACAAGGCCACGGACGAGGACAAGAACAAGATCGCCACGCCCTACGTGCAGAAGCAGAATGCCGCCGTCGACAAGGTGAAGGCGATCGCCGATTCGTTCAATGCCGAACTGAAGATCTGGCGCGCCAAGAACCAGCCGGCCGCCGCCGCACCCGCCAAGTAGCGCGATCCCGCCCTCCACCGTGCGGCAGGCGCCGCCCGGCGGAGGGGCCCATCGGACCGCCGCCGGTCCGCGGCGCCCAGGCGGCCCGTGCCAGCCTTTCCGGCCGCCGCGATGGGGCCGACCGGCATCTTCTGCAGGGCGATGCTCAGAGATTCGCGCCCGCCGAGAACGTATCGCAATCCTGCAGCTTGCCGCTCATGTAGCCGGTCTTGAACCAGCGCGAGCGCTGCGCCGACGTGCCGTGCGTGAAGGTTTCAGGCACGACCCGGCCCTGGAATTTCTTCTGCAACGTGTCATCGCCCACGGCGGCGGCCGCATTGAGCGCGGCGTCGATGTCGCCCTGCTCGAGGAACTTCTTGGCGCGATCCGCGCGCTGCGCCCAGATGCCCGCGTAGCAGTCGGCCTGCAGCTCGAGCTTCACGGACGCCAGGTTGGCGATCGCTTCGCTGGAGCTCTCGCGCACCTTCTGCACCGCCGCCGTGGTGCCGAGCAGGTACTGGATGTGGTGACCCACCTCGTGCGCGATCACGTAGGCGCGCGCGAAATCGCCGGGCGCGCCGAAGCGGTTCTGCAGCTCATCGAAGAACGCGAGATCGAGGTACAGCTTCTGGTCGCCCGGGCAGTAGAAGGGGCCGGATGCCGCGCTGGCCAGTCCGCAGGCGGAGTCGGTGGAGTCGCGGAACAGCACCATGGTCGGCGGCGGATACGGCGTCTTCGCGCCGAGCTCCTGGAAGTACTGGGTCCACACGTCTTCGGTCTCGCCCAGCACCGCGCGCGCGAAATCGGTCTGCGGATCGTTGGCGAGCGGACCCGCCGGCGCCGCGCTTTGCGTGGTGTCGGTGCCCTGCGTGGCGTTCATGAGGCCAAGCAGCGTCGACGGACTGATGCCGAAGAAGTAGCCGACGACGAGGATGGCGAGGCCTCCCAGGCCGATGCTGGCGCCGGTGCGGCCGGGGCTCATCCCGCGCCGGTCCTCGACGTTGTCGCTGCGGCGCAGGTCATCGATTTTCATGTGGTGTTCCCCGCACGCGTCTGGTTCCCCAAGGCCAGCAAGCGTACACGATTTCCGCCGCGGCGCCGCGCAGCCCCGGTTGGGCTGGCGGGGGCCGGGCGGCCAGGGTTGGGCCGGCCAGGGTTTGGCCGGCTAGGGTTTGGCCGGCGCCGCGCCCGCCTCGTCCGGCGGCTGCAACCCCTTGCTGTACAGCACCTTGCCTTCGGGCGTGACCATCACGGCGTCCACGTCCGGCAGCTTGCTGTAGATGCGCAGCGCCTCCTCCGCGCCCAGCACGAAGGCGGTCTTCGACAGGCCGTCGGTGCGGATGGCGGTGGGGGCCAGCACGGTGGCGCTGCGCACCTTGCTGGCCGAATGGCCGGTGCGCGGATCGATGATGTGGTGGTAACGCTGGCCGTTCTCGTCGAAGTAGCGCTCGTAGTCGCCGGAGGTGGAGATGGCGGTATCGACCAGCGGCAGGCGCAGGATGATCTGGTCCTTGTGGTCGGGATGGCGGATGCCCACCACCCACGGCTTGCCGAAGCGATCGCCGATGATGCGGCTGTCGCCGCCCGCGCCCACCAGCGCATGCTTGATGCCGCGCGCCTGCAGGATGGCGATGCCCTGGTCCACCGCATATCCCTTCGCGATGCCGCCGAGGTCGATGCGCACGCCGGGCTGCGAGAATCGCACCGTGTGGTGCTTCGCGTCGAGAATGAGATGGTGGTAGTTCACGGCCGGCAGCGCGCTCTTGATCTGCGCGTCGGTGGGCTTGATGTGCTTCCGGAAGTCGTACATGAAGCCGACGCTGGCGTAGGTGATGTCGAACGCGCCTTCGGTGATGCGTGAGTACTCCAGCGCGGTGGTGAGCAGGTTGAACAGCTCGTCGCTGATCCGGTACGGCCCCGCCGCGGCGTGCGCGTTCACCTGCGAGACCTCGCTCTCGGGCTTGTAGGTGCTCATCGCGAGGTCGATGCGGTTCATCTCCGCGATCACCGCGTCGATGGCCTGCTCGCCGCTGGCCTGGTCGTCGGCCCACAGCTCCACCACGATGCGGGTGCCCATGATGCCGTCGACGGTGCGGTTGACCCACTCGGCGTGGGCCGGACGTGCCAGGCTCGCCGCGGCCAGTGCGAGCATCAGGATGGGAGCGCCGCGAAGCAGGGTCTTCACGGCGCCATTGGAACCCGGGAGCTACTCGTAACGCAAGGCGTCGATCGGATTGAGCCGGGCGGCGCGCTGCGCGGGCACGAAGCCGAAAATGATGCCCACCGCGGCCGAAGCGAAGATCGCCATGGCGATGGTGCCGACGCCGATGCTCACGGTCCAGCCGGCCACCTGGCTGATGATGATGGTCACCAGCACGCCCAGCATGAGGCCGATCAGCCCGCCCGCCAGGCACAGCAGCACGGCTTCGGTGAGGAACTGCGCCATCACGTCCAGGCCGCGGGCGCCGACCGCCATGCGCAGGCCGATTTCGCGCGTGCGCTCGGTGACCGACACCAGCATGATGTTCATGATGCCGATGCCACCGACCACCAGCGACATGGCCGCCGTGGTCGCCAGCAGGTAGCTGAGCGTCTTCTGCTGCTCATTGCGCGTCTCGAGCAGCTCGGCGAAGTTGCGGATCGAGAAATTGTCCTCGGTGTCGGCGGCGATGCGGCGCTGCTTGCGCAGCAGCGTGGTGAGCTGGGCCTGCACGTCGTTGATGTCGGCATCGTCGGCGACGCGGATGGTGAGCTGGCCGACGGTGTCGGGCACCGTGGCGAAACCGCGCCCCACCAGCCGCGAGCGCGCGGTGGAGATCGGCACGATCACCACGTCGTCCGGATCGCTGCCGCCGGACTGGCCGCGAGTGGTCAGCACGCCGATGATTTCGAACGGGATGTTGTTGAGGCGCACCGTCTCGCCGATCGGATCGCGGCCTTCCTCGAACAGCTCGTTGACCACCGAGGAACCCAGGATGGCGACTTTCGCGCCCTTGCTGACTTCATCGGCAGTGAAGTAGCGGCCCGATTTCAGCGGCCAGGGTCGCACGTTGAAGTAGTCGGCGTGCACGCCATTGACCGAGGTGCTCCAGTTGGCGGCGCCGTACACCGCGGTGATGCTGCCGTTGAGCTGGCCCGACATGGCGGCGATGCCGGTGACGCCGGCGTTGATGGCGCGCATGTCCTTTTCGGACAGCGGCGCCGCGCCGCCGAAGCCGAGCTGGCGGCCGCCGACGCGCATCGAACCCGGCATGACGTTCAGCACGTTGGTGCCGAGCTGCGAAATCTGCTTTTGCAATGCGACGGTGGCACCGTTGCCGATCGCCGCCATCACGATCACCGAGGCCACGCCGATGATGATGCCGAGCGCCGTGAGCGCGCTGCGCATCTTGTTGAGCCACAGCGCGGTCAGCGCCACCTGTATGAACTCGAATATTTCCTGCAGGTTCATGGTTGCGTCATCCCCTCAATGCGTCACGCCGCCTGCGGTGCTGCGATCCTCGACGATCTTGCCGTCGCGGACCCGCAGCAGGCGCTTGGCGTGCTCCGCCACATCGGGTTCGTGGGTGACGATGATGATGGTCATGCCTTCGGAATTCAGGCGCTTGAACAGCGCCATGATCTCGGCCGAAGTCTGGGTGTCCAGCGCGCCGGTGGGCTCGTCGGCCAGGATCAGGCGCGGCGAATTCACCAGCGCCCGCGCGATGGCGACGCGCTGCTGCTGGCCGCCGGAGAGCTGCGACGGCTGGTGGTCCATGCGGTTGCCGAGACCGACGTCGGTCAGCTTCGCGGCCGCCACGGCATCCGGATCGGGCGGCCGGTGGCGCGAGTACAGCAGCGGCAGCTTGACGTTTTGCAGCGCCGTGGTCCGGCGCAGCAGGTTGAACTGCTGGAACACGAAGCCGATGGTGCGGTTGCGCAGGTCGGCGAGCTGGTCGGGCTTGAGATCGGAGATGTTCGAGCCATCGATGGTCATGACCCCGCTGGTGGGCGTATCCAGCGCTCCGATCATGTTCATGAGCGTCGACTTGCCCGAGCCCGACGGTCCCATGATGGCCACGAACTCGCCCTGCATCACGTCGAACGAAATATCGCGCAGCGCATGCACGGTCTGCTCGCCCAGATCATACGTCTTGACCAGCTGGCGGGCCGAGATCAGCGGCTTGTCGCTCATCGCGCTCAGCTCTTCGCGGCGGTCTGGGCGCGGACGATGACCTTGTCGCCTTCCGCCAGGCCACTGATGACCTCGGTGTAATTGTCGTCCGAGAGGCCAACGCGCACCTGCCTGGCGGCTGGCTTGCCGTCGGTGTCCACCACGTAGACGCTCGCCATGCGCTCGGTCTGCGTGGTGCTCATGGCCGTGTACTTCTGCATCTGGTCTTCGCTGAGGATGCCGGACAGCGCATTGATCACGCGCTGGCGATTCATGGTGGCGTCGTCATTGCCGCCGAACATGGCGCGCATGTTGGGCATGCCGCCGCCGCCCAGCGGATTGCTGCTGGTCGACTTGTTGGCATCCGTCGCCCGCTTGGCGACATCGGCCAGCGCGGCCTTCACGTCCTGCTGCTGCTTGGCGCTCAGGCCGAGCTGCTGCATGACGTCGG
>DATJYR010000072.1:0-41591 GCA_035499515.1 Steroidobacteraceae bacterium | reverse complement strand
TATTCCCCACTGCTGCCTCCCGTAGGAGTCTGGGCCGTGTCTCAGTCCCAGTGTGGCTGGTCGTCCTCTCAGACCAGCTACGGATTGTCGCCTTGGTGAGCCGTTACCTCACCAACTAGCTAATCCGACTTCGGCTCATCTAATAGCGCGAGGTCTTGCGATCCCCCGCTTTCCCCCTCAGGGCGTATGCGGCATTAGCCCGAGTTTCCCCGGGTTATTCCCCACTAATAGGCAGATTCCGAAGCATTACTCACCCGTTCGCCGCTCGTCAGCATGTATTGCTACACCTGTTACCGCTCGACTTGCATGTGTTAAGCACGCCGCCAGCGTTCAATCTGAGCCAGGATCAAACTCTTCACTTAAAAGCTTTGAGCTTTCAACATGTTGAGCGAATCAAAGGCCCATAAGCTGGACTTTTGGTCACTCGGTCATCTTGCATCCCAAAGACGCATTGACGCGAGTCCCCACACAAATTACCTGCCAAACTTTTAAAAAGCATCCCGTGGCGCTGGGCCGCGAGGGGCCGAGGAGTATAGCCTCGCGGCCTGCTCCGTCAACCCTTTCCAGCTGTTTTTTACGCGTCCGGCGCTGGTTGCGCCGGCGGTCGTCCGAGCCGAGGGCGCGCATTATAGGGCCCAATCGGCGGCTGTCAACGCGTTGCAACAGTTGGGTGGCAGGGCGGCAACAACCGGCCGCCCTTCGGGCCTACCAGCGCATGCCTTCGATGCGTTTGTCGCGGTGCGCAAGAATCCATTCGGCGTGCTCGGCGAGGCAGGCGTGGCCCAGCGAGCGCAGGATTTCGAGCTTGTCGGCGTCGGAGCGGGCCGAACGCAGCTCCTGGGCCGCGAAACTGAACAGCGAATCCATGTACCGGTACTGGCGGATCAGGGCCCGATCCGCTTTCTCGCCCAGGTAGATCTCGAATATGGCGCCGTACACCGTCAACAGCGCCAGCGCCCACAGCAGGGCGCCAGTCCAGCTGTCGGGCAGCAACGCGTGGCTGTACTGCCGGCACGCTGCGTCGACGGCCAGCAGCACGCCTACGGCGAGCCCGCCGAACAGCATGCAGCGCGCCGATCCTTCGGCGATTTCCTGGCGGCGCGCGAGCTGCGTCGCCCGCGCCCGGTAGTACTGCAACTGCCCCGCGCCGCTGGTCGGATGGGCCTCGCCGATCCAGCCCGCGAACGCCTGCGCGAAACCATGCGGCGTCTGTTCCGCTGGCAGCATCGCGCAGCGCAGGCTCACCGCGCGCATCGCGGCGCGGATCCACTCGAGCTCCTCGTCCTGGCTCTGCAGGAAGCTCTCGTGCGCGAATTCCTCTTCGAAGCGCGCGCGCACACCGGCCAGCTCCCAGAAAAAATCCACCCGCAGCCCCTCGGCCAGGGCGCGATAGTCGAGATAACGCCGCTGCCAGCTGCGCCGATGCGCCCAGCGCGCCAGCAGGCCGCCGAGCCCGAAGATGATCAGCACGCCGACGATGCTCGCCAGCCCGAAGCGGCTGTCGTGCTCCTTCTTGAACGCCAGCAACAGGAACGCGAGCAGCGCCCACAACGCATAGCGCGCGCGCAACGCGCGGGTGTAGCAGCGGCGGAAATACACGCCCAGCCAGTCGGCCGCGACGAACAGGCGATCCATGTACAACAGCGATTCGGGTGTCGCGAACGGTGTCGGCGACGACAGGCGTCGGCCGTGCGTCGCGATGCGGCCACCGTATTCGATCACGTCGCGGTTGAAGGCGCCGGTGCGTTCCAGCAGCGTGCAAAGCGCGGACGGCAGTCCCCGCTCCAGGCTCCCCAGCGCGATGCTGCCCGCCGAGAAGCCCGGCGCCGAGACGCGCGCGCCCGGTTCGGCCGGCGCGCTCACCCGTGAGCAGCGGATTTCGTACAGCAGATCGTTGCCGGAAGCGCCCAGCAGCGGATCGGCGCGTGGTTCGCGGTCCTGCTGCGGGGGCGGCAGTCCACGACGTCGCAAATCGACCACGCGCGCCGTGCCCGCCGGATGCGGCGTGGCGGCGCCGTTCCACACGGCGATCAGCAACGAGCTGTAGCGCGCCACCACCGTGCCGGCACGCTGGAACTGCCGGCTGCGCGCTGCGCCCGTGGCACCGGGCAGCTCGACGCGCTCGGCCTGCGCCAGCGCGCGATCGAAGCTGGCGCGGGCCGCATCGGTCTTCAATTCGGCGCGGCACTGTCCCGCTTCGAACGGCAGCAAGGCGATCACGCCCATCCCCAGATCCAGCGCCACATCGCTGGCCAGCAGGTCCGCGCCCTCGGCCAGCGCCGAGAGCAGCTGGATGCGCACCTGCGGCGCGCGCTCCTGCAGCGTGAGCAGCAGGCGCCGCAATTCCGCGCGGATCTGCGGCACCTCGGCCGCCACCAGGTCGCGATGGCCGGTGATGCCGACCAGGAACGGGATCTGGTAGAGACCGGAGGTCGAGTTCTGCGATTGCGGCTGCATCAGGACCCCGGTGGCTGCGCTTCGAGGCGCTGCTCGCGTTCGAGCGCATCATGGCCGTACAGCGTGGCCGGTTTCCAGTGCGCGAGCACCTGCGGCGTGCTGCGCCCGGCCAGTGCGCGCGCTTCCGGCATGCGCCCCAGTGCCGCGAGACATCCGGCCGCCACGTTGTCGACCAGCGCCACGCGCCACGGCTCATCGGGGTAACGGTTCGCGGTGATCGCGCGCGCCGCGGCGAGCCGCGCATAACCCTGGCGCGCGCGACCCGTGCGGCATTCCAGATCGGCGAGATCCGTGAGCACGGGACCGTGCAGCCGGTGGTCGTTCGCCACCGCCGCCGCCAGCGCTTCCTGCAGCAGCGGCTCCGCCGCTCGATAGTTGCCTTCGCCCAGGTACGCGAGGCCCAGGCTGCTGGCCGTGAAGATCATGCCGTCGTCCCGGTTCACCTTGTTGCGCAGCTGGATGGCGCGCGCCTGGCCCAGCATGCTCACCGCGGCGGCGAAGCGCCGGGCTTCCAGCCGCACGCGGCCGATGTTGTTCATGGTCGCGGTGAGCTTGGGATGATCCGCGCCGAGCATGCGCTGATCAAGGGCCAGCGAACGCAGCCAGTACTGCTCGGCCCGGACGCTGTCCCCCTGCCGGTAGGCGATGGAGCCGAGGTTGGTGAGCGAATCCGAGATCTTCGGATGGCTGTCGCCGGAGTAGTCGGTGCGGGCCCGCAGCGCGACCTCGAACGCCCTGGCCGCCGCCGGCAAGTCGTTGGCGTAATACTCGTTGAGCGCCATGCCCTCGAGCGCGCGCGGCCGCAGTTCGCCCAGGTCGATGCGCCGCCCCAGCGCCAGCGCGGCCTGGAAATCGCGGCGCGATTCGTCATTGCGGTCGCGAATCGCGGCCACCTCGCCACGCGCGACCAGCAGCTGTGCCTGCAGCAGCGGATCCAGCCCCGGGCTGGTCGCACCGATCGCCGCCGCTTTCGCGATGGCTGCGTCAGCCGCATCGTCGTCACCGCGCTGGTATTGCAGATCGACGTCCGCCAGCGCGGCGCGCAGCCGTCCCGCGGCGTCCTGCCCGGGCGCGGCGGCCGCTTTGATCAGCAACGCCTGCGCGGGATCGTAAAGACCCAGGCCCGTGTAGACCTCGCCCAGGGTGGTCGACAGATCGGCGCGCACCTGCGGTTCGTCGCGCAGCGAGTGGTCGATCTGCTGCGCACCGCGATCGAGGATCTCGCGTGCCGTGATGCTGTTGCCGCGCGCTTCATCGGGATCCGACACCTTGAACAGCGAGATCATGAAATCCGCCGTGCGTTGCGCGGTGAGCGACTTGCGTTCCGCGAGCTGACGCTGTCGTTCGGCCTCGTTGCGTGCGATGAGGGCCGTGACCGCAAGCGCCGCCAGCACCAGGCAGCCCGCCAGCGCGCAGCCGCTCACCACGGCGAGACGCCGGATGCGACGGCGCTGTTCGCGACGGCGCAGCCCATCCAGGCCCACGCCCAGCAGCGCGGCGACGATCTTGAGCAAGGCGTCCCGCCGGCCGTCGGCGCCGCGGCGCAGGTCGGCGGCAAGAGGTTCCGGCGCGGGGTGATCGGTGATCAACCCGCTCTCGACCTCGAAGCGCAACGCCGGCGGGAAGGAATCCGCCGCCGAGCCGCCCTGGGCGATCAGGGTGAGGATGGGTGCGCCCGGCCGCTGGGTCTTGAAGAAGCGGATTTCCTCGTTCACCCAGCGGGAGCGCACGGCCGCCGGCGAGCACACGACGATGAGTGCGGCCGATTGTTGCAGCGCGGAACGCACCGATTCGGCGAGATCATTGGAACTCGCGAGCTCCTCACGATCGAGGAAGACCGGGGTCAGGGGCTCCGCCGAGACGCCGCGCGGAGGCCGGTACGACTCGATCGCGCGGTGCAGCCAGCGCGCCGTCCTGCGATCGGCGTGGCTGTAGCTGATGAATGCTGCAAAGCGGCGTGGCGAGTCGGGGGTCATGGGCGGCACGCTCCTCCCTGGCGGCTGTGCCTGTCGCGCCGATCCCGATCGGCGTACGATCGATCGAACTCGAATAATAACGTCTCAGGGAGTGAGATCATGCGCCACCTGATCGCCGTGTGCCTGGCCGTCGTCGTCACGGGTCTGTGGAGCGCGCCGAGCCACGCCGGTGGCGGTGGACGACGCATCTTCATCGATTTCTTCGGCGACACCGACATGAATACCACGGGCGAGTCGTGGTACCTGTTCGATGACAGCGTATGCTCCACCGCCACATCGACGGCCAAGGCGACCTGCCCCATCGATCTCACCGCCAGCAACAGCAGCGGCGCGATCAACATCGGATTCAACGTCAACATCAACGGCTCGCTGTACGACACGCTGTACGTGAACCGCAATGGCGTGATCACCTTCGGCAATCCGCTGTCGAGCGGCTTCGCCACCGAGACCGGCTTCAGCGGCATCGGCACCCTGCTCGACGACCACGGTGTCGCGATCGCCGGCCGCTTCATCACGCCCTTCTACGCCAACCTGCGCCTGCCCACCGACTTCACGACCTACGGCTATTTCTCGGGTGGCGTGTATTTCTCACGCGGGCTGGCCGATGCGTTCTCGCCTTACAACCTGACGGAGCGCACCGATGCGCTGCGCATCCTGTGGATCGAGGACCAGTCGACTCTCACGCCGGTGGCGACGGAGGTGATTCTCTACAAGCACGTGTACGCATCGAACAACGACGGCGATTTCGACATCGACTTCGGCTATGGCCTGGATGACGGCATCACCTTCAACAACAGCGGTGATCCGCAGATCGGACTGGCTGGCTTCTCTCTTGGACCCGATTCAACGGTGGTAGCGGGCAGCACTTCCACACCCACGCCGCTGGTGGGCGCCAACACCTATTTCTACAGCTTCCAGAACGGCCGGCTGGTGCAACCCGACACGGACGGCGATGGCATCCCGGACAACGTCGACAACTGCCCGAACGTCGCGAACGCCGACCAGGCCGATCTCGACCATGACGGCATCGGCGACGCGTGCGATACCGACAAGGATGGTGACGGCGTGCCGAACGCCACCGACAACTGCCCGAGCGTGTCCAATCCCGACCAGAAGGACGGCAACCACAATGGCATCGGTGACGCCTGCGAGCCGCCGGTGAAACGCTGCTACGTGGACGGCGACAGCGACATCGACCTGCTCGACATCCTGGCCATCATCAAGGCGTCGGGCAAGAAGGCGTCCAGCAGCACCGATCCGCGCGACGCGGATGCCAACGGCAAGATCACGCTGGTGGACGCGGCACTGTGCGCGCAGCGCTGCACGCGCAGGTACTGCGCCGTGAAGTGAGCCGGCCGCGGCGCCGCTGCGCCGCGCTCCGCGGGGCGGCCTCGCCCAACGGCGCCGCGCGCGGCGCTCAGCCCAGCTCCACCCACTTGAAGCGCCGTTTGCCGACCTGCAGCAGGTAGCGGCCGGGCGCCGGCAGCAGCAGCTCGCGATCGCCGAGCTTGGCCAGCGCTGCGGCGCTGGCGCCGACCTTCACCGCGCCCTGGTCGATCATGCGATTGGCCTCCGAGGTGCTGGCCACGAGGCCCGCGGCCTTGAGCACGTTGGCGATGCGTTGCGGGCCCGCGCCGGCCGGCAACGTGACGCTCCCGATCTCCTCCGGCACGTCGCCGCGCTGGAAGCGTCCCTGGAATGTCTGCAGCGCGCGCGTCGCCGCGTCCGCGCCGTGGAAGCGCGCGACGATCTCCTGCGCCAGCTCGAACTTCACGTCGCGCGGATTGCGGCCGGCGGCGACTTCCGCCCGGAGCTTCGCGATGTCGCCCAGCGGCCGGAACGACAGCAGCTCGAAGTAGCGCCACATGAGATCGTCCGAGATGCTCATGAGCTTGCCGAACATGTCGTCGGGCGCTTCATTGATGGCGATGTAGTTGCCGAGCGATTTCGACATCTTGTTCACGCCGTCGAGGCCTTCGAGCAGCGGCATCGTCAGCACCACCTGCGGTTCCTGGCCGTAGCTCTCCTGCAGCTGGCGGCCCACCAGCAGGTTGAACTTCTGGTCGGTGCCGCCCAGCTCGACGTCGGCCTGCAGCGCCACCGAGTCGTAGCCCTGCACCAGTGGATACAGGAACTCGTGCAGCGCGATCGGCTGGTTGCCCTTGTGGCGCTTGCTGAAGTCGTCGCGCTCGAGCATGCGCGCCACGGTGTGCCGCGCGGCGATCTCGATCAGGCCGGCCGCGTTCATCGGACCGAACCAGCGCGAATTGAAATCGACCACGGTGCGATCCTGGTCCAGGATCTTGAAGATCTGCTGCTGGTACGTGATCGCGTTGGCCTTGACGTCTTCCGGTGTCAGGCGCGGCCGCGTCACGTTGCGCCCGGTGGGATCGCCGATCATGCCGGTGAAATCGCCGATCAGGAAAATCACCTCGTGGCCGAACTGCTGGAACTGGCGCAACTTGTTGATGAGCACCGTGTGGCCCAGGTGCAGATCGGGCGCGGTGGGATCGAACCCGGCCTTGATCCGCAACGGCTTGCCGCGCCGGAGCTTGCGCTCGAGCTCGGCCGGCAGCAGCAATTCGCTGGCGCCGCGCGCCAGTTCCGCCATCTGTTCTGCGACGCTGATCATGGGACGCCACTGTAGCAAAATCGCAGCGGCATTGACCGCGCCCGCAGCGCTCGGGTACGGTCCGGCCGGGGGTGGATCATCAGCAATCGCAGGGCAGGTCGGCGCGGATGGGATGCACGGGCACGCTCCGTGGTGGCGCTTGCCTGTGCGCTGCTCGCCTGGTTCACATCGGACATGGCGCGCAACCGGACCGGCCCGGCGCTGCAGCTGGGCTCGCAGGTATTCGTGCCCGCGGATCCGGCAGCCCTGCTGACGGGCGAGATCTCCGCCGTGACCGGAGCCCCGGGCGTGAGCAGCGAGCAGGTGCGCATCCAGCGCAATGACACGCTCGATCGCATCTTCCGCCGCCTGCGGCTCAGCCTGTCTGACCTGGCCGAGATCCGTGCGCTGCAGGGCGCGCGCGAGCTGCTGGATCGACTCAACACCGGCGAAGTGCTGGTGCTCAGCCATCGCGACGACGCGCTGGTGGGCCTGGAGCGCCGCGTCTCGCTCACCGAGAAGATCTTCATCACCCGCCAGCAGGACGGCTTTCGCGTCGATCATGTGCCGCTCGCGGTGGAGCGCCAGCGCGCGCTCACGCACGGCGTGATCGATTCCTCGCTGTTCGAGGATGCGGGCAAGGCCGGGCTGTCGGATGCCACGGTGCTGGAGCTGTCGCGCATCTTCGGCTGGGACATCGATTTCGTGCAGGACCTGCGCGATGGCGACGCGTTCACGGTGTACTACGAGCGGCTGTACCAGGACGGCCGTTACGCCGCGGACGGCGACATCCTGGCGGCGCGCTTCGTCAACCAGGGCCGCACCTACGAAGCGGTACGCTACACCGCGGCCGATGGCAGCAGCCGCTATTACACGCCGGCGGGCCGCAGCATGCAGAAGGCATTCCTGCGCGCGCCGCTGGATTTCCGGCGCGTGAGTTCGGGCTTCAGCCTGGCGCGCTTCCATCCCATCCTCAATCGCATCCGCGCGCACCAGGGCGTCGACTACGCGGCGCCGATCGGCACGCCGGTGCGCGCCTCGGGCGCGGGCCGCGTGCGCTTCCGCGGCTGGAAAGGCGGCTACGGGAACGAACTGGAACTGGATCACGGCGCGGGCATCGTCACGGTCTACGGGCATCTGTCGCGCTTCGCGCCGGGCCTTGCGGTCGGGCAGCACGTCGAGCAGGGCCAGGTGATCGCCTTCGTCGGCATGACCGGCCTCGCCACCGGCCCGCACCTGCACTACGAATACCGGCTCAATGGCGTCTACCAGGACCCGCAGAAGGTGAAACTGCCGGACGCGACGCCGATCGATCCCGCGCTGCTTGCGGATTTCCAGCACCAGAGTGCACCCTTGCTGGCAGCGCTGTCCCGCGCGCCTGAAGAAGCGAACTGAACCTTGCTGTACGTAGGACTGATGTCGGGCACCAGCATGGATGGCATCGACGCCGTGCTGCTGGAAGTCGACGAACACGGCATGCGCGTGCGCGCGGCGACCAGCCGTCAGTGGCCCGACGCGCTCAGGGCGCGGCTGCGCGCCGCGGCGGAGGCGCCGGCTCAGGTCGGCCTGTTCGAACTGGGATCGCTGGACGCCGCCGCCGCGCTGGAATTCGCCGCCGCGACACGCGGACTGCTCGGCGCGGCGCGCCTGACGGCAGCCGACATCCGCGCGGTGGGCAGCCACGGCCAGACCTTGCTGCACCAGCCGCGGGCGGTGCCACCCTTCACGCTGCAGATCGGCGATCCGAGCCTGATGGCCGAGCAGCTCGGCATCGATGTGGTGGCGGATTTCCGGCGCCGCGACCTCGCGGCCGGGGGCGAAGGCGCGCCGCTCGCGCCCGCCTTCCACCAGGCCGCGTTCGGCTCGACCGAGGAAGTCCGCGCCGTGCTCAATCTCGGCGGCATCGCCAACCTCACGATCCTCGATCCGGAGCGTCCCGTGCTCGGCTTCGATACCGGGCCCGGCAACTGCCTGATGGACGCGTGGGTGCGGCGCAATTTCGGCCAGCCCTACGACCCGCACGGGGCGTGGGCGGCCGCCGGTCGCCACGACGCCGCGTTGCTGGCCGCGCTGCTGGACGAGCCTTATTTCGCGCGTCCCGCGCCCAAGAGCACCGGCCGCGACCTGTTCAGCGACGAGTGGCTCGCGGCACGGCTCGCCACCACCACGCTGCCCGCGGGCGACGTGCAGGCCACACTGAGCGAGCTGACCGCGCAATCGATCACCGGGGCGTTGCTGCGCTTGCCGACCCGACCGGCGCGCCTGCTGGTGTGCGGCGGGGGCATCCACAACACGTTCCTGCTGAACCGCCTGGCGGAGCTGTTGCCGTTCCTCGCAGTCCAGAGCACGGCCGACTATGGCATCGCGCCCGAGCACGTCGAAGGCGCCGCCTTCGCCTGGCTCGCGCACCGGCATGTCGCGGGCGCCACCGCGAATCTTCCCAGCGTCACCGGCGCCCGCCACGCCGTGCCGCTCGGCGGCCTGTTCCCGGGCAAGGCGGCTGTCACAGAGTAGCGCCGCGCCAGCGGCTAGAATGGCCGCATGGACAGCGCCAAACCACCCGCCACGCCGCCGCTGCGATTCATCAATCGCGAACTCTCGGCGCTGGAATTCAATCACCGGGTGCTGGCGCAGGCGCTGGACGAGCGCGTGCCGCTGCTGGAGCGGCTGCGATTCCTGTGCATTTCCTCCAGCAACCTCGACGAGTTCTTCGAGATCCGCGTCGCGGGGCTCAAGCAGCTGCAGGAGCTGGGGTCCACCCAGGCCGGGCCGGATGGCGTGGGCCTGCACGATCAGCTGCGCGACATCCACAGCCACGCCGCCCGGCTGATCGAAGCGCAGTATGAGTGCCTGAACCGCGTGCTGTTGCCGCTGCTGAAGGCGTCCGGCATCGAATTGCTGGCGGAGACGGACTGGGACCGCGCGACGCGCGACTGGCTGGAGCGGCACTTCAGCACCGAAGTCGAACCGGTGCTCACGCCGTTGGGCCTGGATCCCGCACGCCCCTTCCCGCGCATCCAGAACAAGAGCCTGAACTTCATCGTGCGCCTCACGGGCGAAGACGCCTTCGGCCGCCACAGCGACCTCGCCATCCTGCAGGCACCGCGCTCGCTGCCGCGCATCGTCGCGCTGCCCGACGAGCAGGGCCGGCGCCGGCTGGTGGCGCTCTCGACGCTGGTGGAGGCGTTCGTGCCGCGACTGTTCACGGGCATGGAAGTGCTCGGCTGCTGGCAGTTCCGCGTCACGCGCAACAGCGATCTTTATGTCGACGAAGAGGAAATCGACGACCTGCGCCACGCGCTCGAAGGCGAGCTCGCGCAGCGACGCTATGGCGCCGCGGTGCGGCTCGAAACCGCGGCCGAGTGCCCGCCCGACGTGAGCGGCTTCCTGCTGCACCACTTCGCGCTCGGCGCGCTGGACTGGTATGCGGTGCCTGGCCCGGTGAACCTCAACCGGTTCGGCGCCATCTACGATCTCGCGCAGCGTCCCGATCTGTGCTACCCGCCGCACATCCCCGGCATTCCGCAGCGGCTGCAGAACTGCACCGACCTGTTCGCCGAGCTGCGCCAGGGCGATCTGCTGCTGCACCATCCCTACCAGAGTTTCGCGCCCGTGATGGATCTGCTGCGCCAGGCCGCCAGCGATCCGCAGGTGCTGGCCATCAAGCAGACGCTGTACCGCACCGGCGACAACTCGCCCATCGTCGAGGCGCTGCTCGCCGCGGCGGCGGCGGGCAAGGACGTGACCGTGGTGATCGAACTGCGCGCGCGCTTCGATGAAGAGGCCAACATCGAGCTGTCGAACCGCCTGCAGGAAGCCGGCGCGCACGTGATGTACGGCGTGGTGGGCTACAAGACCCACGCCAAACTGATCCTGGTGGTGCGGCGCGAACCGGGCGGCATCCGCCGCTATTGCCATCTCGGCACCGGCAACTACCATCCGCGCACCGCGCGCAGCTACACCGACTACGGCCTGTTGACCTGCGACGACGCCATCGGCAGCGATGTGCACGAGATTTTCCTGCAGCTGACCAGCCTGACCCGGACGCCACGCCTGCGGCGCCTGCTGCAGTCGCCGTTCACCCTGCACGCCGCGGTGCTCGGGCTGATCGAGCGCGAGATCGCGCACGTCGCCGCCGGACGTGGCGGCCGCATCATCATCAAGCTCAACGCGCTGGTGGATCCGCAGGCCATCGAGGCGCTGTATCGCGCCTCGGGCGCGGGCGTGAGCATCGATCTGGTCGTGCGCGGCATCTGCGCCCTGAGTCCGGGCGTTCCGGGCCTGTCGGAGAACATCCGGGTCCGCTCGCTGGTGGGACGCTTCCTGGAGCATTCACGCGCCTACTGGTTCGCCAACGGCGGCGCGGACGAGCTGTACCTCGCCAGCGCCGACTGGATGGAGCGCAATTTCTTCCGGCGCGTGGAAGTGGCCTTTCCGATCCTGCAGGAAAACAAGCGCGCGCGGATCCGCGACGAACTGCTGTCCTGCCTGGGCGATGACAGCAACGCCTGGGAGATGGCTGCCGACGGCAGCTATCGCCGGGCCCCCGCCAATGCGCACGGGCACCACGATGCGCAGCGCGAACTGATGGAGCGTTACGCGGGCTCGCGGCTGCCCGAGTAGATCCGCAACCGCACGCCTTCGGGCGCGAGGAAGTCGATCTCCTGCTGCAGGTCGGCCATGGTGAGCGGCCGCTCGCGCAGCCAGCGCGCGGAGAAACGCACCTCCAGCGTGTGGCCGCGCGCCGCGAGCGCGATGGCGGGAATCGCGACATTGCTGCGCGCCCGATTGAGCAGCACCGCGAGCCGCAGCATCACCACCAGGTGGATGGCTTTGCGGTCCCACGGCGGGATCAGGTCCTCGAGGCCGCCGAGATCCAGCTTGCGGCGATGCGCGCCGACCAGCCGCGCCAGCAACAGCTGTTCTTCCTTCGCGAATCCCGGCATGTCGGCGTTTTCCAGCAGATAGGCGCCGTGGCGGTGGTAGCCGCTGTGCGCCACGTCGAGACCGATTTCGTGCAGGCGCGCGGCCCATTTGAGCGCCAGTTCGGCCAGCGGGTCGTCCAGCCCCCAGGGCTCGCGCAGCTGCTCGAGGAAACCCAGCACCGTGGCTTCCACGCGCGCGGCCTGCGCGAGATCGACGTGGTAGCGGCTCTGCATCGATGTGACGGTGCGCTCGCGCGCGTCCTCGGAGGTGAGGCGGCCGATCATGTCGTACAACAGGCCGTCGCGCAGCGCGCCTTCGGCCATGCGCATCTGCTCCAGGCCCAGCGCCTCGAAGATCTCCGCGAGGATCACCACGCCGCCCGGGAACACGGGCTTGCGCTCGTTGGTCACGGCTTCGAGGTCCAGCAGGTTCACATGCCCGCGACGCTCCATCTCCTCCAGCAGGTGATCGAGACCGTGCGCGGTCACGAGGCCGGCCTGGCTGCCCGCCTCGAGCTGCTGGATGCTCTCGGCGATCGCGCGCACCGTGCCCGAACTGCCGATGGCCTGGGTCCAGCCGCGGCGCAGGAACGCTTCCTGGATGGGCTCGAGCTCCATGCGCGCCGCGAGTCGCGCGCGTTCCAGGCGCTTGGCCGAAAGCTTGCCGTCGGCAAAGAACTGCTGGCTCAGCGTCACGCAGCCCATCTGCAGGCTTTCCATGAGCTGCGGCTCGAAGCCTTCGCCGACGATCAGTTCGGTGCTGCCACCGCCGATGTCCACCACCAGCCTGCGGCCGGCTTCCGCCGGCAGCGTGTGCACCACGCCCGAATACACCAGGCGCGCCTCCTCCATGCCCGAGATGATTTCGATGGGATGGCCCAGCGCGTCGCGCGCGCGCTCGAGGAAGGACTGCTTGCGACGCGCGATGCGCAGCGCATTGGTGCCCACCACCCGCACGTTGTCGGCGTGCATGTCGCGCAGCCGCTGGCCGAAGCGCTGCAGGCAGTCCAGCGCGCGCTGGCCCACTTCCTTGTCGAGCCGGCCGTCGGGCGCGACGCCCGCGCCGAGGCGCACCATTTCGCGCAACCGGTCGATGACCACGAGCTGGCCGTGCGAGTGCCGCGCCACCACCATGTGGAAGCTGTTGGAACCCAGGTCGACCGCCGCGAGCACCTCGGGCACGGCCGGAGCGCCGCGGCTCATGGGCGCGAGCGGTTCAGGCGCTGAACGAGGAACCGCATCCGCAGGTCGTCGTGGCGTTCGGGTTGCGGATGACGAACTGCGCGCCGTCCAGGCCTTCGCGGTAGTCGATTTCCGCGCCGCCGAGATACTGCACGCTCATGGGATCGATGAGCAGCTTGACGCCCTGGTTTTCGACGCAGGTGTCGCCATCCTGGACCTGCTCGTCGAATTCGAATCCATACTGCATGCCCGAGCAACCGCCGCCCTGCACGAACACGCGCAGCATCAACGCGGGATTGCCCTCGTCGGCGATCAGCTGACCAACCTTGTGGGCCGCCGCGTCGGTGAACACCAGGACCGGGGCTTCTGCTGCTGCGAGTACCGTACTCATGGGTCCAGTGTAGGACCCCGGGCAGGCAGCGTCAAAGGCGCGCCAATGACCGCCTGCGCGCACTGTTAAACGGCGCGGCCGACCCCATAGCGGCCGGTCCGGGGGGTGTGGACTCGAGTCCAGGGGATCAGCCGCGCCTGTCTCCGGGGTACGCGAGCAAAGGCTGCATCCCTCACCCTTCCGGCGAATAAAACGTGGTCAGCACGGCCGTGACGCACAGGACGGCTGCGATCAGCAGGTATTCCGCCAGCAGCGATCGAACCAGCTGCGTGCCGGCATCGCCGCCGGCCGTGTCGCGCAACCCCGGCACCAGTCGCCATTTGTTCAGCGCCGCCAGCACCATGAGCACGCCGAACAGCGCGAGCTTCAGTGTCAGCAATTCGCCATACGGTTGCCACAGCACCGCCACATCCGGCACCAGCAGGCATGCCATCGCGAGCCCGGCCAGCGCGATGAGCGGCACCAGCCAGGCCGCCAGCTTCGAAAAGCGTTCGAACACCCGCTGCGCCAGCTCGAGGGGTTCCTTGCGCAGCACCGCCAGCAATGGCAACAGCGCGCCGGACCAGAACGCCACGATCGCCAGGTGCAGGCACAGCAGCGGCACCAGCCAGGCGCGCAGCGGGTGCACGCTGGTATGCCCGGTGAGCGCGAACGAACCGATCGCCAGCGCAACGCCCATCGCAAGCAACACCCGGGACCGGCGGCCGGCAGCGATCAGCAGCAGGCCGAGCGCCTGCGCGAGATGGGCCGCTGCGCCGCTCGAGCGCAGCGCGAGTCGCTGCAGGCTGGCATCGGACAGGCCCGTGAAATCACCGGCCAGGCGGGCCGCTTCGACGAACTGGTGTGCCGCGATGAGCAGCCAGCCACCGCTCGCCGCCCACAGCGCGAGGCGCCGGATGAACCGCAACGACGACTCGAGCCGACTGCCAAACACCAGCAGGAACAGCGCCGCGCCTGCCGCCTGGAACAGGCAGAGGAACAGCACGCTGCGCAGTCCCACCGACAGCGTATCCGGCGACATCACTATCTGCCGCTGGAGTTACCCGCGGCTTTGGCCACCGTGAACGCGATCGTACCCGCCATGATGTGGTTGTCGGCGCTGAGCACACGGTATTTCACGGTGTAGCTGCCGTCCGCCAGCTTCGGCAGCGCGAGGGTGAAACTCGAGGCCGCCGCGGTCGGCAGCGGACCGAGCTTGCGCACCGCGCTGGCGCCCGCCTGCTGCAACGACACCGCAGTGAGCGTTGCGGCCTCCGAGAACATCAGCATCACGCTGTCCGGCGCCGTCGTCAGCACGCTGCCGTTGGCCGGCCGCGCCTGCTTCAGGTGCGAATGCGCCTGCGCGCCCAGCGGGAGCGCGAGGATCGCGGCGGTCAGTGGCCAGAGGATCGCTTTCATGGGTGAGCGCGACATGACGGTTGGCAGGCGTCGGCTCAGGTGGCGGAAGGCGGCGTATCGACCATGATGGGCTTCACGCCCTCGGTCTTCGACACCAGCTTGCCGTTGATCTCCGCCCCGAGCGCCATCTCGATCACGGCGTAGTACACGTTGCCCTGCACGCGCGCCTTGGCACCGAGCACCACGCGGTCCGCGGCCGTGATGTCGCCGTTCACGCGCCCATTGAGCACCACCGACGGCGCCTGCACCGAGCCGTCGATGAGACCGTGTTCGCTCACGGACAAGGCCGCTGCGGCGCCTTGCGCGGCGCGCACGTTGCCATCGACGCGGCCGTCGATGTGCAGCCCGCCGGAAAATTCGATGTCGCCCTGCACGCTGGCGTTGCGGCCGATCAGCGTGTCGATGCGGGCGGTGCCGGATTGTTTGCGCTTGAACATGCTCAACCTGCCGTGATGCTCCACAGGAACGTCTGCCGATAGGGTGCCACGGCTTTGGTCTGCGGTCGAACTTCGATGGTGACACGCTGCGGATTGAAATCGGGCGGCAGCTCGATGAGCTGCTCGACGGTCTTGAAATAGCGGAAGCTGACGGGAATCGTCGCGACCCTGGGCCGGGCGACGCTGCTCAGGTCGACGCTGGCGGAGGACCCGGACTGTTCGCCGTCGAGCGAGATCGCGAGCGAACCCGCGAAGGGCTGTTCGGGATTCTTGCTGGGCTTGACCGTGAAACGCAGGAAATACTGCGACTGGCCCTTGCCGGGCACCACCCGGAACTGCTCGATCATCATCCCCACGGTCTGCGGCAACTGCTGCGCCACCATGCCGCGATAGAATTCCTGCTCCTGCTGCAGCTTCGCCACCTGCGCCTGCAGCTCGCCGATGGTCTTGGCCACTTCGGAGCGTTCACGCACTTCGCCCAGCCGGGTTTCCTCGGCTGCGGCCAGCTGCGTCTTGAGCTCGCGTTCGGTGCGCTCGTGGCCTTCGATGACGTCCTGCAGGGCGGCGCGATCGCGCGCGGCCTGCACGCCGTCGAATCCGGCCTGGCGCCTTCCCAGCTCGAACGTCAGGGCCATGGCCAGCGCGACGCACAGCAGCAGGCCCGCCAGCATCACCCACGGGCGAACCGGCGCGTGGGAGCGGATGATCAGCCGGCCTGGGGTTTTCAACCTTGCTGCCACCAGGTGGGATAGGGAGGCAGTCCCGCGCCGAACACGCTCATGCCGAGCTCGTGCAGCGCGCGCGTGTACACCGCGCGCTTGAAATAAATGACTTCGCGGATCGGCTGCCAGTAGTCCACCCAGCGCCAGCGGTCGAATTCGGGACTGCCGGTGGCGTCGAAGCGGAACGCATCGTCGTTGCGACGGAAGCGCAGCAGGTACCAGCGCTGCTTCTGGCCCAGGCACAGCGGCTGGCTGTCGCGCCGCACGTAGCGCGCCGGCAGGCGATAGCGCAGCCAATGTTCGGTGCTGGCGAGGATGCTGACATCGTCGGCTTTGAGGCCGATCTCCTCGTGGAGTTCCCGGAACAGCGAGTCCTGCGCGGCCTCGCCCTGCTGCATGCCGCCCTGTGGAAATTGCCAGCCGCGGCCGCCGGAGCGCCGGCCGAGGAACAGCCGGCCGTCGTCGTGCATCAGCACGATGCCGACGTTGGCGCGAAATCCTTCCCGGTCGATGACATCAGCCATGGTCCACTTTTACCCGGCAACGGCCCCGGTCTCAAGGGTGATACGCTTCAGGCATGATCCAGTCCCGCAATCGCCGGGTGCTGCTGGTGCTGGCACTGGTGGCGGCCGCGGCCCTGCTCGGCGCCCTGCTGGCCGGCCCCAGTTCGCTGCCACCCGGCGCCGCGCTGCGGGCGCTGTGGGATCGGTCCGATCCCGGGGCCCACGACATCCTCTGGCACCTGAGGTTGCCGCGGGCGCTGGCCGCGTTCGCGGTCGGCAGCCTGCTCGCGCTGTCCGGCGTGCTGCTGCAGGCCCTGTTCCGCAACCCGCTCGCGGATCCCTTCGTGATGGGCGTCTCAGGCGGCGCGGCCGTGGGCGCTCTCGCCGCCATGGCCTTGGGCGCGGACCTGGCCCTCCAGCATGGCAGCGCCCTGGCCGGCGCGCTGCTGGTGGGATTGGTGGTGTTGTGGCTGGGCCGTGGCGGCGGCAACCTGCGACTGCTGCTGGGCGGCGTGATCATGGCCAGCGCCTGCGGCGCGTTCATGACGCTGATCCTGACGCTGGCCGACGAGGGTCAGCTGCGCGGCATGGTGTTCTGGCTGGCCGGCAATCTCGACTGGGCCGATCAGCCGCGCTTCAACCTGCTGATGGCCGCGCTCGCGCTCACGGGCGCGGTGGTGTTCGCGCGGGTGCTCAACGTGCTGGCCGCCGGCGAACTGCGCAGCGCGAGCGTCGGACTCGACAGCCTGCGCGCGACGCGCGTGGTGTACGTGGTCGCGGCCGCCCTCACCGCCATCGCCGTGCTGGCCGCGGGCACCATCGGCTTCGTCGGGCTGGTCGCGCCGCACCTGGCGCGCATGGCTTTCCGCGGCAACAACCACCGCTGGGTGGCGCCGGGCGCCGTGCTGCTGGGCGGTGCGCTGCTCTGCGCCGCGGATGCCGCGAGCCGGACGCTGGCGGCGCCGCGACAGCTGCCCGTCGGGGCGGTGATGGCGCTGATCGGAGCGCCGGTGTTCATGGTGCTGATGCGCCGGACTTAGGGGGTGGTACGCAGCGGGCGGGCGGGTGCGTGGTCCCGCAAGGTTTGCGGCGCGCCGCCCTCCCCAAGCCGCGCAGCGCCAACCTCCCGGCCTCTCCTGCGCCTCAGACCCTGCAGTTCAAACTTCCGCCCACCCCTCACGCCCGCCGCTCCGCAACACTCCTGCGCCCCTGCACATACTCATGCCCCCGCTGCATGAGCTGCACAAACCCCGCGCGATCGCCCTTGGATACCGCGTCGCGAATCGACTCCACCGCGCGTGACAGGGCATCGAGTGAATCCGCGCCGAAATCGTTGAGCTTCTGGATTTCGAAGTACAGGTCCGGATTCTCCTCCGCCACCTTGCTCGCGATGTCGAACTGCGCGTCGAAGGTGGTGCTCGAGAGCTGCACCAGCCGCGGCGCGGCCTCGCCGCTCTGCGCCAGCGCGGTGAAGAATGCGATGTTCAGTGCATGCGCCAGGCCCAGCACGTAGGCGATGAGACGGTCGTGCTCGTCGAGCCCCATCACCACCTGTTCGGCCATGGTGGGCGCGAACAGCGCGCGCGCGCGTTGCAGCGCTTCGGCGTGGCCCAGGTCGATGAAGATCACGTGGCGGCCCGACAGCAGTTCGGTATCGGGTCCGAACATGGGATGCATGGAGGTCAGGCGCACGCCCGCGGCCCGCAGCGCGTCCAGGCCGGCGCGCAGCGGCGATTTCAGCGAGCCCACGTCGAACACGATGCCGCGCGGCTTGCGGGTCGCGAGTTCCTGCAGCACCGCATCCGTCATGCCGAGCGGCGTGGCGACGATGATGAAGTCGTGGTCCAGCGGCGAACTGTGCCAGTCGGGCAGCGTGTTCACGCCGGGCACCGGCACCGGATCGGCCGCTTCGACGCTGAACCCCTGCGAGCCCATGAACTGCAGGAACCAGCCACCCATCTTGCCGGCGCCGCCGATCACCAGCACGCGCTGGCCGCTGCCCGCGCCCTGCGCCGCCACCGACGCCTGTTCCTGCGTGGCGAGCGAGGTGCGGATCAGCAGGCGCATGAGCTGTTCGGCCACATCGCCGGACACGCCCACCTGCTCGGCGTTGCCGCGGGCGCGCTCGATGACTTCGCGTTCGCGGCCCCAGTCGCGGGTCGGGTGGCCGGTGGCGCGCTTGGCGCGCGCGATTTCGCGGCTGGTGGCCTGCCGTTCGGCGATGATTTCGAGCAGCCGGCGATCCAGGCCATTGAGGTGCAAGCGCAGTTCGTCGAGGGTCTTGGGCGTGTTCATATGGGCTACCGGGATTGAGCTACCATGATGGCATGAAATGGCATCGCGAACATTTGCCCGATCCACTTCCGGCCGAGCCGCTGGCCCTGGCGCTGCACTGGCTCGAAGAGGCCACACGCCGGGCGTTGCAGCCCAATCCCAACGCCATGGTGCTGGCCACGGCCGACGCCAGCGGTGCGCCCTCGGCGCGGGTCGTGCTGTGCAAGGAGATCCGCCCTGACCCGGGTTACCTGACGTTCTACACCAACTACCGCTCGCGCAAGGGCGGTGAGCTCGAGTCCAATCCGCGCGCGGCCATCGTCATGCACTGGGACGCGCTGCACCGCCAGCTGCGCGTCGAAGGCCGCATCGTGAGAGCCGGCACCGCCGAGAGCGACGCCTACTTCGCGAGCCGCAACTGGAAGAGCCGGCTGGGCGCCTGGGCCAGCGCGCAGAGCCAGCCCATCGCCTCGCGCGGCGAGCTCTACCAGGCGGTGGCGAAGACGGCGCTGAAATTCGCGCTGCCGGCACCGCAGGACGAGGAAGCGCAGGCGGATCCGGGCGTGCGCATTCCGCGGCCGCCGCACTGGGGCGGCTACCACTTGTGGGCGGAAGCCGTGGAGCTGTGGGTGGAAGGCTCGGCGCGAATCCACGATCGCGCGCGCTGGACCCGCCAGCTGCATCCCGCCGGCGCGGGATTCACTCCGGGCGCGTGGTCGGTGACGCGCTTGCAACCGTGAACGCTGCGGCACCCGCGCTCAGCGTGCGCGCGCTCGGCATCGGCGCCGGCGGCCGCCACCTGCTGCAACACTGCGACTTCGACCTGCACCGGGGAGAATTCCTCGCCATCCTCGGCCGGAACGGCTGTGGCAAGAGCCTCACGCTGCACACGCTGGCCGGGCTGCGCCCGCCGCAATCCGGCACGGTGACGCTGGCGGGCGCCGACCTGGCGCGGCTCAAGCGTCGCGAGGTGGCGCTGCAGCTCGGCCTGCTGCCCCAGGATCGCGAAGAATCGCTGCCGTTGAACGTGCTCGAGAGCACGCTGATCGGCCGGCATCCGCACCTGCGTGCGTGGCAGCAGAGCGGCGCCGAGGATGAACTGCGCGCGCGCTCGGCGCTGGCGGATTTCGGGCTCGACGCCTGCGCGCACCGCCTGCTGGCGACGCTGTCCGGCGGCGAGCAGCGTCGCGCCGCGATGGCCATGCTGCTCACGCAGGCGCCCGGCGTGTACCTGCTCGACGAACCCACCAATCACCTCGATCCGCACCAGCAGCTGCAGGTGATGGACGTGTTCCGCGACCAGTGCACCCGCGGCGCGGCGGTGATCGCCACCCTCCACGACCCGGCGCTGGCCGACCGCTACGCGGATCGCGTGCTGCTGCTGTTCGGCGATGGCCGCTGGCGACTCGGTCCCGCCGCCGAGGTGTTGAACGCGGCGGAGCTGGGCGCGCTGTATCTCACGCCGTTCAACGAGCTGGGAACGCCTGGGCGACGCGCCTTCGTCGCGGCCTGAAGTCCGCGGCGCAACCGCGGCGCGCACTCCCGCAGCGGCTCAGGCGCGCATCGCCCGCAGCACCTCGGCGTGCAGCGCGCCGTTGCTCGCGAGCACCGTGGTGGTCTTCAGGTTCACTTCACCGCCGTCGAGCTGCGTGAAGGTGCCGCCGGCCTCGCGCACGATCACGCTGAGCGCGGCGATGTCGAGGATGTTCACGTCCGACTCCAGCACCACGTCCAGCGACCCGCGCGCCAGCAGGTGGTAGTGCAGGAAATCGCCATAGCCACGCAGCCGGTTCACGCTCCCGACCAGCCTGCCGTACCGGTTCCAGCCTGCCGGATCCGCGGCAAGGGTCTTCAGGTTGCCGGTGGAGAGAATCGCGCCGCCGAGCTCGTTCACGCCGCTGACGCGGATCGGTTTGCCGTCGAGGAACGCGCCGTGACCTACCTCGGCCCAGGCGAGTTCGCCATAGGCCGATGCGCTGGAGACGCCCAGCACCAGCCGCCCCTGGCGCATGAGCGCGATCTGCGTGGAGAAGAACGGGCAGTCGCGCACGAACGATTTCGTGCCGTCGATGGGATCCACCAGCCAGACGTTGTCGGCGTCCATGGCCGACTGGCCGGTCTCTTCGCCGTAGAAGCCGTAGCCGGGAAAGCGCTCGCCGAGGATGCCCTTGATGACCCGTTCGGCCTGCACGTCCGCTTCGGTCACGGGCGAGCGATCGGCCTTGATGGTGATCGCGATGTTGCGGCGGTAGAGCTGCTGGATGACGTCGGCGGCGGCTTCGGCCGCGTCCAGCGCGGCGGTGAGTTCGGGGCTTCGCATGGTGACCCGCCTTGTGCGGGATTTCGCGCGGCCCGTCAAGCCCGCGTGCCGTCCGTCCGGCGCTCGTTGACAGTGGCGACCTGCGCCACCTAGAGTGCGCACGCCCTCGAGGCGTTTGGGAAGCCGGTCCAACTCCGGCGCTGCTCCCGCAACGGTAGGCGATTCAAAGCGCATCACGATGCCACTGCGTTTCATCCTGTGGGGATGACGTGGGAAGGCGATGCGCGAAGGCTCTCACCAGCCTTCACTCGCGAGCCCGGAGACCGGCCTTGAGGTCCATCAACATCGCTGTTCCGTGCGGGAAGGCACGGGGAGGACTTCATGACATTGCTGCGTCCGGCGGCCCTTGTGGCCGCGTCGGTCTTTTTTGCCGCTGCGCTTCGTGCCGGGGAACCGGACGAAGTCGTGGTCACCGCCACACGCACCGCCACGCCGTTGAGTGAGGTCACCGCGCCCGTGACCGTGATCACGCGCGACGAGATCGAGAACGCGCTCGCCGCCGATGCGGGCGACCTGCTCGCAACGCAGGCCGGCGTCGAAGTGGTGCGTTCCGGAGGCCCGGGCCAACAGACGTCGATCTTCATGCGCGGCACGAACAGCAACCACACCGTGGTGCTGATCGATGGCGTGCGCATCAACCCGGGCACGCTGGGCGGCGCGCCGATCCAGGACATCCAGCCCGAGGCCATCGAGCGCATCGAGATCGTCAAGGGGGCGCGCTCGACGCTGTACGGCACGGATGCGATCGGCGGTGTGGTCAACATCATCACGCGCGCCGGCGCCGACGAAGGCGCGGGTTTCATGGCCAGCGCGGGCCGCTACGGCGCGCGCGGCCTGGCCGCGGACTCCGGCACGGATCTCGGCCCGCTCAAGGCCGGCGGCAGCGTCGCGTGGAGCGAGACCGACGGCTTTCCAACGCTGGCGGGCGGCGCCGTGGCTCGCGGCTATCGCAACCTGACAGGCAATCTTTCGCTCCGCTACCAGGCCACGGATCAGCTCGCGCTCGAAGGCCAGGCGTGGCGCGCGTCGGGCAACACGCAATACACGGGCTATGACGCGAATTTCACTCTCGTTCCGCTCGACCAGGATTATCGCGATGCGAGCTATGCCGCCGCCGCCAACTGGCGCGCCGGCGCCGCCAGCCTGCGCGTGGGCCTCAGCCACGCGGAAGATGTCTCGCAGCAGAACCAGTCGGCGGATTTCGACGCCACGCAGCGCAATACCCTGGATGTGCTCGGTGGCTGGCAGCTCGGCGATCGCCAGCAGCTCAGCGCCGGCCTCACCCAGGGTCGCGAACACACCCGCAGCCTGAGCTTCGGCACGCCGTACGACGTGGACACGCTCGTGACGCAGGTGTTCGCGCAGGACCAGCTGCACTTCGGCGCGAACGACGCGCTGCTGGCGCTGGGCCATACGCACCACGAGACCGCGGGCGACAAGACCACCTGGAACCTGGAATTCGGCCATGGCTTCGCGGGCGGGCTGCGGCTCACGGCGGCCGCCGGCACGGCGTTCCATGCGCCCGACAGCACCGATCGTTACGGCTACGGCGGCAATCCCGCGCTCAAGCCCGAGTACTCGACGCAGTATGAACTCGGCCTGCGGCAGCAGCTGGCGCAAGGCCAGTCGGTTTCGTTGAACCTGTTCCAGGACCGCATCAGGAACCTGATCGACTACGATGTGGATTACCGCCTGCTCAACATCGGGTTGGCGCGGATCCGCGGCGCCGAGCTGGACTACCAGCTGCAGCACGACGCATGGCAGCTCAGGCTGGCGGGCACGGCCGAGAATCCCCAGAACCTCGACCTGGACCCCCAGGACCTGAACGCCGGCAAGCCGCTGCTGCGGCGCGCGCGCCGCTACGCGACGCTCTCGGTGGCGCATGATTCCAATGGCCTGGTGCTCGGCGCCGAACTGCACACCAGCGGCTATCGCTACGACTACGGCTACCCCCTCGACGTCCAGCTCGGCGGCTACGCGCTGCTGGACCTGCGGGTGCGCTACCAGATCCTGGACAACTGGTCGGTGCAGGCAACGCTCGACAACGCGCTGGACCACCACTACGAGCTGGCCAGCGGCTACAACACGCCACGCCGCGCCGTGACGCTCGCCACGCGCTACCGATTCCGGTAGCGTTGGGCCATGGGCAACCGGCTTTCACGCATCGTCACGCGCACCGGCGATGACGGCACCACGGGACTGGGCGATGGCCAGCGCGTCGACAAGGATGCGCTGCGCATCGATGCACTGGGCAGCGTCGATGAGCTGAACTGCGCGCTCGGCGTGCTGCTGGCCGACGACGCGCTGCCGCCGGCGATGGCCGCGCTGCTGTCGGAGTGCCAGCACGAGCTGTTCGACCTCGGCGGCGAACTGGCGGTGCCGGGGATGATCGTGGTGGGCGCCGTGCACGTGGCGCGCCTGGAAGACGCAGTCGAGCAGTACAACGCCGGCCTGCCGCCGCTCAAGGAATTCGTGCTGCCCGGCGGCGGCAGTTCCGCGGCGGCGTGCCATCTGGCGCGCGCCATCTGCCGGCGCGCGGAACGGCGCGCGTGGGCGCTGGCGCGCCACGAGAGCGTGAATCCGCAGGCGCTGCACTACCTCAACCGGCTCTCGGACCTGCTGTTCGTGTGCGCGCGCGTGCTGGCGCGCAGCGCCGTGGGGCACGAAGTGCTGTGGCGGCACGAGCGCCGCGGCGCGACCCCGGAGCAGGACGCCGACTAGCCCCGCGGCGGCTGCGTCAGCGGTGCTGGCCGCGCGCCTGCAGCGCGGCGCGCAGCGCGGGCTCGTACTGGCCGTCCACCAGGATGAACAGCATGCGGCACATCTCGCCGGTGCGATTCGCCCAGGCGTGGTTGGTGCCGCGCTGGATCACCACGTCACCGGTCTTGAGCGCCACTTCCGAATCGTCCAGGATCAGCACCACTTCACCCGCGATCACCACGCCGTAGTCCACCGATTCGGTCCGGTGCATCAGCGGATGCGGCGAATGCTGGTCGACGGTGGACGCCTTGGCATCGCCGATCTGCGTGAACGCAGCCTGCATGCGCGCGGCGCCCCGTTCCAGGAACTCCTGCGTGTCGGGTGGAATGTCGACGAAGCGGATCCGCGTGCCGTGTTTCGGCGGCGGCAGCACCAGCGCGCCCAGCGTGGGATCGGCTCCGTTGCCGATCGGCGCGGGCGTCGCCAGCGTCTGCCAGATTTCGTGGAACACCGTGCCCGGGATGGCTTCGATCTCCACCACGGTGGGCACCGGCGTGTTGGCGGTCACCACGGCCTTGCCGTTGGCGTCGTGGCCGGTGATGACGCGGCGGATGGTGGGCAGTTGTTTCATGTCGATCCCCCCGTTCTTGAAGACGTGGCGCTAGGCCAGCAGCGCCCCCAGCCGCGCCCAGTCGAAGCTCGCGCCCGGATCGCTCTTGCGACCCGGCGCGATGTCGCTGTGTCCGACGATGCGACCGGCGTCGAGCGTCGGATACGCGCGCAGCAGTGCCTTGATGAGCGCCGCGAGCGTCTGGTACTGCGCGGGTTCGTAAGGCAGATCATCGGTGCCTTCCAGCTCGATGCCGATCGAGAAATCGTTGCAGGCCGCGCGGCCCTGGTGGCTGGAGACGCCCGCATGCCAGGCGCGCAGCGTGAATGGCACGAACTGCAGCAGTTCACCGTCGCGCCGGATGAGCGCGTGCGCCGAGACGCGCGTGCCGGCGAGGGCCGCGAAATAGGGGTGGGCCGCGCCCGGCAGCGCGCCGCAGAACAGGCGTTCGATCCATGGTCCGCCGAAATCACCGGGCGGCAGGCTGATGCCGTGCACGACGATGAGCTCGGGCACCGAGCCCGCGGGGCGCTCGTCGCAGTGCGGGGAGAGCACCTGCCGCACGCCACGCGCCAGGCCGAGCGCCGCGTGGACTTCAAGTTCGCGATGCGGGGGCATGGCGCATGATGCCAAAATGTACCCCATGAGCAAATCCGGCGCGAACGCGGCCTGGGTGGCGCGCGACCTGGTCCGTCTCTGGCACCCCTGCACGCAGATGAAGGACCACGAGCAACTGCCGATGATCCCGATCCGCCGCGCGCGGGGGGTCTGGCTGGAGGATTTCGAGGGCGGGCGCTACCTGGATTCCATCAGTTCGTGGTGGGTGAACCTGTTCGGGCACGCCCATCCGGACATCAGCGCGGCGGTGGCGCGCCAGGCAACCGAGCTCGAGCACGTGATGCTGGCCGGCTTCACGCACGAGCCCGGCGTGCGGCTGGCCGAGCGGCTGTGCGCGCTCGCGCCCGCCGGGCTGACCCGCTGCTTCTTCGCCGACAACGGCTCTTCGGCCATCGAAGTGGCGCTGAAGATGAGCTTCCACTACTGGCAGAATCGTGGCAAACCCGCCAAGCGCCGCTTCCTCACGCTCAGCAACAGCTACCACGGCGAAACGCTGGGCGCGCTGGCGGTGGGCGACGTCGAGCTGTACAAGCAGATCTACCAGCCGCTGCTGATGCCGGTGCTCACCGCCCCGTCGCCCGACTGCTACCTGCGCGCGGCCGATGAAAGCTGGGAAGCGCATTCGCGCCGCCGGTTCGCCGAGCTTGCGCGCCTGCTCGCGCAGCACGCCGGCGAGCTGGCCGCGGTGATCGTCGAACCGCTGGTGCAGTGTGCGGGCAGCATGCGCATGTACCATCCGGTTTACCTGCGGCTGCTGCGCGAGGCCTGCACCGCGCACGGCGTGCATCTCATCGCCGATGAGGTGGCGGTGGGTTTCGGGCGCACCGGCACGCTGTTCGCCTGCGAGCAGGCCGGCATCACACCGGACATCCTGTGCCTCTCGAAAGGGCTGACCGGCGGCTACCTGCCGCTGTCGGCGGTGCTCACGGGCGAGGAAACCTACGCGGCCTTCTACGACGAATACACCACGCTGCGCGCCTTCCTGCATTCCCACAGCTACACCGGTAACCCGCTGGCGTGCGCGGCGGCGAACGCCACGCTCGACATTTTCGAACGCGAACCGGTGCTCGAGAGCAATCGCGCACTGGCCCGGTGCCTGGCGGACGCCGCCGCGCCGCTGGCCGCGCACCCGCACGTGGCCGAAGTGCGCCAGACCGGCATGATCCTGGCCATCGAACTGGTGCGTGACAAAGCCACACGCGAGCCCTACGACTGGCGCGAACGGCGCGGGCTGCGCATCTATCGCCACGGCCTGGCCCGCGGCGTGCTGCTGCGACCGATCGGCGCAGTGCTGTATTTCATGCCGCCGTACGTCATCACACCCGACGAGATCCGGTTGATGCTGCAGGTGGCCAGCGAAGGCATCGAGCTGGCCACATGCGACTGAGCCGCTTCTTCAGCGCCGTGCCGCTGGCGGCGCACCAGGAGTTGCTGCTGTCCGAGGCGGCGGCGGCGCACGCGGTGCGCGTGCTGCGGCTGAACGTGGGCGCCGAGCTGGTCCTGTTCGACGGCAGCGGCGGTGAATATCCGGCGCGCATCCTCGCCAGCGATCGCCAGGGCGTGCGCGTGCGGCTCGGTGCGCTGGAACGTACCGACCGCGAATCGCCGCTGCAGGTCACGTTGCTGCAGGGGATCTCGCGCGGCGATCGGATGGACTTCATCGTGCAGAAGGCCACCGAGCTCGGAGTGCAGCGCCTCGTGCCGCTGCTGTGCGAACGCAGCGTGGTGAAGCTCGACGCCGCACAGGCCGACAGGAAGCGCGCGCACTGGCAGGCGATCGCCATCAGCGCCTGCGAACAGTGCGGGCGCAATCGGTTGCCGGAGCTCGAGGCCGTCCGCAAATTCGACGTCGCCTGTGCCGCCCTGGCGACCCAGGGCCTGCCGCGCTTCATGCTCGAAGTCGGCGCCGGACAAGGCCTGCTCGTTGCCTCACGTGCCGCCTTGACGGGCGCGGACTTGCGGCGCGCGGCCCTGTTGATCGGCCCGGAAGGCGGGCTCGCGGACGCCGAACGCGAGACGGCCCGGCACCACGGGTTCATCGGGGTGAGCCTGGGTCCGCGCGTCCTGCGCACGGAAACCGCGCCGCTGGCCGCCCTGGCCGTGCTCCAGGCCGCTGCCGGCGATCTCGGCTAGCGACATATTCCCTCAAGCGGCGCCGCCACCACTCGCGTCACACCGCCCTGCGACGCGCCGAATTGCTATGATCGTCGCATGACCCGCGATTCCAAGCGCCGCCTGCAGATGGCGGACATTGCCCGAATGGCGGGCGTGTCCGTGTCCACGGTGTCGCGCGCGCTCAGCGGCAGTGCGCTCGTGAACCAGGAAACGCGCACCCGGGTCGCGGACCTCGCCCGCTCGCTGAACTATACGGTCAATGTCGGCGCACAGAATCTGCGGCTGCAGCAGAACCGCACCGTGGGCGTGGTGGTGCCCTACGAGGCCGCCACCGGCCAGCACGTCTCCGACCCGTTCTTCCTGCGCATGCTGGGTGCGCTTGCCGACGCGCTCACGGCGCGCGGTTTCGACATGCTGTTTTCACGCGTGTCCGCCGAACACCTGGACGCCGCGGGGCAGTTGCACGACACGGGCCGCGCTGCGGGCGTGATCCTCATCGGCCAGTGGCGCCATCACGAGCAGCTCAATGAACTGGCCAGCCGCCGCGTGCCGCTGGTGGTGTGGGGCGCGCAGCTGCCGCAGCAGCTGTATTGCACCGTGGGCGGCGACAACCTCGCCGGCGGCCGGCTCGCGACCCGGCATCTGCTGCAGCGGGGCCGGCGCCGCATCGCGTTCTATGGCGACACCGAACTGCCGGAAGTGGCGCTGCGCTACCAGGGCTACCTGCAGGCCCTGCGCGAAGCCGGCGTCGCGCTCGACCCGGCGCTGGTGAAGCAGGTGCCGTTCGTGCCGGAGAAATCGCGCAGCGTCACACGCGGGTTGCTGACCGACGGCGTGCCGTTCGACGCCATCTTCGCCACCAGCGACGTGCTGGCGCTGATGGCGCAAAGCACCCTGCTCGAAGCGGGCCGGCGCGTGCCGGAGGAAATCGCGGTGGTGGGTTACGACGACATCGAGATGGCCGCGTATGCGCATCCGGCGCTCACCACCGTGCGCCAGCCCATCGAGGCCGGCGCCAATGCGCTGGTGCATGCCCTGCTCGAAGTGCTGCAGGGTCGGCGCAGCGAGCCGGTGATGCTGGTGACGGAACTGGTGGTGCGGGCCTCCGGCTGAGCCCGCCGCGGTTTTCAGTATTCGCTCCGTTCCAGGGTCTGCAGACGTCCCGCCACGGGACGCGCCATCCAGTTGAACAACGTCAGCGCGAACAGCAACACCGCCAGCGCGCAGGCCAGCATGAAGCCATAGCGCACGCCACCCCAGTGGTCGCTGACCGCGCCCATGGCCAGCGGACCCAGCACCGCGCCCAGCGCCGTGAAGAACAGGATCACCCCGGCCACCGTGCCGTGCTGCACCTTGGCGAAGCAGCTGATGCCCTTGGAGTTGATGGTGGGATAGACCACCGACATGAACAGGCCCGACAGCGGCAGCAGGAACACCGCCAGCGTGACGCCGCCCAGCAGGCTGCCCACGAAGCACAGCAGGATGCACAGCCCGCAGAACGCCAGCACGCCGCTCCACTGGAAATGCCGCAGCATCCACGCGCCGAGGAAGCGGCCGCCGGCGCGCAGCACGAAGAAGATCGACAGCGCGTAGGCGGCGATGAAGGCCGCGCCGCCGTGGTAGTCGAGCAGCAGCGTGGGCATCCACACGTAGATGGCGCATTCCACCGCGACGTACAGCAGGGCCGCCAGGCCGAACGCCACCGCGTAGCCGTTCGTCATCATGCGCAGCGTGCCGCGCAGGTCCACCGGTTCATCGCCGCTGTGCTTCGGCTGCGGATAACGCACCGCGAGGGCGGTCAGGATCAGCAGCACGCACACGCCGCCCGCGATCACGTACAGCCACTGCCAGGCGATGCCGCGTGCCAGCAGGGCCGTGACCAGCAGCGGGCCGATGATGGCGCCCACGCCGAAGAACCCTTCCACCGTGTTCATGGTGGAGGTGTGTTCGGTGGTGGAGCTGGAGAGGTCACCGATCAGCGCCAGCGCGCCGGTCTTGAAGACGCCGATCGCGGTCCCCGAGATCATCAGCAGCACCACGAAGTAGCCGAACGAGCCGCCACTGGCGAACAGGCAGGCGTCGCAGGCGAAAATCACCAGGCCCAGGATGATGGTGCGCTTGCGGCCGAGGCGATCGGCGAGGAAACCGAGCAGCAGGCCCGACAGCGCGATCGCCGCCATGGTGGCGTAGTGGAACGATCCCGCGGCCGTGAGGCCGAGGTGGTAGTCGCGGATGATCTGGGGAATGATCACGCCCACCGAATCGGTGGTCATGGCGAACATCATGAACATCAGGAACGTCAGCAGCCGGATGACTCCCGCATTGCCGGACCGACTTGCCGTGCCAGACATGGCCATCCTCCCCGCTGCTTGTCGACCACGCTAGCCCAAACTACAATCGTTTTCAAACCAGGGACGAGCCTTCCATGACGCACGCGGGGAACGCAGCGCTGCTCGGCGCCATCGAGGCGGGAGGCACGAAATTCATCTGCGCCGTCGGGCCCGGTGATGGCAGTGTGCTGGCGCAGACGCGCATCGCCACCACCGATCCCGCACGCACGCTCGGCGCCGCGCTGGAATTCTTCCACGCGCAGCGCAGCGCGCACGGCCCGCTGCGGGCGCTGGGCATCGCAAGCTTCGGACCCGTGGAACTGGATCGCGCCTCGGCGCAGTTCGGCTCGGTGCTCGATACACCGAAGCCGCACTGGAGCCACACGCCGCTGGTGCAGCCCTTGCGCGCGGCCCTCGGCTGCCCCGTCGGATTCGACACCGACGTGAACGGCGCCGCGCTGGCCGAACTGCGCTGGGGCGCGGGCCGCGGCCTGGACAGCCTCGCCTACGTCACGGTCGGCACCGGCATCGGCGTCGGGCTGATCAGCAACGGTCGGCCCGTGCACGGTCTGCTGCATCCCGAGGCGGGCCATATTTTTCCGCGGCGGCACGAACTGGATGCCGATTTCAAAGGCTGCTGCCCCTTCCACGGCGATTGCCTGGAAGGTCTGGCCTCAGGTCCGGCGCTTGCCGCCCGCACCGGTGCACCCGCCGAAACCCTTGGCGCCGGGCATGCCGTCTGGACCGTGGCCGCCGACTATCTCGGCCAGCTCTGCGCGCACCTGGTGTTCACGCAGTCCCCGGCGCGCATCGTCATGGGCGGCGGCGTCATGGCTCAGCCGGGCCTGCTCGAAGCCGTGCGCGAGCGCCTGCTGCACTGGCTCGGCGGTTACATCAGGAGGCCGCAGCTGCAGGATGGAGCCGTGCGGTATGTGGTGGCGCCAGGACTGGGAGAACGATCGGGGCTGACGGGCGCGTTCGCCCTGGCATCGGACGCAGTGCGAGAGTAGGGAATATTGAATCGTGCCGGCGGCGGGGGATGCGGGCGGGTGTGCAGCCCCGCCCGACCCCCCACCCTCACCGTTGGGGAAGAACAGAAGTCTCCTCGGCAATCATCTGCTCGAGCCGCTCCATGTCCGGTATCCACGGCGCCTCGTTCAGCATGCGCACCCGGCTCAGGATCGGTGAGCGTTCCGGATACACCTGCGCGTCGTCGGCGCGCACCACGTCGAGGCTCAGGCGCAGCAGCTGCGGGAAGCCCTGCGCGGCGATGCCGAATATGCCGCCTTCCAGTTTCATGCCGAGCGCGTGCAGCAGCACGATGCGCGAGCGGCCGGTGGGTGGCGGGATGTTCTGGCCGCGCGCGCCTTCGAAGGAGATCACGGGCACGTGGCGCGCGTTCCAGTTCGCAAGGCCGAGGTACCAGGGCGGCGCGCCCGTCATCTGCGTCAGGGTCTGGTGGCCGATGACTTCGGCCACGCAGGAGCGCGGCACGATCAGCCGGCCATCCGCGAGCGGGATCAGCAGGCAGTAGACTTCACCCTGCTCCATACGCTACTGGCGCGCCTCGCGCGCCGCGCGGCGCCGCGCGACCAGCGGCGCGATGGCATCCAGCAGCTGGCTTTCCTGGTAGGGCTTGCCGAGGTAATCGTCCACGCCCAGCTCGATGGCGCGGGCGCGATGCTTCTCGCCGACGCGCGAGGTGATCATGATGATGGGAATGTCGCGCAGGCGCGGGTCGCCGCGCACGTGCGCCGCCACTTCGTAACCGTCCATGCGCGGCATCTCGATGTCGAGCAGCAGGATGTCGGGCGTCTCCTCCTGCATCAGCACCACCGCGTCACGGCCATCGCGCGCGGTGAGCACACGCATGCCGTTGCGCTCCAGCAGCCGCTGCGTGACCTTGCGCACCGTGATCGAATCGTCCACCACCAGCGCGCACACGCGTTCGTCGTGGCGCTGGCGCGGCACCACAGGCAGAGTGCGGCCGCGCCATTCGGCGCGCACCAGCGCACCGATGTCGAGGATCACCACCACCCGGCCATCGCCCAGCAGCGTCGCGCCGGAGATGCCGCGGATGCCGGAAATCTGCGGGCCGACGGGCTTGACCACGATCTCGCGGCTGCCGAGCAGTTCATCGAGCACCAGGCCCGTGGAGTGATCGCCGGCGCGCACCAGCACCACCGGTATCGTGACGTCGGCTTCCGGCAACGGCGCCGGCTCCATGCCCACGTAGCTCGCGAGCGGTTGCAGGCGATACTTCTGCCCGCCGTAGATGAAACTGGCCACGTCGTTCTGCAACTGCCGCGCCACGTCGTTGCGCGGCAGCCGCACCACGCCTTCGACGGTGGGCAGCGGCAGCGCGTAATACTCGTCGCCCACGCGCGCGATCAGTGCGTGGCTGATCGCCAGCGTCACGGGCAGCTTGATCGTGAAGCGCGTGCCCTGGCCGTAATGGCTTTCCATGTGCAGCGCGCCGCCCAGCTTCTTGATCTCGGTGGCCACCACGTCCATGCCGACGCCACGGCCGGCGTGCTGCGTGAGCGTGTCAGCCGTGGAGAAGCCGGGTTCGAGCACCAGCTGCATGATGTCTTCGTCGGAAATGTGCTGTTCCGGCCCGATCAGGCCGAGCTTGATGCCCTTGGCGCGGATGGCGCGCAGGTCCATGCCCGAGCCGTCGTCGGTCAGGTCGATGATGACCTCGGCGCCTTCGCGGCGCAGCGCGAGCTTGATCTGGCCCGCTTCCGGCTTGCCGCGCGCCAGGCGCTGCGCGGGCGCTTCGATGCCGTGCACCACGGCGTTGCGCAGCAGGTGCTCGAACGGCGGCAGCATGCGCTCCAGCACCTGGCGGTCGAGTTCGCCGGAGGCGCCCTCCACCACCAGCTCGGCCTGCTTGCCGTAATCGCTGGCGGCCTGGCGCACGATGCGCGCCAGGCGCTGCACGTGCCGCTGCAGCGACACCATGCGCGTGCGCATCAGGTCGTTCTGCAGCTCCGTGACCGTGCGCGCCTGCTGCAGCAGCAGCGCCTGGGCCTCGGTGATCTGCGCTTCCAGCGCCTGCTGCAGGCTGCCCACGTCACTGGCCGATTCGGCCAGTGCGCGCGAGAACTGTTGCAGCGAGGAATAGCGGTCGAGCTCCAGCGGATCGAAATCGTTGCGGTGCTCGGGGCCTTCCTCGTGGCGATTGAGGATCTGCGCCTCGGTTTCGAGCTCGAGCTTGCGCAGCTGTTCCTTGAGGCGGATGACGGTGCGCGACAGCTCGGCGTTGTTGCCTTCGATGGCGCCGAGCTGCTGGTCGAGCCGCGCGCGCGCGATGCTGACCTCGCCCGCGTTGTTCAGCAGCTGGTCGAGCAGTTCGGCGCTGACGCGCGCCATCTCGGTCCGCTCCGCATTCACCACCGGTTCGCGGCCCGGTGGCACCGGCGCCGGCGCCGGCATCGCGGGCGCGGCGGTCGCGCCCACCGGCACCTGCGTGTCGGTGACCGTTGGCTGGTACGGCTCGTGGTCCGGCGCCTGCAGCGCAGCGTCCGCCGCGGCCGGCGGCGGGTTGATCGCCGGCGGTTGTTCCGGCACCGGCGGTTGTTCCAGCACCGGCGGCTGGTCCGGCGGTGCCGCCTGGTTCGCGGCGGGCGGCGTGGTGGCCGCTGGCTGCAGAGGCGGCGTCAACACCATTTCAGGCAGCACGCTGGCGAGCGTGGCTTCGTGCCCGCGCGAGACTTCGCGGATGCGCGCGATCTGCTCGGTGGCCGCGTTGACCGGCCGCCCGGCCGCGATGGAATCGCGCATGCGCGCCAGCTCGTCGATGGACTGTTGCGCCACCGCGCGGGCGCGCGTGTCACCCTGCGCCAGGCCGGTCTCGATCTGCGTCACCAGCGTCTCGAGCTCATGCGCGAGATCGCCCATGGCGACGATGCCCGCCATGCGCGCGCCGCCCTTGAGCGTGTGCAGCGGGCGCTTGAGCGCCGCGACCCGCGCGCCATCTTCCGGCGCGGCATTCCAGTCGGCCAGCGCGGCCTCCGAGGCCTCCAGCAGCTCGCTGGCTTCCTCGCAGAAGATCGCGGCGATATCCGGGTCATAGTCGGGTGAGGTGGCGACCGGCGAGGCGCCCAGCGGCGGCGCGCTGAGCGGCGCGGCGCTGATCTGATGCGATGCCGAAGCCTCGGCGATGCGGTGTTCCAGCGCGCTTTCGGCGCGCGCGATGCGTCCCCGTAGCGTGTCGTGCACCACGAAGTAGCCCGTGCGTTCGTCGAGATGGCCTGCGACGGTCTCCATGGCGCTCATGCAGTCGGCGAGCAGCTCCAGGTCCGAATCGTCCAGCCCGATGCCGCTGTCGAAGGACTTGCGCAGCCACTGGTTCAACGGTTCCGCGAGCCGGATGCCATGGCGCGCTTCGGCCATCTTGGAACTGCCCGACAGCGTGTGACAGGCGCGATACACGACCTCGGGCAACACGTGCGGCGCGTTGTGCGCGCGGGTCTGCGCCAGCCAGGTGCGCACGGTGGCGACGTGGCTCTGCGTTTCGCGCGCGTAGATCTCGCGCAGCGCCGAATCCGGTTCGTCCGCCGCGGCTGCGGTCGCTGGCGGCGGCGCATGCCAGGCGTCCATCGGCTCGGGCTGCGGCGTCAGCTCCGGTAGCGGCTCCGGATCGAGCAGCAGTTCCGGGAACGGGAATTCCTGCGTGTGCGCCGGCGGCGCGACGGGCGGTTCGGGGAACGGCGCCTGCGCGTCGGAAGTTTCCGGCCCGCTGGCCGCCGGCGACGGCGGTGGCGCCGGCTTGCCTGCCTGCGAGGGCGGCGCAGGCGGCTCGGCGGCCGCCGGTGGCAGCGGCGGCAGCACCGGCTGCTGCGCGGTGAACGACATCGTGCCCACATCCACCACCTGCTGGGTGATGGTGGGCACGTAGGGCGGGGCCGGCTCGCGCGCAATCACCTGGGTGGCGGCGTACGCCGTTTCGGGCTCGCGACCAGCCGCGAAAGCGTGCGCACGCGCGACCAGCCCGTTGACATCGGTGACGCCGGCGTGGCCGTCGGCCAGCTCGGCCACCAGCGTCGGCAGCTTGCCCACCGCTTCGCGCAACAGTTCCAGGATGGGTTGCGAGCGCTGCTGCGTGCCGTCGAGCAGCCGGTTCAGCAGGTTCTCGATCGCCCAGGAGAATTCCGCCAGCTCGCGCACGCCGACCATGCGGCCGCTCCCCTTGAGCGTGTGGAACGAGCGGCGCACGCGCAGCAGCGCTTCGCCCTCGAGCGGATTCTGGTCCCAGGCCGGGAAGTAGCGCTGGATGTTGGCGACTTCCTCGCGCGCTTCCTCGATGAACAGCTGCTGCAGTTCGGGATCGGCCGGCGTCTGCTGCGCGGGCGGCTGGCGGTTGGCCACCGGCACCACGGGTGGCGTGGTCAGCCGGCGGTCGGTGTTCTCGAGGCTGTCGACCAGCTGCGGTTCGCCGCGCGGCTTGTCCAGCAACACCGTGCGCGCGTACACGCCGGTGGCCGCCGGGGACACCGTGGGAACGGTCGGCACGGCCCGCTCGGGCTCGTGATCGAGCGTTGCCAGGCAACTCTGCGCGTTGTCGAGCATGTACCACGGATCGCTGCGGCCGGACTGCAGCGTTTCGATGTAGTACTCGAGGCTCACGATGGCGTCGGCGAGCCGGTCGAGATAGTCGGTGGGCAGCGCCACGCCACCGGGCTGCATCACGCGCCGCAGGTGACGCATGACGCCGTCGACCACCTCCACGGCGCGGGCCTTGCCCAGCATCAGCAATCCGGCCTTGATGCCACGCATGAGATCCGGCCAGCTGTCGAAGCCGGACGCGTCGAGCGTCCCGCCCACGTTCTGCGCCACCGCTTCCTTGATGCGCGCCAGGTTCACCACGCATTCGCGCAGCACCGCGGCCTGCACCTGCGCGAAATCCTCGTCCGGCGGCGGCTCCTCGCCATCCGGCGCGATCACCGCGCGCGGCAGGATCAGTCCCACCAGCTGGTCGTCCAGGTGGTCTTCGACCTTGATGAGCGTGGCCGCCACCTGGATCAGCGCCGCATCATCGGCCCGCTCGCGGCCGGCCACCATGGCTTCGAGGCGCGTGGCCGCTTCCTGCACGCGGCCGCGCAGTTCGCCGAGGCCCAGCACGCCCAGCGTGTCGCCGATCTTGCGCAGCATCTCGAGCTGCGGGCTGAGCTCGCTGGTCTGGCCACCGCCGCCGCGGCGCACGTAGATGTCCAGCACGTCCTTGACCTTCGACAGATCCTCGCGGATCGCTGCGGCCACGGTGTGCATGAGCTTCACCGACGGCGCCGACAGGCTTTCGCGCTCCTGCTCGATGGCTTCATCCACGGGCAGCAATTCGTTGAGGCGGAACGAGGCGCGCACGGCCGTCACGCGCGGCCCGGAAGTCGAGGAGCGCGCCACGTAATAAAGAAGGTTGTTGAGCAGTTCCACCGGCGGCGCCTGCGCATAGCGGCTCTCGCCCTGTTCGTACAGGCGGCGGATCTCGCGATCGGCGAGGCCCAGCAGCCGCTTCACGGACACGCCGCCTTCCAGGCCCACTTCGCGCAAGGCTTCGAGCAGCGCACCCACCACCCACCACAGCTGGAACACCGACTGCTGCGTGGCCACCTGCTCGAGCCGCGTCGCGACCGTGGCGAGGATCTCCAGGTTCTGCTCCAGGCGTTCGCCGCGGATCCAACCCACCAGTCCGACCTGGAAACGCGACCGCAGCCGGCGCGCCCATTGCGCCACCGTGAGCGGCGGCTCGCCGGGCGCGGGCGCCGCAGGTTGCGCCTGGCGATCGGATTTGAGGTTCAGCAGCAGCAGCGTGCCTTCCGAGAGCAGCGCCGAACCGCGCACCGCGCGCAGGTCGTTCAGCAGCGGCAGCAGCACGAGCGCCAGGTCGCGCCCGCCGGCGAGCACGCGCTCGAGGTAGCCGGGCAGCTGCACCATGGCGCGCATGAGCGCATCCAGGCTCTCGGCCTGGCTCTTGCGCTCGGCGTGGGTCGCGATCAGGTACTGGGCGACGTGCTCCATCTCCTCGGTGAGCAGCGCGGCGCCGTAGATCTCGAGCATGCGCAGCACGCCGTGCACCTGGTGCAGCTCCTGCGAGCACTTCTCCAGGAGCTGCAGGTTGTCGGGCTGCTCGACGTACGCCTCGAGCGCGGCGCGCGCCTCGCCGAGGCTGGCGTTGACCTCGCGCCCGACGAGATCGAAGGTCTGCGATACGACTTCAGGCATGCGGGGCTTTCTGTGGCCTCACGAGCCGCCGAGCGCCGAGATCTGGCGCACCTTGGCGGTGTTGAGCGGCTCCTCGAGGCGCTTGGGACCTGCGCTGCCGGGAGCCGGGACACGCTCGGGCGTGCCGCCCGGCAGGCGGAACCCGGCGGCCGACTTGCGCAGCCCGCCGGAGAGCTCGGCGAGCTTGGCGATGGCGGCCGAGGTGGCGCTGGTGGACTCGGCGGTCTGGGCGCTGATCTCCTTGAGGATCTGCATGTTGCGGGCGATGTTCTGCGCCGCGCCGGTCTGCTGGCGCGCGCTGCCGGAGATGTTCTGCACCAGGCTCGCGATCTGGTTGGAGACCTGCTCGATCTCCTCCAGCGCCGCGCCGGCGTTCTCGGCCAGCAGCGCCCCGCCCACGACGTCGGTGGTGCTGCGCTCCATCGAGACGACCGCCTCGTTGGTGTCGGTCTGGATGGTGCGCACCAGCACCTCGATCTGCTTGGTGGCGTTGGCGGCGCGCTCGGCCAGGCGCTGCACCTCATCCGCCACCACCGCGAAGCCGCGGCCGGCCTCGCCGGCCATGGAGGACTGGATGGAGGCATTCAGCGCCAGGATGTTGGTCTGCTCGGCAATGTCGTTGATGAGCTCGACGATGTTGCCGATCTCCTGCGAGCTCTCGCCCAGGCGCTTGATGCGCTTGCTGGTCTCCTGGATGGTCTCGCGGATGGTGTTCATGCCGTCGATCGTGCGCCGCACCGCATCGCCGCCCTTGTGCGCCACCTCGACCGAGTGGCGCGCCACATCCGAGGCACGCTCGGCGTTGCCGGAGACCTCCTCGACCGAGGCCGCCATGCTGGCGGCGGACTCGGTGGCGGAGGCGATCTGCTTGGACTGGGCGCCCGAGGCCTTGGCCAGGTGCTGCGAGAGCGACTGCGTCTGCTTGGTGGCCGACTCGAGCTGGATGGCCGAGAGGTTGATGGTGGTCACGAGGCCCCGCAGCGCGTCGACCGCGTAGTTGATCGAGTCGGCGATCGCCCCGGTGATGTCCTCGGTGACGGTCGCCTGCACGGTGAGGTCGCCGTCAGCCAGGCTCGAGAGCTCATCCAGCAGGCGCAGGATCGCCTGCTGATTGCGGTCGCTTTCCTTGCGCTGCGCATCGGCCGAGAGGCGCTGCCACTCGACCGTGCGGTGCACGCGCAGCGCCGAGGCGAGCGCGGCGGTGAGCAGCGCCAGCCCGCCGGCCAAGAGCGCGAGCGGCAGGTAGGCGAGCAGCCCCGGGGCGGGCGGCGGCGCGGCCGCGGCCGGCTCGGTGGCGGACAGGTCGCGCGCATCGGCGGCGATGGCGCGCGCGGCGCTCTGCGCCGCCGGCAGCGCGGGGGCGGCGCCCACGGCGCGCTTCACCGCGACGGCCAGGTCCTGGTAGATGCCCTCGAGCGCCTTCAGGTGCTTCAGCCCCTCCGGGGTCGCCACCTTCGGCAGGGCAAGTGCGGGGGCGTTGCCGCCGAAGGCGGCGATCACCTGCGCGAGGTAGTCGCTGCTCTCGGCGATGCGCTGCGCGCTCTGGCCCGGGTCGGGGACGCCCTGCGTGAGGGCGGTGACGTCCAGCTGCAGGCGCTGCGCGCGCGCCTCGAAGCGCTCGAAGATGCCCGCGGGGGCGGAGTTCACCGGCAGCGACTGCGCCAGCGCCCCGGCCTCGGTGTCGAGGCGCGGCACCAGCGTGGCGATGTCGTGCGCGGCTGCGGCGGCATCGGCGAGCGCGCTGCGCGCGTGCAGCACGGCATCGGCGTTGTTCATCAGGCGGGTGAAGCGCGCATCGCTCGCGAACGGGGCGGCCGGGTCGTGCGCGGCGGCCTCCTCGAGCTGCTTCTGCCGCTCCTGGAAGCGCGTGAGCGCGCCGGCATCGCCGGCAACCGCGCCGCCGGCATCGAGCGCGAGCCCGTAGAGCGCCTCGACCGGCACGCGGTGCGCGGGCTCGGCGCTCGCGCGGCTGCTGAGGCCGTACCAGTAGGCGATGCCGCTGCCAACCAGCAGCAGCGCCGCCAGCGCCAGGAGCGGCGCGAGCGAGCTCGGGGCCTGGCCCGGGGCGCGGCTCATGCGGCGGCTTCCGCGAACGCCGGGCTCTCGAGCACCTGGCGCAGGCTCAGGACCGGCCACTGCTCCTGGGCGCGGCGGAAGGCCCCGGCCAGGTAGCGCTCGCAGCGCGCCACCGTCGGCGGCGCATCGGCGCTGAACTCGTTCTCGGCGAAGCGCCGGAAGCCGAGCACCTCGTCCACGATCAGCCCGGCGGGGATCTCGCGGTGGTTGACCACGACGATGCGCGTGTTGCGCGTCACCGGCGTGACGCCGGAGCCGAGGAACTGGCGCAGGTCGATGATCGGCAGCAGCTGGCCGCGCACGTTGGCGAGGCCCTTGATCCAGGGCTTGGCGCCGGGCACGCGCGTGGTGCTGGCCGGCACGCCGAGCACCTCGCGGGTCTCCTCGCGCGCCACCAGGTACAGATCGCCCGCCATGCGCAGCGCCACCCCCACCCACTCGCGCCCGGCGCTCGCATCCTGGTTCAGCTGCGCGGACACGGCGCGGCCGCGCCGCTCGAGCTCGGCGAGCAGTTCGAAGGGCCGGTCCCTGAGTGCCTTCAGGTCAGGTTCGGATGCGGTGTTGGGTTCGCTCATGCAGGGATCTGGTGTGCAGCCACGGGTGCGCTGCGCATCAGGAGGAAAGGGTCGCCTGTGCCTTGGCGACCAGCTGGTCCGGTGACACGGGCTTCACCATGTAGTCGATGGCGCCCTGGCGCAGGCCCCAGATGCGATCGGTCTCCTGTCCCTTGGACGTGACCATGATGATGGGGATGCCGCTGGTGCGCGGGTCGGAGGCCAGCTGGCGCGTGGCCTGGTAGCCGTTCATGCCCGGCATGACGATGTCCATGAAGATGAGGTCGGGGTTGATCTCGCGCGCCATGCGCACCCCTTCGGCGCCGTCCACCGCCGCGGCGGTCTGGAAGCCGTGCTTCTCGAGCGCCTTCTGCATCACGTGCAGCTCGGTGGGGGAGTCATCCACGATCAGGATCAGCGCCATGGCCGTCATCTCCCGATATGCGTCTCGATCGCCGACAGCAGCTCATCCTTGGTGAAGGGCTTGGTGAGGTAGTGCTCCGAGCCCACGATGCGCCCGCGCGCGCGGTCGAACAGGCCGTCCTTGGAGGACAGCATGATCACCGGGATGGAGCGGAACACCTTGTTGTGCTTGATGAGCGAGCAGGTCTGGTAGCCATCCAGGCGCGGCATCATGATGTCGACGAACACGATGTCGGGCTGGTGGTCGGCGATCTTGGCGAGGGCGTCGAAGCCGTCGATGGCGGTGAACACCTCGCAGCCCTCCTTGGCGAGCAGCGTCTCGGCCGTGCGACGGATGGTCTTGCTGTCGTCAATGACCAGAACCTTCAGACCCTGCAGCTTGCTGTTGCTTGCGGTCACGGTCGCGTGACTCCTTCCTCTTTGGCCCAAAAGCCGCGCCTCACTGCTCACCGTCCGTGCGCTGCGCGGCGCGGCGCGCCCCCGCGGGCGCACATTTGCACCGGCCATGGCGCTCCCAAAGCCCTAGAAAACGCAGGCACAAGCGCAGCGCGGTTTTAACATATCGGTATACCCCCGGCTATGCCATGCACGTCACGTTTTTCGAAGGTCGGAGCGCTGTTTCGCACACCCGCCCAGGCGGAGGCAGACATATTCGTGGCGCACTCGCCATAATCGGGTCTCTGGGCTTGCACTTGCCGCACAGGATCGGATGAGCGCACCGAAGCGACTCGGCGTGGTGATGGACCCGATCGGCGCCATCAACTACGCCAAGGACTCCACCCTGGCGATGCTGCTGGCCGCGCAGGCGCGCGGCTTCGCGCTCGCTTACCTGGAGCTGAAGGACCTGTCGCTGCGCGACGGGGTGGCCTTCGGGCGCATGCGTGCGCTCACGGTCAGCGCCGACCCGGGCGGCTGGTTCTCACTCGGGGAGCCGCGCCTCGAGCCGCTCTCCGTGCTCGACTGCCTGCTGATGCGCAAGGACCCGCCCTTCGATACCGAGTACATCTACAGCACCTACATCCTGGAGCGCGCCGAGGGCGCGGGCGTGCTGGTCGTCAACCGCCCCCAGGGGCTGCGCGACATGAACGAGAAGGTCTACACGGCCTGGTTTCCGCAGTGCTGCGCGCCGACCCTGATCACGCGCGACATGGCCGACATGGGCGCCTTCCTGCGCGAGCACGGCAAGGTGGTGGTGAAGCCGCTGCACGGCATGGGCGGGCGCTCGATCTTCGTGCTCGCGCAGGGCGATGCCAACGCCAACGTGGTGTTCGAGACCCTCACCGACTACGGCCGCAACTTCGCCATCGCGCAGCGCTACCTGCCCGAGATCGCCACCACCGGGGACGCGCGCGTGCTGCTCATCGACGGGGAGCCGGTGCCCTATGCCCTCGCCCGCATGCCCTCCGGGGCGGACCACCGCGGCAACCTGGCCGCCGGCGCCAAGGGCGTCGGCCGCGAGCTCAACGAGCGCGACCGCTGGCTCGCCGCTCAGATCGGGCCCGCGCTCGCCGCGCGCGGCATGCTGTTCGTGGGCCTCGACGTCATCGGCGGCTTCGTCACCGAGATCAACGTGACCTCGCCTACCGGCATCCGCGAGCTGGAGAAGCAGTTCCCGGTGCGCATCGGCGAGGGCTTCATCCAGGCCATCGAGCGGCGCCTGGCCGCGCGGCGCTAGGGATACGGGGCCGTGGCGCGTCGTGCGCTCATGCTGCGCGAGGGTAGGGCACCGGTGTGGGACCGCCTCC
>DATJYR010000071.1:0-14390 GCA_035499515.1 Steroidobacteraceae bacterium | reverse complement strand
GATCGCGATCACGGGGGGTGCGGTGGGCGCCGCAATCAGCGCGCGGCCCGGGCCCTTGGACAGGCCCAGCTGCAGCGCCATCGAGCCGCTGTCGCGCACGCTGTATTCGCGCACCACCTGCAGCGGATCGGCCGCGACATCCACGGCGTGCGCAAACCACAGGCCCAGCTTCCTGCCGGTGGCCTTGCGCGTCTTGCCATCCGCGCCCAGCAGCGGACCGCTCTGCGTGCCGTTCAGCACGCTGATGCTCGCGAGCCGCTTGCCGTGCACCAGGATGAGTTGCTGGGTGCCGCGCAGATCGGGAAATTGCGCAGCGAACTGCTGCGCAGCGGTGCTGATGTCCGCGGCGCCGTTGACCTCGACCGGATTGCCGCCGATCTGGCGCGACTGGGCGTCCGCCGCGTAGCAGGCCCGCAGCGCGTCGAACTTGCGCTCATTGAAGTCCTCCCAGCAGTCCTGGTACCACTTCACCACCGCGGTCGGCTCGAGCACCTTGGGCGCGGGCGGCGCGGCGGGCGTGGAGGCGACCGGTGCAGGCGCCTGCGAGCCGCAGGCGGTGAGGGCGCCGAGCGCGAGGCCCAGCGTGACAACGCGATGGATCCGGATCATGTGGATGCTCCCCTGTGGCGATCGTTGTACAGACGAACCAATGGGCGGCGGACTTCCTGTCCGCCGGAGGCGCACAGGTAAAACCTTTATGGCCGGGAACGCAATGGTCGTCCGCCGCAGGGCCGGCTGTCAGCCCACCGGCAGGTTCTCGAGCAGGAAGCGCGCCATGTACGCGATGGTCTGCGGATCGCGCAGGGGCGCGCTGTGCTGCAGTCCTTCCACGATCTGCACCTGTCCGTTCACCAGCCGCTCCGCGACTTCGCTGCTGTGCTCCGCCGGCACCAGCTCGTCGGCATCGCCGTGCACCAGCAGCACTGGAATGTGGATCTGCGCTGCCAGCGTGGTGGCCGAAAATGTCTCGGGCGCGCGGCCGTAGCGCGCGATCACCAGCTCGCGCAGCCGTGCCACCACCCGCGACGGCAGATCCAGCATCAGTGTGAAGGATTCCAGCAGGTACTGGCCGTCGCGCGGCATGCCCACCAACACCGCCGCGCGCACCGGGGGCGCCACAGCGCCAGCCAGCCACGATGCGGTATTGAGCGCGCCGAAGGAATGCGCCAGTACGCCATCGATGGGTCCGTACGCCTCGCTGACCGCGGCGATGGCGATCTGGAAGGCGCGCGCGTCGGCGCGCTGGCCCGAAGAGCGGCCGTGCGCGGGCGCGTCGAAGGCCACCACGCGCAGGCCGTGCAGCTGGAGCGTGCGGATCACGTCGGCGAAGCGCGCGGCATGCGAGATCCAGCCGTGCACGATCAGGATGGTCGGCCCCGCGCCGGGCCACTCGTAGCACTGGAGCGTGCCGCAGTCGGTCCTGAGCCGACGTTGCCGCGCCGTGTGCAGGAATTGCAGTTCCACGTCATCGACGGGGCGCTTGAATGGCGTGGTGAACAGCCGGAGCGCGAGGCGCGCGGCCAGCGTGGGCGACAGCGCGCCCAGCAGCCGGAACAGGAGGCGCAGGCGCGCTTTCAGTGCGGCAGAAAGGCCCGGAATGGAGCGTTCAGCCAACGCCCTGTTCGCGCGCGATGGCGCGGTGACCGATGTCGCTGCGGTATTGCATGCCCGCAAAGTGTACGCGCTTCACCAGCGCATAGGCCTGGCGCTGTGCTGCCGCCACCGAATCGCCCAGGCCCACCGCGCACAGCACCCGTCCACCGCTGGTCACCACCTGGCCGTCCGGCATGAGTTTCGCCCCCGCGGTGAAGACCTTGCCAGGCAGCGCCGCCGCCGCCTCGAGGCCTGCGATGGCATCGCCGGTGCGCACGCTGTCCGGATAGCCCTGCGCCGCGAGCACCACGCCCAGCGCCGCGCGCCCGTCCCATTGCGCCTGCACCTGGTCCAGCCTGCCCGCCAGCGCGGCTTCACACAGCAGCGTCAGGTCCGACTGCAGCCGCGACAGCACCGGCTGCGCTTCCGGATCGCCGAAGCGGCAGTTGTATTCGATGACTTTCGGCGCACCGTCGGCATCGATCATGAGGCCTGCATACAGGAAACCGGTGTACGGCATGCCATCGGCCGCGAGGCCGCGCAGTGTCGGCTCGATCACTTCGCGCATCACGCGCGCGTGCACGGCGGGCGTGATGACCGGTGCGGGGGAATACGCGCCCATGCCACCGGTGTTCGGGCCGGTGTCATCATCGCCGATGCGCTTGTGGTCCTGCGACGTGGCGAACGGCAATGCGTGCCTGCCATCGGCCATCACGATGAAGCTGGCCTCCTCGCCCTGCAGGAATTCCTCGATCACCACTTCCTCGCCGGCGGCGCCGAAGCGGCCGCTGAACATGTCTTCGGCCGCGCGCACGGCTTCGTCCAGCGTGGCGGCGATGATCACGCCCTTGCCGGCCGCGAGCCCGCTGGCCTTGACGACCAGGGGCGCACGCTGCGCGCGCACCCACGCCGCATCGAAGTTCGCGCGGGTGAAGGTGCGATACGCCGCCGTGGGAATGCGGTGCCGGCGCAGGAATTCCTTGGTGAAGGCCTTGGAGCCCTCGAGCTGCGCCGGCGCGCGGCGCGGGCCGAAGCAGGCCAGGCCCCGGGCTTCGAAGGCGTCGACCACGCCAGCCACCAGCGGCGCTTCGGGGCCGATCAGCGTGAGCGCCACGCCCTCGCGCTGCGCCAGCGCCACCAGGCCGGGCGTGTCGGTGGCGGCCACGTCGACATTGCGCACCTTGGGTTCGCACGCCGTGCCGGCATTGCCCGGCGCCACCAGCACCGTGGCGACGCGCGGCGATTGCGCGCACTTCCACGCCAGCGCGTGCTCGCGGCCACCATTGCCGACGATGAGGACTTTCATGCCCGCAGCCTTGGTACCCAAGGCGGGCTCAATGCCGGAAGTGGCGCTGGCCCGTGAACACCATGGCCATGCCATGGTCGTTGGCGGCCGCGATCACTTCGTCATCGCGCTTGGAGCCGCCGGGCTGGATCACCGCGGTGATGCCGTAGGCCGCGGCCACGTCGATGCCATCCTTGAACGGGAAGAACGCATCGGAGGCCATCACCGCGCCGCGTACTTCGAGCCGCTCGTCCGCCGCCTTGATGGCCGCGATGCGGCTGGAATAGACGCGGCTCATCTGGCCCGCGCCAACGCCAATGGTCATGCCGTCGCGCGCGAACACGATGGCGTTGGACTTCACGAACTTGGCCACGCGCCAGGTGAACAGCAGGTCGGCCAGCTCGCGCTTGTCGGGCTGGCGCGCGGTCACGACCTTGAGCTCGCCGGGCACCAGCCGGCCCTGGTCGCGATCCTGCACCAGCAGGCCGCCGCGCACGGATTTGAGCTCGGGAGCGTCGCTGTCTTCGCCGCCCAGCTCGCCCGTGACCAGCACGCGCAGGTTCGGCTTGGCGGCCAGCACCGTGCGCGCGCCCGGCGTGATGCTGGGCGCCGCGATCACTTCGGCGAACTGGCGCTCGGTGATCATGCGCGCGGTTTCGGCTTCGAGCTGGCGGTTGAAGGCGATGATGCCGCCGTACGCCGACGTCGGATCGGTGCGGTGCGCCTTGTCGTACGCGTCCATCTGCGTGCCGGCCACGGCCACGCCGCAGGGATTGGCGTGCTTGACGATCACGCAGGCGTTTTCTTCGAACTGGCGCACGCATTCGATGGCGGCGTCCGCATCCGCGATGTTGTTGTACGAGAGCTCCTTGCCCTGCAGCACCTGCGCCGTGCCGACACCGGCCTCGCGCACGCCCGGCAGCCGGTAGAACGCGGCGCGCTGGTGCGGGTTCTCGCCGTAGCGCAGGTCCTGGATCTTCGCGAACGACAGATCGAGCGGATCGGGAAAGCGGTCGGCGGGCAACTGCTGGCCGGCCAGATAGCTCGCCACCAGCGTGTCGTACGCCGCGGTGTGCGCGAAGGTCTTGGCGGCGAGGCGCGAGCGCGTGTCGATGGAGGTGTCGCCGGTGGCGTCCAGTTCGGCCAGCACGCCGGCATAGTCGGCCGGGTCGACCAGCACCGTGACGTCGGCGTGGTTCTTGGCGGCGCCGCGCAGCATGGCGGGACCGCCCACGTCGATGTTCTCCACCGCTTCGGCGTACGTGCAGTCGGGTTTGGCGATGGTGGCCGCGAACGGATAGAGATTGATGACCAGCAGGTCGATCGGCAGGATGCCGTGCTCGGCCATCACCGCCTCGTCGGTGCCGCGCCGGCCCAGCAGCCCGCCGTGCACGCGCGGATGCAGCGTCTTGACGCGGCCATCCATGATCTCCGGGAAACCGGTGTAGTCGGACACTTCGCGCACCGCAAGGCCGGCGTTCACCAGCAGTTTCGCGGTGCCGCCCGTCGACAGCAGCTCGATGCCGCGCGCCGCGAGTGCGCGGGCCAGATCGACGATGCCGGTCTTGTCGGAAACCGAGAGCAGGGCGCGTCGCACGGCCATGCTCACTCCGCGAGGCCGAATTGCCGCAGTTTCTTGCGCAGGGTGCCGCGGTTGATGCCGAGGATCACGGCCGCGCGGCTCTGGTTGCCGGCGGCGTAGTCGAGCACGGTGCGGAACAGGGGTTCTTCGACTTCGCGCAGCACCAGGTCGTAGAGCTGGCCCGGGCTGTGCCCGTTCAGCGTCGCGAAATAATCATGCAGCGCGCGTTCGGTGTGGTTGCGGAGCGGCAGCTCGCGGGCCGGCATGCGGATCGAAGTCACTGCTTTTCCATTCTTGTATGTCTTGGTGTTCGCCATCGCCCATGCCTTGGCACTCGCCATGCTCGGCCGCTCCCTGACGCAGCGCCCAGCGACCGAATGCATCGCGGGCGCCTGCATGCTGGGACACGGTGTCGCCCGCCGCCATCAGCATTTGACGCAATTCGTTCGCGTCAGGATGCAGGCGGCAGTACCAACCCAGATGCTTGCGTGCTATCCGAAGCCCGGTGTGTTCTCCGTAGAACGCGTACAGGGATTCGAGGTGCTGAAGGATGATCGCAGTCATCTGGGTTCGCAAGAGTGGCGGCGCAGTTTGCGCGTTTTCCAGAAACGAATTGACATCGCGAAAAATCCATGGTGAACCCTGCGCGGCGCGACCGATCATGACCGCGGCGGCGCCGGTGTGGTGCAGCACTGCAGCAGCCTGCGGCGGTGACGCGATGTCGCCGTTGGCGATCACCGGAATCCCCACGGCCTGGCAGACTTCGCGGATCGTCTCGTATTCCGCAACGCCTTCAAAGCGTTGCGCGCGGGTGCGCCCGTGGATCGCCAGCGCCTGCACGCCGCTCTGCTCGGCGAGACGCGCGATGCGGAGCGCGTTGACATGTGTTGCGTCCGCGCCAGTGCGTATTTTCAGCGTCACAGGCACCGGCACGGCGCGCACCACCGCATCCAGGATCCGCGCCACCAGGGGTTCGTCACTGAGCAGCGCCGAACCGCACAGTCGGTTGCACACTTTTTTTGCGGGACAACCCATATTCAGATCAATGATCTGCGCGCCTTCGGCGACATTGGCGCGCGCCGCCTCCGCAAGCTGTTGCGGGTCGGCGCCCGCGAGCTGCACCACGCGCGGCTCGGGTTCGTCCTGGTGCACGCGCCGCAGCCGCGACTTGCGGCTGCTCCACAATGAGGAATCGGCCGTGAGCATCTCGGCGGGCGTCACGGCGGCGCCGAAGCGGCGGCAGAGCTGGCGGAACGGCTGGTCGGTGACGCCGGCCATGGGCGCCAGCAACACCTGCCCCGCGATCTCGAATGGGCCGATGCGCATGGAGTTTCCGCCGTTGCCGGAGAATCAGCCGCCGGGCAGCAGCGGGTTGTCGTTCGCGCAGCGCATTCCGCCGCCCGCCTGCTGCAGGCAGGCGTCGAGTTCGAAGCTGGCTGGCTCGGAACCGGGATCCTGCACGTCGATCTGCGTGTCGATGCGCTGGTCGGCCTGCATGAAACTCTCGCCGGTCATCGACCTGGGCAGGTACTCCGGCGGCTGCAGGTTGCGCGTCGCGAGCGGCTTGCCGTAACGATCGAGCAGCGTGAGTCGCAGGTCGGGCAACGGCTGCGCGCGCTGGCCGCGATTGGCGAGGCTCAGCGCGATGTGGATCACGCTGCCCTCGCTGTTCGCGCCCTGCTGCCGCAGGTCGTAGGCGTTGAGGTCCCAGTGCGGCGACAGCGGCATGCCGAGGCTGGCGTAGAGGCGCGTCAGCGGGCCATACCACATCGGCTGCGTGGCGATCTCGTTGCGCCAGTGGTGCACCATCTGCAGGCCCAGCAGCACCAGCAGGACCACCGCGCCGCTGAGCCACGGCCACACGCGCGCCCGTTCGGCCGCGAATGGATGATCGGCGAACTCCGCCGGCAGCGCGTCATCCACGCGTATCTCCGGCGTTTCGCCCGGCGCGGGCTGCAGCGCGAACACCGACATTTCCTGGTCGTATTCCGCCTGCGGCACCACTTCCTCGGTCTGGGTGATGGCATCGCCTTCGAGCACGATGGTCTCGAACGTGCCGGTACCGGCATCGCGCGATTCCGCGTCCGGCGATTCGGCCTCGGAGGAGGCGATGTCGACGGTCGCCGGATCGGGCTCGACGGAGGGCGGGTCCTCGGGTGGCGGCTGCGCTGCGGCTTCGCTCAGCTCTTCGTTCAGAGCCGTGGAGGACAGGCTGTCGGCCGGTGGCGCGCCGAAATTCGCGCCGGGGCCGGCATTCGCGCCCGGTTCGGCTGGCGAGGGTTCCTCCGAGAGACTGAGCAGCGCATTGAAGACATTGCCGCACCGGCCGCAACGCACGTAACCCTGGCCGACGCGCAGGTCGGAGGTGGTGACCGCGAGGGTCATGGTGCATTTGGGGCAGACGGTGAACATGCTAGGTGCGGTTTCCGGCCAGCGCCACCCATTCGGCGCGCCGGCCTGCCAGGCGCATATCAAACCACGGCGCGTACGCGGCTGTCACGGCTTCGGCCTGCGTATCCAGGATGCCCGCCAGCAGCAGTTGCGCGCCCGGGCGCAGCAGTTTGACGAAATGGGGCGCCAGCTCGCACAGCGTGTTGGCGAGGATGTTGGCGATCAGCAGCCCTGCGCCCGGCGTGAGCGCGGACTCCTGGCCGCAGACCTGCACCAGGCCATCCACTCCATTGGCGGCGGCGTTCTGCGCCGTGGCCAGCAACGCCTGCGGGTCGATGTCCCAGGCCTGTACCTGCGCGGCGCCCAGCCGCGCCGCGGCGATGGCCAGCACGCCGGAACCGCAACCGAAGTCGATCACCTGCCGGCCCACCGGCGCGTTGGCATCCAGCCAGGCCAGGCACAGCGCGGTGGAGGGATGGGTGCCGGTGCCGAAGGCGAGGCCGGGATCGAGTTTCACCACCACGGCGTCGGGCTGCTCCACCTGCTCGTGGTTCGGACAGATCCACAGCCGCGACCCGAAGCGCATGGCGTGGAAATCGCGCAGCCATTCGCGCTCCCACGGCCGGTCCTGCAGCACGTGCAGTTCCAGCGCCAGCGGCCCCAGCGCCGCCTGCAGGTCGTGCTGCAGCTGGCGCGGATCCTGGTCGGCATCGAACAGCGCCTGCAGCCGGGTGGCGGGCCAGAGCCGGATTTCCCCGGGCGCGGGTTCGAGCACCGCATCGTCGCGCGTGTCGCTGAAGGTGAGCGACAGCGCGCCGGCTGCGAAGCACGCCGCTTCGGCCCGGTCGGGGTCCAGTCCGCCGAGCTCGAAACTGACCGCGAGCTGGGGCATCGGCTACTTGAGACCGAGCCGGCGTTCCAGGTAGTGGATGTCGAGGCCGCCGGCCTGGAAGGCCGAGTGCGCCAGGATTTCCTGGTGCAGCGCCTTGTTGGTCTTGATGCCCTCCACCACCAGCTCCACCAACGCGTTGCGCATGCGTGCGATCGCCGCTTCACGTGTCGCGCCGTGCGCGATCAGCTTGCCGATCATGGAATCGTAGTACGGCGGCACGTTGTAACCGGAGTACACGTGGCTGTCGACACGGATGCCGGGGCCGCCGGGCGGATGCCAGAGTTTCACCGGACCGGGCGAGGGCATGAACGTCTTCGGATCCTCGGCGTTGATGCGGCACTCGATGGCGTGACCGCGGATCTGGATGTCGTCCTGCCTGAACGGCAGCTTCTCGCCGCCGGCGATCTGCAGCTGCAGCTTCACGAGATCGATGTCGGTGACCATCTCGGTCACCGGATGCTCCACCTGGATGCGCGTGTTCATTTCGATGAAGTAGAACTCGCCGTCCTGATAGAGGAACTCCAGCGTGCCGGCGCCGCGATAGCCCACGGCCTTGCAGGCGTCGACCACGCGCTCGGTCATGTTCTTGCGTTGCCTGGGCGTGATGCCCGGCGCGGGCGCCTCTTCCAGCACCTTCTGGTGGCGGCGCTGCATCGAGCAGTCGCGCTCGCCAAGGCACACCACGTTGCCGTAATTGTCGGCGATCACCTGGAACTCGATGTGGCGCGGGCGCTCGAGGAATTTCTCCATGTACACCTGGTCGTTGCCGAACGCGGCCAGCGCTTCGGACTTGGTGACCGCGATGGAGGTGAGCAGCGCGCCCTCCGCGTGCACCACGCGCATGCCGCGGCCGCCGCCGCCGCCGGAGGCCTTGATGATCACGGGATAACCGATGTCGCGCGCGATGCGGATGTTCTCGTCGGGGCTGTCGCCGAGCGACCCATCCGACCCCGGCACGCACGGCACCTTGGCCTTCTGCATGACCTTGATGGCCGACACCTTGTCGCCCATCATGCGGATGGTCTCGGCTTTCGGCCCGATGAACACGAAGCCGCTTTTTTCGACGCGCTCGGCGAAGTCCGCGTTCTCGGACAGGAAGCCGTAGCCGGGATGGATGGCCACCGAATCGGTCACCTCGGCGGCGCTGATGATGGCCGGCATGTTCAGGTAGCTGTCCTTCGACGGCGCCGGGCCGATGCACACCGATTCGTCGGCCAGCAGCACGTGCTTGAGCGTGGCATCGGCGGTGGAATGCACCGCCACGGTCTTGATGCCGAGTTCACGGCAGGCGCGCAGGATCCGCAGCGCGATCTCGCCGCGATTGGCAATGACGATCTTGTCCAGCATGGTTTACTCGATGATGAAGAGCGGCTGGCCGAATTCCACGGGCTCGCTGTTCTGGACCAGGATCGCCTTGATGCGCCCGGCCTTGTCGGATTCGATCTGGTTCATCATCTTCATGGCTTCGATGATGCACAGGACCTGGCCCACCTTCACTTCCTCGCCCAGGTCCACGAACTGCTTCGCCCCGGGCGCTGAAGAGGAGTAGTAGGTGCCGACCATGGGCGCGGTCACCACGTGCTCGTCGGCCTGCGGCGCGGGCGCGGCAGCGCGCGCAGCGGCGGCAGGTGCGGCGGCAGCCGCCGCGGCCGAAGGCGAGAGGGCGGCGATGGGCTGCGGCGCGGCGCCCGCGGCCGGCGGTGCGTACGACGCCGGATAGGCGTGCGTCACCATGGTGGTCGGGCTCGCGCGCGCGATGCGCACGGATTCCTCGCCTTCCTTGATCTCGATTTCGGCGATGCCGGATTCCTCCAGCAGTTCGATCAGCTTCTTGATCTTGCGGATATCCATTGCTTCAAGACTCCCTGGAGTTGTCGGGCTGGGCGAGCCGGGCCGCCGCTGCCCGGATCGCGAGTTCGTATCCCAGCGGCCCGAGCCCGGCGATCACGCCCACCGCGATGTCGCTCAGGTAGGAGCGGTGGCGGAACTGTTCGCGCGCCGCCGTGTTGGTGATGTGCAGTTCGATGAAAGGCAGTCGTACCCCGAGCAGTGCATCCCTGAGCGCCACGCTGGTGTGGGTCAGCGCACCGGCGTTCACGATGGCGAACGCCAGCTGCTCGCCCGGCGCGGCCTGTACCCGTCCCACCAGCTCGTGCTCCGCATTGCTCTGGAAGCTCACCAGCTCATGGCCGAGTTCCCGGGCGAGACTGGCGCAGCGTGCCTCAAGCTGGGGCAGGGTGACGGAGCCATACTTTTCCGGTTCCCGGCTGCCCAGCAGGTTCAGATTCGGGCCGTTGAGCAGCAGCAGACGAGCCATTGGTTAGAATCTGTCCAGCCAGTTTCACGAAAACTGCCGCGAATGTACCGAAATTGGCCGCTGTTGGATACTTTTTCGGCGCAATGTTGATTCTGGGGCTGCGGGAGCCCCGCGTCGCGTCCGGACCTTCGGGATCAGGTGGCTGGCGTCTGGGCCCGCTCCACGGCGAGTTTGCGCAGGGTCTGGGAGATCTGGTCGCGGGCAGCCGGCAGGCTCAGCGTGCCGGCATCCAGGCGCCGGACGGCCGACAGGATGGCGGTGGCCTCCTCGCGGTGCAACTCGCCGACCTTCACCGCCACGATCCGACCCGAGCTGTCGGCGAACACGGAGAACGGCAGCACCAGCTCCATGCCGAATTTCTGCGCGGCATCCAGGCCGTCGTCCTCGCCCACCAGCAGCGGATAATCGATGGGCGTCTTCTTCAGGAACTCGCTTACCGAGTCCTTGAAATCCACGGCGATACCGAGCACTTCGAGCCTGGATGCCGCGTTGCTGGCGCGCAGTTCAGCGAGCAGCGGGATTTCGCGCCGGCACGGCGCGCACCACGTGGCCCAGAAATTCACGATCAGCGGATGGCCGCTGTATTCCTTGAGGGCGTGGCTCTTGCCGCTGAGATCGTTCAGGTGGATGTCGGGCAGCGTGGCGGGCACGGTGCGCGCGGGGGGCGCCGCATCGGATGCCACGTTGGACGTCGCATCGGACGCAGCATCAGGATCGGCGGCCGGATCGACTCCCGGATTCGGGAGCCCCTGGGCGCGGAGCTCCGAACGGGTGACCGTGCGCAGCACGGGCTCGGGCGCCCACCAGTGCTGGTAGGCGGCGAAGCCGGCCGCGCCGCTGGCCAGCGTGAGCGCCGCGAGGGTCAGCAGGCGCGAGAGGGGCAGGGTCGCCATGGGATCAGCTGGTGCCGGCCAACGCCTGCCGGGCGACCGATGCGAATTCCGCGGCTTTCATGTAGCCCACGACCCGGAACTGGCTGCGTTCGTTCCCCTTGGGATCGTAGAACGCGATGGTCGGCGGACCGAAGATGTGGAACAGCTGCAGCAGCGCCTGATCGTCGGCGCCGTTGGCGGTGACGTCGGCCCGCAGCAGCACCGCATTGCCGAGGGTTTGTTTCACTGAAGGATCAGTGAACGTATATTTCTCCATTTCCTTGCAGGAGACGCACCAATCGGCATAGAAATCCAGCAGCACGGGGCGGCCCGCGGCGCTGGCTTGTTTCACTGCGCTCTGCAACTGCGCCACCGAGCTGATGGCCCTGAAATCCAGCGCCTGCGCAGGCTTGGCGCTCGTGAACGACACCGGCGCCAGTGGATCGGAGTGGCCGAGCGCCGCGCCGCCCACCAGCGCGACGCCGTACAGTCCGGCGGCCGTGGCGAGGGTGCGCGAGATCCAGCGGCCGCGGCCGGTGCGCGCCAGGCGCCACAGCACCCACATGCCCAGGAACGCAGGAATCGCGAGGCCCGCGAGCGTGGCCCAGCCCGGGATGATCCGGCTCAGCATCCACACCGCCATGGCGAGCATCAGCACGCCGAAGATCTGTTTCACGCCGTCCATCCAGGGTCCGGCCTTGGGCAGCAGGGCGCCCGCCGAGGTACCGATCACCAGCAATGGGGCGCCCATGCCCATGCTCATTGCGAACAGCGCCGCCGCGCCGCGCGCGACATTGCCGGTCTGGCCGATCACCACCAGCGCCGCGACCAGCGCGGGCGCCACGCAGGTGGTGACGATCAGCGCCGACAGCGCGCCCATCACCGCGACGCCGCCAAAGGTGCCGGCGCGCTGGCGGTTGCTGGTGCCGGACAGCCGCGTCTGGATCGCGGCCGGCATCTGCACCGTGTAGAGACCGAACATGGACAGGGCCATGGCCACGAACAGCGCCGCGAACAGCGCGATGATCCACGGCTGCTGGAACATGGCCTGCACCTGCTTGCCAGCCGCCGCGGCGGCGGCACCCGCCACCGTGTAGGTGAGCGACATGCCCAGCACATAGGTCAGCGACAGCGAGAACGCGCGCCGCGTGGTGATCTTCCCGCCCTGGCCTGCGATCAGGCGCGAGAGGATGGGCACCATCGGCAGCACGCACGGCGTGAAGGCCAGCAGCAGGCCGGAAGCGAAGAAAATACCCAGCACCGCGAAGATGCCGCGATTGAGCAGCGTGCTGGTCAGCAGGTCCTGGCGCGATACGTAGCCGCCGGCGCCGCCGGACCCCGCGGGCAGCTGGATGTCCACGGTCTTCGTGACCGGCGGATAGCACAGGCCTTTTTCAGCGCAGCCCTGGTATGTGACCTTGATCGGCACGGTCAGCGCGGCGGAGGACGCGCGCGCCACGGCCGCCTTGGCCATCAGCGCATCGTGGTAGATGACCTGCTTGCCGAAAAATTCGTCGATCTTGGTGATGCCGTCGGGCATTTCGGGCTTGCCCACGGTGGCTCCGTCGGCGGCGGCGACCACCTTGATGCGATCGCGATACAGGTAGTACCCCGGGGCGATGGTCCAGTTCAGCAGGATCTTGTCGGGACCCTCGGCGCGCGCATTGAACTTGAAGGCCTGCTCCACGGGCAGGAAGTCGTCGGCCGGCGCCGCCAACCCGGTCAGGAGGCTGGCTCCGTCGGCCGCGCGGGCTTGGGCCCCGGCCAGGCCGCACAGGACCAGGATCGCGGCCAAGGGGCGCGAGATCCTGGTGAAAGCCTTGAAAGTCATAGGGTTACTTCTCTCGGGGAGCCTTGGCCGCGAAGCATAGCGCGCAGTCTGTACAGCGTCATGTGTCGCAGTTATCGCACTTGAATTTCTGCAATTCGCCACTACTATTAGCAGCCACCGGGGGAGAGTGCTAACAGCCTCATTCCCGAGGTTGATTTTCAGCTTGAACACGTTTTTTCAACATTAAGTTAAGGAGTGGAATCCATGAAGATTCGTCCTCTTCACGACCGCCTGGTCGTGAAGCGTCTCGAAGAGTCGCGCACCTCGCCTGGCGGCATCGTCATCCCGGACAGCGCCACCGAGAAGCCCGCGCAGGGCAAGGTCCTTGCGGTCGGCAAGGGCAAGATTCTCGAGGACGGCAAGGTGCGTCCCATGGACGTGAAGGTCGGCGACAAGGTGCTGTTCGCCAAGTACGGCCCCACTGAGGTCAAGATCGACGGCGAAGAGCTGCTCGTCATCCGCGAGGAAGACGTGCTGGGCGTCTTCGAAGGCAAGTAAGAGGAACTGAAAGAAAATGGCTGCCAAAGAAGTCCGTTTTTCCGATGACGCCCGCTCGCGCATGGTTCGCGGCGTCAACATCCTGGCCAACGCCGTCAAGGCGACGCTGGGTCCCAAGGGTCGCAACGCGGTGCTCGAGAAGAGCTTCGGCGCTCCGACCATCACCAAGGACGGCGTGTCCGTCGCCAAGGAAATCGAACTGAAGGACAAGTTCGAGAACATGGGCGCGCAGATGGTGAAGGAAGTCGCTTCCAACACCTCTGACGAAGCCGGCGACGGCACCACCACCGCCACCGTGCTCGCGCAGGCGATCATCCGCGAAGGCCTCAAGGCCGTGACCTCGGGCAGGAACCCGATGGACGTCAAGCGCGGCATCGACAAGGCGGTCACCGCCGCGACCGAAGAGCTCAAGAAGCTCTCCAAGCCCTGCAAGGACACCAAGGCCATCGCGCAGGTCGGCACGATCTCGGCGAACTCCGACGAGAGCATCGGCAAGACCATTGCCGAAGCGATGGAGAAGGTCGGCAAGGAAGGCGTGATCACCGTTGAAGAAGGCTCGGGCCTGTCGAACGAACTCGATGTCGTGGAAGGCATGCAGTTCGATCGCGGCTACCTCTCGCCGTACTTCATCAACAACCAGGCCAACCAGACGGCTGAGCTCGAAAAGCCGTACATCCTGCTGGTCGACAAGAAGATCTCGAACATCCGCGAGATGCTGCCGGTGCTGGAAGGCGTGGCGAAGGCCGGCCGTCCGCTGCTGGTCATCGCCGAAGACGTCGAGGGCGAGGCCCTGGCGACGCTGGTGGTGAACAACATCCGCGGCATCCTCAAGGTCGCGTCGGTGAAGGCGCCGGGCTTCGGCGATCGCCGCAAGGCCATGCTGCAGGACATCGCCACCCTCACGGGCGGCACGGTGATCTCCGATGAAGTCGGCCTGCAGCTCGAGAAGGCCACGCTGAACGATCTGGGCGAAGCCAAGAAGATCGTGGTGGAGAAGGAAAACACCACGATCATCGACGGCGCCGGCAAGGCCAGCGACATCAAGGGTCGCGTCGAGTCGATCCGCCAGCAGATCGAGGAAGCCACCAGCGACTACGACAAGGAAAAGCTGCAGGAGCGCGTTGCCAAG
>DATJYR010000070.1:0-63068 GCA_035499515.1 Steroidobacteraceae bacterium | reverse complement strand
TGGCAGAACTGCGGGGAGATCATCCTGTGCGACACGGTGGATGAGATGGTGGCCAAGGCCGATGAGATCGCCAGCGAGCACGTGCAGGTGATCACGAAGGACCCGGATTATTTCCTCAAGAACATGACCAACTACGGGGCGCTGTTCCTGGGGCCCCGCACGAATGTCAGCTATGGCGACAAGGTCATTGGCACGAACCACACGCTGCCGACGATGAAAGCCGCCCGGTACACGGGCGGGCTGTGGGTGGGCAAGTTCATCAAGACGTGCACGTACCAGCGGGTGACCACGGATGAGGCTTCTGCGCTGATCGGCGAGTACTGCTCGCGGCTGTGCGCGCTGGAGGGCTTTGCCGGCCACAAGGAGCAGGCCGACCTGCGCGTGCGCCGCTACGGCAAGAAGAAGGTGGCCTGAGGCATGGCCCAGGGCACCATCCAAGGCACCAGCCAGGGCCTCACCGAGGGAAGTGAATCGCTGCCCGTCGCGCTCGTGACGGGTGGCGCCGGCGGCATCGGCGCCTGCATCTGCGAGGGCCTGGCGCAGGCTGGCTTCCGTGTCGTGGTCGGCTACAACCGCTCCTCCGGAGAGGCCCGGAAACTGGCCGCCGCGCTGCCGGGCAGTGGACACGTGGCGCTGGCCGCGCCAGTCACGGACAGCGCGGGCCTGAAGACCATGGCTGACGAGATCCAGCGCAGGTTCGGGCGCTGCGACGTGCTGGTGAACTGCGCCGGCACGACCCGCTTCGTGCAGCACAGCGACCTGGACGGTCTGGACGATGCGCTGATCGACCAGATCCTCGACACCAATGTGCGCGGCCCGTTCGCCGCGCTGCGCGCGCTCAAGCCGCTGCTGGAGCAGAGTCCGCTGGAAGGCGGCGGCGTGGTGATCAACATCTCCTCGACCGCGGCCACGCTCGCGGTGGGCAGCAACATCATGTACTGCGCCTCGAAGGCGGCGCTGGACAACATGACCAAGGCGCTGGCGCGTGCGCTGGCGCCGAAGATCCGCGTGCTGTCGGTATCGCCGGGCCTGGTGGACACCGATTTCGTGAAATCGCTGGACCAGTCGTGGCGCGACGAGCAGGCGGCGCGCACGCCGCTCAGGCGCCTCGCGCACCCGCAGGAAGTCGGGCGCGCGGTGGCCGTGGCGGTCACGCAGCTCACGTTCTCCACGGGTTCCGTGGTGCTGGTGGATGGCGGTCGTCTGCTGAGCTGAGGAAACTGCATGAAGCTTGCCACGCTCAAGGATGGAACGGCCTTCGGCAAACTGCTGGTGGTCGATCGCACCTTGCAGAACGCCGTCGATGCCAGTTCCATCGCGCCCAACCTGATGGCGGCGGTGGAGAGCTGGCAGGCCAGCGCGCCGCGGCTGCGCTCGCTGTACGAGCAGCTCAACGCGGGCACCGCCAGGAACGTGTTTCCGCTCGACGTCAAACGCCTGCACGCTCCGCTGCCGCGCAGCTGGCAGTGGCTGGACGCCTCGGCATTCCACAGCCACGGCGACCTGCTGGAAAAAGTGTTCAACATGACGCCGCCGCCGGAGAAGCGCACGGTGCCGCTCATGTACCAGGGCGCGGGGGATGATTTCCTGGGCCCGTGCGACGACATGCCGCTGCCCAGCGAAGCCGATGGCATCGACTTCGAAGGCGAGGTGGCGGTGGTCGTGGATCGCGTGCCCATGGGCACGCGCGCCGCCGACGCCACGCAGCACATCAAGCTGCTGATGCTGGTGAATGACGCCAGCCTGCGGGTACTGGCGGGCAAGGATCTGCGCACCGGCTTCGGCTTCCTGCAGGCCAAACCCGCCACCAGCTTCGGTCCGGTCGCGGTCACGCCCGATGAGCTGGGCGTGGACGGCTGGCGCGAGGGCCGGGTGCAGCTGCCGCTCATCACCGCGTGGAACGGCCGCGAGTTCGGCCATCCGCATTGCGGCCAGATGGGTTTCTCGTTCGAGCAGCTCATCGAACACGCGGCGCGCACCCGCAACCTGAGCGCCGGCACCATCATCGGATCCGGCACCATCTCCAACGAGAATTACCGCGAGGTGGGTTCGGCCTGCATCGCCGAGCGGCGCGGCATCGAGATGACCGATCTCGGCAAGCCGGTCACCGAGTACATGAAATTCGGCGATCGCGTGCGCATCGAGGTGCTGGACGCGCAGGGCAATTCGGTGTTCGGCGCCATCGATCAAAGCGTGGTACAGGCGAAACAGCCATGAAAGTTCTGGTGATCGGTTCGGAAGGGTTCATCGGCCAGGCGCTGGTGGCGCGGCTGCTGGCGGGCGACCAGGTCGGCGAGGGCGGACAGAGCGCCACGCAGGTGACGCTGCTCGACATGCGCATCGCGCCACGCGCCGCCGATCCGCGGGTGCGGGCGGTGGAAGGCGACATCTGCGATCGCGCCGTGCTCAACCGCGCCATCGAAGGCGGCGTCGACTGCGTGTTCCACCTCGCCAGCATCCCGGGCGGCGCGGCGGAGCAGAATTTCGAGCTGGGCCTGAAGGTGAACCTGTATGCCACGCTCGACATGCTGGAAGTGCTGCGGCTGTCGGGGCAGAAGCCGCGCGTGGTGTTCGCCAGCACCATCGGCATCTACGGTGTGCCGCTGCCCGAGGTGATCGACGAGCTGACCATTCCCGAGCCGTCGCTCAGTTACGGCGCGCAGAAGCTGATCGGCGAAATCCTGGTGTCCGACTACGCGCGCAAGGGTTTCATCAGCGGCGTCTCGGTGCGCATCCCCGGCATCGTGGCCCGGCCGCCGAGCAAAGGCATGCTGTCCATCTTCCTGAGCGACATCATCCGCGAACTGTCGGCGGGCCGCAGTTTCGTCTGCCCCGTGGCGGCCGACGGACCCTCGTGGTGGATGAGCCGCCCCTGCATCGTGCAGAACCTGTTGCACGCCAGCGCGCTGGGGGATGCGGTGCTCAGCCGGCAGCGCAGCTTCCTCATGCCCGTGCTGCGCCTGACGCTGGGTGAAGTGGTGGCGGGCATCGCCCGGCTCCACGGCAAGCAGGTGCTGGAGCGCGTGAGCTATCAACCCGATGCCAGGCTGCAGGCGCAGTTCGCGAACCTGCCGCTGATGCGCTGTCCGAAGTCGGAAGCGGCGGGGTTCCGCCACGACGGCACCGTCGAGAACCTCGTCACGCGCGCGCTCGCGCCGCTGTGATGGGCGGGAGCCGCGCATGACCGCCACGATCTTCACCTGCGGCGCGCCGCGCGCGCATGCGGCCGACCAGCCGGTCCGCGTCGGCGGCCAGGTCGCCGGCCGCACGCGTCATTACACCATCGACATGCACTGCCACATGCTGACGCTGGCGGCGGAACAGCTGGTCGCCGGTCGTCCCGAGAAGCAGCGCGACGCCGAGTTCATGGCCAAGGCCATGACACCCGACAGCGTGGAATTCACGCTCAAGAACATGCTGCCCGCGGCATTTCCCAAGCTCACCAACCTGCAGCAGCGCCTGGCCGACATGGACGCCATGGGCGTGGATCTGCAGGTCGTGAGTCCCGCGCCCAACCAGTATTACTACTGGGCCGATCCCGAGCTCGCGCGCGAGTTGTGCCGCACGATCAACGAGCACATCGCCGAACAATGCGCGCTGCATCCCGGGCGGCTGCTGGGCATGGGGAGCGTGGCGCTGCAGCACCCCGAGCTGTGCGTGGAGCAGCTCGATTACTGCGTGAAGCAGCTCGGGCTCAAAGGCGTCGAAGTGTCCTCGCTGGTCGGCGGACTGGAGCTGGGCGATCCCAAGTTCGAGAAGTTCTGGGCACGGTGCGAGCAGCTCGGCTGCATCGTGTTCCTGCACCCGCTCGGCACCACGCTCGGCGAACGGGCCCGCAAGTTCTACCTCACCAATCATCTCGGCCAGCCGCTGGAGCACGCGCTGGCGCTGTCGCACATCATCTTCGGCGGCGTGCTCGACCGGTATCCGGGACTGAAGCTGTTTGCCGCCCACGGGGGCGGCTATCTCGCCTCGTGCATCGGCCGCGCCGACCACGCCTGGCACGCGCGCCCGGACGCGCGCACCTGCCAGCATCCGCCGAGCGAGTATCTCAAGCGACTGTGGTTCGACACCATCGTCTACCGCTCCGAAGGCCTGAGGCACCTGGCGGCGGAAGTGGGCGTGGACCGCCTGGTGGTGGGCACCGACTACCCTTACGACATGGCGCACTACGCCATGCACGAGCTCGTCAACGGTGTCCCGCAGTTCAGCGAGGCGGACCGCGCGGCCATCCTGGGCGCGAATGCCGCGGCCCTGCTGGGCCTTGCGGCCCGCGGTGGCTCAACCGGCTAGCGATTCCGGCGCGGATCCGCCGCTGCCGGCAGCCGACCCGCCCGCGGCCACCGCCGCCAGCCGCAACCGCTGCTCGCAGCGCTGGGCGCTTTCGGGACGTGCGTAGAAGTAACCCTGGGCGCGGCTGCAGCCCAGCTCCAGCAGTGCCGCGTGCTGCTCGAGGGTTTCCACGCCTTCGGCGATGGTGCCGAAGCCCAGCTTGCGCGCCATCTCCACGATCAGGCTGACCAGCGTGGTCGCGTTCGCGCTCTGGCCCAGCTCGTTGACGAAGCTGCGATCGATCTTCAGCGTGTTCACGGGCAGGCGCGTGAGATAGCCGAGGTTCGAATAGCCGGTGCCGAAGTCGTCGATCTGGATCTGCGAGCCCATCGCCTGCAGCGTGAGCAATGAACCGACCAGCTGCGTCGAGTTGTGCACCACCGCCGATTCGGTGATCTCGAACCGCAGCCAGGCGGGATCCAGGTCGGCGGCCGCGCACAGCTCCTGCACTTTGGACGGGAAATCGGTGCGGTTGAGCTGCCAGGGCGAGACATTGACCGCCACCGGCACCACCGGCACGCCCTGCAGCTGCCATTGCCTGAGCTGTCGGATCACCATCTCCAGCACGGCCGAGCCCAGCGCTTCGATCAGTCCCAGCCGCTCGGCGGCCGGGATGAAGCGCAGCGGCGCGATCACGCCGCGTTCCGGATGCAGCCAGCGCACCAGCGCTTCCAGCGACAGCAGCGCGCCGCTGCGCATGTCGACGATCGGCTGGTACTCGACGTAGAACTGGTCGGAGCCGATGGCTTCGCGCAGCGCCTGTTCCAGCAACAGGTTCTCGCGCAGCTCGAGCGTGGAGCCGGGGTCGGCGATGCGGTAGCAGTTGCCGCTTTGCGCGCGGGCGCGACGCAGGGCGGATTCGGCCTGCTGCAACAGTTCCAGCGGCGGCTGCGCGGGATCCTGGCACAGGCTGATGCCGATGCTGGCCGTGAACACCATGGGCCGCTTGTTGAGCAGCGTCGGCGCCTGGATGGCCGCCAGTAGCCGTTCCGCGCGCTGCCCGGCGTGGCGCGGATCGGCCGGGATCGCGGCCAGCAGCAGGAATTCGTCGGCCTTGAGCCGGAACAGCAGATCGGTCTCGCCGGCGGCGGCGCGCATGCGCAGTGCGACCGTGCGCAGCAGCTGGTCGCCGGCGTCGCGGCCCAGCGTCGAATTGACTGAGTTGAACCCGTCGATGCCGAGCAGCACGACCGCCAGCTGCTGGCCGGGTTCGAGGCGGCGCAGCGCGCGCGGCAGGCGGGCCCGCAGCTGCAGGTGGTTGGCGAGCCCGGTGAGCGGATCGTGCCAGGCCTGGATCCGCTGGCGCCGCGAATGGACGCGCTGCCGGCGATCCTCGGCCTTCTGGCGCTGCGCATGGCGGCGCAGGTGCATCAGCGTCAGGAAGACGGCCAGGCCCAGCAGCAGGATCTGCGTGGCCTGCAGGCCCATGAGATAGGCGGCGCTTCGCTGGCCCGCGGCCGAGAGACTGGCGTTGAAGCGCGCGTGCACCACCCCGAGCGGCCGGCCGGCGTAGTCGTGCAGCAGGATCTGCACGCTGATCGCGCCGCCGGCCCGCGCGGTGCGGGTCCAGGAGCCCACCGCCGCGTCCGGCGCGGTGAGCAGGATGGGCCCGAGGTCGTGGTCGGCGGCGACGGCGCTGGAGGGAAAGGTCTGCAGCTGCAGCGGCTGCTGCGCGCGCTCGCCGAGACGCCGGACAGTCGGATCCAGATAGCGCATCGTCACCACCATCACCGCGGGATCGCTCCGTTGCCCGGGGTCGAGACGGGAGACGCTGTAGGCCATCGGTCCGGTGGGTGTGGCGATCAGTTGCTCGAGCGGCGCCGCGCCGTTTTCGGTGGCCGCGCCGCTGCGCGCCAGCAGCGGGCGGAACTGCTGCAGGGTGGCTTCGGGTACGGCGATGGGCTCGCCGCGCATGCGCGGCTGGTTGCGCCAGGCCGAGAACAGCGTGGTGCCGGATTCGGTGGCGATCCACACCAGATCCGCGCGCTGCGCACGCATGGCGTCGAGGCTGTAGGCGCGCCGCAACCAGGAGAGATCCGGCGGAGCCAGGTGGTTGGTCAGGCCGAGCGCCAGCGTGTTCTGGCGCGCGTCGAGCGCAAGCTGCTGCAGTTCGGCTTCGAGCATGGCGCGGGTCTGCTTGGCGATGCGGTAAGCCTGCTGGTCCTCCATCGAGCGGAAGCTGTTCACCACGATGTCACGCGACAGCCACAGGCCGCCCACGAAGATCAGCAATGCAACGGCCAGCAGCAGCAACAGCGGTCCGCGCAGCGGGTGCAGGCGCGCACGCGCGAGCGTGGTTTTGGCAACCGGATTCATCCCCCCGCTTAACGGCTGGCGGCGGGGCCTCTGAAACGCGGGCCGGCGCGCGCCGGCCCGCTCAGTGTGAACTAGCGATCAACCCAATCGATACTTGCGTCACGTTTGGTGGTGCCCAGACGCAACACCCGCATGCGGGTGCTGTCCAGCTCGTACAACACGATCGCATCGGTGCCGATCAGCGTGGCCACGATCGAGCCGGCGCCGCGGCCGGTGGTGGTATCGACGTAGAAATAACCGGTGCCATAGGTGGAGGACATGATGCCGTTGGTGATCACCACCGAGGGCAGTGTGCTGATCGGGCCCGGGGACACCGGCCACTGGGTGCCGCTGATGAACAGGCCGGGCAGGGTGTTGTTGAACACGCTGCCGGTCTGCGCTTCGAGCACTCCGGAGTTGTTGTCGGCGTTGGAGGTGTCGGTCTCCACCACGTAACCGTTGGCCGCGGAATCCAGGTACAGCACGAAGCTGCGCGTCACATTGTCGTTGGTGAAGGAAAGCGTCGCGCGTCCCGTGGCGTCGACGGTATAGGCCACATCGGTGTAGTTCTGCGACGCGTGCACCGTGCCCTGCTCGGCGCTGTCGAGTGCGAGGCTCAACGTGCCCGAGCTGACGCCTCCCGTGCTGCCGGCGTCGATGGCGTCGGACAGCCGGCCCAGCGTCGCGGCCGCCACCGATTCGGAATCGCCGCTGCTGCCCCACAGGCTCAGCACACCCGGGCTCGCGAAGCTGGTCGCGTCGAACGTGCCGCTCTGGCGCGTCATGAAGCCGGTGATGCGGGCGTTGCTGGCGCTGGTGATGTCGACCAGCACCAGCTTGCTGGCGTTGACCACGTAGTAGGCGAACTCCATGGTCTCGTTGCTGCTGGTGGTGAGCGTGAGGGTCCCGCGGCCATTGTCGTCGGGCGCGCTCATCGTGCCCGTGGCGGCTGCGGCGGTCAGCGCCGTGCCCGCGGCGCCGATGCGATCGATGGAGGCGTTGGTGACCGCGCCCGAGGCGTCCACGGTGAGACGCCCGATCACGCCCATGTGGGTGCCGGAGGTGTCGGCGCCGATGAGTCCGAACGCGAAGTCACCGGCCAGCGCCGCCGGCGTGAAGGCAGTGGCGTCCTGCTGGTAAAAATTGCCGACGCCCTGGTCGGTCGCAGGCGCGGTGAGCGCGATGCGGCCATGGTCCGGGGTGCTGGACACCACATGGGAGTAGGTGGTGGAGCCGCTGTTGGCGGTGCCCGTGACCACGAAGGTGCCGGCGTTGGTGCTGGTGTAGGCGCACTTGCCGGTGACGGGGTCGTTGAGGGTGGTGCCGCCACTGAAATCCTGCAGCCCGGTGAGCGCGCCGGCGCTGGTCACCGTGAAACTGGCGGCGCGCGCGGTGGCCACCTGGTCGTGGAAGCCGCTGTACTGCACGGCGAACTGGCCCGAAATCAGGCAGGTCACCGCCGGGTTGACCACGATGGTCAGGGCCACGGTCGCCGAGCGCGACTGGTTGTCGACCACCTTGAGCACGAAGTTGTAGGTGCCCGCGGACCCTGCGGCCGGGGTGCCGCTCAGCGCCACCTGCGAACTGGCGGACGCCCCCAGCGTGACGCCGTCGGGCAGCGTGCCCGAGTCCTTGGTCCAGGTGTAACTGGCCTGGCCGCCGGCCACCACCACACGCGTGGTGTAGGGGATGCCGACGTAGGCGGGGTAGAGGTCGCTGGCCTCGAGCACCGGCGTGCCCTGCACGGCCAGCGTGATCGAGCCGGTCTTGCTGGAGTCGGCGTTCGAGGTCGCGATGACGATGGGGGTTTCCGTGCCGGTGGCGGTACTGGGCGCCGTGTACACGACGGTGGTGGCCGTCTGGCTGCTCAACGCGCCCACTCCCATGAGCTCCCAGGTGACGCCGGAGCCCGTGGAGTCGTTCGGGACCGAGGCCGTCAGCGTCAGCGTGCCGTTGGGCAGGATGGCGGTGGTGCTGGTGCTGCTGGAGATGGTGACGCCACTGTCCACGGTGGTCTGGCCGGTGATGGTGCGCCCATTGGTGTCGGCGCTGGTGCCGCAGCCGGCGAGCTGGGCGCCCACGGCCAGCAGGCCCGCAACGAGGGCGGTGCGGGAAATTCGGGTCAACTGGCTGCGCAACACATCTCTCCTTGGACGAAATCCGTGCCCTGCACCCCACAAGGCAGCAGGGCCGCATAGCATAGCGACAGTTGGACCGGGATTTTAGTTCAGTGGGCCATCAACGGCGCCGCACCGCACGCGGGACTTGACTTCCGCGGCGACGTTGCCACGCCGCCAGTCCGGCCAGCAGCGCCAGGACCGGCAGCTCCGGGCCCATGGCGCCCGTGCCGTGGTCGTCGGTGCTGCTCACCGCGCCCTGGATGATGGTGGAGGCGGTGGCGGTGCCGCCCACGTCATCGGTCACCACCAGTGTCACGGTCACCGGGCGCGTGCCGGGGAACAGGAAGTAGGCCGACGACGTGCCATTGTCGGCGATGGACACACCGGGATCGGTGCCCCACTGCCAGCGCACGATGCTGTGTCCGGCGGCGGCCGTGCTGTCCGCGCCGTTGAGCGTGACCTTGTCGCCGAGCGAAGCGCGGGTTTCCGAAGGCTTGATCACGGCGGTGGGCTTGATGGCCGAGGCCACGGCCGCCCGGGCGTTGAGCAGGCCGGCGCCGCAGGTGGCCAGGGTGCAATTGCACGGCAGCTGGGCGTCGACGGCCGGCACGTCGGTGAACGCGCCGTTGCTGTCGGTGGTGCCGGCGCGCACGGTGCACACCGCGTAGGGCTGGCTGGTGGCCGGATCGATGACGGTTGGGAACGCGCCCGCCGCGGCCTGCATGCGCGCGATGAGCTGCGCGGGGGTGAGCGAGTAGTTGGCGTCGAGCATCAGCGCCGCGGTGGCCGCGGCCATGGGCGCGGAGAAACTGGTGCCGATGCTGGCGACATTGAGCGGGTTGCCCGTGTAGCCGCTGTTGAACAGGGCGTAGGTGTAGAACGCGGCGGCCGGCGTCGTGTCGCCCTCATTGGTGGTGGTCTCGATCGAGTACAGGCAGGTGCTGCCGGCGGCGTAGCCATCGCCGCAGTTGCCGGCCGGCGCGGCGATGCTCACCGCCGCGGCGGGCGCGGTGGAACTGGCTGCGCTGCTCAGGCTGCTGTAGCCCACCTTCATGCCGTTGTGCCGCAGCCCCGCCACCGACATCACGCCGGTGCAGTTGGCCGGCGCGTTGACAGGGCCGCCGTCATTGCCGGCCGAGGCCACGATCAGCACGTTGAGCGCGAGGATTTCGTCGACGGCCGACTGTTCGGCGCTGGTGCAGGGCAGGCTGCTGCCGAGGCTCATGTTGATGATGGCGGCGGGATACGGATTGGCGGGCACGCCGGTGACCGCCAGACCCGCGGCCCAGCGCATCGCGTCGATCACATCCGAGAGGTAGCCACCGCACTTGCCCAGCGCGCGCACCGGCAGGATCACCACGCCCGGCGCGATGCCCGCCACGCCCTTGCCGTTGTTGGTCAGTGCGCCGATGATTCCCGACACGCGCGTGCCATGCCAGCTGCTGGTGACAGGCTGGTCGCCGTTGTCGCCTCCGCCGCAACCGCTGAAGAAACCATCGGTGCGGGCCAGGTCCGCCGCCGTGAGGAAATCGCCCGGGTCGCTGGGATCCGCATCGCGCCCGTCGCCATCGCCGGCGCTCAGGTAATCGCGGCAATAGGTGACGCCGTTGCTGGTGTCGAGCGTGGAGCTGCAGGTGCTGTCGGCGACATTGGCGGCGTTCGTGTACAGGCACGTGGTGCCGTTGACGGAACTGCACGGGACGTCGTCGTAGTCCACGAAGTCATAGCCGGGGAGGAACTTGCCGCCGCCGGTGCAGTGGTTCGAAACGATGGGCGCGCAGCTGCCCAGATCGTCGTGGTCGTAGCGCACGCCGGTGTCGATCACCGCCACCGTGACCCGGTCGGAGCCGGTGGTGGTATCCCAGGCGCCAAGCGCGTCGATGGAGGCCGGGAAGTCGCTGCCGAGGTACCACTGGCCCTGCCAGCTGCCCACCGCGTCCGAGCCCGCGATGTAACGCGTGTCGTCGGGCGCCGCGGCCTGCGCGTACACGCGCCGGTCGGGCACCGCGTATTCGACGCGCGGATCGCCCTGCAGCCGGGCGAGCAGGGCGTGCAGTTCGGTGCCAGCCAGTTTGCGATCCAGCCGCAGCACATCCACCCCCGGGTGCGAAGCGCGCACGGCCCGCACCCCCATGCCCGCGCGCTGGCTGGCGCGCGAGGCCCGCGCCGACAGGGTCGCGAGCGAGCTGTCGGCCGGGTCGGCAGCGCGCCACTTCACGATCACGCGACCGGTGGCTTCGGGATCGAACGCCGTGCTGCGGGCGCCGGTTGCGGCCTGCGAGAGCAGCGGGAGCGAGAGCAGCGCGAGGCCGGCAAGGCAACGGCGAAACAGGGCGGATTCCATAGGACCAGCACGGTAACGCCTGGACCGCCATTTCGGAAGCAGTTCGCGCTCGGGTGTCGGTATTTTGCGCCGCTTGCGCTCGTTTCGATGGCTGGGATCGACCGCATCCGCGCGCTTCAATCGCGGGCCATGGAACCGGCTGTTTTCAACCCGTGGCTCGCGCTGGCGGTGGCATGGCCGCTGCTCTGGCTGGGAGTGCTGGGCTGGCTGGTCCACCGCCGACGCGAGCTGCAGTCGCTGCGCGCGCAGTTCAGCGGCGCGTGCGATCAGCTGGGCGCCGCGGTGGGCGAGGGCACGCTGGGCGCGGCGCAGTGGACCACGGCCCTGGAAGCTGCGTTCCAGGCCGGTGGCAAGCGCTGGACGCGGGCCGAACGTGAGCTCATCGCGCTGGCGCTCGCGCTCGCCCAGCAACCGCGCATCGATGGCGCGGCGCTGTTGGCGCGGCTGGGCGCACGGGTGCGCGAACGCGCAGCGGAGGCCGCCGCCGCGCGCGGCACGCGGGGAGGACTGCTGGCGCTGCTGCTGGTGCTCCTGCTGCCACTGGCGGTGGGCCTGGCGCTCGATGGGAGTCCCGGCGTTGCCGCGGCGTTGCCCGGATCTTCGTCTGGCGTCGCGTTGCTGTGCGCGCTCACGCTGTCTTACCTGTCTGGCGTCCGGTCGATCTGGCGCCACTGCTGGAGCGCGGCGTGGACTGGCCGCTGATCACGCTCGCCTTCGCCTACGGACTGTACGTGTCTGCGCTGCTCCGCCTGTTGCTGCGTCAGCTGCAGGCGCTGCGCGCGGGGGCGCGGTTGCCCGCCGGCACGCCGCCGTTCGTGTTCCGCTGCCTGTGGTGGCCGCTGATCGCGCTGGCGCACTGTGTTGCACCCCTGCTCAGCGCGCCGTGGCGCGTGCGGGTGGTGGAGCGCCTGCGGCGCGCCGATCTGGAGACTTCGCTGGAACCTTCCGTCTGGGCCGCCCTGCAGTGTCTGCTCGCCCTGTCTGGCCTTGCAATGGCGCTGGCTGTCGGCGTGTGGGAATGGCTCGCGCTCGGCCCCGTGCTTGCCCTGCTGCCGGAAGGCTGGCTGGCCCTGCGCATCGGTGCGCGCCGGCAGCGGCTGCTGCGCGAATGGCCGCATGGTCTGGAGCTGCTCGCGCTGGCGCTCGGGCTCGGTTGCGGCTTCCGCAGTGCCCTCACGCTCGTGGTGGCCCATCTCTCGCCCGGCCCGCTGCGTTCGTGCTGGCAGCAGGTGCTCGAGGACCTGCGTGCCGGGCGCTCGCGACACGACGCGTTGCTGCGCCTGGAACGCCGCGTGATGCAGACCGCGATCAGCCGCAGCCTCGCGGCCCTGAACCAGTCGGAGGCCCGCAGCGCCGCGCTGGCCGCTGCGCTGCAACGGCTGACCCGCCCCAACCCAGCGCACCGTCGGGCGCCGGGCAAAGGGCCCGCCGGGCGGTGGTGGCTCGCCCCGGTGGCGCTGTGCGCGACGCCGTGCCTCGGCCTGCTGGCGCTGCTGTCGCTGGTGCACCGATAGTGAGCGGCGCGTGCGTGTGACGCGCGAAGCGGGTGCAACGCCGGCACGCGGCTCAAGGGCTTGTCGTCGCTTTCGGCAGCACGAATCTTGCACAATGGGGCGCATGAGCACCCTCATCGAACCCGTGACCGACGATCAGCAGTGGCTCGGCAAGGAGGCCCTCAAGCGTGCCTTCCTCGACAATCTCTTCTACATCCAGGGCAAGTTCCCGGCGCTGGCGACCCGCACCGACTACTACCTGGCGCTCGCGCACGCGGTGCGCGATCGCATGCTGCAGCGCTGGATCAGCACCGCGGCTGCGTACACGGCCAACGCGTCGCGCACCGTCGCCTACCTGTCGGCGGAATTCCTGATGGGTCCGCACCTCGGCAACAACCTCGTGAACCTCGGCATCTACGCAACGGTGCGCGAAGCCATGGGCGAGCTGGGCCTCGACCTCGAAGCGCTGCTGGGCGAGGAGGTGGAGCCGGGTCTCGGCAATGGCGGCCTGGGCCGCCTCGCGGCGTGTTTCATCGATTCGCTCGCGACCCTGCAGATCCCGGCCATGGGCTACGGCATCCGCTACGAATTCGGCATCTTCCAGCAGGAAATCGTCGACGGCTGGCAGGTGGAGAAGACCGACAAGTGGCTGCGCTACGGCAACCCGTGGGAAATCGTGCGCCCCGAATGGACGGTGGAGGTGAAGCTCGGCGGCCACACCGAGCTGTACACCGACGAGCGCGGCCGCCAACGCCGCAACTGGGTGCCGGCGCGCACCGTCAGCGGCGTGCCGTACGACACGCCCATCCTCGGCTACCAGACCAACACCGCGAACACGCTGCGTCTGTGGCGCGCGGAGGCGCCCGAGTCGTTCGATTTCTCCACCTTCAACCGCGGCGACTATTACGGCGCCGTGAATTCCAAGGTCACCAGCGAGAACATCACCAAGGTCCTGTATCCCAACGACGAGCAGATCAAGGGCAAGGAGCTGCGGCTCGAGCAGCAGTATTTCTTCGTCACCTGCTCGCTGCAGGACATGCTGCGCATCTGCCGCCAGCAGAAGGTGCCGCCGACGCGCTTCCACGAGAAGTTCGCGGTGCAGATGAACGATACGCATCCGGCCATCGCGGTGGCGGAGCTCATGCGCCTGCTGGTGGACGAGCTCGGGCTGGACTGGGAAGAGGCGTGGGGCATCACCAGGAAGACCCTGGCCTACACCAACCACACGCTGCTGCCCGAAGCGCTGGAGCGCTGGCCGCTCGACCTGTTCGGCCGCCTGCTGCCGCGGCACCTCGAGATCATCTTCGAGATCAACGCGCGCTTCATGGATGAAGTGCGGGTCGCGTTCTTCGGCGACGATGCGCGCGTGGCGCGCCTGTCGCTGATCGACGAGAGCGGCGAGCGTTACGTGCGCATGGCGCACCTCGCCTGCGTCGGCAGCCACGCCATCAACGGCGTGGCCGCGCTGCACAGCGAGCTGCTCAAGAGCGACGTCCTCAAGGACTTCTACGACCTGTGGCCGGAAAAGTTCGGCAACAAGACCAATGGCGTGACGCCGCGGCGCTGGATGGTGCTGGCCAACCCGACGCTGTCGGAAGCCATCACGCGTCGCATCGGCGCCGGCTGGATCCGCGACCTCGGGCAGCTGCGGCTGCTCGAAGCGCACCTCGAGGATCCGGATTTCCGCGCCGAGTGGCGCGCCATCAAGCACGCCAACAAGGTGCAGCTCGCCTCGATCATCCTCGAGTCCACGGGCGTGAGCGTCAACCCCGGCGCCATCTTCGACGTGCAGGTGAAGCGCATCCACGAATACAAGCGCCAGCACCTCAACATCCTGCACGTCATCGGCCTGTACCACCGGCTGAAGACCGAGCCGGGCTTCCAGATCGAGCCGCGGGTGTTCGTGTTCGGTGGCAAGGCTGCGCCCGCGTACCACCTGGCCAAGCTCATCATCCGCCTGATCACCGCGGTGGCGGAGATGATCAACCGCGATCCGCAGGTGCACGACCTGCTCAAGGTGGTGTTCCTGCCGAATTTCAGCGTCACCAATGGCCAGCGCATCTATCCGGCGGCGGAGCTGTCCGAGCAGATCTCCACCGCCGGCAAGGAAGCCTCCGGCACCGGCAACATGAAATTCCAGATGAACGGTGCGCTCACCATCGGCACGCTCGACGGCGCCAACGTCGAAATGCGCGAGGAGGTGGGGGCCGAGAATTTCTTCCTGTTCGGCCTGCACACGCGCGAAGTGGCCGCGCTCAAGGCCAGCGATTACCGACCCATCGAGCTCTACCACGCCAATCCGGAGCTGCGGGCCGTGATCGACCTGGTGCGCGAAGGATTTTTCTCGCGCGGCAACACCGAGCAGTTCCGGCCGCTGATCGACAACCTGCTGTACCACGATCCCTACCTGGTGCTGGCCGACTACCAGGCCTATGCCGCCTGCCAGGAGCAGGTGGATCTCGCCTACCGCGACCCCGAGCGGTGGACGCGCATGTCGATCCTGAACTGCGCGCGATCCGGCAAGTTCTCATCCGACCGCACCATCCGCGAGTACTGCGCCGACATCTGGAACGTCAACCCGGTGCCGGTGCGTCTGCTCACGCAGGAAGATGTCAAAGCCGGGTTGATGCAATAGCCCGGCCAGCGCGCCACCAGCGCGCGCTGGCTGCGCTCGATGCCATGTCTGTCGCTGAACGGCAACGCCTGCGGCGCGGATGCCGATCGACTCCATGCGGCGACATGCTGCACTTCGCAGATTTCCCGGCCACCCTTGCTGCATGCTTCACAGGGTTTTGGCACGATCCGGGCGGGGAGAGCGGCATGGGCAGTCACTGGCGGTGGATGGTGGCGCTGGTTGCGATCGGCGCAGCGGCCTGCTCGAAGCAGGTGGCCGAGCAGGGCGCCAGTGCGCCCGCGCCGGCCTCGCACTCCGAGGCCGTGGTTCCGGACGCGGCACTGGCCGAGGCCCCGGCGCCGGCGGCCCGGAGTGGCCACGGCGCCGGGACGCGCGCCGGCATGAAAGTCTACATCGATCCCGCGACCGGCCAGCCGCGCGACCCCACGCCGGCTGAAATCGCGGCGGCCGGCCGCGGTTCGCGCGTGAACGCGCAATCGAGCGCCGCCACCGGCGATACCAGCGCCACCGAAACCGGTTCAGTGCGTCGGCTGCCCAGCGGACAGCTCGAAGTGCAGGTTGGATCGCGCGCCCTGCACGATGAGCGTGTGTGCCGTCAGCCCGATGGCAGCCTCGGCGAGCAGAACTGTCCGCCGGCGCCGGCTGCGCCGCAGGAGCCCAGGCCGTGATCCGCAGGGCCGTGACCGTGCGCGCGCTGGGCCTGGCGTTGCTGCTGGCGGCGGGTGCGGCGCAGGCCACCACCATCACCGTGACGTCGACGGATTCGGCAGGCGAGGGGTTCAACGACCCGACGGCCTGGACGCCGGTGGGCGGCAACCCGGCCACCACCGTGGGCCAGGCACGCCTGAACGTGTTCGACAAAGCCGCCGCGATATGGACCCTGCGGATCGCCACCAACGTGCCCATCACGGTCTCCGCGAGCTTCGATCCGCTCGCCTGCGATGCCACGTCCGCCACGCTCGGCAGGGCCGGCTCCGGCTATTTCTATACGGTGAGCGGGCACCCCGGCAACATCCTGTTCCCCAAGGCGCTGGCCAACAAGCTCACCGGCAGCGACGTGCACGCGGGACTGCCCGACATCACCGCGAAATTCTCCAGCTCGCTGGATGGCAGCTCCGGCTGCCTGGGCGGCGAGACTTTCTACTACGGCTTCGACCACAACCCCGGCGCCAGCCAGATCGACCTGCTGGCCGTGGTGCTGCACGAGCTCGGCCACGGACTCGGCTTCATCTCGCTGGTGGACTCGGACGGCAATGGCTACGTCAGCGGCAGCAGCACTTACTTCTCGGTGTTCGACCAGTACATCTACGACGAGTCGACCGCCAGTTACTGGCCGACGATGACCACCGCGCAGCGCAAGACGTCCACCACCAACAACGGCGCGGTGGTGTGGAACGATGCCAATGGCGCGCAGTACGTCAATGACAACGTCAGCAGCTTCCTGTCGCTGGGCGTGACCGCGGGCGGTCACGTGCGCCTGTACGCGCCCACCACCTGGAGTGACGGCTCGTCGATCTCGCACTGGGACACGACCACCACCACGCCGCGTCCGCACCTGCTGATGGAACACACCTATCACACCGGGGTTGGCACCAGCGTCGATCTCACCACCTGCGTGCTGTACGACCTCGGCTGGACCGGCACGCACTGTCCCGATCGCGCCAACAGCGCGCCCGTCGCGATGAACGAATCCGTGGGCACCCCGATGGACACGGCCGTGGCGGTGACGCTGGCGGCCACGGACGCCGACGGCGACGCGCTGACCTACGGCCTCGTGGATGCACCCTCGCACGGCATCGTCACCGGCTCGGGCACGGCGCGCACTTACACGCCCACCACCGGCTACACCGGCGCCGACAGCTTCACCTACCAGGCCAGCGACGGCATCGACGCCTCCGCGGTCGCGACGGTGAGCATCACCGTGAGCGCTGCCGGCAGCAGCTCGAGCTCCAGCAGTTCCGGTGGCAGCAGTAGCGGCGGCGCCAGCAGCGGTGGCAGCGCCAGCAGCAGCGGCAGCAGCAGCGCCAGCAAGAGCAGCGGCGGTGGCGCGACGGGTCCTGGCCTGCTCCTCCTGCTGGCACTGATGGCTGCCATGACCGTGCGCGGACGCCGGCGGCGCACGGATTGACCGGGGACGCGGCCGGCCCCTAGCATCCGGCCCATGCCAGAATCTCCCGCGACGAGTCGCCGCCGCGCGCCGTACCGCATCCGCGCCGCGTTCCATCCCGTTCCGATCGCACTCACCTGCCTGCTCGGCAGCCTGCTGCCCGGCTGCGGCGCTTCCAGGCCCGCGCCACTGGTCGGCACGCTCGAACGCCATCGTCTCGAGATCGCCTCGCCCGTCGCCGAGCAGGTGGTGGAGCTGGACGTGCGCGAAGGCGATCGCGTGACCAAGGGCCAGCTGCTGGCGCGCATGGACCCGGGCACTGCGGCCCAGGCGCGCGCCGCCGCCGCCGCGGAAGTCGAGCGCCAGCGGAAGCGGCTCGATGAACTGCAGCGCGGCGCGCGCACCGAGGAAATCCGCGCCGCGCAGGCGCAGCTGGCGGCGGCGCAGGCCAAGGCCGCGCAGGCCAGCAGGGAATACGCGCGGCAGGCGGGACTGGCCGCGCAGGGCATCGTCTCGCAATCGCAGTTCGACCAGCAGCGCGCGGCGCGCGATGCCGCGCTGGCCGACCAGAACGCCGCGGCCGCGGACCTGAAGCTGCTGCAGGAGGGCACGCGCAGCGAGCAGATCGCACAGGGCAGCGCCGCGCTCGCCAACGCGCAGGCGCAGCTGCAGCAGCAGGACGTGCAGCTCGCGCGGCTGGAACTGCACGCGCCCGCCGACGCCACGGTGGAATCGATCACGTTCCGCGTCGGCGAACGGCCGCAGCCAGGACAGCCGGTGCTGGTGCTGCTGGAAGCGGGCGCGCCGTTTGCGCGTGTGTACGTGCCCGAGGGCGAGCGCGCGGCGCTGAAGGCCGGGCAGGCCGCGAGCATCAAAGTGGATGGCGTCGGCCAGCTCCTGCAGGGCAGGCTGCGCTACATCGCGAGTGACGCCACGTTCACGCCCTACTACGCGCTCACGCAGCGCGACCGCGGGCGCCTGAGCTACCTGGCGGAGTTCGATGTCACGGACGCCGCGGCCGCGCAGCTGGCCGTGGGCCTGCCGCTGGAGGTCACGCCGGGCGCGGTGGATCCGGGCGCGAACCGGTGAGCGGGCTGGCCATCGAGGCGCGCTCCCTGACGCGCGTGTTCGGCCCTGTCAAAGCCGTCGATGGCGTCGATCTGTCGATCGCCAGCGGCACCATCTACGGCTTCCTCGGGCCCAACGGTTCCGGCAAATCCACCACGCTGCGCATGCTGTGCGGCCTCTTGACGCCCACCTCCGGCAGCATCCGCGTGCTCGGGTTCGACATCCCGCGGCAGGCCGAGGCGCTGCGGCTCAAGATCGGCTACATGACGCAACGCTTCTCGCTGTGGGAAGATCTCACCGTGGGCGAGAACCTGGCCTTCATGGCCGAAGTGCACACGCTGGGCCGCGCCAGCGCCGATGCGCGCATCGCCGAGCTCAGCAGGCAGTACCGCCTCGGGGAATTCTTCGACCGCCTGGCTGGAACGCTCAGCGGCGGCCAGAAGCAGCGGCTGGCGCTGGCGGCCGCCACGCTGCACCAGCCCGCGCTGTTGCTGCTCGATGAACCCACCAGCGCGGTCGATCCGCAGAGCCGCCGCGATTTCTGGGAAAGCCTGTTCGAGCTCGCCGCCGGCGGCACCACCATCCTGGTCTCCACGCACTACATGGACGAGGCCGAGCGCTGCCACGAGCTGGCCATCATGCAGCTCGGCCGCATCGCGGCGCAGGGCGAGCCCTCGAAACTGATGCGCGAATTGCCGCTGGCGGTGGTGGAAATCGAGGCGGCCGACGTGCAGGCGGCCCGCCACGCGCTGGCGGACTGGTCCGAACTGCGCAGCCTCACGCAGCTCGGCCTGAAACTGCACGCGCTGATCGCGCCCGAGCAGCGGGCACCGCTGGCGGCGGTGGAGCAGCGGCTGCGCGGGCACGGCGTGCGGGCCACGGCGCGCCAGGTCGAGGCGAACCTGGAAGACGTGTTCGTCGGCGTGACGCGGCCCGAGCTCACGCGGGAGTACGGCTGATGGCGCGCGGCCTGACGGCCTGGGACCTGCCGCCCTGGTTGCAGCGCATCCGGGCCGTGGCGCTCAAGGAGTTCCGGCAGGTGCTGCGCGACAAGCTCACGCTCGGCATGATCGTCGGCATCCCGCTGATCCAGATGATGATCTTCGGCTACGGCATCAACTTCGACATCCGCGAAATCCGCACCGGCGTGGTCGACGAGGCCCACAGCTCCGGGTCGCGCGCGTTGCTGGCCGACCTGCAGGCTTCGCAGGTGCTGCGGGTGAGCGAAACCCTGCCCGACGTGGCGACGCTGCGCGCCGAGATCGCCAATGGCGACGTACAGGCCGGCATTTTCATCCCGGCGGATTTCGAGCGGCGACGGCTCGCCGCGGATCGCTCGCTGGCGCAGGTGTTCGTGGACGGGTCGCGGCCCGGGCTGGAAGGCGCGGTGCAGGCGCTGGCCGCGGCCGCCGTGCCCGCGCGCGAAGGCGTGCTGCCCTCGCGCGTCACGCCGCTCGCGGTGCAGGTGGAGTACAACCCCGAGCGGCGCACGGCCGTGCAGGTGGTGCCGGCGTTGATCGGCGTGATCCTGAGCATGACGATGGTGGTGTTCACCGCCATCGCGCTGGTGCGCGAGCGCGAACGCGGCAACCTGGAACTGCTGATCACCACACCGGTTCGCTCCATCGAGCTCATGGTGGGCAAGCTCACGCCCTATGTGCTGGTGGGGCTGCTCCAGACCACGATCATCCTGCTGGTCGGGGTGCTGCTGTTCGACGTGCCCGTGAACGGCAGCCTCCTCAGCCTGTATCTGGGCGCCGGCCTGTTCATCGCTGCCACGCTGGGCCTCGGCCTGCTCATCTCCACCGTCGCCACCACGCAGTTCCAGGCCATGCAGATGGGCTTTTTCACCCTGCTGCCCTCCATCCTGCTGTCCGGCTTCGCCTTTCCGTTCGAAGGCATGCCGCGCCCGGTGCAGCTGCTGGCGCAGGTGCTGCCGCTGACGCATTTCGTCGACATCGTGCGCGGCGTGGTGCTGCGGGGCGCGACGCTGGCGAGCCTGTGGTGGTCCGTCACCAAGCTTGGCATTTTCCTGTGCGTTTCGATGAGTCTCGCGGCGCTCAGATTCCGCAAGCGCCTGGATTGAAGAAACGCCCAAAACCGGCGCTAAAACAACCGCTTCCGGCACCTTGCGGGAACCCGGGACGGCCAGTAAAGTGCCAGAGTTTGTCTCCCCGGTAGTGCCTCCAGAATGACGCAATCGCTTTCCCCACTGACCCCGGCCGCTGCGCAACCCGCGAGCGCTGCGGCCGCCGCCCCGCAGGCCTGGGTGGTGCACAAGTTCGGTGGCTCCAGTGTCGCCGACGCCGACTGTTTCGAGCGCGTGGCCCGCATCCTCGAGGCGCAGCCCACGCAGCGGTTGGGTGTGGTGCTCTCCGCCTGCAAGGGCGTCACGGATGCGCTGCTGGGGCTGGTGCAGCTCGCCGAGCAGCAGAACGAGGCGTGGCGTACCCAGCTCGGTGCCCTGCGCGCCCGCCACGAAACCATCGCCAAGGCGCTGCTGCCGGCCGCGGAAACGGCGGCGTATCTCGCGGAATTCGATACCGACCGGGCCGACCTCGAAAGCGTGCTGCACACCACGCAGGTGATGCGCACCGCCACCCAGCCGGTGCGCGACAAGGTGGCCGGCTACGGGGAGATCTGGTCCACGCGGCTGTTCCAGCGCTACCTCGCCCGGCGCGGCAAGCGCCGCGGCGTGGCGTGGGTGGACGCGCGCCGCGCGCTGGTGGTGCAGTGGGCCTCGCTCGGACCTGCCGTCCAATGGGAAGTCTCGCGCGAGCGGCTGCAGGCGCTGGTGCCCGCGGGCGCTGAAACGCTGATCATCACGGGGTTCGTCGCCAGCGATGCGGCCGGCATCCAGACCACGCTCGGCCGCAACGGCAGCGATTTCTCCGCCTCCATCTTCGGTTCGCTGCTGGACGCCGCCGAGATCGTGATCTGGACCGACGTCGATGGCGTGCTGTCGGCCGATCCGCGCCGCGTACCCGATGCGCAGGTGATCCGCACGCTGTCGTACAACGAGGCCATGGAGCTGGCGTACTTCGGCGCCAAGGTGATCCATCCGCAGACCATGGCGCCAGCCGTGGGCCGCGGCATCCCGATCTGGATCCGCAACACCTTCGCCGCCGACAAGCGCGGCACCCTGATCTCGACCCGGCCCGAGGCCGATGACCAGCCCGTGAAGGGCATCACCAGCATCGAGGAAGTGGCGCTGGTGAACATCGAAGGCGCGGGCATGATCGGCGTGCCGGGCACGGCGCACCGCCTGTTCGGTGCGTTGCGCGAAGAGGACATCTCGGTGATCCTGATCTCGCAGGGCAGTTCGGAGCATTCCATCTGCTGCGCCATCCCCGAGCGGCAGGCCGCGCGCGCCAAGACCGTGCTCGATATCGCCTTCGCGCACGAACTCAGCGGCGGGCAGATCCAGAGCGTCGACATCACCAAGGGCCTGGCCATTCTGGCCGTGGTGGGGGATGGCATGGCCGGTATGCCGGGCGTTTCAGGCAAGGTTTTCAATGCGTTGGGCGCTTCTTCTGTGAACGTACGTGCGATCGCGCAGGGCGCCAGCGAGCGCAACATCTCGGTGGTGGTGGAAGGCCGCCAGGCCACGCGCGCGCTGCAGGCCGTGCACGCCAGTTTCTATCTCTCGCCGCACACGCTCTCGATCGGCGTCATCGGCCCGGGCACCGTGGGCCGCGTGCTGCTGGATCAGCTGGCGGGCGAGCGCGAGCGGCTGGCGCGGGAGTTCAACATCGATTTGCGCGTGCGCGCCATCATGACCTCCAAGGCCATGAAGCTGTCTGACGCCGGCATCGATCTGGCGCACTGGCGCGAGGAGCTGGCCGAACAGCCGGTGGCGGCGGACCTGGACAAGTTCGTCTCCCACGTGAACGTGAACCATCTGCCCCACGCGGTGATCATCGACTGTTCATCCAACGAGGGCGTGGCGCTGCGCTACCGCGACTGGCTGGCCGCCGGCGTGCACATCGTCACGCCCAACAAAAAGGCCAACAGCGGCACGCTGGCGTACTACGAGAGCCTCAAGCAAGCGCGGCGCGCGAGCGGCGCGAGCTATCTGTACGAGGCCACGGTGGGCGCGGGACTGCCCGTGATCCAGACGCTGCGCGACCTGCGCGAGACCGGCGACGCCATCACCAGCATCGAAGGCATCTTCTCGGGCACGCTCGCGTACCTGTTCAATGTGTATGACGGCACCAAACCGTTCTCGGCCATCGTCGCCGAGGCGAAGCAGCGCGGCTACACCGAGCCGGATCCGCGCGATGATCTCTCCGGCACCGACGTGGCGCGCAAACTCATCATCCTCGGTCGCGAGATCGGCCTGAAGCTCGAGCTCAAGGACGTGCAGGTGGAAAGCCTGGTGCCGGCGGGATTGGAGCAGGGGAGCATCGAGGATTTCCTCGCGCAGCTGCCGAAACACGATGAGGTGATGAAGCGGCGCTTCGCCGACGCGCGGCAGCGCGGCCAGGTGCTGCGCTACGTGGGACGGTTGAGTGCCGAGGGGCGCGCCACGGTGGGCCTGGTCGAGCTCGATCAGCGCCACGCGTTCGCCAATATCGCGCTCACGGACAACGTCGTCCGCTATGCCACTTCACGTTATTGCAATAACCCATTGATTGTACAGGGCCCTGGTGCGGGTCCCGAGGTCACGGCGGGCGGCGTGTTCGCCGATCTGCTGCGGCTTGCCACCTTCCTCGGAGCGCGCCTGTGAGCCGCCAGCAGGCGACGGCGTTCGCCCCGGCGTCGGTGGGCAACGTGGCCATCGGCTTCGATATCCTGGGCTTCTCCGTCAACACCCTGGGCGATCGCGCCACGGTGCGACGGACGATGGCGCCGGGCGTGCGCATCAAGGCGATCGGCGGCGTGGTGCAGGATCTGCCGCTGGAGCCCGCGAAGAACACGGCCGGCCGCGCCTTGCAGGCCCTGTGCGAGACGCTGCAGTTGCCGTTCGGCCTGGAGCTGGAACTCAACAAGGGCATCCCGCTGGCGTCGGGACTGGGCGGCTCGGCGGCCTCGGCCGTCGCCGCGGTGGTCGCGGCCAATGCTTTGCTTGCGAGCCCGTGCACGCAGCTCGAGCTGCTGAAGTTCGCCATGCACGGCGAGGCGGTGGCCAGCGGCTCGATGCACGTCGACAACATCGCACCCTCGCTGTTCGGCGGTCTGGTGCTCACGGTGGGCATCGACCATCCGCGCTGCAAGCAGATCCCCGTGCCGCCCGCGGTGCGCGCGGTGATCGTGCATCCCCACATGTTCCTCTCGACCCGCCAGGCGCGCGCCATCCTCAAGGGCAGCGTCGAAATGAAGGACTTCGTGTGGCAGACCGCGAATCTCGCGGGCTTCATTTCCGGCTGCTACACCGACGACATCGACATGATCCGCGAGTCGTTCGAGGACGTGGTGATCGAACCGCAGCGTGCCGCGCTGATCCCGGGGTTTCCCGAGGTCCGCCGCGCCGCGATTTCCGCCGGCGCGCTCGGCTGCTCCATCTCGGGCGCCGGTCCCACGGTCTTCGCCTGGTGCCTGGAACCGCACGCCATGGCGGTGTCGGAAGCGCTGGTGATGGAATTTTCCCACCATGGCCTGCAGAGCGATCACTGGATCACGGCGGTCGATCCGGTGGGCGCGCGCGTCACCGACTGATGCAGTTCGCAAGCACCCGCAATCCCGAGGCGCGCGTCGGCTTCAATGCAGCGCTGTCGCAGGGCCTGGCGCCCGATGGCGGCCTGTACGTGCCGACCGAGTGGCCGCCGCTGGATCCCGCCACCGTGCCGGCGGACCTCGGCGCGCTGTCGGGCACCGCACTGGCGTTGCTGGCGGGTTTCGCGCGCGGCGACGTGCTGGAGCCCGCGTTGCCGGCCATCGCGGCCGAGGCGTTCGATTTTCCGGCGCCGCTGGTGCCGCTGGGCGCCAGCGGCCGGCTTTCGGTGCTGGAGCTGTTCCATGGGCCCACCGCGGCGTTCAAGGATTTCGGCGCGCGATTCCTGGCCGCGACGCTGACCCGGCTGCGGGCCGGCGCCACGCGGCCGCTGAAGATCCTGGTCGCGACGTCCGGCGACACCGGTGGCGCGGTGGCGGCTGCGTTCCATCGCAAACCCGGCATCGAAGTGACGGTGCTGTTTCCGAAGGGGCAGGTGTCGCCCACCCAGGAGCGACAGCTCACGTGCTGGGGCGACAACGTGCAGAGCCTGGCGGTGCGCGGCTCGTTCGATGATTGCCAGCGCATGGTCAAGCAGGCGTTCCTCGATCCGGCCCTGAAGCAGCGCTTCGAGCTGTCGTCCGCCAACAGCATCAACCTTGGCCGGCTGCTGCCGCAGGCGGTGTACTACCTTGCTTCCAGCCTCACGGTATGGCGCCAGCACGGGGAGCGCGCCAGCTACGTGATTCCCAGCGGCAACCTCGGCAACGCCACCGCCTGCATCTGGGCGCGGGCGCTGGGCGCGCCCATCGAGCGGGTGCTGCTGGCCCACAACGCCAACCGCACGGTGCCGGACTATCTGGACACCGGTACGCTGCGCACGCGCGCCAGCGTGCCGACGCTGGCCTCGGCGATGGACGTCGGCAATCCCAGCAACCTCGAACGGCTCACGGCGCTGTTTCCGGATGCCGGGTCGCTGCGCGGCGCGGTGAGCGCGACCTCGATCGACGATGCGGCGATCCGCGCGCGCATCACGGCCGATCTTGCCAGCTACGGGCAGGTGTGGTGTCCACACACCGCGACCGCCGCGGAGGCGTATGCGCGGCTGCCCGCGGACGAGCGGGGGCGCGGCCGCTGGCTGCTGGTCGCCACCGCGCATCCGGCCAAATTCCGCGAGATCGTCGAGCCGCTGATCGGACGCGAGCTTGCGGTACCCGTCAACCTGGCGCGGCTGTTCGAGCGGCCCGTGCAGTGCACGGAAATTGACGCCTCGCTGGGCGCATTGCAGGCTGTGCTGTGAATTCGATTCCCGAACCCAGCCTGTTCCCCGACCCGCGGCAGATTCCGCGCACCGACGCGCTGTTCGTGCTGGCCGCGGTGGGCGCGGCGCTGCTGATCGTGGCGCTGCTCACGCTGTGGCGCTGGTATCGCCGGCGCCGCGCACGACAGCTGTTGAGCGCGTCGATCCGCGGCTGCGCGCTGGATTCGCTGCAGGATGTGCTGATTCCCGACGGCCAGGGCGGCATGCTGCACATCGACTACCTGCTGCTCACCGCGCGCGGCGTGGTGGTGATCGACCTGCGCGACGTGGCGGGCATCATCTTCGGCGGCGACCAGATGACCGCGTGGACGGTCATGCATCGGGCCAGCCGCTACACCTTCCAGAATCCGCAGTCCGGCCTCTACGACCGCGTCGCGGCCGTGCGCGCGCTGGCGGGTGAGGTGCCGGTGGAAGGACTGATCCTGTTCACGCGCCGGGCCCGTTTCCCGAAGGGCCTGCCGAAGTACACCGGCATGCTCGAATCGCTGCCGCAGCAGTACCCGGCCGCGGACCGCGCCTCGGCGCAACCGCTGCTGGCGCGTTGGCAGGCGACCTGGGACAGCCTGCGCGCGGTCAGCCGGCCGAGCCAGCTCGCGGATCCCAAGCCGGCAGTCTGAACAGGCGCCGTGCATTGGCGCTGGCCTGGCGCGCGCAGTCTTCCGCCGTTTCGCCGCGCAATTGCGCCACCACCCGCGCCACGTGCGCGAGCCACGCCGGTTCGTTGCGTCGGGTCACGGGCCTGGGTACGAGGTCGCGCGGCAGCAGGTAGGGTGCGTCGGTTTCCAGCAGCAGGCGATCGGCCGGCACCACCCTGACGGCGTCCCGCAAGTCGAGTCCGCGGCGTTCATCGCAGATCCAGCCGGTGATGCCGATGTGCAGGCCGAGCGCCAGGTACTGCGCGGCCTGCGCGGCGGTGCCCGTGAAGCAATGCGCTACGCCGCCCTGCGGCAGGCGGGGCATGAAATCCTCCAGCACCGCCAGGAAATCCTCGTGCGCATCGCGCTGGTGCAGGAACACCGGTTTGCCGCATTCGACCGCGAGTTCGAGCTGCCGCTGGAATGCGACGCGCTGCACCTCGCGCGGCGCCAGGTCGCGGAAATAGTCCAGGCCGCATTCGCCGACCGCGACCACTTCCGGCTGCGCCAGCAGGCTGCGCAGCTGCGGCAGGCGATCGGGCGTGAGTTCCGCCGCATGGTGCGGATGCACGCCGGCGGTGGCGAACAGGCGGCCCGGATGAGCCTGGGCCAGCGACAGGGCCAGCGGATTGTGCGCGAGGCTCGCACCGGTGATGATCATCTGCCCGACCCCGGCGTCGGCGGCCCGCTGCAGGACCTGATCGCGGTCGTGATCGAAGCTGTCGTGGGTGAGGTTGAGGCCGATGTCGATGAGATCCATGAAGCGGCGATTGTGCCTGTTATGATGCGCTGATGGCACTCCCGCTGACCCGGCAGCAAAGCTTGTGGCCGGCCGACGAACCGGCCTCGCTGCAGGCCTGGCGCGTGCGCGCCAGCACTCGCGCGCGGCGGCTGTCGCTACGCGTGCACCAGGACGGCTCGGTCGAGGTGATCCGTCCCGCGCGCTGCAGCGAGCGGGTCATGCGCCAGTTCGTCGAGCGCCATGGCGAATGGATCCGGCGCCAGCAGCAGCGCCTGCAGCCCTTCATCCGCCACGATGACTTTCCACCCGCGAGCCTTGCGCTGCCGGCAGTGGGTGAAATCCTGCCGTGGGCCGCGCCAACCGGTTCGACGCCCGCGCGTTCACGCGCCCGCGCGGTGCGCTGGCTGTGCGAATACGCTCACGCGAAGTTCGAGCCGCTGCTGCGGCAGCTCGCCACGCGCATGGAGGTGGACTTCGAGCGGCTGCAACTGCGCTCGCAGCGCAGCCGCTGGGGGAGTTGTTCCGCGCGCGGCACCATCAGCCTGAACTGCGCGCTGCTGTTCCAGCCGCCCGCCGTGCTGCGCTATCTGATGATTCATGAACTCGCGCATCGCCGGCACATGAACCACTCGGCGCGCTTCTGGGCGCTGGTGGCGCAGCATGAACCGGGCTGGCGCGAGCTGGACCGCCAGCTGCGGCAGGGCTGGCGCGCCGTGCCCAGCTGGCTGCTGCAGCGGGAGTCGCCGGCATGAACGATCCCGCCGACGGCAAGACGCCGGCTGCGCCGCGCGTCGACCTGAGCGATGAGGCCGTGCATTGGGACCTGGGCAGTTCGCAGTCCTACGGCGAATACCTGCAGCTGGACAAGATCCTCGGTGCGCAGCAACCGCTGTCCACCGAGCACGACGAGATGCTGTTCATCACCGTGCACCAGGTGTCCGAACTGTGGATGCGGCTGATGCTGCACGAACTGGCCGGCGTGCTCGACTGCGTGCGGCGCGACGACCTGGATCCTTCGTTCAAGATGTTCGGCCGCATCGCGCAGGTGCAGAGCCAGCTGCAGGCGGTGTGGGATGTGCTGTCCACCATGACGCCGTTCGACTATTCCGCGTTCCGCAACGTGCTCGGCCGCTCGTCGGGTTTCCAGTCGTACCAGTACCGCCTGATCGAATTCCAGCTCGGCAACAAGAACGCGGAGATGATCCAGGTGCACGGCAAGGATGCGCAGGTGCACGCGCTGCTCAAGCGGGCGCTGGCGGCGCCCAGCCTGTATGACGAGGTGCTCGGACTGCTGTCGCGGCGGGGCTATGAAGTTCCCGCCACGGCGCTGGCGCGCGATTTCAGCCAGCCCTACGCACCCGGCAAGCAGGTCACCGCGGCCTGGCTCGGCGTCTACCACAACGCGGAAAAAGACTGGGACCTGTACGAGCTGGCCGAGAAGCTGATCGACCTGGACTACAAATTCCAGCTCTGGCGTTTCCAGCACATGAAGACCGTGGAGCGCATCATCGGGCTCAAGCCGGGAACCGGCGGCACGTCGGGTGTGGCGTACCTGGGAAAGGCGTTGCAGCTGCGTTTCTTTCCCGAGCTCTGGGATGTGCGCACCTCGATGTAGAGTCCGCAGGCCTCCCGGGACACCGGGCAGCGGGGCGGGACGCACGGTGCCCTGGGCGGTCGCGTGTCATTCATTGGTCAGGCCCGGCCCCGGATGTCTATACTCGCATGATCGCGCGCAAAACCCGGAGTCCTGGCGATGAAGAAGCTCTCCCTGACGGTCGCGGCCGGCCTGCTGGCCCTGCATGCGCTGGGCGCGCTGGCGGCCGATTCCATGAGTTTTGGTTCGATCGTCGAAAATCTCGACGTGAGCAAGAACACCAAGCTGCACGCCCGCGAGTATTGGAAGTCGATCGTCAACCAGTCGGTGAGCTGGTCGGGCGAGGTGTACAACGTGAAAGCGTCGGGCAGCAGGGTGCAGCTGCTGGTCGCCGACCGGTCGCAGCCGCTGTACAAGGGCTACAACATCGTGGTGAACACCCGGGATGTGGCGAACGCCGCCAACCTCAGGATCGGCCAGCGCGTGCGTTTCACGGGCAATCTGCATGGCTTCAAGGCGGAGCGCTCGGGCGCGGTGATCGAACTGGCGGACGCCCAGCTGGAGGGCGGCGCCAGCGTCGCGAGCCGCGAGGTGGTGCCGGCCGCGCCTGAACCCCGCAAGGCTTCCCGGGCGTCCCGGCGCAAGCAGGCCGAGGCCACGCCGGACGCCCCGGGCGCGAGCCCGAGCGAGGCGACGGGCAATGCGCCCGCACCGAGCGGCGGCGGGCTTCCGACCGGGGAGTGAGGGCCTGACCCGGGTTTGACCGTGCTCCGGGGAAGCAGGGTGCCGCGTGACAATCTCCGGTAAAATCCGGCGAGGACCCGTGAACATCCGACCCAGATTCCTGCGTAACCCATTGGGCGCCGCACTGCTGTTGCTGGCGTTCTGCGTCCCCGCAGGCGCCGCGACCTACACTTACGAGGGCCAGATCCGGATCCAGCCCGCGAGCGGCCCCTGCTCGCCGGTGACCGGCGGCACTTTCACCGTGCACCTCTATGGCCGCGACAATGGTCCACTGCGCATCGAGGCGTACCTGTTCGGCCAGCAGATCGCGCACGCCCACATCGGCGGCAACAGCATCAATCAGCTGGGCATGATTTACGCCGGCGAGAGCCAGCCCAGCCACCTCATGCGCCTGCGCCAGGTGGGCAAGGGGGAATTCGAAGGCGATCTCGAGGCCAAATCGATGGTCGCCGCGCTCTACCTGTGTCCCTTCAGCAAGGCCACCATCCGCTTCCACCAGATCGCCGGCTCGCCCTCGGATTTCTCCAAGGCGGCCGAGCTGTTCCGGCAGGACGAGCAGGCGGTCAATGCCTACGTCATGGGCATCAATGGCAAGTTCAAGGAAGCCGCCGGACCCGCGCGGCAGATCCTGGCGGAGAAGCAGCAGCTCTATCCGCCGGATCATCCGCAGCTGCTGCCCTACTATTATTTCGTCGCGGCGCTGGACCAGCAGCTGGGCGCCTACCCGCATTCCGCCGAGCTCCTGAAGAAGGGTCTCGCGGTCTGCGAGAAGTCCTATGGCCCCAAGAGCGCCTGCACGGCGCTGCTGGAATACCAGCTGGGCAGTGCGCTGGTCGCCACCGGCGACAACGCGGGCTCCGAGGCTGCGGAGCGTGACGCGGTGGCAATCACCTCCCGGATACTCGGCCAGGATTCGCCGGTGCTGGGCCTGTCGCTCAACGCACTGAGCGTGCCGCTCATCTACACCGGCCGCTTCGCCGAGGCGGAGAGCACGCTGAACCGCGCCAGGCGCCTGAACTACGCCTTCACCAATTCCGACAACGACAACGTCGGCGTCAGCCTCATCTACCTGTCGGTGCTGTACCGGCAGACTGGCCAGTACCAGAAAGCCGAAAGTGCGCTGCGCAAGGCCTGCGCGATCGACCAGAAAGTGCACGGCCAGGATTCGCCCCTCACCGTGGTCTGCTCGGTGGTCCTGGCGCAGGTGCTGCGGGTCGAGAAGCAGTATCCGGAGGCGGAGCGATTGGCGCGCTCTTCCCTCAAATCGATCCTGCGGATTCTCGGCCCCGAACGCCCGGATCATCCGGACATCAACGTGGCGCTGCTGGGCCTGGGCGATATCCTGAGTGAAACGGGCCGCTACGCCGAAGCGGAACCGCTCTATACCCAGGCCATGAACAATGCCGTCAAGTATCTCGGGTCCGATTCGGCGGAGACCGCCGTCATCGGGCTCAGCCAGGCCAAGCTCCTGCAAGCCACCGGACGTGACGACCAGGCGCTGGTGACGCTCAAGCGGGCCTATGCCGTCTCGCACGTGTCGAGCAACCAGATCATTTCGTGGCGCGTGCCGGCGGCGTTGATGGAGTTGTACGCTTCCGGGAAGCTCGCCAACCGCACGCTGGCGATCTTTTACGGCAAGGAAGCGGTCAATGACCTGCAGCGGATCCGCGGGAATCTCTCGGGTTCCACCGAGGTCCAGTCGTCCTTCGTGAGCGCGGAGGAGGTGGGTTCCGTGTACCGGCAGCTAGCCAACCTGCTGATCACCGACAGCCGCCTGTCCGAAGCGCAACAGGTGCTCGCGATGGTCAAGGAGCAGGAGCTCTATGACTTCACGGCCCACGCCGCGGCGACCTCCGCGGCCGCGCCGCAGACGGTCGCGCGGCTGAACGCTTCCGAGAGCAAGCTCGACGAACTCGCCAACCAGGAAGTCACGCTCGGCAAGGAGCTCGGCGCGCTGCAGGACAAATTCGCGAAGCAGGGCGAGAGTTTCAGCGCCGCCGATCGCGCGCGCCTCGCGCAGCTGCACAAGGCGATGGACGCCGCGCAGAGCACGTTCGACGCGCGCGTGGCCGACGTCGCCAGGTCGTCCAGCGATCCGGAAGCGCAGAAGCGCCGCCAGCACGAGATGGTCGATTTCAGCACCGACTTCGAGGCCAGCCTGAGGGAGCTTGGCCACAACGCCGTGGTTGCGCAGTATTTCATCGAGAATGACCGGGTCGCGATCCTGCTCACCACGCCCGATGCGGTGGTGGCGCGCGAATCGCCGATCAAGCGCAGCCAGCTCAACGCGCTGATCCTGGGCTATCGCAAGACCCTGGGCAATCCCAACCAGGACCCGCTGCCGCAGGCCCAGGCGCTGTACAAGATCCTCATCGGACCCATCGCCGGCGATCTCAGGCAGGCTGGCGCGAAGACCCTGATGCTGTCGCTGGACGACACGCTGCGCTACCTGCCCTTCGCGGCGCTCCATGACGGGCAGAAGTACCTGGTGGAGAGCATGTCGATCGCCATCGTCACCGACGCCGTGCGCGACAAACTGGGCAAGAAGCCCAACAGCGACTGGTCGGTGTACGGGCTCGGCATCACCAAGGGTGGCCGCGGTTACGAGCCGCTGCCCTATGCCGCGGTCGAACTCAACGGCATCGCGGGTCAGAAAGGCATTCTCAACGGCAAGGTGATGCTCGATGGCGCGTTCACCGAAACCTCGCTGCGCGATGGCCTGGACCAGTCCTTCCCGGTCATCCACATCGCGAGCCATTTCCAGTTCACGCCGGGCAGCATGGACGATTCCTTCCTGCTGCTGGGCGATGGCAGCCAGATGACGCTGGCGCAGATCAAGACCAAGCTCAACTTCAAGAACGTGGAACTGCTGACGCTGTCGGCCTGCGACACCGCGCTGGGCGACAACAGCACCGAGCACCACGGCGCCGAAGTCGAGGGGCTCGGTGCGATCGCGCAGCAGAGCGGCGCCAAGGCCGTGCTGGCGACGCTGTGGCCGGTGGCGGACGAAAGCACCGCGACGCTCATGCGCGCGCTGTACCAGGCCCACAAAGTGGATCATCTCGACAAGGCGGATTCGCTGCGGCAGGCACAACTGGCGCTGCTCCACGGCACCGGTGCGCCGGCGCCCGTCGCCACCGCGCAGCGCGGCCTGGCGCGCGTGAGCAGTGCTGCGGCCACATCGGCGAGTTTCAGGACCGACCCGAAGTCACCCTACGCACATCCTTACTACTGGGCGCCGTTCATCCTGATGGGCAACTGGCTGTAGCGGTCGGCGGCCGTCAGTTGATTTCGTCGACGCTGACCATGCCGGCACCGAAGGTGCTGGAGCAGGTACGCGCCACTCCAAGGTCGCGCGTCCCGGCCGCAGTGGTGCAGGCCGATTTGCCCGCCGCGGCCGACAACGTCGCGAGCTGCGCGATGCGCGTCACTGCCGCGGTGGTGGCGTGGATCCTGTCAAAGGCGCCGGTCTGGCTCACGTACTCCGCCGGCAGCGACAGCGCCGAGAAGTCGCGCGCCGTCTCCGAGACCATCACCAGCACGTGATCGGTGCCGACCGGACCCAGCGCCGTGACCGCCCACGCGGCGCGCGGCAGCTTCAGCTCCTGGTTGGCCGCGATCGCGTTGTCGCCATCGAGCTGGTTCGGGAACAGCAGGTACAGGCTGTCGGGCGCGCTGCCACGGTAGAACACGTAGACGAAGCCGGCGTGATCCGAGCGCACCGTCAGGCCGAGCTGGCTGCCTATTTTAAGGGTGGGCTGGTCGGCAGTGACGGTGACGGCCCAGCGATCGTCGCGCTGGCCGTAGATGTCGTGCAGGGCGGCCAGCGTGTCGACCGGAGCCGAAGCCACAGCGCCGGTCGCGCCCGCGGACGGGCCGGCCGCCGCGGCCGCGCTGGTCGGAGCCGCTGTGCCCGTCGGGGCCGCCGCGCCGGTATCGCCGGCGGCGCCCGTCGCCGCGGCCGGTGCCGCGTTGAACGCCGGCACCAGCGCCGCATTGCCCACCAGCGTCACGTGTTGCAGCGCTGATTCCTCCTGGGTCTTGTCAAGGCGCGCCTGCGTGCATGCGACCAGCTCGCCCATGGAAATGGAGCCGCTGTGATCGGTGTCCTCGGCCGCGCCGTTCAGGCACTGTTCGAAGTTGTACGTCAGCGCGCCGCCCCTGGACGTGTCCCACGCCACTTCATTCTTCCTCGCCGCCGCGATGAGCACGAGGTTCTGGTCGGTGGTGTTCAGGTCGATACCGCGATCCGTCGCGAAGCTGCCGAGGTTGACCGCGAGGCCACACTGCGGGCTCGAGGCGTCCTTGCTGAACTTCGGCCGCGGCGCGCCCGCCAGCAGCTCGCGCGACTGCGCCGCCTGCGCCACGCCGCCGGAGTGGCAGGAATCGAGCATCACGATGGTCTTGTCCGCCTTGGCGCTCAGCGGCTTGATCATGTCGGTGAATTCCCGGTTCGTGACCACCTTCATGTTCTGCATGACGATGCTCTCGGTGCATTGCCCGGTTTCCTTGCTGAAGAACCGCGCGCCGTGGCCCGAGAAGTAGATGAACAGTTTGTCGCCGGGCGCCATCTGCTGGTTCATGCTGGCCAGCGCCTGCTTCAGGCCCTCGCGCGTGACCTGCTCCTCCGACAGCTCGACGATGTTCTGCTGCGGCACGCCGAGACGTTGCGCCATCTCGATACCGAGCTTGCGATCGGTCAGCACGCCGGGCAGAGGGCTGCGCTGGTACCCCGACACGGTGATGATCAGGGCGTGGTTGGAGGGCAGCGGCAGCCCGCGGATGCCGGTGGTCATGATCTGGTTGTTGCCCTCGGCCTGGCGCCCGTTCTGCATGAGCGCCAGCGGGGATACCCTGACGCCCGATGCGGGCGCCGCAGCCGGTGGCGACGTCGCCGCGGGTTGCGCGGCGTCGAGCGCGGTGAAACCGAGGGCGGAGCAGAACATCGCAACCAGCGCCGGGGCGGTGCGGAGGGTCGGTGTACCAGTCATGTGTGCTCCGGCGATGGTCGTGGCTCGGGTGCCTGCCAAGCCGATTGTGCCGCCGCGGCGATCACGTGCGCCAGATCAAAGGGGTCTCCGGCCGGCGGTGCGGGGTCGGCGTTCCGCCAGGCCAGTGGCGGTTGCGGCTCCGGCCCCGGATCCGAACCGGGCACATGCCAGCGCCACAGGATCCAGCCCTGGGCCGCCCAGGTCACGCCCAAACCTGACTTGACCGGTTCCCAGACCTTGATGGGACAGGCATCGGCGCGCAGCTGCAGGCCGCGCACGGTGTCCTTCGAGACCGTGCCCGGCAGGCAGGCGATCTGCAGCTGGCCCTCGTGCTGCTCGCGCCGGGTGGCCGCGAACACGCCGCCGCCGGAGACGAACGCGTGCAGCTGGGTCTCGAAGGTCTTGGCGATCGCGAAATACAGCAGCACCAGCGCGGCGGGCAGGCTCAGGTCCACCAGCCGGTCGCTGACGCTGACCGACAGCAACGAGATCAGCAGCAGCGAGCTGGGCACGATGAAGAAGTACCGGGTGACCGCCGTGACGCGCGTGGCACGCACGAACAGCCGCGCGCTGGCCGCCAGCATCGCCACTTCCAGGATCCAGATCCAGAGGGGTCGCACGGGACGCAGGAAGCGGTCGCGGCTGGTGTTGTCGAGGGCCGTGGCCAGCACGTAGATGCCGGGGTGCATGCTGTCGATGGGCGTCGCCTTGATGTCGTTGAGACTGGGCGCCGTCGAGCCGATCAACACCACCTTGCCGGCGAAGCGGGAAAAATACGCGGCGTCGTTCCTGCCCGCGGCCCGGAACGCGTCCACGTAGCTGATGGTGGTGTAGGGCGCCACGCCGCGTGGCCAGTTGATGAGGCTGCGCGCCTGCCGCTGGCGCGGCCAGTGCAGCGCGCGCGCCATGCGATCCGGCAGGGATGGAATGCGATAGCCCGCGAGCGACTCATAGTTGTCGTACCAGCGCACGACATTGTCCGCATCGGGGTGGATGTTGTGCGTGCCCATGCGCGTGCTGTCGTAGATGCTGGCGAAATGCGGCGGGATCAGCGCGATGGTGCGACCGGGGTTCAGGGCCTGGCCCGCGTGCGGGTCCGGCTCCGCGAAATTCAGCATCGACACTGGCACCTTGCTTTGGGTATCCGTCAGCGGATTGAGCCGCGCGACGGGGTAGAACGAGTTGCTGCTGCCTGCGACGTAACGATCGAAAGCGGCATCGCCGGCCGGGTTGGCGACATCCGGGTCCGCGAACAGGATGTCGAACATCACCGCCTGCGCACCGGCCGCCTCAACGCGGCTGGCGACGCTCGCGAGCACCTGCCGTGGCCACGGCCAGCGGCCGTACTCGGGCGCCAGCGCGGCGAGACTCGCCTCGTCGATGTCCAGCACCACGATGGCGGTCGAGGGCCGGTACGGGATCGGACGATGCGTCATGAGCCAGTCGAAATTGTCCCGCGACAGCTGCCGGCTGAAGGGTTTGACGAACTGGTCCCAGGCGCCGACGAGCGCCATGACGATCGCCAGCAGCACGTAGAACCGATTGCCCAGGCGCAGCAGCCCGCGTCCGGATCGGTCGCGCAGATCGGGGCGCCGCGCGAACAGCCACGCGATCGGCCTCAGCCACCAGTCGACGCTGTCCATCAGGCGTTTCCGGCCTCAGGTCCCGCAGGACGTCTTGCCTTGGGCCGCGTAGGTGTTGACCGCGATGCGCTGCACGCCGATGTTGCCGCGTGCCGTGCCAAGGCCGGTCGCGAGCTCCTGCGCCAGTTTGCTGTCAGTCGTGAAGCGCTGGGCGCCCTCGAGATCGCTGAAGAACGCCGGCGCCTGCTCGAACGCGAGCACTGCCACCGCGTCCGAGCCGAAGGGCGGGGTGACGAGGATCTTGTCCCTGGGATCGTTGCCCGGGATGGCGCGCGGCGCCCCGCCCGGCACGAGTGCACGTTCCGACGGGCGCGAGGGATACAGCACCGTGAGTCCGCCCTGCGAATCCAGGTCCAGCAGCATGACGTAGGCCGGCTTCTGCAGCCGCACCTCGAACACGAACGATTCGCACTGCACGAAAGTATTGCCGCGGCTGGCGGGGTCGGTCTCCGCGCGCAACCCGAGCGCGTTCGTGCCGGCCGGCAGCACGCGGTTGAGCCAGGTCTGGGCCGCGATGCGCTTGAGGAGGTTCGCATCCCCGGCGGTCGTGCTCAGGATGGGATCTCCGGCCGGCCCGAGCAGCTGCACCTGCGAGCCATTCTGCCGCACCGTGAGATCGCCCTCGTTCGCCACGATGGCCACGCCCGGCAGCGCCGCGATGCTGGCCTTGAGCGGCGCCGCGACCTTGTCCAGCACCACGCTGACGGTGGAGGGTTTGGCGGATGGCGCCGCGGTCGCGCCGGCCGTCGCGGGCGCTGCGGACGTCGCCGCGGCTGCGGTCACCGGAGTCGCCACGGCTGTCGCCGGCGGCTTGAACATCGTGTTGGAACCCACGTTCTGCGGGTCTTCGGCGATGCCCGGCAGCAGCTGCGGATGTTGCGCGAAATTGCGGTGTTCCATGAACGCGAGCATCGCGTCGCGTGCCTGCGCGTAGCTGTACGTGCCGGGCAGCAGCTGCCCGTTCAACAACCGCAGGAACGCGTCGGTGAACGCGCCATGGAAGCGGTGATCAAGCGTCGGCGTGGCCTGCATGTCCTCGGCGGAGGAAATGTCCATGCCGGTTTCGCTGTCGCTCGCGCCCGAGAGCAGCACCACGTGCTGGTAGGGATACGGCGGCGGAGGCGGGCGTGGCCCGGTCGAAGGTGGCGTCACAGCGCTGGAGACACCCAGGTCACGCGCGCGCACGCGCAGGTAGCGCGTCTGGCTGTGCGTCTTGCCGAAGCTGCGCACCACCTGGCCCGAATAGCAGCTGTCCGACACCACCACCACCCACCGGCCGCCGGTGTCGAGTTGCTTCAGCAGCGGCAGCAGGTCGCGGCGGCCGACGACGAGCGATTTCGAAATCGTCGCGTTCGACGCGTAATCCAGGTCGTAGGGCACCCAGGCGCCCGTGGCGTACGGCAGGTCGAAGGCATTGTTGTTGTCGTTGGCGCTGGTGCCGTGACCGCTGAAGTAGATGACGACAGTGTCGCCGGCCGAGCTGCGGCCATTCAACGCGGCGATCTCGCCCAGGATGGCGGCGCGCGTCGCGTCCTGGTCGCGCAGCACTTTCACGTCGGCCGGCGCGAAACCCCAGCGTTCGGTCAGGGTCTTCTGCACGCCGTCGATGTCGGCCGCGGTCCCCAGCAATTGCTCGCTCGCGAGGCCCGGGTCCTGGAACTTGCCAACGCCGATCAACAGCGCGAGGTTTTTCGCGTTGGCGCCGGCACACGCGAACAGTCCCAGCATCGCCAGCAGGCACAGCGCCCGCCCGCGCGAACCCGCACGCCGCGCAGTCTTTGCGGCGCCCCCCAGATTATGCATTTCAGCCGCCACGCAACGCTCCCCAGCGCGGCCCGTGGGCCACGACGCCCGCCGTATCATGCACGAATTTCCCGTGCACTTAGGGTAAAGTCAAACGCCAAGGGGCCTCATTGCTGCAAAGCAACATACAACACCCATGATCTCGGATCGCTACCGGAGGACGCGCCCTGGCACGGCTGGCGCGCTGCTGAGCTCGCTGAGTCTGTTGTGCCTGCTCGTCCCCGTGGCCGTGCGGGCCCAATCCGTCGCGCAGGTGCAGAGCTACCAGGATTTCGAGGCCGCCAAAGCAGCCAACGATGCGCCGCAGGCGCTGGCCGCGGGCGAGCGGGCCATCCAGATTGCGGCGGACGAGCGCGCCGAGCCGCAACTCCAGATCGATCTGCTGCGCAGCGTGGCCGAGTACGCGGCGCAGGCCGGCGAGAGCCGGGTCGCTCTCAGCGACTACCAGCGCGCGCTCACGCTGCAGGAAGCGGCGCTCGGCCGCGATCATCCGGACTTGGTGCCGGTGTTGTTGGCCGTCGCGGATCTGCAGCTCAAGCTGCAGAACTACCAGGAGGCCGAGGCTGCCCTGCAGCGCGTGCTCGCGATCCAGCGCGCGGTGTTCGGCGAGCACCATCCCAACGTCGACGCCACGCTGCAGCGGCTGCGCGTCGTGTACGTCGCCACCAACGACAGCGCCGGCGTCGCGCGCGTCGACGCGGAGCTCAAGCCCGCGGCGGCCACCACGCGCGGGCTGGGCGCGCCAGGCTCGGGTCCCGCGCGCTACAACGCCGACGCGGGCTTCGCCACCGTGCGTGTGTTCTACGGCACCAACCGCGCGCGCACGGGCCAGACCGCGCCCGCGGACTTCTACGGCAAGGCGCGCGGCGACCTGCAATACGGTTACCTGGACGTCACGATCCCCAAGACGCACCAGATCGCCGAACTCGAATCGCCGCAGTGGACCGACTTCTCCTTCACCGTGAACGTCGCCGCCGACCGCAGGAAGTTCGTGTTGCTGGATAAAGTCGTACCGCTCTCGCAGCCGGCGTTCGTGGACAACCTGAAGCTGGCCATCTCCAAGGCGCCCTCGCGCGACGTGTTCATCTTCGTCCACGGCTACAACAACACGTTCGAAGACGCCGCGCGCCGCGCCGCGCAGCTCGCCTACGACCTGAACTTCGACGGCACGCCCATCGTCTACAGCTGGCCGTCGCAGGCGAGCGCCACGGCATACACGGTCGACGAAGGCGTGGCGCCGATCAGCGGCATCAAGCTGGCGGAGTTCCTCAACACGGTGGTCACGCAGTCGGGTGCCGCGCGCGTGCACCTCATCGCGCACAGCATGGGCAATCGCGTGCTCATCGAGGCGCTGCAATCCTTCCTGGCCAGGCGCGGTCCGGACCAGCGCCAGCATGTGTTCGGCCAGATCGTGTTCACGGCGCCCGATGTCGATCGCGACTACTTCGAGGCGGCGTTCGATGAACTGCAGGGGGTTGCAGAGCGGCTGACCCTGTATGCCTCGGACAGCGACTACGCCTTGCGCACCTCGCAGATCGTGCATGGCGCGCCGCGCGCGGGCAGCGCGGGTGCGTCGATCATCCGGCTCAAGGGCCTCGATACCATCGACATGTCGGGCGTGCCGGCCGACGCACTGGGCCACAGCTACTTCGCCGCCAATGGCGGTGCCATCTACGACCTGTTCCGGCTGCTCTGGCGCAGCAGCGACACGCCCGACCAGCCGCAGCGCTGCAGCAGGGCCGAGCGCGCGCCGGGCAGCGTGACGGCGATCTGGCGCTTCAATGTCGACGCCTGCAAGGGCGCGCAGCTGCTCGCGGCCGGCGAATACCTCAAGCAGTACGGCGCCGCCGCGCGCCAGCACGTGCTGAACCAGATCGCGGCGCTCACCGATCCGTCGCAGAAGCAGGACTGGCAGCTGATCCTGGAGCGCCTCAACGTCCTGTTGACCAATACCGCCCCGGGAGCCCGCACCCAATGAAGCTTCGCCTGCTGCGCTTTGGAGTCGTGGTCGCGGTGCTGTCGTTGCTGCAGCTCCCGCTCGCGCAGGCCGCGCTCGATCCGCCGGCCATCCACGTGTTCGTCAACGACAGCTGCATCCTCGCCGACGAGCCTTTCTTCGTGCCGGCTGCGTCCAGCAAGGATGGCGGCGAGCCGATCACGCCGAAATTCCTGCCGCTGGTGGGAATCGTGATCGGCAAGCTGGTGGAGATGTTCATCAACTCGGAGATCCAGGGCGGCGCCACTGCGATCAAGAACAAGGGCGCACGCAAGGACACGCGCTATGCGTTGACGCGGGAAATGAACCTGTACCGCGCGGACCTGAGCGGCGCCCCGAAGCTCGTCATCAACTCCAAACTGGGCTGCATGACCATCGTAGCGGCCAACTTGAAGCCGGCGAGCGCCGCGTGCGTCGCGGACTACATTCCCAAGACGCTGGCGCGCGAGTCGTTCGAGGTGCCGGAGGAGCAGTGGAGGACCAGCCGCGTCGACAACTCGGTGGAGAACCAGCTGCGGCGCGCGAACGTCTGCGTGGACGGCAAGGTGGCCGCGGTCTATGAGGCGCGCTTCGAGTTCTCGGACGACGGCACCGCGTACCGGCTCAAGAACGCCGGCTTCCAGGTCAATTCGTTGCTCACCACGCAGGACAAGGGCGCCGTGCGCAACACGGCGTACACGCTGCGGGTGAGCCAGCCGGGCACCACCGACCAGCAGGAGGTGCTCTCCAGCGCGGGCGTGAACCTCGGCGCGCTCATGGCCGGCGCCGCCTCCGCCGGTGGCGGCGGCGATGCGGCGCCGTGGCTGAAGGTCCCGCCGCTGACGGCCGACGCGCGCAGAGCGTACGAGGAGAAAACTCGCGCCTACCAGAAGGTCGCCGACGAGATCGATGATCTCAAGCGCGCGATGACGCGCAACCAGCGCGTGCTCGACGGCATCGACCAGCGCGCGCGGGACGCCAGCGGCGACATTGCCGCGGGACTGAAGCAGGAACACACGCGCGTGGCGGTGGAGTACCAGACCCAGGGCGCCGAACTGGACGCGCTCAACGAGGAGTACCGCGAACTGCCGCACGACCCGCTGGAGTTCATGCCGGTCACGATCGAAGTCGCCGTGACCGAGACCGAATCGGAGAAGAAGCTGCTGCAGGCGCTGTCCGACCTCATCGGCAGCAACAGCGATTTCGTCGCGTCCACCGTGAGCGGCATGGCCACCAGCGCACTGTCGAAGTCGGTGAACAGCGCCGACCTGGATCTCACCTCCGATGCGAAGGACCAGCAGGCGCTGTTGAATGGCACGCGCGTGCGCTACGAAGCCGCGCAGCGGGCCAATGCGAATGCCGCGCCCGGCAGCGCGGCCCAGGTCGCGAAGGACCGCCTGGCGCAGGCGAAGCGCGACTACAACGCGGCCCGCAAGGCCGCGGGATTGGAGGAGCTGCCATGAGGATGCGGATGGTGGGCGCACTGCTGATCGGCTTGCCGCTGCTGGCGCACGCCGCGGACGCACCGGAAGCTTCGGCACCCGTCATGTCCGGCGACGCGATCGCCGCGGCGCTGAAACCGGCCGGTCCCGCCGCCGCGCGCAGCCGTGGCTTGTCGCGTCGCCCGGATGCGGCGGCCGCGCCGGCGCCACAGTCGATCAATCTCAACATCCCGTTCGAGTACAACTCCAGCAATCTGAAGCCCGAGGCGTCGGAGCAGCTCAAGCAGCTGGGCAGGGCGCTGGCATCCGAATCGTTGCGCAGCGATCGCTTCCTCATCGCCGGCCACACCGATTCGAAGGGCAATGCGCAGTACAACAGGCAGCTCTCGCTCAAGCGCGCCGAGGCCGTGCGGCGCTTCCTGGTCGCCAGCGGCGTGGAGGCGGGTCGGCTGGATACGGTCGGCTATGGCTCGGAGCATCCGCTGCTTCCCGAACAGCCCGAGGCGGCGTCGAACCGGCGGGTGGAGATCCAGGATCTGGGGGCGGCGCATTGATCCCGCGGTCGTTGACCTGCCCTCGGAAGCAAGGGTAGCGGCATGCGAGTCACCCGCTTCAATCACGTCGGACTCAACGCGGACGGCCATGATGCGGCGGTTCGCGAGTTCTACTTCACTTTGCTGGGCATGCGCGATTTCGAACGCAATGCGGTGGCTGCGCAGGTGCAGGGGTTCTGGGCCGGTGGTGACTGGCCGTCGGTGCACGTCGTCACCGAGCCGGCCACCGGACATGGCGCGCTGGCCCGCGGTCCGCACCTCTCGCTGTTCGTGGATGACATCGACGCCGCCGTGGAATCGGCACGCCAGTACACCTCGCAGCTGCTCCACATCGGCAGCGGCGCGGGACAGATCCTCTGGTTCCGCGACCCGGCGGGGAACGTCGTCGAGCTGCAGCAGGATCCGGACGTGCCCTATCCGGCTGCCGTTCGCGCGGTGCCCTGACCCGCAGCCGCGCCTCCCCGTGCAGGTGCCTGGAGCCGGGGCAGCGGCGTTGGCTGCGCCCCGCGGGCCATGGCGCGGAACCTGCGACTGCCGCATACTTGCGGCCAAGGACTGCAACAAGTCCGGCATGATCAGGGAGTCCCATGCCAAAGCTGCGACGCGCCACGCCTCTGGCGGTGTGCTTCTTGCCCGTGCTCTGTACCTTGAGCGCAGGTGCCCGGGCTTTCGAATGGCAGCCGGTCAATCCGGAGGAGGTCAAGATGACTTCCGAGCCGAATGCGCTGCGTGCACCCGCCATTTTCCTCTATCGCCAGGTGGATCGCGACGACGGCAGTTTCACCGAGGTCGATTACTACCGTATCAAGATCCTCACGGAGGAGGGGCGCAAGTACGGCGACGTCGAAATCCCGTACGAGAAGGACAGCGAGAGCATCGGCTCGATCGAGGCGCGCACCATCCGCAAGGATGGCAGCGTGGTGGAATTCAACGGCTCGGTGTATGACCGCACGCTGGTGAAGACCCGTGGCGTGAAATATGCGGCCAAGACCTTCACGCTGCCGGACGTGGAAGTGGGCAGCATCGTTGAATACCGCTTCCGTCGCAACATGCCGGTGGGTTACGTCTACGATTCGCACTGGATCCTGAGCGACAAGCTGTTCACCAAGCGCGCGCAGTTCTCGCTGGTGCCCAACCCGGACCTGGTGCTGCGCTGGAGCTGGCCGCTGGGCCTGCCGGCCGGCGCGACCACACCGGAGGAAAAGCGCGGACGCATCCAGCTCGAGGCGCATGACATCCCCGCGGTACCCGATGAGGAATTCGAGCCGCCGGAGAACGAAATCACCTTCCGGGTCGATTTCATCTATTCGGAAGACCAGTTCCTCGACAAGGACGCCACCGCGTACTGGAAGCGCTACGGCAAGGCGCAGTTCCGCAAGGTGGACAATTTCACCGACGCGAACCGCGCCATGCAGAAGGCGGTGGCCACCATCGTCGCGCCGGGCGATGACCCGGAAACCAGGGCACGCAAGATCTACGCGCGCGTGCAGCAGCTCCGCAACCTGAGCTATGAGCGAGCCCGCACCGCGCAGGAGAACGATCGCGACAAGATCAAGCGCAACAGCGACGTCGGCGACGTGTGGGAGCGCGGCTACGGTACCGGTGACGATCTGACGTGGCTGTACCTGGCGCTGGCGCGCGCGGCCGGACTGACGGCCGAGCCGGTGCAGGTGGCGACCCGCGACCGGTTGTTCTTCCGCCGCGAGCTGATGAACGGCTCGGAGCTCAACACCGGCGTGGTGGAGCTCAAGCTGGGCGACAAGCTGCTGTATGTGGATCCCGGCATCGTGTTCGTGCCGTTCGGACTGCTGCACTGGAGCGAGACCGGTGTGCTGGGCTTGCGGCTCGACAAGGAAGGCGGCCAATGGCTCAACACACCGGTGCCGACATCGCCTGAATCGCGCATCGAGCGCAAGGCGGCGCTGCAGTTCGACGAAGGGACGCTGCAGGGCAAGGTCACCGTGACGTACTGGGGGCTGGAGGCGCAGGTGCGTCGCCAGGAAGAGCGTCTGGAGGATCCCACCGAGCGCAAGCGTTATCTCGAGCAGGAGCTCAAGGACCAGATTCCGACGGGTTGCGACGTCGATTTGAGCAATTCACCGGATTGGGCGAGCTCCGATCCCTCGCTGGTGGCGGAATTCGAGGTGCGCGTGCCGGGTTGGGCCATCCAGGCGGGCAGCCGCGCGCTGTTGCCGGTGGGTCTGTTCGGCAACACGGAGAAGCACACCTTCGAGCACGCCACGCGCGTGTTGCCGCTGTACTTCGCGTTCCCGGCCGAGACCGACGACGACATCAGCATCACCCTGCCGTCCCAGCTCCAGGCGGCAACCCTGCCTGCCCCGCAAAACGTCGCCAGTGGCGTCGTGGATTACACGCTGGCGGTCGAGAACAACGGCGGCGTGCTGCACCTGAAGCGGCAACTCGCCAACCATACCTTGCTGGTGCAGGCCAAATACTACGGTGCGATCCACGATTTCTACCAGCAGGTGAGGGCGGGAGATGAGGAGCAGGTCATCCTGTCGGCCAATGCCGCCGCGAAGCACTGAGTCGGCGGTGCGCGGCGCTCGCTGCTGGCTATGGCTGTGCGCGGCGGCGGCGTTCGCGAGCCTGCCGGCGCAAGCCAGCGTGAGCGTGCCTGACTGGATGCAGGCCGTGGCCGGGGCGCCCACGCCGGCGCACGACGACCAGGCCGGTGCGGTGATGCTGTATTCGAACGTGATCCTCACGGTGCAGCCCAACGGCAAGATCCGGCGCCTGACGCGCGAGGTGTTGCGTGTGCTGCGGCCCGAGGCCGGCGGGCGCGCGGTGGTGCGGGTGTACTTCGACGACCAGAGCAGGATCCTGTCGATGCACGGCTGGTGTCTGCCGCTGCAGGGCAAGCCGTACGAGGTGAAGGAGCGCGATGCCATGGACGTGGCGCCCACGCAGGCCGACAACGGCAATCTGGTCGACGACGAGCATGCCCGGCTGCTGCGCATCCCCGCGGCCGATCCCGGCAACCTCATCGCGTACGAGTACGAGCAGGAATTGCATCCGTACTTCCTCGACGACGAATGGAATTTCCAGGACACCGTGCCGGTGGGCGAGGCGCACTACACCTTGCAGCTTCCGGCCGGATGGAGTTATCGCTCGAGCTGGGTGAATCACGCGGAACTGCCGGCGACGCAGGGTGGCGCAGGGCAGTGGAGCTGGACGGTGGGCAACGTGGCGGCGATCCGCGAGGAACGGGACATGCCGCCGTGGCGCGGCGTGGCGGCGCGCATGGTGATCGCGCTGGTGCCGTCCGGCGGGCAGCGCCAGGGCTGGATCAGCTGGAACGACATCGGCAACTGGCAGAGCGAGCTGGCGCGCGATCGCCGCCAGGCCACGGCCGACATCCAGCAGAAGGTGCAGGCGCTCACGGCCGGTGAATCCACCACGCTCGGCAAGATGCGCGCGCTGGCGAAGTTCGTGCAATCCGACATCCGCTACGTGGCGATCGAGCTGGGCATCGGCGGCTTCCAGCCGCACAGCGCAGCGGACGTGTTGACGCATCGCTACGGTGACTGCAAGGACAAGGCGACGTTGCTGAGCGCCATGCTGCGCCAGATCGGCGTCGAGTCGTACTACGTGATCGTCAACACCGAGCGTGGCGCCGTGACCGCAGACACGCCACCCAACCTCGACTTCAACCATGTCATCCTGGCGATCCGCGTGCCGCCCGAGGCGCAGGACGCATCGCTGGTCGCCACGCTCACGCAGGACAAGCTCGGCAAGCTGCTGGTCTTCGACCCTACGGACGATCTGACGCCATTCGGCCAGCTGCGCGGACCGCTGCAGGCCAGCTACGCCCTGCTGGTGATGCCGGAAGGCGGGGAACTGCTGGCGCTGCCGCAGCTGGGCGCGCAGAGCAGCACCATCCAGCGCACGGCGCTCATGACGCTGGACGCCGGCGGCGTGCTGAGTGGCGACATTCACGATGTGCAGATCGGCGACCCGGCCCGCGCTTCGCGCAACAGCCTGAGAGCGGTGCAGACCGACGCCGACCGGGCCAAGCTGATCGAATCGCAGCTCGCGGATTCCATCGCCGATTTCCGGATCACCAAAGCGTCCTTGCTCAATGCCGAAGCCACCGACCGGCCGTTCGAGTGGCGCTATTCGCTCGAGGCCGCCCACTACGCCAAGGTATCGGGCGACCTGCTGCTGGTCCGGCCGCGCGTGCTGGGCAACGACTCCAGCGGTCTGCTGGAGACGCGCGAGCCGCGCGAGAATGCCATCGAATTCGACGGACCCGAGCAGGATACGGACAGTTTCGACATCGCGTTGCCCGCGGGCTTCGAAGTGGACGAACTGCCACCGGCGGTCGACCTCGACTACGGCTTCGCCACCTATCACAGCAAGACGCAACTGGTGGGACACTCACTGCATTACACACGCGTGCTGGAGATCCGGGAGCTCAGTGTCCCCGTGGCGAAGGCGGACAGCCTGCGGCAGTTCTATCGCCTGATCGCCAGCGATGAACGTCGTGTCGCGGTGCTCAAGCGGACGGCGGCGAACTGACGCGCGGCCCACGCGGCGTTCTGCATATTTTCACCATACTTGTCCCCTATCATCCGGAGGCAGGAGGGGTGACACCATGCGAACGACCGTATCGTCGCTGCGCCGGCTGGCGCTTGGCACGCTGGCAGGGCTGGCGTGCAGCAGCGCGCAGGCGCATCACAGCTATGCCATGTTCGATACTACCAAGGAGGAATCCGCGCAGGCCGTGGTGCGCATCTGGGAATTCTCCAGTCCGCACGCCTATCTGTGGGTGTACGTGAACGATGCCAGCGGCAAACCGATCCTCTATGGACTGGAGGCACCTGGACCGAACCAGCTCGTGCGCGCCGGCTGGGATCGCGAGACCGTGCAGCCGGGCGACAAGGTCCAGGTGAAGTGGAACCCGCTGCGCACAGGCAAGGCGGGCGGTAGCCTGACCGCGTTGACCCTCGCCGATGGGCGCACGCTGTCCGTGGGTGGTCCGCCGAATGCCGCAGCGGGTTCGGTTGGCGGACCGGATCCGGCTGCGCCCGGACCCGGCAAGTAGCCGCAATCCATGATTCCGGGGAAGCCGATGAAGAAGAATCGCAGCGAAGAGAGAGCGCTGGCGCTGGCGGTCATGGCATCGCTGTGGCTGGCCGCGGGTGTCGCAGCCGCGCAGGCTGCGTCGCCGGACGCCAATGGGCCGGAGGCCACCAGCGGCCCGCCGCCCGGCGCGCCGGGCGGACCGGGAGGCTCCACCGCCAAAGGACCGTCCGGTCCGCCCGCGCTGCCACCGCCCAACGTGCACGCACTGATCGGTTCGTGGAGCGTGGTGCAGTCCCCCAAGACCACCCCGGTGCCGCCCGCGGGACGCTACCCGCTGACGCCGGAGTACGAAGCCCGGCGCGCCGCGATGCAGGCCAAGGACGAAGCGGGCGGCGTGATCGAGGGGCGCAACAATCGCTGCATTCCGAGCGGACTGCCCGACATGCAGACTTTCGGCTTCCGGATCGAGGCCAACGCGGACTACCTGACGATCATCGGCGGCACCGGCCCGACGATCCGCACCGTCTGGCTGCATCGCAGGCAGCACACGCCGAGCAAGCTGCTGTTCCCGAGTTTTGGCGGCGAATCGCTGGGCCACTGGGAGGGCAGGACGCTGGTGGTCGACACCGTGGGTCTCGATCCGACCAACGAGATCACCTATGGCATGGCATCCAACGACCCTGACCTGCACATCGTCGAGCGCTTCAGGCTGCTGTCGCCGACGCGCCTCGAGGTGGTGTCGACCCTCGAGAGCAAGGTGGCCCTCACCAGGCCCTATACCTACAAGTACCTCTACGGTCGCGTGCAGTTCAACGGCGAGGAGGAATACTGCCAGCGGCCGCTGGTCAACAACGAACTGGACCTGACGCCACCCAGCGGCGGCTACATCCCGCCGGGAGCGGACCGCTGACGGCTCTTCAGTGCGCGCCGAACACCTTGCGGATCAGTGAGCTGGCCTGCCCGAGTGGATCCTTGCGGATGGCGCGCTCCTCATCGGCCATCACCACGAACAACCCGTCGAGGGTCTTCGCGGTGACGTAGTCGTCCAGGTTCGCGTCCTTCGCGTCGAGCAGGCCGAGCGCCGCCGCCTTGCCCGCATACTGGTCATATACCCTGGCGAGCTTCAGCTTCGCGGTGGCGCGCATCACCACCGGCTTGAAACGGGCCAGCAGGTCATCGCCGGCCGCCTTGCGGAAATACACCGTGGCGGAATCATCGCCGCCGGTGAGGATGCCCTTGGCATCCTCGAGCGTCATTTTCTTCAGGGCCGCTTTGAGCACCGGCGTCGCTTCGGTGACGGCGGCCTCGGCCGCGTGGTTCATGGTCACCTTGAGCTCATCGGCTTTGCCGCCCATGCCGAGCCTGCGCATGGCCTTGTCGGCTTTTTCCAGCGCCTTCGGCAACGGGATGGTGACCTTCGGATTGGACAGGAAGCCGTCCTTCGCGCCGAGTTGCGCCACAGCCTTCTCCACGCTCTCTCCCAGCGCCGCCTTGAGGCCGGACGACGTATCCTTCTCGCTCAGGGCGTCGATGGAGAGCGCGCGCGCCGGCAGTGAAGCGCCTGCCAGGCACAGCATCGCGAGACTCGCCAGCACGCCGCCGGTCCTGATCATGATCCTGGGCTCCAGTGGAACGGGACGGCGGGCAGTATGGGCTGCCTCACGTGCCTTGTCATATGCCGCCGGGGGTGCGCCATCGCACGACCCGCACGTTGGGATGATCCATTCCGATCAACGCCGCATTGCCATTGACGAACCAGCCATGGGTGGCCAGGCGCAGATGGGGCAGGTCGGCGCTGCTGTTGCCGTAGGCGTGCACTTCGCGGGCGCCGGTCTCCGCCATGAGCTGACGCAGGACCCGCGCCTTCTGCTCGCCGCGGTGGTTCGGACCCGCCAGCCGGCCGTCGAGCCGGCCATCGGCACGCCAGCGCACCGGCGTGCACACCGTGCTGCCGAAGCCCAGGCGCGCGCCGATCAGCGGCACGTAGAAGTCCGTGCTGGCCGACAGCAGCACCAGGCGATGGCCGGCCTGCTGGTGGCTGCGGATGTGCTCCACGGCTTCAGCAAACAGTCCCGCGCGCAGCAGCCGCGCGCAGAACCGGTTGGTCCAAGCCGTCACTGCGGAGCGCGGCAGTCCACCCAGGAGAGCGTGGATCATCGTGCCTTTCAGCTCGCCGCGATCGCGAGCGAGGAGGGCGCCCAGCAGGTGGGGTAGCGCGACAAGCAGCTGCAGCAGGCGCCACGGATGACGCCAGGCATACCCCCACAGCAGCGGCGCGAGGCTGTCATGGCGCGTGATGGTGCCGTCGAGGTCGAACACCGCCAGCACCACCGCAGCGTCAGGCGCCGCGGCGCTCGCGGGCGGGTCCCCTTCAGCCGCCAATGGAGTCGCAACCATTGGCGGCCGGGGCAGAGGGCTCAGGCGGCCTTGGCGGGCGCCGCAAGCTGGCGCAGCACGTACTGCAGGATGCCGCCGTGCTGGAAGTAGTCGCGTTCCTTCGGCGTGTCGATGCGCACCCGCGCCTCGAACCGGATCGGTGCGCCGGAGGCGGGCGTGGCGACGACGGTGACGGTCTTCGCGTTGCCGTGATCCAGGCCCTGGATCTCGAAGCTTTCCTTGCCCGTGAGGCCGAGGCTCTGCGCGTTCTGTCCGTTCTGGAACTGCAGCGGCAGCACGCCCATGCCGATCAGGTTCGAGCGATGGATGCGCTCGAAGCTTTCGGCGATCACGGCCTTCACGCCCAGCAGCAGCGTGCCCTTGGCGGCCCAGTCGCGCGACGAGCCGGTGCCGTACTCCTTGCCGGCGAGGATGATGAGCGAGGTGCCTTCCTGCTTGTAGCGCATGGCGGCGTCGAAGATCGACATCTGCTCGCCGCTGGGCACGTGCAGCGTCACGCCACCTTCGGTGCCGGGCAGCAGCAGGTTGCGCAGGCGGATGTTCGCGAACGTACCGCGCATCATCACCTCGTGGTTGCCGCGCCGCGCACCGTACTGGTTGAAATCGGCCGGTTGCACGCCCTGTTCGACCAGGTACTTCGCCGCCGGACTGCTCCTGGCGATGTTGCCGGCGGGCGAGATGTGATCGGTGGTGACCGAGTCGCCGAGCAGTGCCAGCGCGCGCGCGTTCCTGATCTCGCCCACGGCGCGCGGCTGCATGGTCATGCCGTCGAAGTAGGGCGGGTTCTTCACGTACGTGGACTTGCCGTCCCAGGCGTAGATCTTGCCCGCCGGCACCTTGATGGCCTGCCAGCGCTCATCGCCGTCGAACACGCCGGCGTAGCTCTTGCGGAACATCGCCGAGCTGATGTTCTGCTGCACGCAGTCCGCCACTTCCTTGGGCGTCGGCCAGATGTCCTTGAGGAACACCGGCTTGCCATCCTTGCCGGTGCCGAGCGGCTCGGTGTTGAGGTCCATGTCGAGCGATCCTGCCAGCGCATACGCCACCACCAGCGGCGGCGAGGCCAGGTAGTTCTGCTTCACTTCCGGGTGCACGCGGCCGTCGAAGTTGCGGTTGCCGGACAGCACCGAAGTGCCGATGACATCGCCGGCCTTCACGCCCGCGGAAATCTCGGGCTTGAGCGGGCCGGAATTGCCGATGCAGGTGGTGCAGCCATAGCCCACCAGGTTGAAGCCGATGCCCGCCAGCTCCTCCAGCAGGCCGGCGCTGGCAAGATAGTCGGTGACCACGCGCGAACCGGGCGCGAGGCTGGTCTTGACCCACGGCTTGCTGTTCAGGCCCTTGGCGCGCGCATTGCGCGCCACCAGGCCCGCGGCCAGCATCACGTAGGGATTGGAGGTGTTGGTGCAGCTCGTGATGGCTGCGATCAGCACTGCGCCGTCCTTGAGCTCGAAGCTCCTGCCATCGACGCTCACGGGCGCGCGGCCCGTGGCGGTGGGGTTCTTCCTGCTGCGCTCGTCGGCTTGCTTCTTCGCTGCCGCTTCATACGCGCTCTTGGCGGAACGCAGCGGGACGCGATCCTGCGGACGGCTCGGTCCGGCGAGGCTGGGCTCGACGCTGCCGAGGTCGAGCTCGAGCACGTCGGTGTACTGCGCGGGCTTGGCGCCGTTGACGCGCCACATGCCTTGCGCCTTCGCATAGGCTTCCACCAGCGCGACCTGCTCCTTCGACCGACCCGACAGTGTCAGGTAACGGAGGGTTTCCTCGTCGATCGGGAAGATCGCGCAGGTGCTGCCGAATTCCGGCGACATGTTGCCGATGGTGGCGCGGTCCGCCAGCGGCAAGTTGGCCAGGCCATCGCCGAAGAACTCCACGAACTTGTCCACCACGCCTTTCTTGCGCAGCATCTCGGTGACGGTGAGCACGAGATCGGTGGCGGTCGAGCCGGCGGGCAGCTGGCCGCTGAGCTTGAAACCGATGACCTGCGGGATCAGCATGGTCACGGGCTGGCCCAGCATCGCGGCTTCGGCTTCGATGCCGCCCACGCCCCAGCCGAGCACGCCGAGGCCGTTGATCATGGTGGTGTGCGAATCGGTGCCCACCACCGTGTCGGGGTAGGCCTGCGCCGGCGATCCCGTCTTTTCGAACACCACGCGGCCGAGGAATTCGAGGTTCACCTGGTGCACGATGCCGGTGTTGGGCGGCACCACCTTGAAATTGCGGAACGCCGACTGGCCCCAGCGCAGGAACGAATAGCGCTCGCCATTGCGTTCGAACTCGATGCGGTTGTTGTCGGCCAGCGCCTGGCGCGTGCCGTATTCGTCCACCTGCACGGAGTGGTCGATGACCAGTTCAGCGGGTGCGAGCGGGTTCACCTTCTCGGCGTCGCCGCCGAGTCTGGTGATGGCTTCGCGCATCGCGGCCAGATCCACCACGCAGGGCACGCCGGTGAAATCCTGCATGATCACGCGCGCGGGCGTGAAGGAAATCTCGTAGGAGGGCGCCGCCTTCGGGTCCCAGCCCAGCAGCGCCTCGATGTCCGCGCGCGTGACGTTCACGCCGTCCTCGAACCGCAGCAGGTTTTCCAGCAGGATCTTCAGCGAGTAGGGCAGACGCGCGACTTTGTCGGCGCCGAGCGCGTTGAGGTTCCAGATCTCGAAGCTCTTGCCTTCGGACGTGAGCGTCGTGCGCGCCTTGAAACTGTCGGTCATGGAACCTCCGGATTGGACTGCCGCCAATTATAGGACTTCTTCGATCACGCCGCCGCCCAGGCAGCGCGTTTCCCGGTACAGCACCGCCGATTGGCCCGGCGTGACCGCCCGCTGCGGCCGCTCGAATTCGATGCGCGCCGTGCCGTCGGCGAGCGCCGTCACGGTCGCGGCCTGGTCCGCCTGGCGATAGCGCACCTTCGCCGCGGCCGCGAACGAGGCAGCGCTGGGCGCCGCCAGCCAGTTCACCGCCGCGGTCCGCAGCGCCCGGCTGCCCAGCTCGACGCCCGCGTGCCTTTGCACCACGATGAGCGCGTTGCGCACCGTATCCTTGCGCGCCACGTACCAGGGCTCGGGCGCATGCGCGCGCTGGCCGCCGATTTCCAGGCCGCTGCGCTGGCCCAGCGTGTAGAAGTGCAGGCCGCGATGGCTGCCGACGCGCTCGCCCGCCAGGGTCTCGATCGGGCCGGGCTCGGCAGGCAGGTAACGCGCCAGGAACTGCTCGAAGGGCCGCTCGCCGATGAAGCAGATGCCGGTGCTGTCCGGCTTGTCCGCCACCGGCAGGCCGGCGCGCCGCGCGCGCTCGCGCACCGCTTCCTTGTGCAGTTCCCCCAATGGCATGAGCACATGACGAAACTGTTCGCGCGGCACCGCGTGCAGGAAGTAACTCTGGTCCTTGCCCGCGTCCACGCCCTTGTGCAGCTCGGGTCCGTCCGCGCCCTGCAGCAGTCGCGCGTAATGCCCGGTGGCGAAGCATTCGCCACCGAGCCGGTGCGCATAGGCCAGGCACAGGCCGAACTTGATCTCGCGGTTGCACAGCACGTCGGGATTCGGAGTGCGGCCGGCACGGTATTCGCGCAGGAAATCCGCGAATACCTGCGCCCGGTACTGCGTCGCGAAACTCACGCGGTGCAGCGGGATGCCCAGCTCCTGCGCGGAGGCGCGCGCGTCCTGGTAATCGGCGGCGCTGGTGCAGAACTCGTCTTCCTCGTCCCAGTTGCTCATGTACAGGCCGTGCACTTCATGGCCCGCGTCGCGCAGCAGCAGCGCGGTGACGGCGGAATCCACGCCCCCGGAAAGACCCACCACCACGCGCGGCATCAGGACGGCGCCACCTGCGCGATGGCTGCCAGCGGCAGGCGCCGTCCGGCGAGATAGTCGTCCAGACAGCGCAGCACCAGCGGCGTGCGATGTTCGGCGCTGCGCGCGCTGAGCTCCGCGCGCGTCAGCCAGTGGGTGGCGATGATGGGCGCATCCAGCCGGCGCGCCGGATCGTGGGCGTCGACGCGACCGCTGAACGTGAAGCGCAAGGTGCTGCGACCCGAATGCGGGTGGCGCCACAGGTAGACGCCGATCAGCCACTCGGGTGTGAACTGCCACGCGGTCTCTTCCAGCACTTCACGCACCACCGCGGCCAGGATCGATTCCTGGTCCTCGACATGCCCGGCCGGTTGGTTCAGCACGCGGCGTCCGCCGATGCGCTCCTCCACGAACAGGAACGCCTGTTCACGCTCGATGATGGCGGCGACCGTGACGTCGGGCTTCCAGCTCATGGGCGGGGAGTATACGGCCTCGGCTGGCCGCGCGGCCGGCCGCGGGTGCGGTTCAGCGATAGGCTTTGCGGGCCGGGACGTCCGGCGCGCAGGCCTGCCACAGGCGGTCGAATTCCTGCAGGTACTGGCGCGCCAGCAACGGGCTCTGGAGCGAGGCGATACCTTCCCAGCGGTCGGCGCGGATGCGATACACGAGCGCGCGATCGTCGGCGATGAAGTAACCGGCGTGCTGCTCGCGGTGCACGCCGGTGAGGCGGCGCACTTCGACGTGGCCCGTGAGCCGGCGCACCATCAGCACGAACTGGTTGTGGTTGCTCGACATCGCAGACTGGTCGCGCAGCAGGATGCGCACGCGCGCGAAGCGCTGGCCGAGCACGAGACGCTTGAGCACATCGAGGAAGGCCGGCTGGTCGTAGAGTCCCGGTTCCATGGTCGGGGTCACCATCGAGACCAGCCGCTGGGCCATGCCGGCCACGGCAATGGTGGCCTGGACCACCTCGGGCTGGGAGGTCAGCACCTGCAGGTCGTCGGTGAATTCGGTGCTGACCGGCGGCGGCGCGAGCAACGGCGCGCCATCGTCGAGGCCGAAGCTCGACAGGTTCGCCGCTGACGTGGCCCGCGCTCCGGACTTCTTCACCACCAGGAACATCCCCACTCGCGGGCGGAATGGCCCGTTGCGCAAGGATGTTATGTGTGGTGTTCGGCGCCCCCGCGCCAACTGCGTCACGCGCGGCGGGGTGCGCGTGTGATGGGCTTCGCGTTTGGCTCAGGAAGGGCGCGGCAGGCGGGTGAGCCGTGCCGCCAGTCCGACATAATCCTGTGGCCGCAGGGCCGACAGTCGGGCCTTTTCGGTTGCCGGCAAGGGCAATCCCGCCACGAAAGCCTGCAGCGCCGCGGCATCGATCTGCCGTCCGCGCGAGAACCCCTTCAGCAGTTCGTAGCCGTCGGGCACGCCAGCCGCGCGCAGCACGGTCTGGATCGGCTCGGCCAGCACTTCCCATGACAGGTCCAGGTCGCGCGCCAGCCGATCGGCGTCCGCTTCGATCTTGCCCAGTCCCTTCTGCAGCGACCGCCACGCGATCAGTGTGTGGCCGAGCGCGACGCCGAGGTTGCGCAGCACGGTCGAGTCGGTGAGATCGCGCTGCCAGCGCGAGATCGGCAGTTTCTCGGCGAAGTGGCGCAGCAGCGCATCGGCGATGCCGAGATTGCCTTCGGCGTTCTCGAAGTCGATGGGATTGACCTTGTGCGGCATGGTGGAGGAACCGACCTCACCGGCCACCGCGCGCTGCTTGAGGTAACCCAGCGAGATGTAGCCCCACACATCACGGCTGAAATCGATCAGGATCACGTTCACCGCCGCGCAGGCATCGCAGTATTCGCCGAGCCAGTCGTGCGGCTCGATCTGCGTGGTCCAGGCGTTCCAGCCGAGCTGCTGCGATTCGACGAAGGCGCGGCTGATCGCGGGCCAGTCGACCTCCGGCAGCGCCGCGTGGTGCGCGTTGAAATTGCCCACCGCGCCGTTCCACTTGCCGAGGATCTCCACGCCCGCGAGCCGCCGGCGCGCGCGTCGCAGCCGTGCTGCGACGTTGGCGAACTCCTTGCCCAGCGTGGTCGGGCTCGCGGTCTGGCCATGGGTGCGCGCCAGCATGGGCAGTTCGGCGTGCCGCTCGGCGAAGCCCTCGAGGATCTGCAGCAGTGCGTCGAGCTGCGGCAACAGCACGCCGCTTCGCGCGCGCGACATGAGCCGCGCGTAGCAGAGGTTGTTGATGTCCTCGGAGGTGCAGCCGAAATGCACCAGTTCCAGCAGCGCGGGGGTCGCGCCCGCCCTGGCGAGCGTGTCGCGCACGAAATACTCCACGGCTTTGACATCGTGGTTGATGCGCTGCTCGATCGCCTTGACGTCGCTGGCGGCCGTGGCAGGAGGCTCGCGCGACAGGGCTGCGGCGGCCTGGCGCACCGGCGCGGGCAGTCCGCCCGCCGGCAGCAGCGCGGGAATGGACGCGCCGATCTGCAGCAGCCAGTCCGCCTCGACGCGGATGCGCTCGCGGATCAGCGCCGCTTCGGACAGCAGGGGTCTGAGATCGGCGGCGGCGGCGGCGTAGCGCCCATCGACCGGGGAGAGTGCGTTGAGAGCGGCGTCGGACATATGCCGCTATGATAGCGGGGGATCCGGCTCTTTGCCGTGGGAGCTGTTGCTTTGGACACCGGCCAATTCCGCGTTGAACATGACAGCATGGGCGAGCTGCAGGTGCCCGCGGCGGCGCCGTGGGGCGCGCAGACGCAGCGCGCGCTGCAGAATTTCCAGCTCGGTCCGTGGCGTTTCCAGCACGACTTCATCCGCCCGCTGGCGCTGATCAAGCAGGCCGCGGCGCGCGCCAACCTCAGGCTCGGCCTGCTGGACGCCGCGCGGGCCGGCGCGATCGACGCCGCGGCAGCCGAGGTCGCATCCGGCGCGCACGACGCGGGTTTCCCGCTCGACGTGTTCCAGACCGGGTCCGGCACCAGCACGAACATGAACGCCAACGAGGTGATCGCGCACCTGGCCTCCAGTGCCGCGCTCGCCGTCCATCCCAACGACCACGTGAATCTGGGGCAGAGCAGCAACGACGTGATCCCCAGCGCCATCCACGTCGGCGCCGTGCTGGCGCTGCGGGAAGCGCTGCTGCCCGCGCTCTCGCGGCTCATCGATGTGCTCAGGGTGCGCGAGGCCGAGGTCGCGGCGCTGGTCAAAACCGGCCGCACGCACCTGATGGACGCCATGCCGCTGACCGCCGGCCAGGAAATCTCGGGTTGGCGCGTGCAGATCGAGCACTGCGTGGCGAGGTTCCAGGATACCGAACAGCGGCTGCGACGCCTGGCGCAGGGCGGCACCGCGGTCGGCACCGGCGTCAATGCCCCGCCCGGGTTCGCGGCCAACCTGTGCCGCGAACTGCAGTCCCTGACGGGCATCGAATTCCTGCCCGCCGACAACTATTTCGCGGCCATGGCGGCGCAGGACAGTGCGGTCGAGCTGTCCGGCCAGCTCAAAGTGCTGGCTGTGGCGCTGATGAAGATCTGCAACGACCTGCGATGGATGAATTCCGGGCCGCTGGCCGGCCTCGGCGAGATCTCCCTGCCGGCGTTGCAGCCGGGCAGCAGCATCATGCCGGGCAAGGTGAACCCCGTGATCCCGGAGGCGGTGGCGATGGTGTCCGCGGCAGTCATCGGCAACGACGCCGCCATCACCCTCGCGGGCCAGTCGGGCAACTTCCAGCTCAACGTGATGCTGCCGCTGATCGCGTTCAAGCTGCTCGAAAGCCTGCAGCTGCTGGCGCGCGCGGCCACGGCGTTGGCGGACCAGGCGCTCGCCGGCATGAAGTACCACGCCGCGCGCATCAACGCGAACCTGGCGCAGAACCCGGTGCTCGTGACCGCACTGAATCCGCTCATCGGTTACGAGAAGGGCGCGGCCATCGCCAAGCAGGCCTGGGCCGAAGGCCGGCCGATCCTGGACGTGGCCGCGGAACAGAGCGGCCTGCCGCGCGAGCAGCTCGAACAGCTGCTCGACCCGTGGCGCCTCACGCGCAGTGGTTGAGTGGCGCGAGCGGCTGCGCACCGCCCTGTTGCGCGAACCCGATCACCGCGTCGAGCAATGGCGGCTGGGCGGCAGCGAAAGCGGCGTGCCGGAGGCGTTGCGCGCGTCACTGGCGCAGACCTTGCAGCCGGCGGCCGTGCTGGTGCCGGTGGTCGAAACGCGGGACGCGGCCAGCCTGTTGCTGACGGTGCGCGCCACGCATCTGCGCCAGCACGCGGGCCAGATCAGTTTCCCGGGCGGCCGCGCCAATACAGCGGATGCCGACCTGCTGGCCACGGCATTGCGCGAGGCGGAAGAAGAAGTGGGCCTGGCGCGCGAATTCGTCGAACCGCTCGGCTACCTGGGCGACCAGGTGGTGCTCACCGGATATCGCATCACGCCGGTGGTGGCGCGGGTACGCGAGGGTTTCGCACTGCGGGTCGATCAGAACGAAGTCGCACAGCACTTCCTGCTGCCGTTGACGGTGTTGATGGATGAGGGCAGTTTCCGGCTGCGCACGCGGCAGTTGCGCGGCATCGCCGTCACCGGGTACGAGCTCCAGTTCCAGGGCCACCAGATCTGGGGCGCCACCGCCGGCATCCTGCAGCGGCTGCGCGAAGCGCTGCGGGAAGTCCCTTCCGGGAGCGCGTCTTGAGCAGCGCCACGCCCGATCAGGATGCACAGGCCGCGCGCGAGGCGCTCACGCGGCTGCTGCAGCTCATGCGGCGGCTGCGCGATCCCGTGCAGGGTTGCCCCTGGGATCGTGCCCAGGATTTCGCCAGCATCGCGCCTTACACCATCGAAGAGGCGTACGAAGTGGCGGAAGCCATCGCGCACGAGGATCCGGAGGCGATCCGCTCGGAGCTGGGGGATCTGCTCTTCCAGGTGGTTTTCCACGCGCGGTTGGCGGAGGAGCGGGGCTGGTTCGATTTCGCGGCCGTGGCCCAGGGCATCCACGACAAGCTGGTGCGCCGCCATCCGCATGTGTTCGATCCCGCCTTCGTGCCGGGACCCGCCGGCTTGTCCGGCGACTGGGAGCGGCACAAGGCGCAGGAGCGGGCGCAGTCGGGCGCGACGGGAACGCTGGCCGGCGTGCCGACAGCGCTGCCCGCGCTGACGCGCGCCGCCAAGCTGGGCCGCCGCGCGGCGCGGGTGGGCTTCGACTGGCCCGACGCGGCCGGTGCGCGTCTCAAGGTCGACGAGGAGCTGCGCGAAATCGAATCCGCGCTGCAGGCGGGAGAGGGCGAGGCGCGCGTGGCGGAGGAAATGGGCGACCTGCTGCTCGCGGTCACCAGCTGGGCGCGGCAGCTGGGGGTGGATCCCGAGCAGAGCCTGCGCGGCGCCAATCGCCGTTTCGAAACCCGCTTTGCCTGCATGGAGCGCCTGGCCGCGGCGCAGGGCCGGGAGCTGGCCGGGCTCAGCCTCGAGGAGTGGGAGGCCCTGTGGCAGCAGGCAAAAAGGACCGTCTGAAGCGGTTCAGGAAGGGTTCAGTGGCCGCCGGCTAACCTGGCTCCCGAGGCTGGATCTCGCCTCGGATGCAGGAGCTGGAAATGGACATGCGACAGGGGGTGCTGGGGGTGGTGGCGAGCCTGGGCGTCTGCGGCGCCGCGATGGCCCACGGTCACGACGACGATCGGTATCGCAACCGGGGAGCGGAATATGGCGACGTCACCCGCGTGCGCCAGGTGGTGCGCAGCGTGCCCGTGAGCGTGCCGGTGCAGCAGTGTTACCGCGACGGTGGCTACCGGCACCCGCATGGCGGCGCCCTGCTGGGTGGACTCATCGGCGCGACCATCGGCCACAACCTCGCCTTCGGCCCGGGCCGAGGCCCGGCCACGGTCGCGGGCGCCGTCATCGGATCCGCGATCGGCCGGGACGCTGAACGTCGCGCGGCTGACGACCGGGGCGGATACGATCGCGGCGGCTACTGCGAGACGCGCTATGAAACCCGCTACGAACCGCAGATCGCCGGCTACGAGGTGACTTACTGCTACCGCGGCCGGACCTACCGCACGCACCTCGACCACGATCCGGGTCGCCGCCTGCCGCTTCCGGGTTAGACTTGCGGCCAGCGGCTGAGGGTCTGAAGTCCATGCGGCGATCTGTCAGGGGTTCGAAAGCGGCTTGGGTGGCGACGCTGGCGGCGGCGGGGCTGGTGCTGGCGGATGCGCCGCCGGCACAGGCCGGACACGAATCTGCGGCGTCCCAGCCCATGAGCCGCGAGCGCGTCATTGCGCTGGCCGAGAAGCGCTACAAGGCACGCGTGGTGCGCGCCGACCTGAGCCAGGATGAATCGGGCCGGCGCGTCTACCAGCTGCGGCTGCTGTCCGAGCAGGGCAAGATCTGGACGGTGCGCGTGGACGCGGCCACAGGCGATTCGCTCTAGGGACTGGAGCCGGCCATGCGCGTACTGGTGGTGGAAGACGAAGCGACGCTGCGCGAAGCCCTGCGCACCGACCTGACGGCCGCGGGTTACAACGTCGACGTCGCGGCCGATGGCGAGGAAGGGCTGTATGCCGCCACCGAGAATCCCGTCGATGTCGCGGTCATCGACCTCGGTCTGCCGAAGCTCTCCGGCCTGGAGCTGATCCGCAGGTTGCGCGCCGCCGGCAAGAGCTACGGCGTGCTGATCCTGACCGCGCGCGATCGCTGGCAGGACAAGGTCGAGGGCCTCGGCGCGGGCGCCGACGATTACGTCGCCAAGCCGTTCCATTTCGAGGAAGTGCGCGCGCGCCTCGCGGCCCTGCTGCGCCGCTCCGGCGGCTGGGCGAGCGCCACGCTGGCCTGCGGTCCGGTGGCGCTGGACACGCGCAGCCAGAGCCTGATGCTCGCGGGCCAGGAGGTCGAACTCACCAGCTTCGAATACCGCATCCTCGAGCACCTGATGCTGCACGCCGGCGAAGTGGTGTCGAAGATGGACCTCACCGAACGGCTGTACGAGCAGGATTTCGAACGCGACAGCAACGTCATCGAAGTGCTGATCGCGCGCCTGCGGCGCAAGCTCGATCCCGACGATACCCTGCATCCCATCGAAACGCTGCGCGGCCGCGGCTATCGATTCGCCCTGCCGCGGACCGCAGCGCCCGCGTGAGCGAGAATTCGTCGGTCAGCCGGCGCCTGGTGTTCTCGGTGGCGGTGCCACTGGCGCTGTTCTTCGTCCTCACCGTCGTGCTGCTCGATTCGATCTTCCGCGGCCTGAGCGCACAGGCGTTGCGCGATCGACTCGACGAACAGCTCATCGCGGTGCTGGCGTCCGCCGAGGTCAGTCCCGAGGGCCGCGTCGAACTGAGCCTGCCGGATCCCGAATCGCGGCTGGTCACGCCCGACTCGGGCTACTACGCCTGGATCCGCCAGCGCTCCGGCGCCGAACTGTGGCGCTCGCCCTCGGCGGGGACGCTGGCACTGGACGCGAAGCAGGTGGCTGGCGTCGGCAGCACCGTGTATCGCATGCAACGCCTGGCCGATGGCAGCGAACTGGCGGTGCTGAGCCGCGGATTGAGCTGGGAAGTGGCGGAGGGCGACAACCGCGATCTCGAATTCAGCGTCGCGGAGAGCACGCGGCCGTACCAGCTGCAGCTCTACCGCTTCCGCCGCCAGATGACGGGCTGGTTCCTGCTGCTGGCGCTGGCGCTGCTCGGCACGCTCGCGTGGCGCATGCGCCGTGCGCTGGAACCGGTGCGACGCCTGGCGCGCGAAATCGGCGCGGTGGAGCGGGGCGAGCAGGAGAAGCTCAGCGGCAATTTCCCGCGCGAGCTGGAGCGCGTGACGCGCAACCTCAACGCGCTGCTGAAGGCCGAACGCGAACGCATCACGCGCTATCGCGACACGCTCGGCAACCTGGCGCACAGCCTGAAGACGCCGCTGGCCGTGATCCGCGCCAGCGCCGCGCAGGAGGGCGCGGAAGCGCAGCGCACGATCGAAGCCGAAGTCGAGCGCATGAACCAGATCGTCGAGCACCAGCTCAAGCGCGCGGCCATGAGCGGCTCGATGACGTTGGGCTCCGACGTGGTGCCGGTGGCGCCGCTGGTGGCGGAGCTGCGCGCGGCCTTGCTCAAAGTGCACGCTGGCCGCGAGCTGGTGATCGAGGTGCTGGTGGAGGGCGAGCCGGGCTTCGGCGGCGATCGCGGCGATTTGATGGAGCTGCTCGGCAACCTGCTCGACAACGCCTGCAAGTGGTGCCGTTCGCGGGTACGGGTGCGCGCCGCGCTGGCGCCTGACGCGCCGCTGGGCGAGAGGTTGTGTGTGTGCGTGGAGGACGATGGCCCGGGCATCGCCGCGGCCGATCGCGAGCGCGTGGTGGAGCGCGGTGTGCGCGCGGATGAGCGCCAGCCCGGCCATGGCCTGGGCCTGGCGATGGTCCGCGACACCATCGCGCTGTACGGCGGCCGCTTCGAGATCGGAACCGCCGCCGAGCTGGGGGGCGCGCGCATCGCGCTGTACCTGCCCGGGCGCTGAAAACACCGGGCAAGACTGCTAGAATTGCCCGATGCAGACCACCGAAACCACCCCGTGGAATCCGGCCAGCTGGCAGACCCGCAAGGCGCAGCAGCAGCCCTCGTACGAGGATCCTGCGGAACTCGCGCGCGTGGTCGCCGACATTTCCCGCCTGCCACCCATCGTGGTGAGCTGGGAGGTGGACAACCTGCGCGAGCGGCTGGCCAGCGCGCAGCGTGGCGAGAGCTTCCTGCTGCAGGGCGGTGACTGCGCCGAGAGCTTCGCCGACTGCGAGTCCGACCACATCGCCAAGCAGCTCAAGGTGCTGCTGCAGATGAGCCTGGTGCTGCTGCAGGGCATGAAGCGCCCGGTGATCCGCGTCGGGCGCTTCGCGGGCCAGTACGCCAAACCGCGCTCGGCCGATACCGAGACGCGCGATGGCATCACGCTGCCATCCTATCGCGGCGATCTGGTCAACGGCCTGGAATTCACGCCGGCCGCGCGGCGCCCCGATCCGCAGCTGCTGCTGCGCGGCTACGAGCGCGCCGCCCTGACGCTGAACTTCGTGCGTGCGCTGGTCGACGGCGGTTTCGCCGACCTGCACCACCCGGAATACTGGGACCTGGGTTTCATGCGCCACGCCGAGCTGCGCGAGTCCTACCAGCGCATCGTGCACTCCATCGGCGACGCGCTCGACTTCTTCGAGTCGCTCACCGGCCAGAACGTGCACGACTCCATGCGGGTCGATTTCTTTGCCAGCCACGAGGGCCTGCTGCTGCATTACGAGCAGGCGCAGACGCGCTTCATTCCGCGCCAGAACCGCTGGTACGACCTCTCCACGCACATGCCGTGGATCGGCATGCGCACCGCGCAGCTCGACGGCGCGCACGTGGAGTATTTCCGCGGCATCGCCAATCCGATGGGCGTGAAGGTCGGTGCGGGCATGGACGACGAATGGCTGCAGCGGCTGGTCACCACGCTCAATCCGCAGAACGTGCCGGGCCGGCTGACGCTGATCTGCCGCTTCGGCGTGAAGGACGTGGAACGCCATCTGCCGCGCGTGATCGAGGCCGTGCGCCGCACCGGGCATTCCGTGCTGTGGTGCTGCGATCCCATGCACGGCAACACCGAGAACAGCAGCGGCGGCCTCAAGACGCGCCGCTTCGAGAACATCCTGCGCGAGCTGGAGCTCTCGTTCCGCATCCACGGCGAGCTGGGTTCCTATCTCGGCGGCGCGCACATCGAACTCACGGGCGAGGATGTGACCGAGTGCACCGGCGGGGCGCGCGGCCTCACCGACCAGGATCTGCAGCGTGCCTACCGCTCGACGGTCGACCCGCGACTGAACCACGAGCAGGCCCTCGAGCTTGCCATGCTGATCGCCGGCCGCAGCAAACGGCAGTCGCGTATCGCCGAGTGAGGCGGCCGCGGATGGCGGCGCCATGAGCGAACCGGCCTTCGATGCCAAGGACTACGTGGCGACGCTGCCGCAGCGACCCGGCGTGTACCGCATGTACGGACCCGAGGACGAGCTGCTGTACGTCGGCAAGGCGGCGCGACTGCGCGATCGCGTGGGCAGCTACTTCTCCGGCCGCCCGCTGTCGCCGAAGATTGCCGCGCTGGTGGCTCGAGTCGGGCGCATCGAGGTCACCGTCGTCAACACCGAGCCCGAGGCGTTGCTGCTCGAGAGCAACCTGATCAAGGCGCAGCGACCGCGCTACAACATCGCGCTGCGCGATGACAAGTCCTATCCCTACATCCTCTGCCAGCCCGGACATCCGTTCCCGCGCCTGGTGTTCTATCGCGGTCCGCGACAGCGCGGCGGCCGGCAGTTCGGGCCGTTTCCGAGTGCCTACGCGGTCAAGGAAGTGCTGCAGCACCTGCAG
>DATJYR010000069.1:0-36375 GCA_035499515.1 Steroidobacteraceae bacterium | reverse complement strand
TGACGGCGGCGGGCGCCACGGGCGGTCCTGTCTACCTCTCGCAGCAGCCGCCGGTCGGGGCGGGGTGCAGGATGCGCCCCGCCCCCGGTCAGGCCAACGCCTTGCGCAGCAGCGCCAGCAGCCGGTTCCAGGCCTTCTCCGCCTGCGCCTCGTTGTACACGTTCGAATCCGGCGGACACCAGCCGTGCTGCGTGCCGGCGTACACCTCGATCTCGGCCGGCAGCTTCGCCTTGTCGAACGCCTCGCGCAGCACGGCCTTGGCCTGCGGATCCTTCATGTCGTCGCTCGCGGCGATGGCGATGAGGAACTGCGCCTTGAGCTTCGGGATCAGCAGGTGCGGGCTGTCGGGCGTGTCGTTCACGAGATTGGCGCCGTGGAACGTCGCGGCTGCGCCGATGCGATCGGGGAACGTGGCGGCGGTGCGGAAGGTGATGGGGCCGCCCATGCAGTAGCCCGTCGTGCCCAGCTTGCGCTTCTTGCTCACTGACGGCTGCGCGTCGAGGAAGGCGACGAACGCTTTCGCGTCCGTCACGTTCGTGGCGGGCGTGAGCGCGCCCATGAAACCCATGAGTGCCTGGCGCGTGTCGGGATCGGCCATGCTGGCGCCCGGCGGCATGATCGGCGCCCGCTTCTGGCGATAGAACGGGTTCGGGACCAGCACCGAGTAGCCCGACTCCGCGAGGCGCTTGCCCATCATCTTGAACGCGGGGCGCAGGCCCATGATATCCGTCCAGATCAGCACGCCCGGGTGCACGCCCTTTGCCGGGTGCACGAAGTACGAATCGGCGGTGCCGTCGGGCGTCTTGATGTCGAGATCGGTATCGACGACCTCCATCGCATCCGCTAGGCGCGGCAGCGCCGTGACCAGGCCCGCACCCAGCGCCCAGGCGCCGAAGTGGCGGCGTGAGAAGGCTTCCCGCCGCTGCGCGGCGTCGATCATCGCGTCGATGTCATCCCGATCGCACATGGCTGCTCCCCCGGGTTGGAAGCGCCCATCTTACTCCTAGAAACTTGCCTGCGTGCCGATCAGCAGCTGCAGGCGGCTGATCTTCCTGGCGCCGGTGATGTTGCCGTCCACGTCCAGCGGCGCCGCCAGGTCGATGTGCACCACGTTGCCGAATGAGGTGCGCGAGTTGCCGAGCCTGAGGCCGATGCCGACGTCGCGCAGCCAGCCCAGCTGTGGCGTGCCGGCCGGGTTCGCGCCCCAGGTGCGGCCGGCGTCGAAGAACACCGCCGCACCCACGTGCAGCAGCTGCAGCAGGTAGTAGTTGGTGTACAGCCGCTCTTCGAGCGTGATCAGCGCGCGCCCGTCGCCCTGCTGGTAGTGCAGCGGGTAGCCGCGCAGGCCATTGTCGCCGCCCAGGTCGAGCCAGTTGTCGCCGTCCGGCAGGTGGATGGAGTCGCCGTTGAGGTGCGCGATGAAGCGCGTGTTGGCGCTGGTCTTGTAGAAATAGCTCAGGTCCAGCGTGCTGAGCGCGTTGTGCCATTGCTGGAACTCGCGCCGGCCGCTCCAGTCGAGCTCCCAGAATACCGACTGCCGGTCGCTGAACTCGTGCCCATACAGGACGGTGGTGTCGACCAGCCAGGCATGGCGGTCGGCGCCGAACACGCCGCTGGCCAGGCCCACGCCGACGCCGCCCGACCAGCCGTAGTGCAGATCCTCGGTGCGCGCGATCTGGTTCAGGTTGCTGGTGGTGTGGAACTCGTCTTCGACCAGGTCGTAGCGCAGGTAGGGATAGTTGAGCTTGCGGTCGGAGGGCAACGGCAGCAGCGTCTCGCCGGTGGGCGCCAGCGTGAACTCGGTGTAGTCGTGGCGCAGCTCGTAGGTCATGCGCTCGGTCCAGTGCGTGCTGCTGGGCAGGCGCCAGCCGAATTCGAGCTGCGATTGTTCGGTGTACACCTGGTAGCGGTCGTACACCTGGCCGAGCTGGTAGCGCGGAATCAGGCTCAGGCTGCTGCCGGTGTTGATGCCGCCGCTGAGCTGCGTGGCCAGGGCGAAGAACGGCCGCTCGGCGTCCACGTGCCAGGAATAGCCGTCGTCGCTGTTGGTGTAGTCGATCGAGTCGCGGAAGTGGCTGCCCCACACGTTCGGATCGCGCCAGTCGAAATAGTTGGAGGTGCGTTCGACGTCGCTGCTGCGGCCGAACTGCAGCGACTTGCCGCGGCCGAACAGGTTTTGGTCGGCGTACTCGATGCTGCTGCGATTGCTGCCGCCGCTGCGGCTGAAGGAGACGCCGGGTTGCAGCGTCCACACGTCGTGCGTGAACACCAGCAGGTCCACCAGGCCGTCGTGGTAGGCGACCTCGATGATCTTCGGTTCACGCAGGAAATCCAGCTGCCGCATGTTGCGCTCGGTCTCATCCAGCAGCTTGCGCGAATACACGTCGCCGCTCTTGAACAGCAGCTGCGCGCGGATCGCGCTTTCATGCGTGTCGACGTGCAGGCGGTTGGCGGTGCGGAACAGCCAGTTGTTCTCCTTGGGATCGGCGGTGTCGAAGATCTCGGCAGCGCGCACCGTGATCGTGCCGATGTGCGCGTGCTCGGCTTCCAGCACCGAAGGCGCCGGCAACCCGCTGGACTGATCCGCGCGCACTTCGTGGCAGAGCGCCGCCAGGCAGAGCAGCGCGGCGATGTTGACCTGCGGCTTCATGCAGGCACCTAACCATCGGTGCCGGACTGCGTCAATCAGTCCGCACCGGCAATGCCCACGGAATCACAGTCGCCTTTGCCGCCAGCGCCGTCACTGCGCGAGATGCTTCAGCACTGCATCAACTTCACCGGCGCTGCCCAGGATGACCGGCGTGCGCTGGTGGATGCCGTTGGGCACCGCGTCCAGGATGCGCTGCCCGGGCGCTGCGAATGCCTTGCCGCCGGCCTGCTCGCACAGCATCGCGATCGGATTGGCCTCGTACATCAGCCGCAGCTTGCCGCCCGGGGATTTCGCGGTGGGCGGATACAGGAACACGCCGCCCTTGAGCAGGATGCGATGGAAGTCGGCCACCATCGCGCCCACGTAGCGGCTCGAATAGTCGTGCGCCTGCGCCCAGTCGAGATAGCGCTGGTAGCCAGGCGGGAAGCTGCGGCGGTTGCCTTCGTTGCACGAGTAGCTGGCGCTGCTGGCCGGAATGCGCAGTCCCTGCGCCACGCGCACGAATGCGCCGATGGAGGGATCGAGCACGAACATGTCCACGCCCATGCCGATGGACAGCACGAACACCGTGGAAGAGCCGTACAGCATGTAGCCTGCGGCCACCTGGCGCGTGCCCGGCTGCAGCAGTGCATCCTCGGGCCGCGCGGTGCCCGAGTCGAAACGCAGGATGCTGAAGATGGTGCCCACGCCGCCCGCGATGTCGAGGTTCGACGAACCGTCGAGCGGATCGAACAGCACGCAATAGCGTCGCTGGCCACCGCCGGACTTGCGCAGGATGACCGGTTCCTCGTTCTCCTCGGACGCGACCACCGCCACGCCTTCGCGGCCACCCAGCGTGCGCAGCAGGACCTCGTTCGCGATCACATCGAGTTTCTGCTGCTGCTCGCCCTGCACGTTTTCGCTGCCCACCGCGCCCAGCACGTCGTCCAGCCGCGCGCGGCGGACCTTGGCGGTGATGATCTTGGCGGAGATGGACAGCGCCGAGAGGATCCAGGTCAGGGTTCCCGAGGCTTCGGGGTAGCGGTCCTGTTGCTGCAGGATGTGGGCCTGCAGGGTGACCAGTTGTTCGTAGTCGCTCATCCCCGCGACTATGGCAGAGCAACAATGGTTGCGAAACAACCGATTGCGAATCGCACCGGTTATGGTCAAAGGCGGCGCCGGCACTTGCGCCAGCGCACGTTTGGAGCGCGTCGGAGGGCGGGGCGCGCCTCGCTCGGCTATGCTAGGAAGCCTGAAATTCCGGCCCGGTCCAAGGTTTTCCGCATGCGCAGCCAGCGAGTCGCCCAGTACGCTTCCAACGCCGAACCACGCGTGCGCCGGGCCTATTTCGATTGCCGTTTCGGGCAACTGCACATGCACTTCGCCATGCCCACCGGCGGCGGCTTCGACGAAGGCACTTCGGTGTTGTGCATCGCGGGTGAGGCGGGTTCGGGCCGCTGGTTCCAGCCGCTGCTGGCTCCGCTGGGCCGCACACGTTCGGTGTACGCTCCCGACCTGCCCGGTCGCGGCGAATCCGATCCGCCGCCGGAAGGGTCGGGTCCCGACGCGCTGGCGGCCGCGCTGCTGGACTTCCTGGATTCGATGCGCATCCGCCAGGTGGATGTGATCGTGGCGGGTTCGGGCCAGTCCATCGCGCGTGCCCTCACCGCCGCCCGTCCCGGCCTGGTGCGCAACACGCTGCAGGCCGCCGAAGGCCAGTCGGCACAGGATATGCTGGAGAAAGCGCTCAGGAGTCTCGTCACATGACCCGTCGACAACAGCGCATCGTGCCCCCGGGCGAGCAGGACCTCGAGGAAACCGCCGAACTGCCCGCACTGCAGCTCTCCGAGGAGACCGGCGAAATCCCGGAGGCGGGCCGCGTTGCGCAGCCCACTGCGCCGGCCCCGGCGCCCGTGGTCGAGCCGCCCGGCGCCGCGCTGGTGGCGCCCGAGTCCGGCCACCACACCGCCATCGAGGAAAACCTCAGTTCGCTCACGCTGAGCCTGCGCGAACTGGAAGACCAGCTCAACCACAAGAGCGAGCAGCTGTCGCTGTTCGAGCGCGAAGTCGGTGCGCGCGATGCGCGCATCGAAGCATTGCGCCTCGATCTGCAGAAGCGCGACCATGACCTGCAGGAAATCGACGCGCGCATGAGCGAGCGCGAAGCCACCCTGCAGCAGCTCAACGCCTCGCGCGACCAGCTCGAGCAGGAGCTGCATCGCACCCAGGGCGAACTGGTGCAGGTGCGCCAGCGCCAGTCCGATCTCGAAGCGCAGCGGAGCCGCCATGAACAGCAGCAGGCGCGTCTCGAGACCGAACTGAGCGAGCTGCGCGTGCGCGGCGAGCGCCATCGCGAGACGCTGCACAGCGTGGAAGCGCGCCGCGGCTTCTTCGACAGCCTGCTCGGCGAGCGCGATCGCGCCGACGCCGACCAGCAGGCGCGCATCGCCTCGCTGGACAAGCTCAACGAAGACCTGCGCCGCGCCGTGAGCGCGCGCGAACAGGAGCTGAGCGCCGCGCTGGAGCGCGAACGCAACCAGGAACAGGAACTGCGCCAGCAGCTGCAGGAATCGGCCGAGCGCGCCGCCGGCCTGCGCGCCGAGCTCGAAGCGGCGCTGGCGGTGGCGGAACAACGCCAGGTCGCGCTGCTGGCCGAGCTGGCCCGCACCGAAGCACTGACCGCTTCCGGCAGCCAGCTGCAGCTGCGGCTCGACGATTCCCTGCGCGAACACGCCGCTGCGCGCGAGAAGCTCGACCAGCTCGAGCAGGAACTGTCCGACCATCGCGAGATGGTGCGCGCCCAGCAGCAGCAGATGGCGGTGCTGCGCGCCGCCGAGGAAGCGTTGCGTGCCGATCGCAGCGCGGCCGAGGACAGCATCCGGCGTTACGAATCCGACCTGCGCCAGCGCGAAGCCGCCATCGCACGCCTGGAGAAGAACGAAGCCGAGCTGCGCGACCAGAACGCCGACCTGAGCCGGCAGCTCGAGGAACGCGCAGGTCTCATCAAGCGGCTGGAAGCCGAAGCCGCCAGCAGTGCGGCCGTGCTGGGCAACATCCGCCAGAACCTGCAGCGCATCGGCAAGAGCGACGCTCCGGCCCAGGGACCGACGCCGGCGCCGGCCGGCGAGCGGCCGCCGCCGCAGGCCACGCCGGCCGCAGCCAGCCTGAGCGCCAGCGCCCGCATCGCGATCCTGCCCGTGCCCCGCAACGCCGATCACCTGCTGGTGCGCACCGAAGGCGACACCGGCATCGTGCACCAGCTCGGCAAGCGCACCACCATCGGCAGGAAGAGCGACAACGACCTGCAGATCGAGGCCGACTTCATCAGCCGCCACCACGCCTTGATTCTTGTCGGCGAGCGTGAGACCGTGATCGAAGACCTCAACAGCGCCAACGGGGTGTACGTCAACGGTACCCGCGTGGCGCGCAAGGAATTGCGGGAAGGCGATCTCGTGACCATAGGCAAGACTGAATTCCGCTATGTGCTGAAGCCGCTGGGTGAGCGCGCGGGCGACCGCGGCGGCTGAGCATTTCCGTGGCCGATGACTACCTGCCGCGCATCCTGACTGCGCGGGTCTACGACGTGGCGATCGAATCGCCGCTCGACGCCGCGCCGCGCCTGTCACAACGCCTCGGCCATCGCATCGCCATCAAGCGCGAGGACCTGCAACCGGTGTTCTCGTTCAAGCTGCGGGGCGCGTACAACAAGATCGCCCAGCTGCCGGCGGAAGTCGCGGCGCGGGGGGTGATCTGCGCCTCGGCGGGCAACCATGCGCAGGGCGTGGCGCTGGCGGCGCAGAAGCGCGGCATTCCCGCGGTGATCGTGATGCCGCGGACCACGCCCGCCATCAAGGTGCAGGCCGTGGCCAGCCGGGGCGGTGAGGTGGTGTTGCACGGCGAAGTGTTCGACGTGGCGTTCGATCACGCCAAGCGGCTTGCGGCGGAGCGCGGCCTCGCGTTCGTGCATCCCTTCGACGATCCCGATGTGATCGCGGGGCAAGGGACCATCGGCGTCGAGATCCTGCGCCAGACCGGTGGCGAGATCGACGCGGTGTTCGTGCCCGTGGGTGGCGGCGGCCTGATCGGCGGCATCGCCGCGTACCTCAAGCAGCTCGACCCGGGGATCAGGGTGATCGGCGTCGAACCCGAGGATGCGGCGGCCATGCACGACTCGCTGCGTGCCGGCAGGCGCGTCACGCTCGAGCAGGTGGGACTGTTCGCCGACGGCGTGGCGGTGAAGCGCGTGGGCGAGGAAACCTTCGCGTTGGCGCAGCGCTACGTGGATGAAGTGGTGCTGGTGAACACCGACCAGATCTGCGCGGCGATCCAGGACATCTTCGAGGACACGCGCTCGATCCCGGAGCCTGCGGGGGCGTTGGCCATCGCCGGCCTCAAGCGCTACGTGGAGCAGCATCCGGAGCAGAGCGGCCTGCGGCTGGTGGCCGTGAACAGCGGCGCCAACATGAATTTCGACCGGCTGCGCCACATCTCCGAGCGCGCCGACCTCGGCGGTGGCCGCGAGGCGCTGCTGGCGGTGGAAATTCCGGAGCGCCCGGGCAGCTTCCTGCACTTCTGCGAGATCCTCGGCCAGCGCAGCATCACCGAATTCAACTATCGCGTGCAGAGCAGCGAGCGCGCGCACATCTTCGTGGGCCTGGCGCTCGACGGCGGGCGCGACGAGCGCGAGCAGGTGTTCGCGCTGCTGCGCCACGCCGGCTACACCGTGGTCGACATGAGCGACAACGAGATGGCCAAGCTGCACGCGCGCTACATGGTGGGCGGCGCCGCGCGCGGCGTGAGCAATGAGCTGCTGTACCGCTTCGAATTCCCGGAACGGCCGGGCGCGCTGCTGAAATTCCTGCAGGCCATCGGCAGCTCCTGGAACATCAGCCTGTTCCACTACCGCAACCACGGCTCGGATTGCGGCCGCGTGCTGGCGGGCATCCAGGTGCCGCCCGCCGAACGCGCGGAATTCCTTTCGCACCTGCAAGAGCTGCGCTATCCCTACGTCGAAGAGACGGCCAATCCCGCCTATCGCATGTTCCTGGGCAGCTGATGAGCGAAGCGCGGGCCGCCGACTACCAGCCGCTGCGCGCGGCGCGCCACGATACATTGCAGATCGAAGGCGCGCGCCTGGGCGTGACGCGCTGGGGTCCGGTATCGCGCGCGCCCATCGTGCTGCTGCACGGCTGGATGGACGTCGCGGATGCCTGGCAACTGCTGGTGGATGCGCTGCCGGCCGAGTGGTCGTTCGCCGCGCTCGACTGGCGCGGCTACGGCAACAGCGACCCACGGCGCGAAGGCTACGCGCCAGCGCAGTACCTGTCCGATCTCGACGCCGCGCTGCCGCAGCTGGTGCCGGCCGGGTCCGTGCGGCTCATCGGCCACAGCCTGGGCGGCACGGTGGCCTCGATCTATGCCGGCGTGCGCCCGGAAAAGCTGCGCTGGCTGGTGAACATCGAGGGGTACGGCCTGCCGGCGCTCGAGCCCGCGACCGTGCCCGGACGCATCGCGCACTGGCTCGACGAACTGCGCCAGCCACCGCAGCAGCGCTACTACCCCGGTCTTGATTACCTGGCCGGACGCGTGCTGCACGCCAACCCGGGCCTCGGCCCGCTGCACGCCCGCTTCCTCGCGCAGGTCTGGTCCGAGGACACGCCGCAGGGACTGGCGTTGCGCGCCGATCCGGCGCACCGCATTTCGGGTCCGATGCGGTTCGCGCGTGCCGAGCTCGAAGCCTGCTGGGCGCGCATCGCGGTGCCCACCCTGCTGCTGTCGGGGAGCGATTCGGCCTACATGAAGCATCTCGGACCCGGCGCCACACCGGACCAATGGCCGCGCCTGTATCCGCACGCCCGGCTGCACACGCTCCCGGGCGCGGGCCATTTGTTGCATCATGAGCAGCCGGCCGCCACGGCCCAACGGATCCGGGATTTCGTGCACAGCGTGGAGCTTCCTTGAAGTCGGTACCCTGGCTGCAGCGTGCCATCGTCGCCAGCCTGCTGGTGGGCCTGGTGCTGCTCGGCTTCGAAGTGCTGCAGACGTTCATCGTGCCCTTCGTCTGGGCCGCCATCCTGGCATTCGTGTGCTGGACGCCATACCTGTGGCTGACGCGCAAGTGGGGCGGCCGTCGCACGTGGTCCGCGTTGTGCATGACGCTGCTGGTGACGGCGGCGGTGATCGTGCCCACCGCCTGGCTGGTGATCCTGCTGCGCACCGAGGCCGTTGCCGCGTACGCCGCGGTCAATGAATCGCTGGCGAGCGGTCCGCGCCTGCCGGAGTTCCTGTTCCGGCTGCCGCTGGGCATCGGTGCCTGGTTGCAGAACTACGACCAGCAGCTCATCGCCAATCCCGGCGCGCTGCGCGCCAGCCTGCACACGCTGTTCAACAATTCCTATGGCGCCATCGGCAGCGTGGTGGGCGACGTGGGCCGCAACCTCGCCAAGCTGTTCATCAGCATGATCAGCCTGTTCTTCGTGTTCCGCGACGGCGACGCGTTCGCCGCGCAGGCGCGCGCGCTGCTGGAGCGTTTCGTGGGCGAGCGCGTACACGGCTACCTGCAGGCCGCGGGCGCCACCGTGAAAGCCGTGCTCATCAGCCTGGTGCTGTGCGCGCTGGCGCAGGGCGTCCTGGCGGGTCTCGGCTACTGGGTGGCCGGCGTGCGCGCGCCGGTGTTCGCGGCGGCCGTCACGGGCATCGCCGCCATGATTCCCTTCGCGGTGCCGTTCGTGTGGGGCGGCATCGTCGCATGGTTGTACCTGAGCGGCCACACCGCCGCGGCCACCGGCCTGCTGCTGTGGTGCCTGCTGGTGGTGAGCTGGATCGACAACCTGATCCGGCCGCTGGTGATCGGCCACGCCACGCGCGTGCACTTCCTGCTGGTGATGTTCGGCGTGCTCGGCGGCCTCGGGGCGTTCGGGCTGGTGGGGTTGTTCGTCGGGCCGGTGATCCTGGCCGTGCTGGCCGCGATCTGGCGCGAATGGCTGGTCTCGCAGGATCATCCGGACAGCACGGCATGAGTTTCCTGGCGCGCTTCCCCGCGCTGCAGGTGATGCGGCATGGCCTGTTCGCGCGCTATTGCCTGGCGCGCTTCCTGATCACCATCGCCTGGCAGATGATGGATGTGGCCGTGGGCTGGCTGGTGTACGCGCTCACGCACGATCCGCTGGCGCTGGGCCTGGTGGGCCTGTCGCAGTTCCTGCCGTTCGTGAGCCTGGTGCTGGTGGGCGGCTTCGTGGCCGACCACGCCGACCGGCGCCACGTGCTGCTGGTCACGTATTCGATCGAATGCATCTGCATCAGCACGCTGTTCGTGTTGACGCTGCTGCACAACACGCACGTGCTGCCCATCTACGCGTGCATCGCCGTGTTCGGCGCCACGCGCGCGTTCTGGGCGCCCACCGCGCAGGCGATCATTCCGCACCTGGTGCCGAAGCAGGAGTTCCAGAAGGCCATCGCCATCAACGCCGTGCTGTGGCAGGTGGCGATCATCGCCGGGCCGGCGCTCGGCGGCCTGCTGTTCCTGGTCAGCGATTCGACCGTGTTCGGCACCTGCACCGGGCTGTTCGTGGTCAGCCTCACGTTGCTGGCGTTCGTGAAGGTGCGCGCACGCCCGGATGCGGTGGTGGAGGGAAGCGTGCAGCGGCGCTTCCTCGAAGGGCTGCGGTTCGTGTTCCGCCAACCCGTGGTGCTGGGGTGCACGTCGCTGGATCTGTTCGCGGTGCTGCTGGGCGGCGCCACGGCGTTGCTGCCCATCTTCGCGGGCGACATCCTCAAGGCGGGCCCGACGGGCCTCGGGCTGTTGCGCTCGGGTCCCGGGCTTGGCGCTTCGCTGACCGCGGGGCTGCTGGCGCTGTGGCCCATCACGCGGCACGCGGGCCGCTGGCTGTTCGGCGGCGTGGCTGCGTTCGGCTGCGCCACCATCGTGTTCGGCCTGTCGCGCAACCTGTGGCTGTCGTGGCTGACGCTGGTGGCGCTCGGCAGCGTCGACATGTTCAGCGTGTACGTGCGGCAGATGGTGGTGCAGATGAACACGCCCGATGAAATCCGCGGCCGCGTCAGTGCGGTGACGGCCATGTTCGTCGGCGCTTCCAACGAACTCGGCGAATTCGAGTCGGGCGCCATGGCGCGCTGGCTCGGCACGGTGCCGTCGGTGGTGGCGGGCGGGTGCGCCACGCTGGTGGTGGTGGGCGCCTGGATGCGGCTGTTCCCGCAGCTGCGGCGCCTGGATCGCATGCAGAAGACTGTATAAAACTACAGTTTGCCGCGGCAGCGGCGATTTTACTTCCCGCAATGCGACTTATTCACTACTTGCAGGCGCTGCGCGCCCTATAGCCTGTTGTTATGCAAGCCGAAAACAACGGCAAGGTGGCGCTGGTGGCGGGCGCCAGCGGGCTCACGGGTATGGCGCTGGTGCGGGCACTGCTCGATTCACCGCGCTATGCGCGTGTCATCGCGCTGTCGCGCCGGCCGTTGCCGTTCGAGCATCCGAAATTCGCCAACCGCATCCTGCGCTTCGAGGAACTCGAGACGCGGCTCGGGAACCTGCGCTGTCACGAAGCGTTCTGCTGCCTCGGCACCACCATCAAGCAGGCCGGTTCGCAGCAGGAGTTCCGCGCGGTGGACCAGCAGCTGGCAGTGCGCTTCGCGCGTGTCGCCAGGTCGCTGGGCGCCGACACCCTGGTGCACATCTCCTCGGTGGGCGCCGACTCCGCCGCCCGCAGCTTCTACCTGCAGGTCAAGGGCGATACCGAAAAACTGATCGAGCAGGTGCGCTTCCCGGCGCTGCACCTCATGCAGCCGTCGCTGCTGCTGGGTTCGCGGCGCGAGATGCGACCGCTGGAATTCGCCGCGCAGCTCGTCATGCCATTGCTGAACCCGCTGCTGCGGGGCGAGCTGGCGCGCTTCCGCGCCATTCCGGCCAGGGATCTGGCGCGCGCCATGCTTGCCGCCGCGGCCTCGCAACGCCGCGGCGTGTATCGCTACAACGGCATGAAACTGCTGGCGATGGGCGCTGCCGCCGGGAGCAGCGCCGCCAAACTGATGAGTACCGCGCAACGATGAACATGACACGGCGCCTGACGCTGGTGATGGCCGGGGTGGGCCTTGCCGCGCTGCTGGCCAGCGTGCTGGTGGCCACCAGCCTCTTGCAGCGCAGCTACGAACTGCAGAAGACCGAGCAACTGCAAGGGTTGGCCGGCGCCTATGCGCGCGACCTGTACGCGCGGCTCGGTGCTGCGGAGGTCGTGGTGCAGTCGCTGCTGCGCAATGAAGGCGCGCTGGAGGAGAACACGCTGCGCCAGAACGCGCTGCGCACGGACCAGCTCAGCGGCCTGACGCTGGTTGCCTGGCAGCGATCGTCCGAAGCCGAAGCGCGCGCCGCGGTGCCGCTCAGCGACGCCGATCGCGCGGTGCTGGGCTCCGGGCAATCCCTGCTGCGCACCGGCGCGCAGCGCGGCGGGCGCCAGTCCGTGTACATCGTGCGCCGGCTCATGGTGCGGGGTCAGGCCGCCGTCGGATATTTCGAGATCGCCTCCAGCTGGCTGTGGCAGGGAATGGACAAGCTGCCGGTGAGCGGCGGCGGCATCGCCGTCGTCGACGGAGCGGGAAATCTGCTGCAAGCCAGCGACGAAGTGGGTGCCGACCTGAGGTATCTGTTCAGTCGCGAGCGCGATTACGGCCGCGATCGCGCCACCGCCGATCCGGATGCGCGCACCTGGCAAGCGGACGGCGCGAACTGGCGCGGCGCCGCGCTGCGCGTGCGCACCGACGTCGCCCACCTCGATTCCCCGGGCCTGACGGTGCTGGCGTACACGCCGGCCAGCACGCTGGCGCCGGTGCTCAGGCAGGTCACGGCCATCCTGCCATTGCCGCTGTTCATCCTGGCGCTGGCGGTGCTGGCTGGCGTGCTGTACCTGCGCATGCGCTGGGTGCCGGTGCTGGGCGATCTGCGCCACTCTTTGACCGCGATGACCATGAACCACTACGAGCGCGTGCCCGTCGGCAGCGCCAGCGATGCGCCGGCCGAGGCTGCGCGCGAATACAACCGGGCCGTCGCGGTGATCGAGGAACGCGTGCAGGCGCTGACGGTGCTGGAGGAGGTGGACCGGCTGCTGCTGGAAACCGCCGAGTTCGAAAGCTCGCTCGACGCCGTGCTGGCACGCGTCTGCCGGCTCACGCATTGCCACTGCGCTTCGGTGGTGCTGCTGGATCCTGACGCCCCGAGCCACGGCCGCTGTTACCTCACCCTCGCGGGCTCGGATGCCTGCGCCGTGAGCCGCATCGGCATCAGCGAGGAATGGCTGGAATACCTGCGCGAGAATCCCGAAGGCACCACCATCGCGCGCTGGGAGCCCGATCGCCACGGCTCGCTCGAACCGATGTGCGATGCGGGCGCGGAGTGCTTCTGGGTCTGGCCCATCATCAACCAGATGCGCGTGGCCGCGATCCTGGCGGTGGGCTATCCCGGCACGCCCGTGCTGGCGCCCGACGCCGCGTACAAGGGCCGCGAATGCGCGCGCCGGCTCGCGGTGGCGCTCGGCAACAACGAGCGCGGCGCCCATCTCTACCGCCAGGCGCATTACGACGCGCTGACCTCGCTTCCCAACCGCGTGCTGTTCCGCGACCGCCTCGGCGAGGAGTTGGCCAGCGCCGTGGCCCGCGGCCAGCGGGGCGCGCTGCTCTACGTGGACCTCGACCATTTCAAGAAGGTCAACGACACCGTCGGCCACAGCGCCGGCGACCAGCTCCTGACCGTGGTCGCACAGCGGCTGCGCTCCTGCATCAAGGAAGGCGACACCGTGGCGCGCCTGGGCGGCGACGAATTCACCGTGATCCTGCGCGACGTGGCGGACGGCGCGGCTGCGGCGCAGGTGGCCGCGCGCATCACCACCGCCCTGCAGCTCCCCGTGCACGTGGCGGGACGCGACCACTACGTACGCGCCAGCATCGGCGTCACGCTGTTTCCGGACGACGGCAAGGGCATCGAGGAGCTGATGCGCAACGCGGACCTCGCCATGTACCAGGCCAAGGACGGCGGTCGCGCGCGCGCCGAATTCTACAGCCCGCAGATGCGCCGCCTGCAGACGCCGGTGGCCCACAGCGGCTTGTATCGGGCGCTCAAGCGGCGTGAGTTCTCGCTGTACTACCAGCCGCAGTATTCGCTCGCCGATGGCCGCCTGGTCGGCCTCGAGGCGCTGCTGCGCTGGCAGACGCCGCGCGATGGCATGCGCTACCCGGCCGAGTTCGTGCCCGCGGCCGAGGAGAGCGGCGTGATCGTCGACATCGGCTCCTGGGTGCTGGAGGCGGCGTGCAACCAGCTGGCGGTCTGGCGCGAGCAGAACATCGCGCCCGAGCGGCTCGCCATCAACGTGTCGGCGCAGCAGCTGCGGCAACCCGAGTTTCCGTCGTTGGTGCGCCGCGCGCTCGATCGCCTCGGCATTCCGCCCGAGATGCTCGAAATCGAACTCACCGAATCCACGCTGGCCGATTCGGATGTCCGCTCGGCGCTCAAGGCGCTGGCCGGCCTCGGCGTGCGCCTCGCGCTGGACGATTTCGGCACCGGCTACTCGGCACTGAACTACCTGCGGCTGTCGCAGGTGCAGACGGTGAAGATCGACCGCTCCTTCCTGCAGGAAATCCCCGCCAATCCCACCGCCGCGACGCTGGCGGAATCGATCATCACCATGGCGCATGCGTTGAAGAAGCGCGTGGTGGCCGAAGGCGTCGAAACCATCGAGCAGCTCGAGTTCCTGCGCGAGCGCGGCTGCGATGTGGTGCAGGGCTTCTACCTCGCGCAGCCGCGGCCGAGCGTGGAAGTCTCCGAACTGCTGGCGATCGGCAAGGCGGAAGCGTTTCCCGAGCGCCTGCGCGCCAGCGGCGCCGGCTGATTTCCGTTTGACAGAATCGTGAGCCGTATCACTGCAACGGTTGCGATGTGATCTGTCTCCCTTTTTAGACACTTGACGCTCTGCGTCAGCCTGCCAGACTTTGTCACGTGTCCAAGAGCAAACCTGTCGTAAGACAGGGACGCAAAGCTTCCGGTCCGGCGTCCTACGCGGGATAGCGGGGTTACCACCGGGCGCTTGTACCAGGCAGGAGTGTTCATGCAGCGTGCCGTCAGTGCCGAGCGGGAAATTGCACCCACCAGCGGCAAGCCATTGCCGCCTTCCGATCCCGCGGCCACGCCTGTTGGCCAGTTCGTGATCAATCTCTGCGCTTCCACGACGCCGATGGCGCTGGGCCAGAACAGCCATCCCGCCCTCAAGCGCTTCAAGTTCTTCGTTTCGCGCCGTCGCGAGGATGGCCGCGAGCGTTTCCGCATGCATCTGGGCTTCTTCGCTTCCCAGGAAGACGCCGAGAGCCTGCTGCCCGTGGTGCGCGAGTTCTATCCCGCGGCGTGGGCGGGTGTTGCGCCGGGCCAGAAGCTGCGCAATGAAGCCGCCGCCGCCGCCGCCGCCGCTGCGGGCCTGGCCCAGCCTTCCATCCATGACATCTCCGTCGTTGCGGTGTCGGAGCCTGCCGTGGCGGAGGTCGCCGCCGCGCCCGCTGCACCTGAAGCCGTCGCGGCTGCGCCATTGACTGCGCCCGCGCCCGCCGCGCCGACGGCCATCGACTACGCGCCCGAGGCGCCCAGCGCGCCCCTCGAGCTCACGCTGGTCCAGCAGCCGCCCCGTTCCAGCCCGACGTCGCGCGCGCTCGAAGCCGTGCGCGCCGCGATCTCGTCGCTGGAAGACAGTGGCGCGCGCAGCGTCCCGACCGTCAAGCCGGTGCCGGAGCTGAAAGCCTCGACTTCCGGCAGCTATCCAAGCCTGGATGATTCGCAGGTATTGCGCGTGCTCGAAGCGCCGAGCGGCGCCCCGCACGATCCGCGCGCTGCGGGTAGAGGCGCGCCGGCGCCCGCCGCGACCTCTGCGCCGGCCCACACGCCGGCACCGGCGAGCAAGACTGAGCCGGCCAACGCCTCTGCCCCGGGCAGCAAGTCTGCAGCGGCCAGCACATCTGCGCCGGCCCGTATGCGGGCGGCGGCGCCCGCGGCCACAATCACCGCCACGTCCGCCGCGCAGCCCAGGCAGGCGCCCGCCGCGCCTTCCAACGAATCCAGCGGCGAGCGCACCGTGATCGCGCCGGCGTACATGCCGACCCCGAAGCCCCAGCCGCAGGGCCAGGTGGCCGCCTACGCCGTGCAGCTCATCTGGTCGGTGCAGCCCATCGACGTGGCCACCGTGCCCCAGCTGGCGATCTTCGCGGCCTACACGCTGTATGCGGCCGAAGGCAACCGCGACGGCCGCCGCTGGTACGGCCTGCGCCTGGGCTTCTTCACCGACCCGGTGTCGGCGCGCCAGGTGGCGCAGTACGTGCGTTCCGAGTTCAACTCGGTTTCGGTGGTGCCGGTGACGGCGCGCGAAGCCGAGCGTGCGGCCAGTGCGCCGCCGCGTCCCTTTGCGCCTGCGCCCACCGCGGCGGCGAAGCCGGCCGGCGACGCCGCAGCCACGCCGCATCTCACCACCAAGCCCGACGAGGAGTTCCGCCTGCTGGATTCACGGCCGCGCCAGGTACCCGTGACGCCGGCGCCACCGGGCAAGCCGGCCGGCAAGAGTGCGCCGGGCAAGCGCGCCAAGCTGCGTCCCGCAGCTGCGGACAAGTCTTCCGACACCGCGCGGACGGGCAAGCACCGCCGTGCACCGCTGACACTGGAGGAAACCCTGGAAATCCTTGGCGCAGGCGAACTGCAGGTGGCGGAAAATCGCGTCGAACTGCTGAACGACTCCGGGGTGCGCCACCTGAGCCAGCAGGCGATGAAGCCGGCAAGCTCGAAAGGTTCGCGCTTCTCGCGGCTGATGGACCGCCTGTCGGAGCGCAAGAGCTCCTGAGCGTGCCGCGCGGCGGCCGGCGCGGCCGCTACGACTTCCCGAACAGCTTCTCCAGCTCGCTGAGCGCCGCGCTCGCGGCGCTTTGATCCTTGGGCTGGTACGCCTGCGCGCTGGGCGTGAAATGTCCGCAGAAATTCGCGTGTTCCTTGTCGCTGACTTCCTCCGCCGTGGGCTCGCGGCAGCGCTTCGCCACGTGCTCGTCGTAGTCGACGCACAGCCGGCATACATGCAGTTCGGCGCGACACTGCCGGCACTCGTCGCGCCGTGACAGCGGCAGGCTCAGCGCCGCGAGACTCGCACCGCATTTCCAGCACCGCAGATCGTGTGCCATGTCCGCCTCCCGTGCCGCCCGTCGTTGCGCGCCGCTACGGGCGCGTCCGGTCCTTCATGAACTCCACCAGCGCCGCGCCCGTATGCGAACGCGCGGCCTTGCGCATCACCTGCGCCGGCGTGCCTTCGGCCACGATGCGGCCACCGCCTTCGCCGGCCTCGGGGCCCAGGTCGATGATCCAGTCCGCCTCGGCCATCACGTCGAGATTGTGCTCCACCATGACCACCGAGTGGCCGGCGTCGACCAGACGATGCAGCACCTGCAGCAGTTTTTCCACATCGGCCATGTGCAGGCCCACGGTGGGTTCGTCGAGCACGTACAGCGTGTGCGCGGCGCGCGTCGTGCCGCGCGGCACGGCGCCCAGGCTCGCCAGTTCGGTGACCAGCTTGATGCGCTGGGCTTCGCCGCCCGACAGCGTCGGGCTGGCCTGGCCGAGCGTGAGGTAGCCGAGGCCCACATCGCGCAGCAGTTCCAGCGCGCGCCGGATGCGCGCATGCGCCGCGAAGAACTCCACCGCGTCGTCCACGCTGAGCGCCAGCACGTCGCTGATGGTCCTGCCGCGCCAGGTGATCTGCAGCGTCTCCTCGTCGAAGCGCTTGCCCCCACATTTGTCGCACAGCACTTTCACGTCAGGCAGGAAGTTCATCTCGATGGTGCGCACGCCCTGGCCTTCGCACTGCGTGCACCGGCCGCCGGCCGTGTTGAACGAGAAGCGGCTCGCGTCCCAGCCGCGCAGGCGCGCTTCGGTGCCGCCGGCGAACACGCGGCGGATCTCGTCCCAGAAGCCCACGTAGGTGCCGGGGCAGGAGCGGGGCGTGCGGCCGATCGGCGTCTGGTCCACTTCCAGCACGCGGTCGATGTGCTCGAGCCCGCTGAGTTTCGCGACGCCGGTGAGCGGCGTGCGCTTGCCTTTCTTGCCCAGCTGGCGATGCAGGTTGGTGTACAGCACGTCGCGCGCCAGGGTCGATTTGCCGGAGCCTGACACGCCGGTGATGACCACCAGCCGGCCCAGCGGCACGCGCAGGTCGAGCTTCGCCAGGTTGTGCAGCGCAATGCCCTGCAACTGCAGCGACGGCGTGTCGCGCGTGACAGGCCGCCGCGGTGTCAGGGCATGCGTGAGCGGATTCGCAAGGAAGCGTCCGGTGATGGACTGCGGTTGTGTCGCCAGCTGTTGCGCCGTGCCGCTCGCCACCACCTGGCCGCCGCGCGCGCCGGCGCCAGGGCCGAGGTCGATGACATGGTCCGCGCGGCGAATGGTGTCTTCATCATGCTCGACCACGATCAGCGTGTTCTGCTGCCGCGCCAGCAGGTCCAGCGCTTCGAGCAGCAACCGGTTGTCGCGCGGATGCAGGCCGATGGTGGGTTCGTCGAGCACGTAGCAGACGCCGCGCAGGTTGGAACCGAGCTGTGCCGCGAGCCGGATGCGTTGCGCTTCGCCACCCGACAGCGTGGGCGCGGACCGATCCAGCGACAGGTAGCCGAGCCCGACACGATCGAGGAAGCCGAGCCGGCCGTCGATTTCCTCCAGCGCGTCCTTGCCGATGGCGCGTGCGCGGGTATCGAGCTTCTGCTGGCGCAGGAACTGCTGCAGCTTCGCGGCGGGCAGGGCGGTGAGCGCCGCCATCGAATGGTCAGCGAACCGCAGGTTGCGCGCCACGGGATTGAGGCGTTCGCCCGCGCAGTCCGGACACACCGCGCTGTCGGCCGACAGTTCGCGCCACACCGATTCCTCGCCGCTCTGTTCGGCGTCGAACTCGCCGATGCGCAGGCCGGTGCCATGGCAGGCCGGGCACCAGCCCTGCGGTGAATTGAATGACATCAGGCGCGGATCCGGTTCCGGGAAACCGCGATGGCAGTTCGGGCAGGCCCGCAGCGTGGAGTGCACTTCCAGCGTGCCGTCCGCAAGCAGCAGGTGCGCGATGCCTTTGCCCGTCTCGAGCGTGGACAGCAAGGCGGTTTCGAGTGCGCCGGCGGTATCGCGCTTGAGCCGCAGCTGCGCCACGGGCAGCTCGATCGTGTGTTCGACGAAGCGCTTGAGCTTGGGGAACGGACTGGTCGGCACCAGCTTGCCGTCGACGCGCAACTGCTTCACGCCGCGCGCCAAGGCCCAGCGCGCCAGGTCGGTGTAGATGCCCTTGCGCTGCGCCACCAGCGGCGCGAGCAGCTGCACGTCCGCTCCGCGATGCCGGCGCAGCAATTGCGCGGCGAGCGCCGCGGCCGACTGCGGCGCGATCGGCACCTGGCAGTCCGGGCAGTGCTGCACGCCCAGCTTCACGTACAGCAGCCGCAGGAAGTGGTAGATCTCGGTGAGCGTGGCCACGGTGCTCTTGAGGCCGCCGCGGCTGGTGCGCTGCTCGATGGCCACGGTGGGCGGAATACCCGCCACGGCGTCGATGTCGGGCCGCGACGCCGGCTGCACGAACTGGCGCGCGTAGGCATTCAGCGATTCGAGGTAGCGGCGCTGCCCTTCGTTGAACACGATGTCGAAGGCGAGCGTGGACTTGCCGGAGCCGGATACGCCGGTGACCACCGTGAAGCGGTCGCGCGGGATGTCGACGTCGATGTTCTTGAGGTTGTGTTCGCGCGCGCCGCGCACGGCGATGTCCGTGGTGGGAGTGGGCGCGGGTTCGGCCACCTGCGCGGCCCGCGCCGCCGTACCGGGCGTGGCGAGCTGCTTCAGGTAGGCCGCGAGTTCGAGACCCGTGTGCGAACCCGCACAACGCTGGAGCTGCTCCGGCGTGCCGGCGAACACCAGTTCGCCGCCCGCTTCGCCGGCGTCGGGACCGAGGTCGATCACCCAGTCGGCAGCGCGGATCACGTCCAGGTTGTGTTCGATGACCAGCAGCGAGTGGCCCGCCTCCAGCAGCTGGCGGAAGGCGCGGATCAGGCGCGTGATGTCCTCGAAATGCAGGCCGGTGGTGGGCTCATCGAACAGCAGCAGCTTGCCCTGGGTGGGCTTGTGCAACTGCGCTTCCGCCAGGTGGCCCGCCAGCTTCAGCCGCTGCGCTTCGCCGCCCGACAGGGTCGGCACCGGCTGCCCGAGCTTCAGGTACTCGAGGCCCACGTCGCCGAGCGGTTGCAGGCGCCTGAGCACTTCCGGCGCGTCGGCAAAGAACACCAGCGCTTCGGAGACCGTCATGTCCAGCACTTCGGCGATGTTGGCGCTGCCGTTGGCGCCCTTGAGTTTCACCTGCAGCGTCTCGTCGCGATAGCGACGGCCATCGCAATCGCCGCAGCGCAGGTAGACGTCGGACAGGAACTGCATTTCGATGTGCTCGAAGCCGTTGCCACCGCAGGTGGGGCAGCGGCCCGTGCCGGAATTGAAGCTGAACGTGCCGGTGGTGTAGCGCCGCAGCCTGGCATCGGGCGTCGCGGCGAACAGCTTGCGGATGGCGTCGAACGCGCCGACGTAGCTCGCGGGATTGGAGCGCGTGGTGCGGCCGATGGAGCTCTGGTCCACCAGCACGGCTTCCTCGACCAGATCCGCGCCCACGAGTCGCCGGTGCTCGAGCGGCGCGTCGGTGGCGCGGCCCGCCGCCTTCTGCATGGCGGGGAACAGCACTTCCTCCACCAGCGTGGACTTGCCCGAACCCGACACGCCGGTGACGCACACCATGCGGCCCAGTGGAATCGTGATGTCGAGGTCTTTCAGGTTGTGCGCAGTGACGCCTTCCAGCCTTATCGCGCCGGCCTCCGGCAGGGCGCGTTCCGGATCGCGCAGGGCCGGCAGCTGCTTGCGCCCCGACAGCCATGCGCCCGTGAGCGAGGCGGGCGTGGCCGCCACTTCGGCGGGCGTGCCGAAAGCCACGATCGCGCCGCCGCGTTCGCCCGCGCCGGGACCGAGGTCCAGGATGCGATCGGCCTGCAGCATGATCTGCGGGTCGTGCTCCACCACCAACAGCGAATTGCCCGCGTCACGCAGGCGGTGCATCACCCGCACCACGCGGCCCATGTCGCGCGGATGCAGGCCGATGGACGGTTCGTCCAGCACGAACAGCGTGTTGACCAGCGAGGTGCCCAGAGCCGTCGTGAGATTGATGCGCTGGACTTCGCCACCGGACAGGGTGCGCGACTGGCGATCGAGCGTCAGGTAGCCCAGCCCCACTTCACCGAGATAGCCCAGGCGCGCACGCAGCTCGCGCAGCACGAGATCCGAAGCTTCGTCCAGCGGACCGGTGAGGTCCAGGGCGTCGATGAATGCGCGTGTGCGCTCCAGCGGCAGCAGCGCGAGCTCATGCACATTGTACGGGCCCAGCTTCCACAGCAGCGCTTCGGGTTTGAGCCGCGCACCGCGACACGCGGGACATTCCGTGTAGCTGCGGTACTTCGACAGCAACACGCGGATGTGCATCTTGTAGGCCTTGGATTCCAGCCACGCGAAGTAGCGCTTGATGCCGTACCAGACCTTTTTCGTCCAGGCGCCTTCGCCTTCGATGACCCAGTCGCGCGATGCCTGTGGCAGCTTGCGCCACGGCACGTCGACGTCGATGCCGCGCCGCTTTGCGTGCCGCATCAGATCGTCCTGGCATTCCTTGAACGACGGCGTCTGCCACGGGCGCACGGCGCCTTCGGCCAGGGTCTTGTCTTCGTCGGGAATGACGAGCGAGTAATCGACGCCGATCACGCGGCCGAAGCCCTTGCAGGTTTCGCAGGCGCCCACCGGCGAATTGAACGAGAACAGGCCCGGCGTGGCGTCGTGGTAGAGCAGGTCGCATTCCGCGCAGTGCAGTCCACGTGAATAATTCCATTCGTTCGCCACCGCGCCGGCCTCGTCCAGCGCCAGCACCTTGAGCCGCTCGCGTCCCGCGTGCAGCGCGGCCTCGAGCGCTTCGATCAAGCGGCCGCGTTCCGCCGTGCCGAGTCGCAGGCGATCCTGGATGACGGTCAGCGAGTCCTCGTTCTCCGCGTGGATGCGCGTGTAGCCCTGTGTCTCGAGCTCGACCTTGATCTGCGCCGCCGTCAGGCCCTTGGGGATCGCGACGCTGAAGCAGACCAGCAGCCGCGGGTCGCCGGCAGCGGCCGAGCGTTCCTGCAGCGAGGCGTAAATGCTGTCCGGATCGTCGCGCCGCACCGGCTTGCCGCACTGGCGGCAATGCAGCACGCCCGCGCGCGCATACAGCAGCTTCAGGTGGTCATTGATCTCGGTCATCGTGCCGACGGTGGAGCGCGAGGTGCGGATCGGGTTGATCTGGTCGATGGCGATGGCGGGCGGGACGCCTTCGATGCGTTCCACCTGCGGCTTGTCCATGCGGTCCAGGAACTGGCGCGCGTAGGGGGAGAAGGTCTCGACGTAGCGTCGCTGGCCTTCGGCGTACAGGGTGTCAAAAACCAGCGACGATTTGCCGCTGCCGGACACGCCGGTCACCACGACCAGCTCGTTCAGCGGAATGTCCAGGTTCAGGTTTTTGAGGTTGTGTTGCCGTGCTCCACGGATGCGGATCACGGCGCGGACCGGGTCCGGCCGGCGCTGACTTCATGGCTCATCCGTAAAACATAACACACGCGTCAAGTGCCGGGTTTCGGGCCTCGAGGCCGTATAATGCCGCCCGTGCAAACCGCGCCCAAACTGCAGTCCTGGCTCACGGCCCAGCCCCCGCCCAAGTCGGCGGCGGCGCCGTTCCTGCCGACATCGCGCGCCGAAATGCGGCAACTGGGGTGGGATCAGTGCGATGTCATCCTGGTCACCGGCGACGCCTACGTCGATCACCCGAGTTTCGGCATGGCGCTGATCGGCCGCGTGCTCGAGGCGCAGGGGCTGCGCGTCGGCATCATCGCGCAGCCCGACTGGCGCAGCGCCGAGCCTTTCAAGGCGCTGGGCCGTCCGCGGCTGTTCTTCGGCATCACCGCCGGCAACATGGATTCGATGGTGAACCGCTACACCTCCGAGCGGCGTGTGCGCAGCGACGACGCGTACACGCCGGGCGGCGAGGGCGGCAAGCGGCCGGACCGCTCGGTGATCGTGTACGCGCAGCGCGTGCGCGAGGCGTACAAGGACGTGCCGCTGATCATCGGCGGCATCGAAGCCTCCCTGCGCCGGATCGCGCACTACGACTACTGGTCGGAGAAAGTGCGGCGTTCCATCCTGCTGGACGCCAAGGCCGATCTGCTGGTGTATGGCAATGCCGAGCGGCAGATCATGGAAATCGCGCGACGGCTGGATGCCGGCGAGTCCATCGAAGCGCTCACCGACGTGCGCGGCACCGTGTTCACGCGGCGCGCGATTCCCGAAGGCTGGATCGAGATCGACTCCACCCACCTCGACGCGCCCGGGCCGCTGAACCCCCCGGTGGACCCGTACGCGATGACGCCGGAGAGCGGTGCATCCCGCGCGGAGGCGGCTGGCGCTGCTGAGCCGGCCGATTCGGCGCCCGCGTCCGCTCCGCCCGCGGCGCAGGTGGTGCGCTTCGTGCGCCGCGTGAAGAACGCCGACCGCGAGCGCAGCGTCATCCGCCTGCCCGCGTTCGAGCAGGTGGTGGACGATCCGGTGCTGTACGCGCACGCCTCGCGCATCCTGCATCTGGAAGCCAATCCCGGCAATGCGCGGGCGCTGGTGCAGCGTCATGGCGCGCAGGAAGTGTGGCTCAATCCACCGCCCATTCCGCTCACCACCGCGGAGATGGACTGGATCTACGACCGGCCGTACGCGCGCACGCCGCATCCCGCGTACGGCAAGGCCAACATTCCCGCCTACAAGATGATCCGCTTCTCGGTGGCCATCCAGCGTGGCTGCTTCGGCGGCTGCACGTTCTGTTCGATCACCGAGCACGAAGGCCGCATCATCCAGAACCGCTCGGAAGCGTCGGTGATCCGCGAGATCGAGCAGATCCGCGACCACGTGCCGGGCTTCACCGGCGTGATTTCCGACCTCGGCGGTCCCACCGCCAACATGTACCGCATCGCCTGCAAGAGTCGCGAGATCGAATCCGCGTGCCGTCTCCCGTCGTGCGTGTATCCGGCGGTCTGCCCGAACCTCAACACCGACCACAGCGCGCTGATCCAGCTCTACAAGCGGGCGCGCGAGCTGCCTGGCATCAAGAAAGTGCTGATCGGCTCCGGCGTACGCTACGACCTCGCCATCGAATCCCCCGAATACGTGCGCGAGCTGGTGCAGCACCACGTCGGCGGCTACCTCAAGATCGCGCCCGAGCACCTGCGCGAAGGGCCGCTGTCGAAGATGATGAAGCCGGGGATGGGCACGTACGACCGCTTCAAGGAGCTGTTCGACCGGTATTCGAAGGAGGCGGGCAAGGAGCAGTACCTGATCCCCTACTTCATCGCCGCGCACCCGGGCACCACCGACACCGACATGCTCGAACTGGCGCTATGGCTCAAGAAAAATGGCTTTCGCGCCGACCAGGTGCAGGCCTTCCTGCCCTCGCCGATGGCCACCGCGACCGCGATGTACCACAGTGGCAGGAATCCGCTGAAGCGCATCACGCGCAACAGCGAGGCAGTGGTGATCCCCAAAGGCACGCGCCAGCGTCGGCTGCACAAGGCCTTCCTGCGTTACCACGACGCCAACAACTGGCCCATCCTGCGCGAAGCGCTGCGACGCATGGGCCGGGCGGATCTCATCGGCAGCGGCAAGCACCAGCTCATTCCCTCGTTCCAGCCACCGGGAACGGGGCAACAGCCCGAAGGTCAACGCACGCCCACCGGCGCGCGGGCGGCACGCAAGCCCGGGCAGGCCTTCCGCACGCAGCACACCGGCTTGCCGCGCGTGCCGGCCCTGCGCGGCAAGCGTCCATGACGGGCGGATCGGCGATGAGCCGCGCAGCGCGCCGCGCATTGCTGGCGGGAACGCTGTTCCTCGCGCTCGCCACCGTCATCGGCGCCATGGGCACGCACGCGCTCAAGCCGCGCCTGAGTGCCGACGACTACGGCGTGCTGCAGGTGGCGATCCAGTACCAGTTCTACAATTCGCTGGGCCTGCTGGGCGTGGGCCTGATCGCGGACCGCTGGCCGGGTGCGTGGATCCACCGCGCCGCCGTGCTCCTGATCGTTGGCGTGGCGCTGTTCTCCGGCAGCCTCTATCTCATCCTGCTCGGTGCGCCGAAAATCGTCGGCGTGCTCACGCCGGCCGGCGGGCTGTGCCTGATCCTCGGCTGGGCCGCGGCCGCGCTCGCCGTGCTGCGCGCCGCGCGCTGAGCGCGTGGGCAACGCGCTCGCCGATCATCCGCTCGCCGCCGCACTGCGGGCGGCGTTCGCTGCGCATCGCGACGTCGTGCTGCAGGCGCCACCCGGCGCCGGCAAGAGCACCCTCGTGCCGCTCGCGCTGCTCGACGAACCCTGGCTTGCCGGCCGCAAGATCCTGATGCTCGAACCGCGCCGTCTCGCGGCACGCGCCGTGGCGTCACGCATGGCCGACACGCTGGGCGAGCGCGTCGGCGAGAGCATCGGCTATCGCATGCGCATGGATACCCGCGTCTCGGCGCGCACGCGCATCGAGGTCATCACCGAGGGCGTGCTCACGCGCCTGCTCCAGGGCGACCCGGCGCTGGATGGCGTGGGCTGCGTGATCTTCGATGAATTCCACGAACGCAGCCTGCAGGCCGATCTCGGGCTCGCGCTGTGCCTGGATGCGCGGCGCCAGCTCGACGCGCCGTTCCGGCTGCTGATGATGTCGGCGACGCTGGATGGCGAACGCGTGGCCGGGCTGATCGGCGCGACGGTGGTCAGCGTGCCGGGCCGGCAGTTTCCGGTGGAGATCCGCCATGTCGGGCGCGCAGCGCCGCTGCTGCCGGGCGCGCCATCGCCCAGCGGCGGGTTCGAATCGCCGGAGCGGCTCGTGGTGCAGGTCATCCGTCGCGCGCTCCAGGAAACAGCAGGGGACCTGCTGGTGTTCCTCCCCGGCGCGGGCGAGATCCGGCGCGTGCAGGGCCAACTGGGCGACGTGGGCAGGACGACTGGGGCAGGGAGCGCGGTACGCGTGCTGCCGCTGTACGGCGAACTCTCCGCGGAGGAGCAGGATGCGGCGCTCGCGCCCGGCGCGCGCGGCACGCGCAAAGTGGTGCTGGCCACCAACATCGCGGAAACCAGCCTGACCATTCCGGGCGTCACTGTCGTCATCGATTCCGGCCTCGCGCGGCGCTCGCGCTTCGATCCGGGGACCGGCATGAGCCGGCTCGAAGTCGTGCGCATCTCGCGCGCTTCCAGCGAACAGCGCGCGGGTCGCGCCGGCCGCACCGCGCCGGGCACCTGTTACCGCCTGTGGAGCGAAGGCGCGCAGCAGAGTCTCGCGGCGCACACACCCCCCGAAATCCAGGAAGCCGATCTCGCCTCGCTCGCGCTCGATCTCGCGCAATGGGGATCGCCGGATGCCCAGGCGCTGGCGTGGCTGGATAGGCCGCCCGTCGCCACGCTGGCGCAGGCGCGCGAACTGCTCCAGCGCCTGGACGCGCTCGACGCGCAGGGCCGCATCACCGCCACCGGCCGCGCCATGGCGCGCCTGCCGGTGCATCCGCGGCTCGCACATCTGCTGCTCGCGGCGCGCGCGGGGGATGCGGTGGAGCTGGGCGCGAATCTCGGTGCGCTGCTGTCGGAACGCGATCTGCTGCGTGGCGCGGGTTCCGCGCGCGATCCCGATCTCGCCACGCGGCTCGAGCTGCTGCGAAGCGCTCGCACCGAGTCGGGTGCGGACGCCGACCGCTTCCTGCTGCAGCGCGTGCGCCGCAACGCCGAGCAGCTCGCGCGCGCCACGCGCGAGGCGCCGGCCAGTGCCGGCGTGACCGGCCGCGCCCCCGTGTCGACGGCACTGCTGCTCGCCTGCGCCTTCCCCGACCGCATCGGCCAGCTGCGCGCCGGCGGCGAACGCCGTTACCTGCTCGCCAATGGCCGCGGCGCGCATTTCGCGTCCCACGTGTCACTCGCAAACAGCGAGTTCATCGTCGCCGTCGAACTCGACGACAAGGACCGCGAGGCGCGCATCGATCTCGCGATCGCGCTGCCGCGCGCCGAGCTGGAGCAGGGTTTCGCCGCCCACATCCGCAGGGTCGACCGCCTCGAGTGGGACAGCCGCAGCGCCGCGGTCAGTGCGCGCCGGCAACGCACGCTCGACGCGCTCGTGCTCGAGGACAAGCCGCTGCCCGATCCGCCCGTCGAATCCACGGTGGCCGCCATGCTGCAGGGGGTGCGCGAGCTGGGCATCGCCGCGCTCCCCTGGACCCCCGAGCTGCGCACCTTGCAGGCGCGCATGGAATTCGTGCGTGCACTGGCGCGCGGCGATACCGCCGGCTGGCCCGCCAGCGACGATGCGACATTGGCGGCGACGCTCGAGGATTGGCTCGCGCCCTGGCTCGAGGGCGTCACGCGCCGCGATCACCTGCAGCGCGTGTCGCTGGGCGAAGCGCTGCTGGCGCGCCTGGGTCACGCGCAACGCCGCCAGCTCGATGAGCTCGCCCCGCGCGAGCAGCTCGTTCCCAGCGGTTCGCGCATCCGCATCGACTACCTCGACGACAATGCGCCGTGCGTCGCGGTGCGCCTCAACGAAGTGTTCGGCCTGGCGCACACGCCGCGCATCGGCGGCGGCCAGGTTCCGATCACCTTCAAACTGCTGTCACCGGCGCAGCGACCGGTGCAGATCACGCGTGACCTGGAGGGTTTCTGGAAGCGCAGCTACCTGGAGGTGCGCAAGGACCTGCGCGGCCGCTACCCGCGGCACAACTGGCCGGAGAATCCGCTCGAGGCGCAGGCGACGGTGCGCAGCCTGAAGAAGCCGCCGCGGCGCGGCTGAGGCACCGGGACGCGGCTGAAGCGGTGGGACGCGGTTGGGCCGGCGGGGCAGCCGCGGCTGCACGGCGAGCCCGGACCCGGCAACGATCAGCCCTTGATCAGCCCCTGCGCCTTCATGGCCGCTACCACCGCCGGCCGCGCCCCGACGCGCGCCTGGAACGCCTGCAGGTTCGGGAACCCTTCCAGCGCCACGTTGACGCGCGGCGACCAGCGCAGGATCACGAACAGATAGGCATCGGCGGGCGTGAACGCCTCGCCCGTGAGATAGCTCCTGCCCTGCAATGCCTGCTCGACGGACCCGAGACGACGGGCGATGAGCTCCAGCTGGAACTTGACCAGTTCTTCGGTGAGGTTGCCGCGGAACAGCGGCGAGTAGTTCTTGTGGAGCTCGCTGCTGAGGAACCCGAGCCACTCGCGCACGCGGTAGTTCTCCATCGTGCCGTCGGCCGGGATCAGCTTCGCGCCCTTGCTTTGCTGCGCGATCCACGGCAGCAGCGCCGAGTTCTCGTGCAGCACGGCGCCGTCATCGAGCTGCAGCGCGGGCACGTAGCCGTTCGGATTGACCTTGAAGTAGTCCGCGCCGGTTTCGGTGACGTGGTCCTTGGTGTTGACGCGCTCGATGTCGTACTTGAGGCCGGCCTCTTCGAGCACGATGTGCGCGGCGAGGGAACAGGAACCAGGCGAGTAGTAGAGTTTCATGGCGGCCATGCTACCCGATCCGGCGCGGGCGTTGTGCGCCGGCGCGCTTGCGCACCGGCCCTTGAAGGGGACGCCACGACCGCGCTAGTGTGGGAGCGTGCGCAGCCTCATCCACAGGTTCGAGCTCGCCCGGTGGTTGGCGCTGGCGCTGGCCGCTGCGGTGGCCGGCTGCTCCAGTCCGGGCTCCGCGGGCGGGACGCCCGCCAGTTCCGCAGCCGAGGCGGATGCCATCGCCGCCGAAACGGGGATGCCTGCCAGGCTGCACGCCGACGCCGGCGGCATCGCCTGGATCCGGGGGAACATCGACGCCGCATTCAGCACCGCCCGATCCACGCATCGGCCGGTGTTGCTGTACTGGGGCGCGCAGTGGTGTCCGCCGTGCCAGCAGCTCAAGGCCACGGTGTTCAGCCGTCCGGATTTCATCGCGAAGACGCGCCTGTTCGTGCCCGTGTACCTCGACGGCGACGACCCGGGCGCGCAGAAGTGGGGCGAGCAGTTCAACGTGCAGGGCTATCCCACCGTGCTGGTGCTCGACGCCGACCGTCGCGAAGTGCTGCGCATCGCCGGTGGCATGGACCTCACGCAGTACGCCAGCGTGCTCGACAACGCGCTGGCCGACCTGCAGCCCGTCGACGAACTGTTGCGGAAGTCGGCCACGACCCCGCTCGACGACAACGAATGCCATCGGCTCGCCTACAACTCCTGGGAACTGGACTACATCGACGTGCGGCAGTATCCGCAGCGGGCCGCCGCGCTGGAACAGGCCGCCGCGCACTGTCCCGCGGCCGCGACCAGCGACAGGGGCCGCCTGCTGCTGGTGGCGGCCGATTACCGCGCCGGCGCCACGAAGGGCGCGTCGAAGCCCGGCGGCAGGGTCGATCCGCTGCTGGCCGCGCGCATCCGCGATATCGGCGCCATGCTCGATGATCCCAGGCAGGTCGCGGCCAACGGCGATCTGCTGCTGTACCTCGATGACAACCTGTTCGGCGCCGTGAAGCGGCTCGGCCCGGCGGCGCCGCGGGATTTCGCCGTGAAGTACAGCAATGCGATGGATGACATTTCGGGCAACCAGAACCTCGCCGAAGCCGACCGGCTGAGCGCGCTGGGTTCGAAGATGCGCGCCGCCAAGCTGCTGTCGGAGGATGGCAAGCTGCCGGCGGCGCTGGCGAAAGACGGGCGTGACGCACTCGACGCCGTCCTGAAGGAGCGCCAGACGCCGTACGTGCGCTCCGGGATCATCAACTCCGCGTTGCCGATCTTCGAGCTGCTGGGCGAGCAGGAGCAGGCCTATGCGCTGGTGCAGGGCGAGCTCGCCACCGCGGAGGCGCCCTACTATTTCAAGGCCGATCTCGCCGATCTCGCCGAACAGCTGGGACGCAGGCAGGAAGCCGTGAAGTGGCTGGCCGAGGCGTACGACGAATCAAGAGGCCCGGCGACGCGCTTCCAGTGGGGAGCGATCTACGTGAGCGGGCTGATCCGCCTCGATCCCGACGACGGCGCGCGCATCCAGAGCGTGGGCGAACAGGTGTTGGGCGAGCTCGCCGGGCCCGACCGCATCTATCGTCGTGCGCGGTTGCGGCTGGCGAGCCTGGGCGATGAGCTGGAGAAGTGGAACGCCCACGCGAAGGGCGCGCACGCCGCTGTGATCAAGGCGCTGCACGCCCGCATGCAGACCATCTGCGTCGGCATTCCCGCCGCCGACGACGCGCGCAGGAGTTGTGACAGCTTCCTGGCGGGCTGAAGGCATCCCCAGACGAACGCTGTCAGGCAGACACCCGGTGGCTACCAGGGTACCTCGCTGCCGTCGCGCCGCAGGAACTTGCCGTTCTGCTCCGGCTGCAGCTGCTCGATGGTGAGCACCAGGGCATGGGCGCTCTCCTCCGGGGTGAGGACGGGGCCGGTGATGGGCTTGCCGAGTCTGGCCATGTCGCTGCGGAGCCCGCGCTGCATGTCGGTATCCACCGCGCCGGGTGACAGCAGCACGGTGGTCACGTGGCGCGGCGCCGCCGCTTCGAACGCGAACTCGCGCAGCCCCATGTTCAGCGCCGCCTTGCTCATGGCGTAGAAGTACGCGCTCGGATAGCCGCTGCCGGCCAGCGATTCGACCGAACTCATCGATCCGTAGCCGCTGCTGATGCCCACGATCTTGCGCTGCCTGCTCGCGGCCACGAGCTCGAGGAACGCCGCCGACACGCGCAGCGGCGCGTAGCTGTTCACACGCAGCGCGAGCGCGAACTGGTCCGGATCCAGCTTTGCCAGCGATTGGCCTTCGTTGCTGCCGTAATAGCCCGCGTTGTTGATGAGCGCATCGATCGGCCGGTCCTTGAGCTTCGTCACGAGCGCGTCGATCGCCGCGTTGTCGGCGACGTCGAGTTTCTCGATGGTGATCTTCGGGTGCGCCTGCGCGAGTGCCGCCAGCTCCGTGGCCTTGCCCGGATCCCGGCAGGTGGCGATGACCTGCCAGCCGCGGCTTTCGAATTCGCGCGTGAGCGCGAGCCCGATGCCGCGGTCGGAGCCGGTGATCAGCGCGGTGCCGGGATTGGGCGGCGGTTCAGTGGCGGCCATGGCGGGGGCGCAGCAGAGCAGCAACACGAGCACAGGCCATTTCATCATTGCGTTCCCCGTGGTTCAGGCAATCCCTCGCGCAGTCCATGGCATGGATCATGACATCCCGGCAGCGCGCACACTCGGCTGCGGGCGCTCCATGGCTTGCGTTTGCCCGTAAGTTATTGTTTTATGTGCGATTACAGCTTTTCGCGGCGGGCCTGTAGCACAGCGGTTAGTGCAGGAGACTCATAATCTCTTGGTCCCTGGTTCGAATCCAGGCAGGCCCAGAATTCAATCAAGGACTTGGGACCGTCTCGATCTGTTCAACAGTGGGCTGTGACCAATTTGTGCCCAGGATTGCAGCATTGTTGACGTAGGCGGCCAGAGCCAAGCGCCGAATCCCGGGTCTGTGAGTGACGCGGCTGCGCCCACTCGAATTGCTGACACCGCGTCGGCCGTTCGAAAGGACTGGCAATTGGTGAGCGCCACGTTGCGGAGGCAGGGCATGGATTCGCTGGCCCAAGAGGTTGAGCGGTACGCGCAGTCCTTGAAAGTGCCAAGGACCCGACAGCAGCGGGGACCTGCCAGGATTGGGAGGACCCCATCGGCACCGACACCCAGGCAGTTGGAACTGGTCAGGTAGCTGCCACAACTGAAGTTTAGGGGTCGCACCCCATTCAGATCGCCGGGCCGCGGCAGCTCCAACAAGCCGGACAGGACCCTTTGCACGTCCGCAGAACGTGTATAGTAAATCGGCCTTTTCTATACAAGTTCCTTATTACGTGTAAAGCCCATGGCCACCCTGCCGCCCCTCCACAAACTTGATCCGGCGCGTTTCGAGACGCCGGCAGTCCTCAAGAAGCTGGCAGCGGCCAGCCGGAACCTGGCTGAGCTCAAAGGCGTCGCAGCCACCATCCCGAACCAGGAAATCCTGATCGACACCCTTGGCATGCAGGAAGCGAAGGACAGTTCGGCCATCGAGAACATCATCACTACGCATGACGAGCTCTATCGCGATGATGACCCGACTGATGGACAACTCGGTGCCAATGCCAAGGAAGTCTTGCGCTACCGCCAAGCGCTCAAGCTGGGTTTCGGGCGGGTGCGTAAGACTGGGTTGCTCACTCTGAATACCGTGCTGAATATCCAGCAAGAACTGGAAGCCAGTCGGGCTGGAATGCGCAAGGTGCCCGGGACGGTCCTCAAGGACAGCGCCGGGAAGACTGTCTATACGCCTCCGCAGGATGCACAGGAGGTCAAACGTCTGATGGGCGAGCTTGAGCGCTTCATGCACGACGAGCCGCCGTTCGATGCCGACCCGCTGATCCGCATGGCGCTGATCCACTTTCAGTTCGAGAGCATTCACCCCTTCTACGACGGGAATGGCCGCACCGGGCGAATCATAAATGTGCTGTATCTCGTGAAGGAAGGGTTGCTCGACATTCCGGTGTTGTACTTGAGCCGACACATCGTCAGGACTAAAGCCGATTACTACCGGCTCCTACGGGCGGTGCCGGAAAAGAACGCCTGGGAGGAGTGGGTGATCTACATGCTCACCGCCGTCGAGCATACTGCCGCGGAGACGGTGGCCACGATCCAGGCGATACGTTTGCTATTGACGAAGCTCAAGCATGAGATTCGCTCAAAGTACAAGTTTTATAGCCAGGACTTGCTGAACAATCTATTCGCGCATCCCTATACGAAGATTGAATTCATTCAACGAGATCTGGGAGTGTCACGGCTGACGGCGGCGAAATATCTCGATGCTCTCGTCGATGGAAAAATCTTGCAGAAACGCAAGTTGGGGCGAAGCAACTATTACGTCAATGCCGCATTGTTCAAGATACTGTTGGGTGCCGAGAGCCAAGGATCCTAATTGGAGGCCCCTCTTGGGATGCCTAAGTGCGACGTTAAGCTGAACGGCTCTGCGACATCTCTCTGACGCAAGGTAGGGTCTCAGCCTGGCGGCGAGAAACATGAGCCGAAAGCGCGAGAAATACTTGACTCGAGATTGACATTCGGAGAGCCCATTTCTTCTAGGCTAAAATACTAGCCCGGAGCTGTCACCGGTACTGGGGCAAGTCCACCTAAGACGCAAACCTGGCACCGAAGCGGGTCAACTCCATTAAGTCAAATCGTTCCCAGTAAGGCGAGCGACGAATGATGGCCGTGAAGAGCAGCAGGTGCGGGCCAAGAATCTTTATTACTCAACAAGTTATGCGCGCCGCGCTCCGCGCGCGTCCTTGCCGAAATTTGCTAAGTTCTGCCCAAGCGCTAGGCGTCGCGTAAGCGCTCGTGCGGCTTGCTTGCCATCGAAAAGTGGCGCGCCGAATGTCGGCGAAACCGTGATTACGAATGCTAGAGTTACGTTGAACCCTCCAAGTCTTAGGGATTGAGCTGAGGAATTCCAAATGGTTGGTCGTGCAGTGGCGGCGCTGGTCGTAGCGAGCTTCGCAAGCGTTCTCGTGTCTTGTGGCGGAGGCAGCGATGAAAATTCAGGGCCAGTGTCTGCCGGGCTGAAAATATTCGCGACTGACCGCGTGCACAACGGCAATTTCGCGACCGACAGCCTCTTGACCGGTAATACTGCGATGGACAGGGCCGATAACTTTTGCGAGACAGATTCGGCAAAGCCCGATTCCGGAGTCTACAAGGCTCTATTGGTCGATGGGGTCGACCGTGACGCTCTTCTCCCCGCCGACTGGGTCATGAAGCCGAACACGCCCTACTACCAGTCCCATAACAATGTTCGAATTGCCGTCACCGATGCGAACGGACTGTTCGGCCCGAACCTTGAGCATGACATCCATGACAGCTTCGGCACCGGCGGCACTACAAATACCCCTCCCCCTACGTCCACCGTGTGGACGGGATTCGAGGACGGAACGACATTTACTGCATACCCGATGGTGTGCGATGCCTGGTCGACTTCCGACCGACTAGTTGACGCGCCGTTTGGCATTTCCTACGGAACGGACGGAACCGAGCTGCGTGGTCCAGGCGGGCAGGTTTGTTCTGGTGAATCCCGGATCTACTGCGTAGAGCAGTAAATATCTGCTGACGGAATTTGCCGTGAGGAAATCAAAATGTTCGAGCCTCGTCTCCTGGAGCGCGTCTCGATGGCGAGGCCGATTTATCTCGCTGCAGCAGTTTTGTTTTTCTGTACGTCTGTTGCGTTCGGAAAGGGACGAAGTGTGGCCGCGAGCGAATTGTTTGACGGTCCACTTTTGAATATAACTGCCCCGAATTCTAATGGCTGGAAGCTTTCAGAAACTTCTACCGGCGACATGATATTCGAGCGCTTCGGCGATGTGACAAATGAGACGCTTGTGGCCTCGGTCACCAGAATTGACATACCTGATTTTCGGAAACAGGAAGATTTTCTCGCATTCATAAAGCAGGGCGTGGAGCGAAACACTTCGCGCGATAGATTTAAAGACATTGAGGAATCGTTCGAATATTCCGAACAGCGCGGCTACCCTTGCGTGTCTTACAAGGCGAGCTCGCTGGACACCAAAGCGCAAGTTTCGTTGTTTAAACACAAGTCGTTGGTGTTCCAAATGCGAGCGCTCTATTGCCAGTTGCCCAATCTCGATCATGGCGGCTTTTCTGCGAATTTTTCGCACCGCGGCCCTGCCGCGCTGTCAGATATCGATTCCCAGGCCCAAGCATTCTTCGATGGCGTGCAAGTGCCGACTAAGGAAGAGTCAGAAGAGGCACAGAAGGAGCTTGACGCCATGGACCACGGTAAGAATCACAAGCGGTAGCCACATTGGCGTCCTCGTCAGATTGGGTGTGACTGAAGTGTGACTGGATCTGACGAGAGTGCAGGCCGGCAAGCGCTGCAAGTGATTGATTGTTAACGAATCAATACCACGATCTTCGTCTCTTAATCCCTTGGTCCCTGGTTCGAATCCAACCTTGAGGCGCCACGCGGCCACCCTGGAAGATGACCATCACCACAGCCTGGGCATGTCGATCCCAATTCGGGCTTCGCGCAGTCGCGAGCCACGGCCGAATCGCTGTTCGGTCGGCTTGGGCGCACGCCGCAAGCGGCTGTGACCCGAAGGCCTGAGGCGCGCATGGCCGTCAAATCACCCTGCATCGATGTCTGCGAGTTCGACAGCCGCACCGGCTATTGCCTGGGTTGCGCGCGGACGCTCGAAGAAGCGCGCAAGTGGGACAAGTTCACGGACTTCAGGCGCCACGCCATCCTGAACGATCGCAAGCGGCGCGAGAGCAAGCTGGGCCGGCCGGTGGGTCCGCGGGACGATGCCCCGGAATCCGACTAGCGGGCGACTATTCCCAGAGCTTCTTGCGCGGACCGGCGAGCAGCTGCTGCACCAGCGCGTCCAGCGCCGCCTGTTCGCTGCTCTCTCGCGCTTCGCGATCCTCCGTGCCGACCGGTCGCACGGCATCGCCCAGCAACCGGGCCGCGATGACGCGCGCCTTGTCGCGCCGGACCTTGGCGAGACTCTTCTTCGGCACCACGGCATAGACCAGGCGGCATTCCATCGCTTCCGCCAACGCGCGCAGCGTCCTGAGCGAGATGGCGCCACTGACCTCGTTCTTCTGCATGGCCTCGACGGTCTGCGCGGCGCGCCCGCCCAGTCGACTGGCGAGCTGGAGGTTGGTCATGCCCAATGCCTCGCGAATCGCGCGCACCCACCCCTCGGGCGGCACGGGGCCGTCCAGCGCTTCCCGGAACGGCTCGATGGCCGCGTCGAGTTCGGTGGTCTTGGGTCGTTCCCGGGTTTTCATGGCGTTCTCGTCGCGCTCGGCAGCCTGGATGACAACCAGTCTATCTGCTGGTTATGGAGAAAAATACCAGTGCAAAAGCTGGCTGATGCGGCGACAACCTGACTAAAAGCTGGTTTTTGTGTCAGCTTCGCGCGTCAGGGCTCCTTTCCGGGCCTGAGCGGATACGCGTTGGCGCGCCATGCCTTGAGGCCGCCATCCAGCGCCACCGCACGCTGGAAGCCCATCGAGCGCAGCGTCGCGGTGGCGAGCGTCGAGATCCGTCCGAACTCGCAGCTCACGACGATGCGCACCGTGGGATCGGGCAGGTCCTGGTTGACGCGCAGCTCGAGCTGGCCGCGGGGCAACAGCCGGGCGCCCGGGATGTGGCCTTCCTCGTACGCATCGCGCTCACGCACGTCCAGGATCACGAGCTCGCTGTGTCCCGAGTCGATGCGCGACTTCAGTTCATCCAGCGACATGAAGGGCACGGCGGCCGACGCTTCGGCCAGCATCTGCGCCACGGTCTTGCCGCCGCTCATGTTGGTGCGCAGCGCTTCGGTGACGTGCGTGGGCATGCCGAGATTGAGGTTGTGCATCATCGCGACGAACGCGCCGCGATCGCGCACCTGCAGCCGCGGATTGCTGGCGATCTCCTGTGCGATCGTGGTGTGGCCACGACCTTTGTATTCATGCGCGGGATGCACCAGCAACGCGGCATCCAGCTTCAGCACGCGCCCGAACAGGCTGTCGTACAGCTCTTCGGGATCGCCGCTGGGCAGGTCGGTGCGGCCGGTCGCGCCGATCAGCAGGGTGTCGCCCGTGAAGAG
>DATJYR010000068.1:0-2658 GCA_035499515.1 Steroidobacteraceae bacterium | reverse complement strand
TTATTTACTTTGTTCATCTATTTTGTCCACAGCCTCGTCATCGGCTGACTGACGCACAGCGCGCCGGCGCATCGACTCCCCCTTCATCTCCAGGCGATACCCGTTGTGCACCAGGCGATCGAGGATCGCGTCCGCGTAGGTGGCATCCCCGATCTGGTCGTGCCACCGCTCCAGCGGAATTTGCGTCGCCACGATGGTCGAAGCCCGCCCGTGGCGGTCGTCAATGACCTCCATCAGGTCGCGCCGCTGCTCGGCGGTCAGCTTCACCATCGCCCAGTCATCGAGGATCAGCAGGCGGGTGCGCGCCAACGTCCTGAGCACCCGCGCCTGACGGCCATGCAGCCGCGCCACCGCCAGTTCGTCGAGCAGTCGCGACAGCCGCTTGTAAAGCACCGAGACCCCCTCGCGCGCGGCCTGGTTGCCGAGCGCGCAGGCAATCCAGCTTTTGCCGATGCCGGCCGGACCGGTGATCAGCACATTACGATGCTGGCGGATCCACTGGCCGCTCGCCAGGGCCTGCATGCTGGAACGGTCCAACCCGCGCGGCGTACGCAGGTCCAGGTTCTCCACACAAGCTGATTGGCGCATGCCGGCCCGGCGCAGCCGCTGCTCCAGCGCGGCACTCAGCATGGCGCTGTGCTGGACATCCACCAGCAGGGCCAGCCGTTCAGTGAACGGCATGGCATCGATCTCCGGCTGACGGAGTTGCGTCATCAGCGCATCCGCCATGGCGTTCAATCGCAGGGCGTGCAGTTTCTCGATGGTCGGTTGGTGCATGAGATTGCCTCCTGGGCGGTGTCTCCAGGGCCGGGCCGGGAGCGCCGCCGATCTTCAGTGGTAGTAGTCAGAGCCGCGAATGTTGCTGTGGGTGCCGAGGCCATCCTCGGCCATCGGATCGGCAAGCGGCCGGCCGCTCTTGAGCAGGTGTTCGACGAAGCCCGACGAACTGGCGCCGGCGGCCAGCGCGCGCAGGCAGGCCGCTTCCAGCTCTGCCGGCGCGTGACGGGTCGCCAGACGCAGAATGCCGAGGCAGGAGCGCACGCCCTGCTGGATGTGCTCGCGTCCTGTCAGCAGCCGTTCGACGTAAGCGGCCGTGCTAACGCCGATGCGCGCGGCCTGCCCGCGCACCCAGTCCGGTGTGCGGTTGGCCACCACGCTGTGCGCCGGCGGCATGTGTTCGGCCACCGTGGACCAGTGGTTTTGCCCGAACCGCCGGCTATGGCTGGCAACCCGCTCGCCACGATAAAACAGTTGCACCGCCGTCGGCGTGATGAACACGTCGACCCGCTTGCGAACCAGTTCATGCGGCACCGAGTAGAAGTTCCGCTCGACCGCGACGTGGTAATCGACGTTGACCGCCGCCGCGACCGACCAGCGGCCAGGCACGTAGGGTTCCGTTGGCAACGGCTTCAGCGCGTCCCGCTCGACCGCTTCGAACAAGGCGCGCCGGCTGCCCTCACGCGGCGGCGCCATCGGCTTGTCGTTGAGTTCGGTCAGCAACGCGCCGATCGCTTGGTTCAACTCGACCAGCGAGAAGAACTGCCGGTGACGCAACGGCGCCAGCAGCCAGCGGCACGCCTGCAACACGCCGTTTTCGACGCCGGGTTTGTCGCGCGGCTTGCGCGCCCGCGCCGGGACGACGGCGCTACCGTAATGCTTGATCAGCGCGGCGTAGCTGGCGTTGATCACCGGGTCGTAATACGACGCGTGGGTGACGCCGACCTTCAGATTGTCAGGCACCACCCTGGCCGGAACCCCGCCCAGAAAAGCGAACAGGCGCACATGCGAGGCCAGCCAGTCTTCCTGCGCCTGCGTCCAGCTCGCTTCCGCATAGATCAGCCCCGAACAGGGCAGGCAGGCGACGAAGATCTGCGCCGCACGCGTGCCCGTGCCATCAAGCACCGCCACCGTGTCGCCGGCGTAGTCGACCTGCACCGTCTCGCCGGCATGATGCACCTGGCGCATCGACAGGCCGCGGCCTGAGGCCTTCTGCCATTCGCTCAGCCGCAGCTTGAACTGGCTGAAGCCATAGCCGTCCGGGTTCTCGGCTTTGTACTCCAGCCACAGCAGCTTGCGCGTGACGTGCTTGTGGCGCCGCAGTTCCTGGTCGATCGCCGCCCAGTCCGGCACCGCGCGGACTGCGCTGGTCACCGCCGGTGGTGGAAACAGCGCCGCCTCCAGCGCAACATCCGACAGGTCCGCCGCCGTTCCGGGTGCGAGCCCAGCCGCCGCAGCCCGTGCCAAATACGCACGCACTGTCGAGCGCGCCAACCTCGTCCCCGTCGCGATCGCGCTCAGGTTCGGACCCAACTCCGCGCGCAGCCGCAGCACTTCCCTGATCCGCCGCATCTCTGACCTCGGTCTCGGCACTCTCGTTCCCCAGCCAAAAAGGCGGGGACCATAGGCGCGATTACTTCGATGTCAGCCGCAACTCCCCTCGCTCCAGGGGTGGCGAATTCACCGGCCTCGGGTGGCGATTTCGACCGGCCTCAGGTGGCGGTTTCAATCGGCCTCAGGTGGCGATTTCGATCGGCCTCGGGTGGCGGTTTCCGTCGGCCCGCGCACCCACGCCGTTGCTCAACGCCGTTCCCTGGGCCAGCAGGGTCCCGGCGCCGCCGCTGAACCAGCCGCTGAAGTTGCTCCCCGTCACCTGAGTCA
>DATJYR010000067.1:0-11778 GCA_035499515.1 Steroidobacteraceae bacterium | reverse complement strand
GATCGACGGCCCGGCCGCGGCCGACACCCCGGCCGCCAGCGCATTGAACCCGATCCCCCGCCCCAGTTGTTCCGGCGGATAGATGAAGCGCACCAGCGCCGAGCTGACGCTCATGATCCCCGCCCCGCCGATGCCCTGCAGCACGCGCGCCGCCACCAGCATCGGCAGGTTCACCGCCAGCGCGCAGAGCAGGGAGCCCACCAGGAAGATCGCCATGCCGGCCCGGTAGACGCGCCGGTAGCCGAGGATGTCGCCCAGCGACGACAGCGGCAGCAGGCAGACCGTGACCGTGAGCTGGTAGGCGTTGACCACCCAGATCGTGCTGGCCGGGTCGGTATGCAGCTGGCGCGAGATGGACGGCAGGGCGATGTTGGCGATGGAGCCGTCGAGCACGGCCATGACGAGGCCGCTGAGCACGGTGGCGATGGCCCACGCGCGCTGCGGATAGGGCAGGCCCTTGTGTGGCTGCATGAAGCGGATTCCTGGGGCGGAGGATGAAGAAACCGGCGCGCCAGGTGGAACATGCGGCGCATGCCGATGCCATTATCGGCGTGTGTCCGCACGCTCGCAAATCGGTGAAATGTGCTAGGCGCTGACTTCAGTGCCGCCCGTTTCCGCTTCTCCGGCGTCTGCTCCGCCCGCCTTCGTCGCCGCCTCCATCCCCGCTTCTGTTCCCGCCTCTGTTCCTGCCTCTGTTCCCGCCTCGGTTCCCACTTCGGCCCCATCGCCGGCGGCAAGGTCCCGCGCCATCTCGTAGAGCGCCTGGCCCAGCGCCGCCAGCTCGTCGCTCCAGGCCGGCGCCGTCTCATACAGCGACTCGACCGCCCGGCACTGCCTGACCAGCCCCATCTGCCGCACGATCAGGAACCCGCCCGCCGCCCGGTGCGCCCAGTCGCTCAGCGCACCGGCCTCGCGCGCCGCGAGGATGCCCTGCAGCGCCGGCAGGTCGGACTGCAATTGCCGCAGCAGCAGCGCGTGATAGCGCTGCCGGGTGGGCGACGCGACCGTCGGCGCCGGCGCTTCCACCGCCGGGGCGCCACGCGGCTTGATGCCCTTCAGGCACTGCTCCAGTTCACGCAGCGAGGCCGGCTTGCCGAGATAGCCGTGGAAGCCGCGCCGCATCCAGCAATCCTCCTGCTCGTTGCGCGTGACGGCGCTGAAGGCCAGCACCGGCAGCCCGGGATGACGCTCGCGGATGGCCGCCAGCAGTTCCTCGCCGTTCATCACCGGCATGTGGATGTCGGTGAGCACCGCGTCGACGGTCATGTGCTCGAGCAGCGCCAGCGCCTGCTTGCCGTTGCTGGCGAGGATGGCCCGCGAGCCGATCACCTGCAATTGCTCGCTGATCAGCGTCTGGTTGAGCGGGTTGTCCTCGGCAACCAGGATGGTGAGCCCCGGCGCGGTGGCGATCGGGGCAGGCAGTGCGGCCCTGGGCGGCGCACTGTCGGGTGCCGGCTGGTCGCCGCCGGCGGCCATATCGACCGCCGACAGCAGCGCGCGGTGGCCGAAGGCCGTCACCTCCAGCACGCCATCGGCGTGGCGGTACGGCGTGTCGGGTCCATCTTGCGTGAGCCACACGATGTCGACCGGGCGCACCGTGCCCAGCGCGGCGACGGCAGCGCGCTCGATATCGCCGCTGACCACCACCGCGTCTGGCTGGTTGTGCCGCAGGTTCTCCCGCGCCGCGGCCACCGACGCGAGGCAACTGCTGCGCCAGCCCGCGGCGTTCAGCCATGTCTCGAGATGGCTGCCGACCTCTTCATCCGGGCAGACGATAAGCACGCTGCCGTCGCGCTCCGGCGCCGGCCGGCTGGTCCGCGTGCCGGGCCCCACGGTCAGCGGCACCGTCACGGTAAAGGCGCTGCCCACGCCCTGCACGCTTTCGACGGCGATTTCGCCGCCCATCAGTTCGCACAGCCTGGCGCAGATCGACAATCCGAGCCCGGTCCCGCCATAGCGGCTGGCCGTGACCTCGTCGCCCTGCACAAATGGCTGGAAGATCCGCGCGACCAGTCCGGGCGACATGCCGATGCCCGAATCGCTGACGCGGCAGCGCAGCAGCCACGTGTCCGGCCCGGCGCCGGGGCGCAGGTCCGCGTGCAGCGTCACGCGCCCGGAGGCGGTGAACTTGAAGGCGTTGTTGAGCAGGTTGTTGATGACCTGCGCCAGCCGGGCGCGGTCGCCGGTCAGTTCCACGTCGAGCGTGGGCGAGAGCAGCGCGCGGAACTGCACGGCGGTATCGGCGCGCGACAGTGCGCAGGACAGCGCGAGGCTTTCGAGCGCGTCCAGCGGCGAGAACGGCGCCGGGACCAGCTTCATGCTGCCGGCGTCGATCTTGGAGAAGTCGAGGATGTCGTTGACGATGCGCAGCAGCCCGTCCGCCGCCATGCCGAGCGCCTTCAGGCGCGACGCGTGCGCCTCGAGGCCGGGGCTGCGCGCGAGCAGTTCGAGGTTGCCGAGCAGCGCGTTGAGCGGGGTGCGGATCTCGTGGCTCATCGACGCGAAGAAGTTCGAGCGCACCCGCATCATGGTCTCGGTGGCCAGCGTGGCCGCGCGCAATTCCGCTTCCAGCGCCTTCTGCGCGGTCACGTCCTGGATCGCGCAGAACAGCACGTTGTCGTCGCGATAGCGCGCCGGTGTGTAGGTGACCTGCAGGAACTGGGGCGCATCGCTGCCGTCGCGTTGCGGTGCCTGCACCGTGCATTGCGCGACCGACGCCAGGGGGCTGCCTTCCGCGGCCTTGGCATCCTGCCGCAGCCCGCTCGTGACGCTGGCCGGCAGCGCACTGCCGGCCACGCGCTTCAGCAGCGTCTCGGCCAGCAGGTTCGACGTGAGGATGACGTGGTCGAACTGGCGCACGATGCACAGCCCGATCGGCGAGGCGCTGACGACCACCTGGTTGATGGTCTCGCTCTCCAGCGCGCGCCGGGCCTCGGCATGGCCGCGGCGCAGCAGGTGGCGGTCCCAGTAGCGGGCGGTCAGCAGGATGGCCCCGATCAGCAGCAGCGCCACCGCCGCGATGGCAATGAGCTCGACCACCAGCGCCCCCGCCAGCGTGCGGTAGGGCAGGTAATAGACCAGCGCGCCGAAGCCGCGCGGCAGCGTCTGTGCCAGCATGACCCCGCCCGGCGCGTACTGCAGCTTGTCGTCGTGACGGCCGCGCGCCAGCGCGAGGATCTCCTTGAACCCGGCCGCCATCTGCGCTTCGGAGGGCTGGGGCGAGACGTCGATGATCTGCTCGTCGGCATTGACCAGCAGGAGCAGTGCGGGGTCGCGCGGGCGACTCAGGTCCTCGAGGAAGTCCTCGGCCGGGATGCTGGCGGCCACCAGCGCGATGGGCGCATCGTCCGCGTAGGCGGCCGAGACCAGCGTCATCACGCGCGTGCCCTGCACCGCGTCGAGCATCGGGCCGACCCACACCTGCTCGCCTTTCGCGGGCACGTCGTGGCCGGTACGCGCGCGCACCTCGCGCATCAGCGTCTCGCGCATGAAGGGCACCACGTCCGGCGTCACGGGCATCGATTGCCCGCCGGAGGTCGAGGCGGCCGGCACGATGAGTCCGATTTCCTCGGTCAGCCCGATCATGTAGGCACGATGATCGAGGTCGAAGGCCTGCTGCGTGGCGAGCATGGCGGCGCCGATCTGCATCTGGCGCCAGAGTTCGCGCGGCTGGGCCTTGCCCCATGCGCTGCGGATGGCTGGCGGGACGAGGATCTGGAATGCCTGCCCGGTCGCGTCGCCCACGGCGGTGGCGACGCCCGACTCGCGGACCTGCCGCAGCAACTCGGGCGGCGCGACCTCGGGCCCGCGGGTCTCGCGGAAGTAGCGCACCGACAGGTCGGTGCGGCGCAGGAAGGACGCCTCGCCCTGCAGCACCATCGCCACGGTGCCGACATACTGCGCCACGTGGCTGCGCCGGTAATCGAGGTGCCGCGCCGCCGCCAGCCCGCCGAGCAGCAGGGCGGCGAACAGCACGATGGCAATCAGGATGGCGATGGTCCAGTAATACAGGTACTGCTGGCGCCGGGCGTTCTTGTCGAGCGACGCGAACGCCTGTGCCAGCGATTGCTGGGTACGGTCGAGGACTTGCTGCATCGGCCCGGATCCTCGGAGTCGGAAGCTGGTTGGGAGTTTGGCGAGAAGCGGTCGCGAGTCGGTCAGTTTCATCGACCGGGACTTGCCTGGGAATTCGATCCGTCCGCTCAGATCAGTCCATTCTCGTAGGCGTAGCGGATCAGGCTGGTGTTGGTCTGGATGCCGAGCTTGCGCATGGCGACGGTCTTCTGGCTCGAGATCGTGCTGACCGAACGGCCGAGCTTGCCCGCAATCTCGTTGAGCTGGAAGCCCTGCGCGTAGAGCCGCACCACCTCGAGCTCGCGCAGCGTCAGGTCGGTGGAGGGCGCCAGCATGGCCGCGGCGTCGTCGAGCGTGGCGCGAATCGAGGGCGAATAGAAATGCCCGTTGCCGAGGCAGACGTGGATGCACGCGCGCACGATCTCGTCGAGTTCGTCTTCCTTGCTGACGAAGGCGCGCGCGCCGAGTTTCATGGCGCGCATGATGACGCCCGGATTGGTCTGCGCGCTGACGATGACGATGCGCGTGCCCGGATGCCGCCGGCACAGGCGGCGCAGCAGGTTGAAGCCGTCGAGCGAAGTGTCGCCGTGGCCCATGCTGAAATCGGTGATCGCCACGTCGACCGGATTGGCATCGAGCGCATCGATCAGTTCACTGCCGTTGGTGCACTCGCACCCGACTTCGAAGCCGGGTGTCCTTTGCAGGCAGTCGCGCAGCGCCACGACCACAAGCGGATGGTCGTCCGCGAGGGCGACCCGGATAGTTTTTGCCGTCATGCCTCGTTCCCGTTCCCTGGCAAACGTGCCAGACCCTTCGCGCAAAGAAATGCATTTTCGCGTGCAGCCTGACGCTACGAAATCGCATTTCTACTAGTTTTTGCCTGCTGTTATTGATCTGCGCGATAGTGCGTGGAAAAGTTCCCCCGAGACACGCACAACGACGCCAGCTTAGCGGCCCTGTGACGGTGCACGTCTTGCCTCAGGTCAGCAGGCGATGCCGCGTCATCGGACGCGTCAGGGGCGCGCGGCGGGGGATCAGGCGCGCATCTCGCGCGTCAGCACGTCGTCGAGGGCGGCGTAGTGGGGCAGCATGCGCTTGCTGCGATGGATGAACTCCGCGCAACGTTCGGACTGGCTCGGCGCGCCGGGCGGCCCGAGCGTGGCAGCGGGATGCTGGAAGGCGGCATGCTCGCGCAGCCAGCGCGGCACGCAGGTGCAGCCGCGCAGGCGCAGCAGCATCAGGATCTCCACCGGCATCGCCTGTTCGACGGGATGGTCGAACTCGTAGAGCCTGTCGCCCGTATCGAGCCGGCATTGCTGCAGGTGCCGGTCGGCGAACTTGCGGCCGAGTTGCGCCACGTTGTCGGAGGTGTCCCGCCAGTGATGCACCACTTTCCCGAGCAGGTTGTCGCTGCGCTTGAAGATGGCGCCGACCACCGGCACGTCGAGCGCTTCGCCGGCGATGCGCACGATCATGCCGTCGACGCCCGTGAGCGGCTTGCCGCCGGCCAGGCCGCTGTTCTCGCCGAACCACGTCTGCAGCAGGAAGCGGGCGAGGTCGTTCCAGCCCAGCGTGATGACCATGGCCACCTGCAGCGCCATGTCGCGCTCGTGGGCGAGGCGGCGCGTGCAGCCTGCCCACAGTTCGCGGTGCAGCGCCAGCGCATGGTTGGCGGCCACGCCTTCGACCACGCCGCGCTGCAGCGCCAGCCAGTTGCCTGCGGTGCAGGCTTCCCCGGGAGGGAGGTCGATGGCGCGCCACTGCCGCAGGCGGGCCAGTCCGTAAAGGGCGCGTGCCGCGCGCGGCAGCGGCACGGCGGTGCTGGCCTGGAGGAACGTGCCCAGGGTATCGCAATAGACGCCGGACAGCGCGCTGGCCGCGGCCTGCGCCGTGTGGACGATGGTGTCGTGCGCCGGTTCGCGGTCGTTGGACGCGCTGGAGCCGCTGCCGTCGAGGGCGGGATTTCGTGGTGTCATCGGTGTCTGTGCAGGATGCTTTCGTCTGCCCAGACATTAAGGTAAGGGGTTACGCGGCGCCGAGACATCGCCGTTGTCCGAAAATGGGCGTGAACTCCCTGCGTCCGACGCGTCCCCGCCCGGCCGGCTCAGGCCAGGTCAGGCCGCTGCGGTGCCGGCTGCACGCTGGCGGTCGAGCTCGCGATGGTATTGCGTATGACGGTAGAGGCCGTAGAGACTCGTGGCGGTGAAGCCGAGCTGTTGCACGAACAGGCCGTAGGTGCCCGTGACCAGCGCGAAGGCGCTCCACACGAGGTTCGAGCACAGGTACGAGATCCAGCCCCAGCGCGACGCGCGGTTATGCAGCGCGACCAGCAGCGAGCCGCTCATGGCCATGGCGCAGCCCGACCATTCCAGGCCGGTCAGCACATTGGGGAGGATTTGGATCGCAATCGACATCGCATTGTCTCCGGATTTTTGTGTTCATAGTTTGCATACAATCCGGGGCGCAGCTTAGCGCGATTGGGCGGAGGAGGCAAGTGGAAAGCGCCGGACCACAGGGTCCGGTCCGGTGCGGAGAAAGCCCTTCGGCAGCCCGGAAGCGGCGCCTCAGCCGCGCGGCCGATCGGCCGGGCGCCCGGCAACGGCGGCGCTGGCGGCCAGTTCGCGCAGCAGTGCCAGCGAGGCGGCGGAGGTGGCGTGCCACGGGTCCAGCTCGCCCGTCGGCGAGAAGCGCAGCAGCGTGGCCGCGTTGACGCGGGCGGTGCTGACGCAGCCCATGGTCCAGCCGGCGAACTCGCGCTCGTTCACCTCGTGGTAGTGCAGCAGCAGGATGTCGTGGTGGCGCGTGTCGCGCACGATGTTCGTGAACAGCTGCGACACCGCCTCGCGCGACCCTTCCAGCGCCTGCAGGTAGACGCCCCCGCCGTAGCACAGCACGCCGGTGATGCCGTGACGCGGGTTGTTGGTGTGGCTGGTGCTGGCGATTGCGTCGACGTCGGCCGCTGCGAACGGCTGGTTGGCGCGGCTGGCGTACAACAGGCGGACAAGCATGGCAGCCTCTCAGCTTCGATTCAGGTTCAGCAGCGTGAGGAATTCGCGCCGCAGCTTATCATCCTTGAGGAAGGAGCCGCGCATCACGCTGTTGGTCATCTTGGCGTCGGTGTCGCGCACGCCGCGCCAGTGCATGCAGAAGTGCTCGGCCTCCATGACGATGGCCAGGCCGTCCGGATTCATCTTTTCCTGCAGCAGGTCGGCAATCTGCGCCACCGCTTCTTCCTGGATCTGCGGGCGGCACATGATCCACTCGGCCAGCCGCGCGTACTTCGACAGGCCGATCAGGTTCGAATGCTGGTTCGGCATTACCCCCACCCACAGCTTGCCGATGATCGGGCACAGGTGGTGCGAGCACGCGCTGCGCACGCGGATCGGGCCCACGATCATCAGCTCGTTGAGCTGCTCGACGTTGGGAAATTCGGTCACGCTGGGCGCGCGGGCGTAGCGGCCGGCGAAGATCTCGCGCAGGTACATCTTGGCCACGCGGCGCGCCGTTTCGCGCGTGTTGTGGTCTTCGTCGACATCGATCACCAGTGCGCGCAGCAGGTCTTCCACGCGCGCCTCGACCTCGTGCTGCAAGGCTTCCAGTTCGCCGGGCGCGATGTGCGCGGCGATGCTGTCGTTGGCGTGGAAGCGCTGGCGCGCGGCCGTCAGGCGGGCCCGGATGCGGGCCGAGACGGGTTCGTCGTCGGCGGCGGCGACGGTAGTGCTGGGAAGGGACGCGTCCTGGTTGGCCATGAGCGGTCTGCAGCGCAAAGGGAAGGGCGCCCGGGGCGGGCGCCGGCTTCACTATATGGCAGACCTGCCGCCCTCACAAGCCGGTCAGGTGACGAACAGTGCCGCCAGCGCGGGGAGCAGGGCGAGCGGCATCGCCACCAGTCCGACGCGCAGGAACTGTCCCGCCGACACCATCAGCCCCTCGCGGCGCAGCGCGGTGAGCCACAGCAGGGTGGCGAGCGAGCCCGTCACGGAGAGGTTCGGGCCGAGATCCGTAGCGACCAGCATCGCCCCGGTCACGGTGGCGGAAGCATGGCCGGCGGACAGCGCCGACGACACCAGCAGCCCCGCCGGCAGGTTGTTGACGACATTGCACGCCAGCGCCACCAGCACCACGGCCACCCCGGTAGCGGCCGCGCTGCCTTGCTGTGACAGCAAATGCAGTTCCCGCGCCAGCGCGCCGATCATGCTGGTCTGCTCGAGCCCGCCGACGAGCACGAACAGTCCGGCCACCATCGGCAGCACGCCCCACGAGATCTCGGCCAGCGCGGGCCACAGCAGGCCGCGCCGCGTCGCGCAGACGCCAAGCAGCGTCGCCACCCCGGCCACGCAGGTGGGCCAGCCGAGGTCGCTGCCGAGGAAGGAGGCAACCATCAGCGCGATGGCGGTCAGCACGATGCCGGCTGCCGTCAGCCAGCCCTGCAGCGACAGCGGCGGCACGGGCACGTCATGGTCGAAGCGTTCGGCAAGCGCCTCGCGCTGCGTCAGCCACAGGGCGAGGAAGGTGGCGACGATGGCCGCGGCCGAGGGCAGCGCGAAGCGGGCCAGCCAGTCGGCCAGCGGCGGCATGCGCGAGCCGAACAGCACGAGGTTGGCGGGATTGGAGATCGGCAGCACGAAGCTCGCCGCGTTGGCGATGAAGGCGCAGGCGAACAGGTGCGGCAGCGGGCGGCGGATCTGCGCGGCGCGCATGGCGGCCAGCACGGCGGGCGTGAGGACCACGGCGGTGGCGTCGTTCGACATGAACACCGTCACCAGCGTGCCGAAGCCGTAGATCAGCGCGAAGAGCCGCCTTGCCGAGCCGTGCGCGCCGCGTACCGCGCGCGCGGCCACGTGGTCGAAGAGGCCGGTCTTCCGCGCCAGTTCGGAGATCAGCATCATCCCCGCGAGGAACAGGTAGACGTCGAGCCCGCGCAGCACTGAAGCCCAGGCCACCGGCAGCGCGACCAGCCCGCTTGCGCACAGGACCAACGCACCGGCCACGGCCCAGAAAGCCTCGCTGCGCCCGAGCGGGCGCAGCAGCACGCCCAGCGTGGTGAGCACGGCCACCAGCCAGATCAAGGGCGCGCTGAAGCCCGCGAAGGCGGCGGACGCGGCTCCCATCACATGGCGGCGGCGGGGGCGGTGGCTCCTGGGGCGTCGCCGCCGGCGGGCAGTGCCACCGGCTCGACGCCCGGGGCGGCAGGCTGCCCTGCCGGGAAGCCGAGCGAGGCGATGCCGTGGCCGTCCTCGACGAACTCGCGGTAGGCCAGGTCGTTGCCGTCGCGCACCACATCGCTGGGCTGCGGGAAGACGGCCTCGGGCACGCCGTTCATGCGGGCCTGCATGTAGCCGGTCCAGATCGGCAGCGCGGTGGTGGCGCCAAACTCGCGTGCACCCAGGCTGCGGTTGTCGTCGTAGCCCATCCACGTCACGGTGACCACGCTGCCCGCGAAGCCGGCGAACCAGCCGTCGACAGAGTCGTTGGTGGTGCCGGTCTTGCCGGCGATGTCGTTGCGCCGCAGCGCGCGGTGGGCCGCCGCGCCGGTGCCGGTGTCGACCACCTCGCGCAGCAGGCTCGTCATCACATAAGCGTTGCGCTCGGGGATCACGCGCGGCGCGGCCGGCGTGTCGGCGACGAACAGCGCCTTGCCGTCGCCATTGGTGATGCGCGAGATCAGGTACGGCTCGATGCGATGGCCATGGTTGGCGAACACGCCGTAGGCCGCCGCCAGCCGCAGCGGCGTGGTGCTGCCGGTGCCCAGCGCGAGCGGCAGGTAGCGCGGCAGCGCGCGCGGGCCGAAGCCGAAGCGGCCGGCGTACTCGACCACATAGGGAATGCCCATGGCCTGCAGCGTGCGCACGGCCGGCAGGTTGCGCGACTCGGCCAGCGCCTGCCGCACCGTCACCGGGCCGAGGAAGCGCGAGTCGTCATTGGCGGGCTGCCAGCGCGAGCCGTTGTCGAGCGGGGCGTCGTTGATCAGCGTGCCCGGCGACACGCCGCGCTCCAGCGCCGCCGAGTAGATGAACGGCTTGAAGGTCGAGCCCGGCTGGCGCTGCGCCTGCGTGGCGTGGTTGAAGTGGCTCTTGCCGAAGTCGGCGCCGCCCACCATCGCCTCGATGGCGCCCGTGGTGCTGTCGATGGAGATCAGCGCGGCCTGCGGCTGCGTGTCGGCCTTGCTGTGGCGTTGCGCGTAGCCGGCCAGCCCCGACTGCACGGCCTGCCAGGCTTCCTGCTGGTGCTTCGACGAGATCGTGGTGTAGACCGACAGGCCGCGCGTGTACGCCTCGTCGCCGAAGCGCTCGTAGGCGAGCTGGCGCGCCAGTTCGGCCACGTAGGCGGCGTGGTCGGAAAGGTCGCCCGGGAAGGATGCCGAGTCGGTGCCGGCCACGCGCAGCACCTGCGTGCGCGCTTCGCGGTACTCGTCCTGCGAGATCATGCCGAGCGCCAGCATGCGGCCCAGCACGTACTGTTGGCGGCGCTTGGCGCGCGGCGGGTTGACCACGGGGTTCATGGTCGAGGGTGCCTTGGGCAGCCCGGCCAGCATGGCGGTTTCGGCCAGCGTGAGCTGGTCGAGCGGCTTGCCGAAGTAGGCGCGCGCGGCGCTGCCGAAGCCGTAGGCATGCTCGCCCAGGTAGACCTGGTTCATGTAAAGCTCGAGGATGCGGTCCTTGGGCAGCGTCTGGTCGATCTTCCAGGCCAGCAGGATCTCGTACCACTTGCGCGAGAGCGTCTTCTCGCGCGACAGGTAGAAGTTGCGCGCCACCTGCATGGTGATGGTCGAGGCGCCCTGCGCGTAGCCTTCGCCCAGGTCGGCGATGGCGGCGCGCACGAGGCCAGCGATGTCGATCCCGGCGTGCTCGTAGAACTGGTCGTCCTCGGCGGCGAGCAGCGCCTGCGTCATGCGCTTCGGCATGCGCTCGAAGGGGATGAACTCGCGGTGTTGGGCGCCGAATTCGCCGATCAGGACGTTGTCGCTCGTATAGACGCGCAGGGGGACGTCGGGGCGGTAGTCCTTCAGGGACTCGACCGAGGGAAGCTGCCTGAGGCTGACCACTGCGGCGAAGCCGGCGAGCAAGACGCCCGCCGCCGCCACGGCCAGTGCGGCACTGGCCGCCATCACTGCAATTCTTTTCATGGCGCGCATTCTAGCGCGATGCAGCAAGCGGGAGGGGATCCCCCTCTTCAGTGTGATCGGCGGGTGGCTCGCGGGGTGACTCAGCCGACGGTCGGGGTGGCAGTGCCACGGGCTGGGTGCGCTCTACGCTTTGCGCAAACCGACAAAGTGACTGCCACGTCTCTCGTTGCTCGACGATGGTGAAATGGTCGGTACCGGCGATGGTCTCGCAGCTGACCTGCCCGGGCCAGGCCGCAATGAGGCGTTCAGAGCACTCGTGCGGCACGACTTCATCGGTTTCGGCGAGCAGGACCTTGGTACTTTGCACGACTTTCTTGCAGTGCGACAGGGAATCGAAGTGATGCCGCATCAACTGGCGCAGCGGGACCAGCGGGAAGCGCTTGCGGACCAGTTCCAGCAGGGAGTCGTAGGGCGTGATGAGCTGCAGGCTGTCGAAATCCTGCAGGTCGGCCAGCTGGATGGCAACACCAGTGCCCAGGCTGCGCCCCACCACGTGCACGCGCGTGCCGGGGAATTCGCGCCGCAGGTGCAGCAGGAACTGGCTGGCGTCGGCCACGGTGGCGGCCTCGGAGGGGCGT
>DATJYR010000066.1:0-2601 GCA_035499515.1 Steroidobacteraceae bacterium | reverse complement strand
CTGAAGAAACGCGTGCTGAAAGCGGGGTTGCTGCGGAACACACGCATTCTGGAGATCTCGGCGACGCTTCCCGACCCGCGGAAAGCGCAGGCGCTGGCGGAGTTCGTAGCGGAATCGACGGTGGAACTGAACCGGTCGCTGGTGGCGGACGGCGACCAGGACCTGCTGCGCAGCCTGGAGCACCAGCGTCAGGAATCTCGTGACCGGCTGCAGACAACCGACGCGGCATGGGCCGAGTTGCTGGCCCATGAACCTGTAACGGAGCTGCAAGCGGAGGCCGACAACGCCGGAACGCTGCGGGCGAACCTGGAGCAGCAGCTTTCCAACGTTGAGCTCGAAATTGCGGATGCGGTGGAGCGCGCACGCGCCGGCGGATCCGAAGCAGGACAGGCCAAGGCGGAGGAAAGCAACGCGCGGGCGCGGCGCGACCAACTGCGGGGGCAGATGGAAACGCTGAGCCGGCAGGGTCTGGAACGCGAGAAGCTGCTTTCCGCGAGGATGGCGCACCGCGATAGGCTGGAGGCGGAGCGTAAAGCCGGACAGGCGCAGCTGGCCGCGGCGGAAGGCCAGCTGCGCGAAGCGCGCGGCGGCGCGCCGTACCGCGGCGAACGGCTCAAGATCATCGACCCGGGAATCGTCCCGGAACGGCCGTCGTCACCCAACCTGCCGTTGAACGCCGCGGCGGCCTTCCTGCTGGGGCTGATTCTGCCGGCGGTCTGGCTGACGATCGCCATGAGCTACAGCGAGCAGCGCGCCTACCGTTCCTTCGCCAAGGCGATTGATGATTAGCGCGGCCGATCGCACGAGGCGGCGGCCGTATTGGGCAGGCGCCGCTTTCGGCGCCTGGGCAGCGGCGATCGCGCTGGCGCCGGCTCTTCCTGTGAAGCTCGCACTGTCTGCGCCGGCCGTGGCGATCCCGCTGGTCTGGTGGACGCTGCAACTGCCGCACCGCTGGCTGACGCTGTTCTTTGCGACTGCGTTACTGCTGCCGCCGCTGCCGGTTTCGGTCGGCGACTCGGGTCCGCACCTGTGTCTGGTCTTCGCAGCGCTCGGCATCGTTGCCGGGGCGATCTCCATTCGCGAGTGGCGGATCGATCTGACAGGGCCGGGCGCGCCGCTTGCCGCGCTGCTCGTGGTGCTGTTGGCCAGTGTGGCGATGGCGGCTTTCACCTCGGGAATTGCCGCGGCCGGGGGCAGCCTGGCGCGGGTGGCTCTGTTTGCGATTTCGGTTTACATCTATTTCTACCCGCCGGGGGAGGCGCCGCGGCTCCGGTGGCTGTTCTACGTGGCAGCAGGTTCCGCGCTCTTCGCGTGTATCGACTTCTATTACCAATTTCCCGCTCCGGCCGGATACGGGCCGCAATTCGTGTGGCTGGATTCCGGAGTGTACCGCCGGGCACAGGGACTTTTCTACGAAGCGAGCACGCTGGGAAACTTCTGCGCGTTTTTCCTGGTGATGATCGCGGTGGCGCTGACGAGGCCGAGCGCTGAATCGCCGGTGCCGCGCAAGGCACTTGCGGCCGGAGGCGCGGTTTTCCTGGCGGCGCTGGTGCTCTCGTACTCACGCGCCTCGCTGATCAATGTGATGGTAGCGCTGGCGGTGTTGGCCTGGGTGAATCGCAAACGATTCCGTATCGCTCGGACACTAGCGGCATTGGCAATTGGCGGCGGCGGTGGTGCGGTGTTGCTTTGGCGGGTGTTCCCGGCGTTTGTCGAAACGTATTGGCTGCGGCTTTCGGCGTCGGCGGAGTTTTTGTTTTCCGGGACCGAGGGTGTGCTCTCCGGCCGCGTGGCGAGCTGGCGGACGCTCACCGGCTGGATCGGCCAGCACCCGTGGCAGACACTGGCGGGCATCGGATACAAGACGCTGCCGTACACGGATTACCTCGGCGCACCGGTAGTCGCGGACAACATGTACCTGAGTCTGCTGGTGGAGACCGGCGTGGTGGGGCTGTTGACGCTGTTGTGGCTCAACGTGGCGGTTCTGGGTGCGTCGGCACGGGCTTCGCGCAGCGCCGACCCGCGGCGCGCGTTTTGCGGCACCTGGATGCTGTGTTTCTGGGCGGGCGAAGTGGTGCAGATGGCGTCGGGCGACATTCTGACTTACTGGCGCGTGCTGCCGGTATACCTGTGGGTGCTGGCCATGGCGGTGCGCTGATGCGGCTCGTGATCGTCGACCAGTTCAGCGATCTTGGCGGGGCACAACAGGGTTTGCTCGAACTACTGCCGGAACTGCGGCGCCGCGGCTGGCAGGCGCTGATCGGCTTGCCGGGTAATGGCGAGGCGTCCGTGCGGGCGCGCGCACAGGGTTTCGAGGTGGAGCCGATTGTGTGCGGTCCGTACCGGTCGGGGCGAAAGTCGTTGGCGGACGCCGGACGGTTCCTGTGGCAGACGCCGCCGCTGATGAGGCAGATCCGCCGCATGGCCGAGCGCTGGCAGGCCGACCTGATTTACATTAACGGCCCCCGCCTGCTGCCTGCGGCGCCCGGCGGCTTCCCGACTGTTTTTCACGCGCACAGTTTTATCGGGCCAGGACCGGTGCGGGACGTCGCCGGCATGGCGCTGCGCCGCACCGGCGCGCACCTGATCGCCAACTGCGAA
>DATJYR010000065.1:0-15299 GCA_035499515.1 Steroidobacteraceae bacterium | reverse complement strand
ACAGTTCCGCGAACGATCCGCGTTGCCGCTCCTCGGCCTTCGCGGCCCGCCGCACCCGCATGGGGTCCTGCTGCTGGTCGAGCAGCACGCGCGCCTGTCGCGCCTCGGTGCGGGCCGCGGCGAGGGGCATGTCGGGGTAGTTGCCCAGCGTCAGCCAACGTTGCCGGCCGCTGTGGCGATACCGGAGCACCCAGGAGGCGTTGTTGCCGGTCTGCTTGCGCAGGTACAGCCCGTCGCCATCACCCAGCAACAAACGCTTGCCGGAGCGGTGGGCGCGCTCGACTTCGAGAGCCGTCAGTTTCGCGTGTTCCATGGCCATCACCTCGTCGATCCGGGGTGTGTAGCTGGCCGCGCAGAAACGTGCTCCTGGAGTCGCCAGCTACACGTTTAGCTACACACCAGCTACACATTTAGCTGCAAAGGTAGCACCGGATCGGGTTGGACGACTATGGACGAAATCGGGGAAAACAGTCAATAACTCAGTTAGTTACGGAAGCGTTGCCGGATGTCTCCGGAAGCCTCCGGAACTCACTCGATGTTCTGCACCTGCTCCCGCATCTGCTCGATCAACACCTTCATTTCCACCGCCGCCCGCGTCGTCTCCAGATCCTGCGACTTCGACGACAGCGTGTTCGCCTCGCGATTGAACTCCTGCAACAGGAAATCCAACCGCCGCCCCGCAGGCTCCGGACTCGCCATCGTGCGCCGCGCTTCTTCGATGTGGCCGACCAGCCGATCCAGCTCCTCCGCCACGTCCAGCCGCTGCAGCAGCAGCACGATCTCCTGCTCGATCCGATCCTGGTTGAGTTCCCCGCCCAGCTCGGCGAGCCGCTCCTGCAGCCGCGAGCGCACCCGCGCCTGGATCTCCGGCATCCGCGCCCGCACCTGCGCCACCAGTTCGCCGAGCGCCACGCAGCGCTGCTCGATGAGCGCGCCGAGCCGATCGCCCTCGCGACGCCGCGCGGCGCCGAGCTCGGTCAGCGTGGCGCCGAACAGCGCCCGCACGGCGGCCAGCAGCTGCTCGCCGTCCGTCTCTTCTTCGCGCAGCACGCCCGGCCAGCGCAGCACGTCCAGCGCGTCGACGTACGCCGCGGCCGGCTGCGCCGCCACGATCTCGCTGACCCGCGCCAGCACCCGCTGCAGGGCGGCGGGATCCACTTCCAGGCTCTGCGCTCCGGCCTGCACGGCCCGCAGCTGCAGCGTGCAGTCCACCTTGCCGCGCCGCAGGGCCTGCGCCAGCTGTTGTCTTAATTCGGACTCGAGCGCGCGGCAGTTGTCGGGCAGGCGCAGCGAGGCATCGAGGAAACGGTGGTTGACGCTGCGGATCTCGCACACCAGCGCGCCGAACGGGCCGCTGCTCTCCTGGCGCGCAAAGCCGGTCATGCTGGAAATCATGGGGTTGGGGCGCCGTGGAATGATATAAAGAGCGCCCATTTTAGCCGAACGCCAGGGTGCCCGCTTGCAGGTCGAATGCGCCGAAATCACCCTCAAGGGTGCCCGTGAAGACAACCAGGATCGCGTCGCGCATCGGCAAAACGGGCAGTCCGCCATGCTGGTGGTGTGCGATGGCATGGGCGGCCATGCCGATGGCGAACGCGCCGCCGAGATCGCGCTCACGCACCTGCTGCAGATGTTCCAGCAGACGCCGCATCCGTTGCTCGATCCCTACGGTTTCCTGCACGTGGGCCTGGGCCAGGCGCACGAGCGCGTGGTGCAGTTCGGCGCCACGGTGCCGCTCGAGCACCGCCCGCGCGCGACCTGCGCCACCTGCCTGGTGCAGGGCGATTCGGCCTACCTCGCGCACGTCGGCGACAGCCGCATCTACCACCTGCGCCAGGGCCGCGTGGTCGATCGCAGCCGCGACCACAGCCACGTCGAGCTGCTGGTGCGCGAAGGCGTGATCAGCGCGGACCAGACCGTGAACCATCCGATGCGCAATTTCGTCGAGTCGTGCCTCGGCGGCGAGTCGCTGCTGCCGGAGATGACGCTCATGCCGCGCCGCGTGATCAAGCCCGGCGACGTGCTGCTGCTGTGTACCGACGGCTTCTGGTCGGGCCTCAACGACGAGCTCATCGCCAGCGAATTCAACCAGCGTGAGCGCGAGCTCGGCCTGACGCTGCGCCTGCTGGCCGAAGCGGCGGTGCGCTCGCTCGGGACGGCCAGCGACAACACGTCGGCCGTCGCACTGCGGGTGCTGGCATGAACGCGGCGTCGCGCCGCGAGGGCCGCGCCGACGATGCGCTGCGGCTGGTGAAATTCACGCGCCACTACACGGCGCATGCCGAGGGGTCGGTGCTGGTGGAATTCGGCGCCACGCGCGTGCTGTGCAATGCCAGCATCGAGGACGGCGTGCCGGGCTTCCTGCGCGGCAAGGGCCAGGGCTGGATCACCGCCGAGTACGGCATGCTGCCGCGGGCCACGCACACGCGATCGCCCCGCGAGGCGGCGCGCGGCAAGCAGACCGGCCGTACGCAGGAGATCCAGCGCCTCATCGGGCGTTCGCTGCGCGCCGTGGTGGATCTCGCGGCGCTGGGCGAGCGCACGGTCACGCTCGACTGCGATGTGCTGCAGGCCGACGGTGGCACGCGCACCGCTTCGATCACCGGCGCCTACCTTGCGCTGGCCGACGCCTGCGAGAAACTCCGCCAGCGCGGCGTGTTCCGCGTCGCCCCGCTGCACGGCCAGGTGGCCGCGGTGTCGGTGGGCATCGTGCGCGGCACGCCGATGCTGGACCTGGACTACAGCGAGGACTCCGAAGCCGAGACCGACATGAACGTGGTGATGAACAACGCGGGCGCGTTCATCGAAGTGCAGGGCACCGCCGAGGGCCACGCGTTCCGCCGCCACGAGCTCGACCAGCTGCTCAACCTCGCGGCCAGCGGCATCGCCGAGCTCTGCGGCCTGCAGGCGCAGGCGCTGGCAGGCTGAAGTCCCGCCGCATGCGGTGCGCGGCATGAAGCTGGTGCTGGCCACGGGTAATGCCGGCAAGCAGCGCGAATTCGCGGCGCTGCTGGCGCCGGCCGGCATCGAGGTGCTGCTGCAGGGCGCGCTTGGCGTCGCGTCGGTGGAGGAAACGGGCAGCACGTTCGAGGCCAACGCCCTGCTCAAGGCGCGCCACGCGGCGCGCAGCACCGGCCTGGCGGCGCTCGCCGACGATTCCGGCATCGAAGTCGACGCGCTGGGCGGCCGGCCCGGCGTGTATTCCGCGCGCTACGCGGGCCCGGACGCCTCCGACGCCGACAACAATGCCCTGCTGCTGCGCGAGCTGCAGTCCGTGCCCGCGGCGCAGCGCACGGCGCGCTATCGCTGCGTGCTGGCGCTGGTGCGCACCGCCGATGAAGCCGAGCCGCTGCTGGTCCAGGGCAGCTGGGCGGGCCGCATCGGGTTCGAGCCCCGTGGCCGCAACGGCTTCGGCTACGACCCGTATTTCATTCCGGACGGCCTGGCCTGCACCGCGGCGGAACTGCCGGCGGCGGAGAAGAATCGCCTCAGCCATCGCGCCCTGGCGCTGGCCGCGCTGCTGGCGCACCCGCGCTTCCCTGGCGCGCGCCCATGACGCTCGCGGCGCCCGCGCTGGCGCTGTACACGCACTTCCCCTGGTGCGTGCGAAAATGCCCGTACTGCGATTTCAATTCCCACGCGCTGCACGGCGCCGTGCCGGAACAGGCCTATCTGCAGGCCCTCGGCGACGATCTGGCCGCGCAGCTGGAGGCCGAGTCCGAGGCGCTGGCCGGCCGCCGCATCGCGAGCGTCTTCCTCGGCGGCGGCACGCCGAGCCTGTTCAGTCCGGCGGCGATCGGCGCGTGGCTGGAGCGCGCGCGACGCGCGTTGCCCTTCGAGGCGGACGCCGAAATCACGCTCGAAGCCAATCCCGGCACCATCGAACGCCACCGCTTCGCGGACTACCGGGCCGCCGGCGTCACGCGCGTGTCGCTGGGCGCGCAGAGTTTCGCCGCCCCGCAGCTCGCCGTGCTCGGCCGCATCCATTCCAGCGACGAAACGCGGCGCGCGGCCGAAGAGCTGCACGCCGCGGGGCTCGACAACTTCAACCTCGACCTCATGTACGCGCTCCCCGCGCAGGACCTGGCCGGTGCGCTGGCCGACGTCGAGGCGGCGCTGGCGCTGCAGCCGGCGCACCTCTCGCACTACCAGCTCACGCTGGAGCCCGGCACCGTGTTCGGGGGCCGTCCGCCCCCGGGCCTGCCAACCGACGATCTTGCGGCGGAAATGCAGCATCACTGTCAGCAGCGCCTGGCGGAGGCGGGTTTCGCGCAGTACGAGATATCGGCGTACGCCCGGCCCGGGCGCCAGTGCCGGCACAATCTCAACTACTGGCGGTTCGGCGATTACCTGGGCGTGGGCGCGGGCGCGCACGGCAAGCTCACCCGGGCGCACCACATCGTGCGCACCACGCGCGAGCGCGAGCCGCGCCGCTACCAGGCCGCGGCGGCGGGCCGCTGCACGGCGCGGATCGTGCCCGAGGCCGACCTGCCGTTCGAATTCATGATGAACTCGTTGCGCCTGAACGAGGGCTACGCCCGCGTCGATTTCGAGCGCGGCACCGGGCTGCCGCATGCGCGGATCGAGGGCGTCCTGGCCCGGCTGGCGGAGCGGCAGCTGGTCGAACCGACGGCGAGCGGATTTCGTGCCAGCGCGCTCGGCGCCCGCTATCTCAATGACTTACTGCTGGAGTTCCTGCCTGCAACTATGCACACGGAGCAGGCAGGGTGACAGGAATTAGACAATTACATGACATTGAACTTAAACCACGCGACATGATGACCATAACTGATTGATTTAATAAGCAAAAATGCCCTGATCAAAATTCGCGCAGATTGCAGTTAATGCAAAAAATCGCCGCTTTCCGCGGCCGCCGGGCTTGAAAGTGCACAGAGTTATCCACAGAAACTGTGGATATCCGACGGGGCTTGTACGGCGGTGTGCCGGTCGGTAGACTGCGCGCCCCTTTTTCCGAGCGCGGCCCGTTGGAGCCCCGCCACAGCAACGGTGAACACCATGAAAGCATCCACGCATCCCGACTACACCGAAATCACCGTGAGCTGCAGCTGCGGCAATACCTTCAAGACGCGCTCCACGCTCGGGAGCGATCTGCAGATCGATGTCTGCGCCAACTGCCACCCGTTCTACACGGGCAAGCAGAAGATGGTGGACACCGCGGGCCGCGTCGACAAATTCCGCAAGAAGTACGCGACCGCCGCCGCTGCACGCCAATAGCGCAGCGTCCCGCGAACATTGCACCAGCTTCATGGTGCATCGGTCCCACACCTTGAGTGCGCGGCTTGGCAATTCCCGCCGGGCCGCGCTTTGCATCGCCGATCAGACCATGTAACGTTGCCTTGGTAAGCAACTGTGCAAGGATCGGTCGAGTGAATAGCGGCAATAGCAGCGGCAACAGCAAGACTTTCGAGCTCACCAACCCGGCCACCGGCGCCAAGGCGCAGCTCCCGGTCCGCTCCGGCACCCTCGGGCCGGACGTGGTCGACATCGGCCACCTGACCCGCGACCTTGGCGTCTACACCTTCGACCCCGCATTCGGCGTCACCGCTTCCTGCGAAAGCAAGATCACCTACATCGACGGCGATGCCGGCGTGCTGCTGTACCGCGGCTATCCCATCGAGCAGCTCGCGGCCAAGAGCTCGTTCATGGAATGCGCCTACCTGCTGATCAACGGCGAGCTGCCCAATGCCGGCCAGCTCGACGCGTTCTCCAACAGCATCAGCCGCCACACCATGATCCACGAGTCGCTGCTGCGCTTCTTCAACGGCTTCCACCACAACGCGCATCCGATGGCGATGGTGTCGGCGGTGGTGGCCTCGATGTCGGCGTTCTACCACGATTCGATGGACATCCACGATCCGCGCCACCGCGAGATCTTCTCGCACCGGATCATCGCGAAGCTCCCGACCATCGCCGCCGCCGCGCACAAGCATTCCGTCGGCCAGCCCTTCATCTATCCGCGCAACGACCTCGGCTACTGCGCCAACATGCTCAACATGTTCTTCGCCGTGCCCTGCGAGCCCTACGAAGTGGATCCGGTGGCCGCCGAAGCGCTCGACCTGCTGTTCATGCTGCACGCCGACCACGAGCAGAACGCCAGCACCTCCACCGTGCGCCTCGCCGGCAGCACCGGCGCCAACCCGTACGCGGCGATTTCCGCGGGTGTCGCGGCGCTGTGGGGCCCGGCGCATGGCGGCGCGAACGAAGCCGTGCTCCACATGCTCGAGCAGATCGGCAGCGTGGAAAACATCCCGAAGTACCTGGCCATGGCCAAGGACAAGAGCGGCCACTTCAAGCTCATGGGCTTCGGCCACCGCGTGTACAAGAACTTCGACCCGCGCGCGACCATCATCCGCGACATGTGCTACAAGGTGCTGAAGAAGCTCGGCCGCGAGGACAGCAGCCCGCTGCTGGAACTGGCGATGCGGCTGGAGGAGATCGCGCTCAAGGACGAGTACTTCGTCTCGCGCAAGCTGTATCCGAACGTCGATTTCTACTCGGGCATCATCTACAGCGCGCTCAACATCCCGCGCGCCATGTTCACGGTGATGTTCGCGATCGCGCGCACCGCGGGCTGGGTGGCGCACTGGCTGGAGATGATCGGCGATCCCGGCATGCGCATCGGCCGCCCGCGCCAGCTCTACACCGGCCCGGCGCAGCGCGACTACATCACGGTGGCCAAGCGCGACTGACCGGCCGCGACTGATCAGGGTGCCGCGGCCGCCAGCAGCGACTGCAGCTCCACCGCATCCGCGCGCCGCATCGGCCGGCCATCCACCGGACTGAGCGGCGCCTGCCGGATGCCCTCGGGCGGAAACACGCTCGCCTCGATCTGCTGTTCCCCCATCTCGAATCGCAGGCCCGGCACCGGCCGCGTGCGCTCGGCATCCAGCCGCATGCGCCGTTCGGTCACTTCGAAGTCGATGCCGCGGTCCATGAGCTTGAGGCTCACCGCCTCGGGACGATCCGCGAACAGGTGCAGCTGGACCCCGGCGTGCGCCGTGGCCGTGCCGCTCAGCACCGGACCCACCAGGCGCGGCGTGAAATCCGCCAGCTCGTGCATCGCGCGCAGCGCGGCCTGTCGCAGCTGCTGCAGCTGCTCGGCGTGGCTGTCGGCCGCGAACAGGCGCTGGTATTCGGCCAGCGCGGCCTCGATCTCGGTGTTGCGCGGCAAGGCGGTGTCTTCGGTGACGCCGAGGCGTTCCGCGGCCTTGCGCTTGGCCACCAGGAAATCGTTGATGCCGTGCTCGGCCATGATGCGCGCGGCCTCCACCGCCAGCGCGCGGCGCAGGTGCTCGATGCGGCTGGAGCTGCGGCGCGGCATCTAGAACAGCGGCTCGGTGGTGCCGCTGCCCGGTGTGCCGCTGGGCACGGAGGAGTTCACGCCGCTGGCCGCGACCGGCAGATGGTCGGCCAGGAAGGTTTCCAGGATGGAATCGGACTGTGCGTCGGTGGCCAGCAGGCCCGTGGTCGGCGAAATGCGCGCTGTCACCAGGCCCGGCGGCTGCGGCCGCGGCACGTCAGGCACGCCGCGCAGCGCCTGGCGCATGAACTGCACCCAGATCGGCAGCGCGGTCGAGGCGCCGGCTTCGCTTTCGCCCAGCGAGCGCTCGGCGTCGAAGCCCACCCACACGCTGGCCACGATCTTCGAGTTGAAGCCGTTGAACCAGTTGTCGCGCGAGTCCTGCGTGGTGCCGGTCTTGCCGGAGAGGTCGTTGCGGCCCAGCACCAGCGCGCCGCGGCCGGTGCCGCGGCGGATCACATCGCCCAGGATGTCGTCCATGAGCCACGCATTGGCGGCGCTGATGGCGCGATCGGCCAGGCGGTCCTTCGGCAGCAGCGGCGGCAGCCGGTCGGGATCGATCACCGCGGCGGGCGAGACGCTCACGATCTGCGGCATGGCGCCGGGCAGGGCATTCGTCACCGCGCCGGCCGTGCCCTGCGGCGTCACGGGCGTCGCGACCGGGGCCGAGCCCTCGGGGACGGAACCAGCCGCAGCGCCATCCGCCGCTGCGGGCGCAGCGCCTGCCTGCGCGTTCGCGAGCTCACAGGGCGCGCAGGCTATCTTGGGCGCTGCCTGCCACAGGGTGGTGCCATTGGCGTTGTCGATGCGCTGGATGAAGTAGGGCTCGACGCGGAAGCCGCCATTCGCCAGCACCGCGTAGCCCGCAGCCACCTGCAGCGGCGTGGCCTGCATGGTGCCGAGCGCGAGCGTGGGGCTGGCGGGCATCTGCTTCCGGTCGAAGCCGAAGCGCGTGGCGTAGTCGATGGCGGTGTCGATGCCGATCTGGCGCAGGATGCGGATCGAGACCAGGTTGCGCGAACGCGCCAGCGCCTCGCGCAGCCGCATCGGGCCGCCGAAATCGCCGCTGGAGTTCTCCGGCCGCCAGGCCTGCTCGGCGCCGCGGTCGTCGGACATGATGGGCGCGTCCATGATGACGGAGGAGGGCGTGAAGCCGTTTTCGAGCGCGGCCGAGTACAGGAACGGCTTGAAGCCCGAACCGGGCTGGCGCAGCGCCTGCGTGACGCGGTTGAACTTGTTGTCGAAGTAGTCGAAGCCGCCGACCAGCGCCGCGATCGCGCCGTCCTGCGGATCGAGCGCGATCAATGCGCTCTGCGCTTCGGGCACCTGCGCCAGCTGCGCCTCGCCCTTGCCATCGCTGACCACGTAGATCACGTCGCCGCGCTGCACGACGTCCGCCGCGTGCTTCGGGCTCGGGCCGGTGCCGCCCAGCGAGAGCTGCTTGCGTGCCCACGACATCCCGATCCAGTCGATCTGCGCATACGTGCCGCCGCGCAGGTAGACGCGCGCGCTCTGCTCGCCCACCGACACCACCACGGCCGGCTCGAGGATGCCCACCGTGGGCACATCGGCCAGCGCCGCTTCGAACTGCGCTTCGCTGACGGCGGTGCCGATGCTGATGTGCGCCTTGGGCCCGCGATAACCGTGCCGGCGGTCGTACTCGATCAGGCCCAGGCGCACCGCGCGGTTGGCCGCGATCTGCAGCCGGCCATCGAGCGTCGTATAGACCTTGTAGCCGGCATTGATCGCCTCTTCCCCGTAGCGCGCCACGATCTCGGCGCGCACCATTTCCGCCACGTAGGGCGCTTCGACGTCGAACAGCGGCGCATGCTCGCGCGCCACCACGGGCTCGGCGTCGGCGTGTGCTGCAGTGGCGGCATCGATGAAATGCAGCTTGCTCATGCGCTGCAGCACATAGTGGCGCCGCACCGCGGCGGCTTTCGGATTGGTGACCGGGTTGTAGCGCGAGGGCGCCTGCGGCAGGCCCGCCAGCGTGGCGATCTCCGCCACCGACAGCTCGTCGAGCGACTTGCCGAAGTAGGCTTCGGCCGCCGCCGCCACGCCGTACGAGCGCTGGCCGAAGAAGATCACGTTCAGGTACAGGCCGAGGATCTGCTCCTTGCTGAATTCATGCTCCATGCGCAGCGTCACGAACAGCTCCGACAGCTTGCGCCGCCAGGTCTTTTCCAGCGTCAGGAACATGTTGCGCGCCGCCTGCTGCGTGATGGTGCTGGCGCCCTGCGCGGCCCCGCCGCTGAACAGGTCGACGAACACCGCGCGCAGCACGCCCGCGAAATCGATGCCGTGGTGCTTGAAGAAACGGTCGTCTTCGGCCGCCAGGAAGGCCTCGCGCACCAGCACCGGGATGTCGTTGTATTCGACTGGAACGCGTCTTTGTTCGCCGATCTGGGCGATCAGCTCGCCGTTGCGGGTATACACGCGCAGCGGCACCTGCATCTCGACATTGCGCATGTTTTCAGGCGTCGGCAGCGATGGCTCCAGATAGACATAACTGCCGATCAGAGCGTAACCACCGAGCAGAATCGCCGCCAGGGCCACACCGGCCAGCAGGGCAATGATCCGAAATCCGCGCGATTTCACAAAATGGAACTCCACGTCTCGATACGATGCGGCCATGAACCCGTGCCGTTCGCCCAGCCGACTCCAGCCGGATCCCTGCGGTTACGTCCAATTCCGTGAGCAGTCTCACGTTCAATTTGGGCCACGGCTGATATATATTTGTCTGGCATTCCTGAAAGTCACGCCACTGTGGCGAGTATCTTACTGACAAGGAAGGGGAAATAGTGTTCCTGTTCTCGCGTAAGTACCGCCAGCTACTGGGGCTGGACATCACCACGTCGTCCATCAAGCTCATCGAGCTGTCGATGGCGGGTGGCCAATACCGGGTCGAATCGTACTCTGCCGAGCCGACGCCGCCCAATGCCATGAACGAGAAGATCCTGGTCGACGCCGAAGCGGTCGGCGAAGCGATCCGTCGCGCGGTGAAGCGTTCGGGCGCCAAGAGCCACGAAGTGGCGATCGCGATCAGCGGCGACGCGGCCATCACCAAGGTCATCCAGATGCCGCGCGGGCTGCGCGACGCCGACCTCGAGGCGCAGGTCGAACTGCAGGCCGACCAGTACATCCCGTTCCCCATGGACGAAGTCAGCTACGACTACGAAGTGCTGGGCGTCTCCGACAAGGACCCCGAATCCGTCGATGTGCTGCTGGTGGCCTCGCGCACCGACAACGTCGACCAGCGCCGCGCCGCGGTCGCGGCCGCCGGACTGTCCTCGCGCATCGTCGATGTCGAGGCTTTCGCGCTGGAAAACGCCTGCCGCCTGATGACGCACCAGATGCCCGATGGCGGCATCGACCGCACCATCGCCGTGGTGGACTTCGGCGCCAGCAGCACCACCTTCAGCGTGCTGCGCAACCTCAAGGTCATCTACACCCGCGATTTCAACTTCGGTGGCCAGCAGCTCACCGAGGAGATCATGCGCACCTACGGCCTCTCGATGGAGGAAGCCGGCCGCATGAAGAAGGAAGGCGGCCTGCCCGGCAATTACCAGTCGGAAGTCCTCGATCCGTTCGTGGACGACATGACCCAGCAGGTCAGCCGTTCGCTGCAGTTCTACCTCGCTTCCGGCAGCGGCCGCGAGCAGCCCGAGAAAGTGCTGATCTGCGGTGGCTGCGCCAATGTCCCGGGCGTCGCCGACGTGATCCAGAGCCGCGTCGGCATCCCGGCCGAGAAGGGCGACCCGCTGGGCCAGATGAAGCTTTCCTCGCGGGCGCGCGCGCAGGCCGTGCAGCGTGACGCGACCGCCTTGTTGACCGCCTGCGGCCTGGCCCTGCGGAGCTTCGACTAATGCCACGCATCAACCTACTTCCCTGGCGTGACCAGCAGCGCAAGGAACGGCGCCTGCAGTTCTTCGTCGCGCTGTTGGGGGCCGCGGTGTTCGCGGCCATTTTCATCTTTGCGTCCTACCTCTGGTTCGGTTCGCTGATCGACGCCCAGACCGCGCGCAACGAGCGGCTGCAGACCGAAATCAAGGTGCTCGACAAGCAGATCGAGGAAATCAACGACCTCGAGGCGCAGAAGCAGCGTTTCAGCTCGCGCATCGAGATCATCGAGAAGCTGCAGGCCTCGCGGCCTGAAGTGGTGCACATGTTCGACGAGATCACCAAGGCCATGCCCGATGGCGTGTACCTCACCGGCCTGACGCAGACCAATTCGCACCTCAAGTTCGAAGGCGTGGCGCAGTCCTCCTCGCGCGTCGCCACCCTGATGCGCAACGTGATCGCCTCGCAGTACCTCAAGGATCCCGACCTCGACGTGATCCAGTCCAGCAAGGACAGCCCCGGCAGCAGCTTCGTGCTCAACGCCGAGCAGGTCACTGGCGCCGCGACGGCGAACGGAGGTGCCAAGTGAACCTGATTGCCGAATTGCGCGGGCTGGACTGGCGCGAGCCGGGCCGCTGGCCGTTCGCGGTGCGCGCGGGCGCAGCGGTGCTCTGCTTCCTGGTGCTGACCGCGGTGGGCTTCTACTTCTTCGTGTGGCAGAACCGCGAGCCGGACCTGCAGGCGGGCTACGACAAGGAAGCGCAGCTGCGCCAGGAGTTCAGCACCAAGCACTCCAAGGCCGTGAACCTCGCGGTCTACAAGCAGCAGCTGGCCGACATCGAGAAATCGTTCGGCGCCATGCTGCGCCAGCTGCCGAGCAAGACCGAAGTCGACAACCTGCTGGTGGACATCTCGCAGACCGGCCAGGCGGCCGCGCTGCAGGAGCGCCTGTTCCAGCCGGAAGCCGAAGTGAAGAAGGAATTCTACGCCGAGCGTCCGATCAAGATCCGCCTCACCGGCAGCTACCACCAGTTCGGCGATTTCGTCAGCGGCATCGCGGCGCTGCCGCGCATCGTCACGCTGCATGACATCTCGATCAAGACGATCGACAAGACTCCCGACAACCTGCAGATGGATCTGACCGCGAAGACGTATCGCTATCTCGACGATGAAGAGATCGCCGGGGCGAGCGGCAAGCCAGCCAAGAAGGCGGGAGCATGAGCCCGATGAAGTCCCTCATGAAGTCCCTCGTGGATCCTCTGGCGAACTCCAGGGCGCTGCTGGTGCCCTGCGTCGGCGCCGCCATCGCGCTGGCGCTGTCCGGCTGCTCCAGCCGCGACGCCGACCTCGACCGCTTCATCGAAGCCACCAAGAAGGAACCGGGTGGCCACGTCGAAGCATTGCGTGAAGTGAAGCCCTACGAGTCCTTCACCTATGCGGACAAGGACCTGCGCTCGCCGTTCATGCCGGGCGGCTCGGGCGCCTCCGGCGCCGGCGGACCGCGCCCGATCACCAACCGCAACCGCGAATTCCTCGAACAGTTCCCGCTCGACACCCTGAAGATGGTGGGCACGCTGAATCTGGGCGGCAACAGCTATGGCCTGGTGCAGGCGCGCGACGGCCGCGTGCACCGCGTGCTGGTGGGCAATTATCTGGGTCAGAACGACGGCAGGATCACCGCGATCTCGCCGTCCAAGATCAACGTGACGGAAGTCGTTCCGGACGGTCTCGGCGGCTACATCGAACGCCCCGCGAGTCTGGGTCTGAACGAGTGATCGGTAGGGAGACTTTTAGAATGAAGCGAACAATCGCCCTCAACACACTGCGCGGCAAGCTGGGTTACGCCATGCTGGCCTGCCTCGTTGCGCTGTGCGCAGTGTCGCTGGCCCACGCCGCGGATCCCGCCGAACCGTCCAACAAGCTGCAGTCGGTGGACGTGCAGACGCTGGCCGGCAAGCAGGTGCAGCTCACACTGCACCTGAGCGGCCCGGCGCCCACGCCGCTCAGTTTCGCCATCGACAAGCCGGCACGCATTTCCTTCGACCTGCCCGATACCGCCCTGGCCCTGAGCTCGCGCCGCATCGACGTCGGCGCCGGCGGCGTCGACACCATCCTCGCCGCCGAAGCCAATGGCCGTTCGCGCGTGGTGCTGAACCTCGATGCCATGCAGCCCTACACTTCGCGCGTCGAAGGCAACAACGTGGTCATCATCGTCGGCGCCGGCGTCTCGGGCGCCGCTCCCGCGGCCACCACGGTGGCGCAGGCCGATACCGCCAAGGGCGGCACGGCCGCCAGCGAGACGGGCGGCCGCACCGTCAAGAGCATCGATTTCCGCCGCGGCGACAACGGCAGCGGCCGCCTGATCGTCAAGCTCAGCGATCCCTCCACCCCGGTGAGCATCACCCAGCAGGGCTCGCAGATCCTCGTGAATTTCTCCGGCGCGGCCACCGCCAAGAGCCTGCTGCGCCGTTACGACGCGCAGGATTTCGGCACGCCGGTCGCAGGCTTCGAAGTCGCGCGCCTCGGCGCCGATACGCGCATCGTGCTCAACACCACTGGCGACATCGACCAGCTCGCCTACCAGTCGGATGACCAGTACGTGGTCGAAGTCTCGCCGGCCAAGAAGGCCGCAGCCGCCACGACCGACGACAAGAAGGAATACAAGGGCGAGCGCCTGACCCTGAATTTCCAGGACATCGAGACGCGCTCGGTGCTGCAGCTGCTGGCCGACGCCAGCGGCCAGAACATCGTGGTCAGCGACTCGGTGGGCGGCAGCGTCACGCTGCGCCTGCAGAACGTGCCGTGGGACCAGGCGCTGGACATCGTCCTGCGCACCAAGGGCCTGGACAAGCGCCAGGACGGCAACGTGATCATCGTCGGTCCGACCGAAGAGCTGGCGGCGCGCGAAAAGGCGCAGCTCGCGGCCAAGAAGGACGTGCAGGACCTGGCGCAGCTGCGCTCGGAAAACCTGCAGGTCAACTACGCCAAGGCCGCCGACATCGCTGCGCTGCTCAAGACCCAGGGCGCCAACGGCTCGCTGCTCTCCAATCGCGGCAGCGTCACGGTCGACGAGCGCACCAACATGCTGCTGCTGTCCGACACCGCCGATCACCTGACGGAGATCCGCCGCCTGGTGGCGACGCTGGACATCCCGGTCAAGCAGGTGCTGATCGAGTCGCGCATCGTGATCGTGAACGACACCTTCGAGCGTGACCTCGGCGTGCGCACCGGCCTCACCGCCACGCACTCCAACGGCAGCGACGGCCTGCTCACCACGTCGGGCACGGCGGCCGGCACCGACACCATCCTCGGCTCCGCGCTCACCAACCTGCAGAGCTCGGGCTCGGTGTATCCCGTGACGGTGCCCACCGGCACCAACGCCGCGAACCGCTACAACGTGAACCTGCCGGTCTCCAGCCCGGCTGGAACACTCGCGTTCGCGATCCTCGGCAGCGACCACATCATCGACCTCGAGCTCTCGGCCGCGCAGGCCGAAGGCAAGGGCACGATCATTTCCTCGCCGCGGGTCATCGCGCAGAACCAGACGGAAGCGACCATCGAATCCGGTACGGAAATTCCCTACCAGCAGTCCGCTTCGAGCGGCGCCACGACCATCCAGTTCAAGAAGGCCGTGCTGTCGCTCAAGGTCAAGCCGCTGATCACGCCCGACAACAACATCATCCTGGACATGACGGTGTCGAAGGACAGCGTGGGCACGGTGGTGGTGGCTTCGGGCGGCGTGAACGTGCCCTCGATCGACACCAATACGCTGAGCACGCAGGGCGTGCGCGTCGCCGACGGCCAGACCGTCGTGCTGGGTGGCATCCTCGAGACCACCGAGCGCAATTCGGAGACCAAGGTGCCGCTGCTGGGTGACATCCCGGTGCTGGGCAACCTGTTCAAGACCACGACCAAAGTGAACAACAAGAGCGAGCTCTTGATCTTTGTGACACCAAAGATCCTGCGTGAAGGGGTTAGCGTCAACTGAGTTGCCGTCGGGAAGCGGCAACCATTCAGGATCAATAGCTCAGGTGAAACAGATGCGTAAAATCAGTGGTTTGATGCTTGCCTTGGTCACGCTGGCCCTGGCGGCCTGCGGTGGCGACAAGTCGTTTGTCGGCGGCAGCAGTTCGAC
>DATJYR010000064.1:0-15198 GCA_035499515.1 Steroidobacteraceae bacterium | reverse complement strand
CAGGAGGAAGCGTTTCACAATCGGCATGCGGCCTGACCGTCAAGGTGGTTACACTCGGGGGCGTCCAGTCTGACATCAACGGAGTCGAATGGGCAGATGCGTCCGCTGACCGTACTGTTGGCAATCGTCATGGGATCTGCGATCGCGGTCGCAGTTTCGCTCAGCATGACGGGTGTGGTGTTCCTGCTGATTCCCGAGTATGCGGCGCGGGTACGTGCTGAAACGCCATCGCTGCTGATCGGGTTGGCATGGTCGTGGGCGCTGGCCGCGCTGGCGGTGGCGAGCGTCATCGGCGAGTTGCGGCTGCGCGCCTGGCGCGGCTATGCGCAACTCGCGCTGCTGGCCGCGGTGGCCTGGCTGATGTGGGACTACTGGCCACGCAAGTAGGACTCAACGCCGGCGCCGGCTCGCGTCCCAGATCTCGCGCGGCGCGGCACGCGGACGGTGCCGGTGCGCTTCGCGCTGGGCGGGGTCTTGTGCTGTGGGTCTTTCATGTCGATTCCAGTCACAGGTCAGACCGCCAGGACCTGTGTCGGGTTCCAGGGCGGACATAATCCCGGCTCGGGTCAGGGCGGGGTCGCGACCGGGGCTTCTCAGCTCCGCAACAGCGCGAGCCACAGCCGCAGCAGCCACAGCAAGGCGTAGGGGCCGAGTGCGACCAGCCAGAACGGGAACGAGGCGTGCGCGAGGCCGGCGAAGAAATCGCCCCACAGCGCCAGCAGCCCGCCATGGGCGTAAGGGCCCAGGATGAGCTTGCCGACCCACCAGATCAGGGCCGGCACGATCACGCAGCCCAGCACCAGGGCGATGCCCAGCCGCAGCAGTTCGCGATCGGCGCCCCGGCGCCACACGTCGAGACGCAGCCAGCCCTGCAGCATGGAAGTCAATCGGCTACTCCTGACACGGTTCGGATCCCCCGCGCATAATAACCGCTCCATCCCCCATTCCGGCAGCCCGTACCATGGCCCTTGCCCCGCCCGACAACGCCTTGCTCAGGGTCGCGGTCATCCAGCTCTCCTGCAGCTGGGATCTGCCCGCCAACCTCGATCGTGCCGAGCGCCTGGTGCGCGAGGCGGCGGCGCGCGGCGCTCGCCTGGTGCTGCTGCCCGAGCTGTTCGCCACCCCTTATTTCTGCATCGAGCAGGACCCGCGCTACCTCGAGCTGGCTGAACGCTTTGCGGACTCGCCCCTGCTCAGGCGTTTCGCGGCGCTGGCGGGCGAGCTGCAGGTGGTGCTGCCGCTGAGCTTCTTCGAGCGCGACCAGCACGCGTTCTTCAATTCGCTGGCCATGGCCGACGCCGATGGCAGGCTGCTCGGCGTGTACCGCAAATCGCATATTCCCAACGGACCGGGTTACCAGGAGAAGTTCTATTTCAGCCCGGGCGACACGGGCTTCAGGGTCTGGCAGACGCGCGTGGGCCGCGTCGGCGTGGGCATCTGCTGGGACCAGTGGTTCCCGGAGAGCGCACGCGCGATGGCGCTGCTGGGCGCGGAACTGCTGTGCTATCCCACCGCGATCGGGAGCGAACCGCCGCCGGCGCCGCCGGTGGATTCGCGCCGCCACTGGCAGCGCGTGCAGCAGGGCCACGCGGGCGCCAACCTCATGCCGCTGCTGGCCGCCAACCGCTACGGCCTGGAGCGCGCACAGGGCGCTACGCCCGTGGAAATCACCTTCTACGGTTCCTCGTTCATCGCCGATGCGCAGGGTGCGATGCTGGCGGAAGCGCCGCTCAGCGGCGATACCATCCTGACCGCGGACCTTGATCTGGCCGCGCTGCGGCGGCAGCGCGATGGCTGGTTCCTGTTCCGCGATCGCCGTCCCGATCTGTATGCGGGCATCGCGAGTTTTGCAGGGAAAACCTAATGCACTGCATTACAGTTTTCGCAAGTGTCAATAATTTGCGACACGAACGATAAAGAAAATATACTCCTAGCCGTAGGTCCGTTCGCTCAAGGCATCGCAGGGGAAGATCCAATGTGTGCTATGGCTGTAGGCGCTGAGTTGGGAGCCGCCATCGGATTGCGGCGCGGTCGCCGCAGCAGCGCAGTGACGCGCGAGCGGCCCGCCGATGCGAAAGTGGACCTCGGCGTGTTGCCGCAGATGCTGGGCTACAACCTGCGGCGCGCGCACCAGCTCTCGTGGCGCACCTATGTCAGCGTCATCGGCGAGAACAACATCCGTCCCGGCCTGTTCAGCCTGCTGGTGCTGGTGAAAGCCAATCCCGGCATCGCGCAGATCGAACTCGGCACCCATCTCGGGGTGGACAAGGCCAGCATCGTGGCGCTGCTGGACCGGCTCGAGAAAGTCGGGTACATCGAGCGCCGCCGCTGTACGCGCGATCGCCGCCGCCAGGGCATCTATCTCACCGGCAACGGCACCACCGCCCTCGAGCAGCTCATGACGCAGGTCCGCCAGCTCGAGAAGCAGCTCGCCAGCCGCTTCACGCGCGCCGAGCTCGACCAGTTCCTCAGCTTCCTGCAGCGCCTGTACTACTGAACAGCGCTTCCAGCTCGGCGGTGAGTGGTTTCATGAACCATGATTCGCCCGGCATGGCCCGCACCGGCACGCCGAAGCCCGCGAGCGTCTCGGCCACCACCGGTCCCACCGCCGCGACCGCGGTCCGCGACAGCGCCGCACGCACCTGCGCCGCGTCCGCGCTGCGAAACAGCCGCTCGATCTGCTGCTTGCTCGTGAAGGCGATGGCATCGACGCGCCCCGCGTTCAGCTCGGCCAGCAGCTCGTCCACCACGGCGGCGCTGGCGCCATCGGCGTACACGTAGGGCGCCACGCTGTGCACGCTGGCGCCCGCGCCGCGCAGGAACGCCTGCAAGCGCAGGTTGGGCTCGATGCCGTAGAGCTGCAGGCCGACGCGACGACCGCGCAGGTCCAGCGAGCCGAGGCTGGCGATCACGCCGGCGGTGGTGGGCGGATCGGCCTCGACCTGCGGCCGCAGGCCCAGCTCGCGCAAGGCGCGCGCCGGCTTCGGGCCGCGCGTGATGCGCCGGACGCGCGCGAGCGCCGCCAGGAACGGTGCCTCCAGCGAAGGTTCGTGCCGGGCGATGCAGCCGCGCAGGCGGCGCAGGCCTTCGCCCGTCATGAGGATGAGATCGTCGCAGCCGCCCGCCGCGAACGCGCGCAGCCAGTGCAGCACGGGCCCCGGATCAGGCGCGTCCTGGATGGACACCAGGGGAAAGCGCAGCGCGCGCGCACCGCGCCGCTCCAGCAGGCCGACGAACAGATCCAGCTCGCGCGTCTCGGGCACCGCGATGAGTTTGCCCTCGAGGCTCGCGCCACGCGGGCCCGCGTCGCTCAAGTCCTGGTCTCCCACTCGAACTGTGGCAGGTGGCGGAACGCCAGGGTCATCTGCTCGTTCCACACGCGCGTGAAATCGCGGAACAGGCCGGAGTCTTCGTCCAGTTTCAGGCGCTGCGCGAAACCCATGGCGTCGTTGCGGTAGATGGCGAGCTCGATCGGCGGCCCCACCGAGAGATTGGATTTGATCGCGGCGTCGAACGACACCAGCGCCAGCCGCGCGGCATCGTCCAGCGACAGCTGCGCCTGCGCGATGCGCGACAGGATGGGCTTGCCGTACTTGAATTCGCCCAGCTGCAGGAACGGCGTCTCATCCGTGGCCGCCACGTAGTTGCCCTCCGGATACACCATGTACAGGGCGGGCGGCTGGTTGCGGATCTGGCCGCCGATGATGAGCGTGGCGCTGCCATCGGTGCCGTACTGGCGGAAAGCGACGTCGTGCGCGGTCTCCACTTCGCGCAGCACGCGGCCCAGGTAGCGCGCGGCCTCGAAGACGTACGTGGAGCTGGCAAGGTTTTCGCGGCCATCGCTGGCCGCCAGGTCGCGCTGCAGGTTGTCGAGCACTTCCTGGGTGGTGGCGAGGTTGCCCGAGGTGAGGATCACGATGAAGCGATCCTCGCCGGGCTTGAACACGTGCATCTTGCTGTAGGTGTTGATCTGGTCCACGCCCGCGGTGGTGCGCGAGTCGGTGCCGAACACCAGGCCATCCCGAAGCTTCAAAGCGAGGCAATAGGTCATGGGGTCGATCTTGTGGTGCACCAATTGGGGGCGCAATCTTAACCCAACGGCGCATCGACCACCCGGGACGCACGCGGCCGTTCCTAACTGCGCCCCGGCCCTGATAAGGTTGGGCCTCGATCACCCACGACAGCACTGCAGCAGCGCGCATGCCAATCAACTGGCGGGAATATCCCGCCGCCCCGAACCACGATGAACTGGTTTCTCCCGACGGCCAACCCAGGCCGGCCGCCGGCGCGCTGATCGCCTACCTGGGCTCGCTGAGCTCGGAAGAACTGATGACCCGGCAGCGCGCCGCCGAGACGGCCATCCGCAGCATGGGCATCACCTTCACCGTCTACCACGAGGAGGGCGGCTCGATCGACCGCTCCTGGCCGCTCGACATCATCCCGCGCGTGATCGATCTGGCCGAATGGCAGCGCATCGAAGCCGGGCTGGTGCAGCGCGCCCGCGCGCTGAACCTGTTCATCGACGATGTGTACCACGAGCAGCGCATCGTGAAGGACGGCGTGTTCCCGCGCGAATACCTGGCCGACTCGGTGAATTTCCGGCCGCAGTGCGTGGGCATCCGGCCGCCGCTGGGCGTGTGGGCGCACATCTGCGGCTCGGACCTGGTGCGCGATGCGGATGGCACGATGTACGTGCTGGAAGACAACCTGCGCGTGCCGTCGGGCGTGTCGTACATGCTCGAGAACCGCCAGGTGGTGAAGCGCGTGTTTCCGGAGCTGTTCGAGGCCGGCGGCATCCTGCCCGTGGACGACTATCCGTCGCAGCTGTACGAGATGCTGCGCGACCTGGCGCCGCCCGGGGTGGAGCAGCCCGAGATCGTGGTGCTCACGCCGGGCATCTACAATTCAGCCTACTTCGAGCACTCCTATCTCGCGCAGCAGATGGGTTGCGAGCTGGTCGAAGGCAGCGATCTGGCGGTGGACGAAAACGACGTGGTGTTCATGCGCACGGTGGACGGCTGGCGCCGCGTGCACGTGATCTACCGCCGCATCGACGACCTGTTCCTCGACCCGGAAGTGTTCAACAAGGATTCCGCGCTGGGCGTGCCGGGGCTGATGCGCGCCTGGTGCAAAGGCAATGTCGCGCTCGCCAACGCGCCCGGGGCGGGCGTGGCCGACGACAAGCTGGTGTACACCTTCGTGCCTGCGATGATCAGGTACTACCTGGGCGAGGATTCGATCCTCGCCAACGTGCCGTCGTTCCTGTGCGCCGATCCCAGCCAGCGTGAGCACGTGCTCGCCAACCTGGAGAACCTGGTGGTCAAGCCCGCCAACGAGTCCGGCGGCTACGGCATGCTGATGGGCCCACGCTCGACGGCGGCGGAGCGCGAGAAGTTCGCCGGGCTGATCCGCGCCAATCCGCGCAACTACATGGCGCAGCCGGTGCTGAACCTGTCGACCACGCCGACGCTCATCGACGGCGTGCTCGAACCCCGCCACCTGGACCTCAGGCCGTTCATCCTCTCGGGCCGCCGCACCAGCGTCACCATGGGCGGGCTGACCCGCGTCGCGATGCGGCGCGGTTCGCTGGTGGTGAATTCTTCGCAGGGCGGTGGCAGCAAGGACACCTGGATCCTGGACCTGGGGGCGCTGCCGTAATGCTCTCGCGCGTCGCCGACAACCTGTACTGGATGGCGCGCTACCTGGAGCGCACCGAAAACCTTGCGCGCCTGGTCGAAGCCACCACCAGCCTGATGCTCGACCTGCCGCGCCACCTGTCGCCGGGCTGGCTGCCGCTGATCACGATCACGGGCGGCACCGATCACTATACCGGCGAGGGCCGCGACTACAGCGAGAAGTCCGTGCTGCGCTTCGTGGTGGCGGAGGAGAAGAACCCGGGCTCGATGGTGACCTCCATGGCCCGCGCGCGCGAGATCGCGCGCACCGTGCGCGACATCCTGCCGCGCGAAGTGTGGGAGCAGATCAACGAGCTGAACCTGTACGTGCGCGAGCACGCCGAGGAAGCGGTCAGCAAGCGTACCCGCCACGCCTTCATGGCGCAGCTCACCTCCGGGGTGCAGACCCTCACCGGCATGTTCGAGGGCATCGTGAGCGAGGGCGAACCGCTGTCGTTCCTGTCGCTGGGGCGCAATGTCGAACGCGCCGACATGACCAGCCGCATTGTCGACGTGCGCGCCGCGGCCATGGCCGGCGGCGCGGAAGAGGGCGAACTGCGCCCGTTCGAGACCGTGCTGTGGATGGGCGTGCTGCGCTCGCTGTCCGGTTACCAGATGTACCGCATCAACACGCGCGAGCGGGTGTACGGCGCGGGCGTGGTGCGCTTCCTGCTCGCGGACGAACAATTCCCGCGCGCCTGCGTCTGCTGCCTCAAGCGCGCGGAAGCGGTGTTGACGCAGCTTCCCAACAGCGACGCGCTGCGCCGCCGGCTGGCGCGCATGAGCGCGGCTCTGACGCATACCCAGTTCGAAACCCTGCGACAGGACGCGCTGCACGAGTTCATCGACCGGCTGCAGCGCTCGCTGGGCCGGGTCAACGACGAGGTCACCCGGCTGTACTTCCTGGGCGAATCCCGGCCCGGCGGCGCGGCGAAACAGGAGCCCGCCGCCACGCAGGCCCAGACCCAATTGCCATGAGGACATATCGCGCCTGAGCCGCTAGAATTCCGGCGGTTTTTTTACCCCCAAGGCGCCCGTCCCCGATGAACAGCCTGTCGCACCTGGCGCGACTCGAAGCCGAGAGCATGCACATCCTGCGGGAGGTGGTCGCCGAGTGCGAACACCCCGTGATGCTGTATTCCATCGGCAAGGACAGCTCCGTGATGCTGCACCTGGCGCTGAAGGCGTTCTACCCGGCGCGCCCGCCGTTCCCGCTGCTGCACATCGACACCACCTGGAAGTTCCGCGAGATGATCGCGTTCCGCGACGCGACCGCGCAGCGGCTCGGGATGGACCTGATCGTGCACGTCAATCCCGACGGCGTGGCCATGAACATCAGCCCGTTCGCGCATGGTTCGGCGGTGCACACCGACATCATGAAGACCCAGGGCCTGAAGCAGGCGCTGGACAGGTACGGCTTCGATGCCGCCTATGGCGGCGCGCGCCGCGACGAGGAAAAATCGCGCGCCAAGGAGCGCGTGTTCTCGATCCGCTCCGCGCAGCATCGCTGGGACCCGAAGCGCCAGCGTCCTGAACTGTGGAAGCTCTACAACACCCGCAAGAACAAGGGCGAGACCCTGCGCGTGTTTCCGCTCTCCAACTGGACCGAACTGGACATCTGGCAGTACATCCACCAGGAGAAGATTCCGATCGTGCCGCTGTATTTCGCGGCCAGGCGGCCGGTGGTGGAGCGCGACGGGTCGCTGATCATGGTCGACGACGAGCGCATGCCGCTGGCGCCCGGCGAGCAGCCGCAGCTGCGCAACGTGCGCTTCCGCACGCTCGGGTGCTATCCGCTGACCGGCGCCATCGAGAGCGACGCCGACACCTTGCCCGGCATCATCGAGGAAATGCTGGTGGCCACGACGTCCGAGCGCCAGGGTCGCGTCATCGATCGCGACGGCGCCGCTTCGATGGAGAAGAAGAAGCAGGAAGGGTACTTCTGATGCGCGCGGGAGCCGGAGGTGGCGGCGCGGACGTCATCGCCTACCTGGAAGCGCAGGGCCGCAAGGACCTGCTGCGCTTCATCACCTGCGGCAGCGTCGACGACGGCAAGAGCACGCTGATCGGCCGGCTGCTGTACGAGTCGCGCATGCTGTTCGAGGACCAGCTCGCCACGCTCGAGAGCGAGTCGAAGAAGATCGGCACGCAGAACGGCGAACTGGATTTCGCGCTGCTGGTCGACGGCCTGGCGGCCGAGCGCGAGCAGGGCATCACCATCGATGTCGCCTACCGCTTCTTCGCCACCGAGAAGCGCAAGTACATCGTGGCCGACACGCCGGGCCACGAGCAGTACACCCGCAACATGGTCACGGGCGCCTCCACCGCGCAACTCGCCATCATCCTCATCGACGCGCGCAAGGGCATCCTCACGCAGACGCGCCGCCACAGCTACCTGGTGTCGCTGCTCGGCATCCGCAGGATCGTGCTGGCCATCAACAAGATGGACCTGGTGGACTACGCGCAGGGCGTGTACGACACCATCCTCGCCGACTACCGCGAGTTCGCCCGCCAGATCGGACTCACCGAGATCGTCGCCATCCCGATGTCGGCGCTGCGCGGCGACAACATCATCGAGGCGGGCGCCAGCATGCCCTGGTACCGGGGACCGACGCTGCTGCAGCACCTGGAAACCGTGCCGGTGGAGGACGACGCGAAGACGCAGCCATTCCGCCTGCCGGTGCAGTGGGTGAACCGGCCGAACCAGGAATTCCGCGGTTTCGCGGGACAGATCGCCGGCGGTTCGATCCAGGTGGGAGCGCCCGTCATCGCCTTGCCGTCGGGCCGGCGCAGCCGCGTGGCGCGGCTGGTCACGTTCGACGGTGACCTGCAGGAAGCCGTGTCCGGGCAGTCGATCACGCTCACGCTCACCGACGAGATCGACGTGAGCCGGGGCGATGTGATCGTGAGCGCCGCGGCGCCCGCCGGCGTGGCGGAGCAGTTCGAGGCGACGCTGGTGTGGATGAGCGATGAAGCGATGCTGCCGGGCCGGCCGTACCTGCTCAAGTGCGGCACGCGCACGGTGACCGCCACCGCGGCGCCGCTCAGGCACAAGATCAACGTCAACACGCTCGAGCACCAGCCGGCGCGCCAGCTGGAGCTCAACGAAATCGGCGTGGTGCAGCTCAACCTGGACCAGCCGCTGGCCTTCGATCCCTACCAGGCCAACCGCGACACCGGCGGTTTCATCCTCATCGACCGCATCAGCAACAACACGGTGGGCGCAGGCCTGCTGCAGGCGCCATTGCGCCACAGCGAGAACATCCACTGGCAACAGCTCGACGTCAACCGCGACAACCGCGCCATGCAGAAGGGGCAGCGGGCGTGCGTGCTGTGGTTCACCGGGCTGTCGGGGGCCGGCAAGTCGACGATCGCGAACCTGGTCGAGAAGAAGCTGTTCGGCCTGGGCCGGCACACCTACCTGCTGGATGGCGACAACGTGCGCCACGGCCTCAACCGCGACCTGGGCTTCTCGGACACCGATCGCGTGGAGAACATCCGCCGCGTGGCCGAAGTCGCGAAGCTCATGACGGACGCGGGCCTGCTGGTGCTGGTGTCGTTCATTTCACCGTTCCGCGCGGAGCGCCAGATGGCGCGCGCGCTGATGGGACCCGGCGAGTTCCTCGAGGTGTACGTCGACACCTCGCTGGCGGCCGCGGAGCAGCGCGACCCCAAGGGGCTGTACCGCAAGGCGCGTGCCGGCGAGATCCGCAATTTCACCGGCATCGACTCGCCCTACGAACCGCCGGAAAATCCCGAGCTGCGCATCGACACCCAGGCGCTGAGCGCCGAGGAGGCGGCCGACCAGATCGTGGCGCGGTTGCGGAGCGAGGGGATCATCGACCGGGATTCGGTGTTTCTTCCCTGACCGGACGCATGGGCGCCAGTTTCAGCATCGTGCTGGTTCCGGGGCTGCTCTGCGATGCGGCAGTCTGGCGCGCGCAGCACGCCGCACTGGCGCCGCTCGCGCCGGTGGCGATCGCCGACCACGGGCTGTGCGACACGCTGCCGGCCATGGCGCGACAGGCGCTGGCGCTGTGCGCCGGCCCCATCGCCGTTGCCGGGCACTCCATGGGTGGACGCGTGGCGCTCGAAATGCTGCGTCTGGCGCCGGATAGGATCGTGGGCCTGGCGCTGCTCGACACGGGCTTGCACGCGCTGGCCGCGGGGGAGGCAGGCGAACGCGAGCGCGCTGGACGCCTGCGGCTGCTGGCGCAGGCGCGCAGCGCCGGCATGCGCGCCATGGCGCGCACCTGGGCGCAGGACATGGTGCACCCCGACCGCCTGGGCGATGCGCCGCTGCTGGACTCGATCCTGGACATGTTCGCGCGCAAGACTCCGGCGCACTTCGCTGCCCAGATCGAAGCGCTGCTGCGGCGGCCGGATGCCGCCGGGTTGCTGGCGGATCTGGATGGCGCGGGCCTCGCGCTGTGTGGCCGCGAGGACCGCTGGTCCGCGGTGCCCGCCCACGAGGACATGGCCAAACGCATGCGCGCCGGGGAGTTGGTGGTGATCGAACACTGCGGCCACATGTCGACCCTGGAGCAGCCGCAGGCCGTCACGCAGGCCTTGCTGCGCTGGGTGCAGCGCGTCGCGGGCTGAACGGGCCGCTCAGCCCCTGAGCACGCTGATCACGCGCGCTTCCATGTTCGACTTGAGGCCCAGGATGGAATAATGCCGGCCCATGCCGGACTCCTTGGCGCCTCCGAACGGCACGTTGGCGGCGGTGGCGCGATGCTGGTTGATCCACGCGGTGCCGACTTCCAGGCGTGCCGCGATTTCGCTCGCCCGCGCCACGTCGGCGCTCCACACCGAACCGGCCAGCCCGAAGCGCGTGTCGTTGGCGTCGTGCAGCGCCTGCTCGACGTCGTGGAATTTCATCACCGGGACCACCGGACCGAACTGTTCCTCCTGCACCAGGCGCGCCTGCGGCGGACAGTCGGTGACGATGGCCGGCTCGATGAAGTAGCCGGGTCCCGGCACGGGCGTCCCCCCGCACAGGAAGTGCGCGCCGCGCTGGCGCGCGTCATCGATGATGGCCAGCACCTTTTCGTACTGGCGACGGTTCTGGATCGGGCCGAGCGTCGTGCCCGGCGCGAGGCCGTCGCCGAGCCTGGCCTTGCGCGCCTCCGCCACCAGCGCCGTGCACAGCGCATCGTGGATGCGCGCCTGGGCGTAGATGCGCTTGATCGCCATGCAGACCTGCCCGCTGTTCACGGTGGCGGCAAAGAACAGCTTGGGCGCCACCACCGCCGGATCGACGTCGTCGAGCACCAACGCCGCGTCGTTGCCACCGAGCTCGAGCGTGATGCGCTTGAGCGTGCCCGCCGCGCTGGCCATGACTTTCTTGCCGGTCGCCACCGAGCCCGTGAACGAAATCTTGTCGATGCCGGGATGCTCGGTCATCCACTGGCCCAGCTCATCGCCGCCGGCGACGATGTTGATCACGCCGGCCGGAACCGCTTCGCGCAACAGTTCGCCGAGCTTCAGGCAGCACAGCGGCGTGAAGGGTGAGGGTTTGAGGACCACGGTGTTACCGGTATAGAGCGCTGCGGCCAGTGGCCCGGCGGCGAGGTTGATGGGCGCGTTCCAGGGCGTGATGATGCCCACCACGCCGAGCGGGACGTAGCGCAGCTCGATGTGTCGTTGCGGCTCGTCGACCAGCGTTTCCACCGGAATGGCGATCTGGCTCATCCCCACCGACTGCGTGCCGGCGCGCACGATCTCCTCGCGCGACTGGCCCACGGGCTTGCCCTGCTCGCGCGTGAGCAGCTCCGCCAGCTCGTCCTGGTGCTGGCTGAGCAGCTCCGCGAGTCGCCCGATCAGCGCGCGCCGCTCCTCCCAGGAGCGCGCCCGCCACGCGGGCGCCGCGCGGCGCGCAGCGGCCACGGCCTGGTCGAGCTGGCCACGGCTGGCCGCGGGCGCGAGGGCGAAGGGTTGGCCAAGGGCCGGATTGATGACTTCGAAGTGCTGCGCACTGTCAAACAGCTCGCCGTCGATCAGGTGGCGGAAATCGCTGCGCAACGCGGCGGCGGCGGGCGTCGGGCTGGTCATTTCGGGGGCCTCGATCATTGTCTGGAACGGGCTGGGACGGCTAACATAGCAGACCGAAACGGCATAAGAGTGCAGGAACAAGAAGATGGCCGAAATTCCCACTTGCAAGGCTCCCGACCCGGACACGAAGACGCCGAAATACCGTCCGCCGCCGAACGCCTGCGATGCGCATTGCCACCTGTTCGGGCCCGGCGATGTCTATCCCTACGCGCCGAACCGCTCCTACACGCCGCCCGATGCGCCGCTGGCGACCTTCAAGAAGCTGCAGCAGACGCTGGGCTTATCGCGCGCCGTGCTGGTGAACGCCAGCTGCCACGGCGTCGACAACACGGTGATCGTCGACGCCATCGCGCAGAGCAACGGCCAGTACCGCGGCGTGGCCAATGCCGACGACAGTTTCACCGATGCGGATTTCAGGACGCTCCACGCGGCCGGATTCCGCGGCGTGCGCTTCAACTTCGTGGCCCACCTCGGCGGCGTGCCGGACATGGATGAAATGCGGCGCGTGCTGGCGCGCATCGCACCGCTGGGCTGGCACCTCGACCTGCATTTCGACGCCCGCGACCTGCCGAAGTACGACGCCATGCTCGAGCACCTGCCGGTGCCCTTCATCATCGACCACATGGCACGCGTGCCCACCAAGGACGGTCTCGAGCAGGAGCCATTCAAGGTGCTGCTGGCGCTGCACCAGCGCAACCGCAAGTGCTGGATCAAGATCAGCGGCTCCGAGCGGATCGCCAGCGAAGGACCGCCGTTCACCAGCGCCGTGCCGTTCGCCAGGGAACTCATCAAGGTCGGCGCGGATCGTATCCTGTGGGGCACGGATTGGCCGCATCCGAACATCGCGAAGCACATGCCCAACGATGGCGATCTGGTCGACCTGATCCCGCTCATGATGCCGGACGCGGCCACGCAGCAGCAGATCCTGGTCGACAACCCGCATCGACTCTACCAGTTCGGCACCTGAAGGCACCGCATGCGCGAACCGCACGATTACGACGACATCCCGGGCACCACGGTGTTCGACGCCGAGCGCTCGCGCCAGGGCTACCACCTCAACCAGTTCTGCATGTCGCTCATGAAGCCGGAGAACCGCGAACGCTTCCGCGCCAACGAGGCGGCGTATCTCGCGGAATGGCCCATGAGCGAGGAGCAGCGCCAGGCGGTGCTCCGGCGCGACTGGAACGGCATGATCGCGCTGGGGGGCAACATCTACTTCCTCGCCAAGCTGTTCCTGAGCGACGGCAAGTCGTTCCAGCAGGTGGCGGCCATCATGACCGGCTCCACGCAGGAAGCCTACGCGCAGATGATGCTCGACGGCGGGCGTCCCGCCGAAGGCAACCGCTATCTCTCGGACTGGAAAAACCGTGGCTAAGATCTTCGCAGGACTCTCAACCTCCCATGTGCCGGCGGTCGGCGTCGCGCTCGATCTCGGCAAGACGCAGCAGCCGTACTGGCAGCCGGTCTTCAAGGGCTATGAATTCGCCAAGGAGTGGATCAGGCACGCCAGGCCGGATGTCGTGATCCTGGTGTTCAACGACCATGCCACGGCCTTCTCGCTGCAGATGATCCCGACTTTCGCGCTGGGCTGCGCCGCCGAATTCAAGTCCGCGGACGAAGGCTGGGGACCGCGCCCGGTGCCGGTGGTCAAGGGCCATCCGGAGCTGGCGGCGCACCTCGCGCAGTCGCTGATCCTCGATGAATTCGACATGACCATCGTCAACGAAATGGACGTCGACCACGGCCTGACCGTGCCGCTGTCGCTGGTGTACGGCCAGCCCGAGGCCTGGCCCTGCAAGGTCATCCCGCTGGCGGTGAACGTGGTGCAGTATCCGGCGCCCACCGGCAACCGCTGCCTGAATCTCGGCCGCGCCCTGCGGCGCGCGGTGGAGAGCTACCCGGAGGACCTGCGCGTCATGGTGTGGGGCACGGGCGGCATGTCGCACCAGCTGCAGGGGCCGCGCGCGGGCCTGATCAACCGCGAGTTCGACCTGCGCTTCATGGACCTGCTGGTGAACGATCCGGAACGGGCCGCCGCCATCAGCCATCTCGAGTACCTGCGCGAAGCCGGCTCCGAGGGCATCGAACTGGTGATGTGGCTGATCATGCGCGGTGCGCTCAGCAACGAAGTCCACGAACTGCATCGCTTCTACCATGTCCCGGCGTCCAACACGGCGATCGGCCACCTCGTGCTCGAGAACAAAGGAAACTGACGACAATGAAGATCTGCATGGCGGGCCAGGGCGCGTTCGGCATCAAGCACCTGGAGGCGATCCGCAACATCCCCGGCATCGAAGTGGTGACGCTGGCGGGCGGCAGTGCGGACTCCACCAGGGAGGTGGCGGAGAAATTCGGCATTCCGCACTGGTCGACCGACCTCGGCGAATGCCTGGCGCGTCCCGGCGTGGAAGCCGCGATCCTGACCACGCCCACGCAGCTGCACGCCGCGCAGGCCATCCAGTGCATGCAGGCCGGCAAGCACGTCATGGTCGAGATCCCGATGGCCGACAACCTCAAGGACTCCGAAGCGGTCGTGCGGGTGCAGCAGGAGACGGGCCTGGTGGCCATGGCGGGCCACACCCGGCGCTTCAACCCGAGTCACCAGTGGGTGCACAGGAAGATCCTCGCGGGCGAGCTCAAGGTGCTGCAGATGGACGTGCAGACCTATTTCTTCCGCCGCACCAACATGAACGCGCTGGGCAAGCCGCGCAGCTGGACCGATCACCTGCTGTGGCACCACGCCGCGCACACGGTGGACCTGTTCCAGTACCAGTGCGGCGAGGAGGCAAGCGTTGCGCGTGGCGTGCAGGGGCCTTTCCATCCCGACCTGAAGATCGCGATGGACATGAGCATCCAGATGAGGACGCCCGGAGGCGCGATCTGCACGCTGTCATTGTCATTCAACAACGAGGGGCCGCTCGGCACCTTCTTCCGCTACATCTGCGACAACGGCACGTATATCTGCCGCTACGACGACCTGTTCAACGGCAAGAACGAGCAGATCGACGTGTCGAAGGTCGACGTGTCGATGAACGGCATCGAACTGCAGGATCGCGAGTTCTTCGCGGCAATCCGCGAGCGGCGCGAGCCGAATGCAAGCGTTTCGATGGTGCTTCCGTGCTATCGCACCTTGCAACAGCTGGAGCAACAACTCGCTCGCGGCGCCTGACAGGCAGGTTGCCGATGCAGCAACGCAAGATCGGCCCGTTCAGCGTCACGGCAATCGGCCTCGGTTGCATGAACCTGAGCCACGCGTACGCGGCGCCGCCGCCCGTGCCGGAACGCGAGGCGCTGCTTGCGGCGGCCGTCGACGCGGGCGTCACCTATTTCGATACGGCCGCGCTGTACGGATTCGGTGCGAACGAAGAACTGGTCGGACGCGCGCTGAAGCCGCATCGCCGGCACATCGTGCTCGCCAGCAAGTGCGGCATGACCGGCGTCGACGGCAAGCGCGTCATCGATGGCCGGC
>DATJYR010000063.1:0-10101 GCA_035499515.1 Steroidobacteraceae bacterium | reverse complement strand
GCGCGGCCGCGCGCAACGCTCACTCCGGCCGCGAATGCAGCAGCGCGATGATGGCTTCTTCGGTGACGGGCTGGCTGTAGTAATAGCCCTGCGCCTCGTCGCAGCCGCATTCGCTCAGGAACGTGGCCTGCTCGACCGTCTCGACGCCTTCGGCCACCACCTTCAGGCCGAGGTTGTGCCCCAGCGCGATGATGGCGCGCACGATGGTGGCATCGTCCGGATCGGTGGCCAGGTCCATCACGAACGAGCGGTCGATCTTGAGGCGATCGACGGGAAAGCGCTTGAGGTAACTCAGGCTCGAATAGCCGGTGCCGAAATCGTCGATCGACAGGTGTACGCCCAGGTCCTTGAGCGCATTGAGCGAGGCGATCAGCTGGCCGGCCTCGTGCATCACCATGCTCTCGGTCATCTCCAGTTCCAGGTACTGCGGATCCATGCCGGTGCTGGCCAGCACCTCGGCCACGGTGCGCACGAAGTTCTGCTGCTGGAACTGCGGCGCGGAAACGTTCACGGCGATCACCATCGGCGGCAGTCCCAGCTTCTGCCAGCGGCGGTTCTCGAGGCACGCGTGCTCGAGCACCCAGCGGCCGATGGGCACGATGAGCCCGGTTTCCTCGGCGATCGGGATGAAGCGCGCCGGCGGCACCATGCCGTGGTTCGGCAGCGTCCAGCGCAGCAGCGCCTCGGCGCCGACGATCTCGCTGGTGCGCATGTTGATGCGCGGCTGGTAGCGCAGCTTGAACTGCTCGCGTTCCAGCGCGCGCGTCAGGCCCTGCTGCAGCTCGAGACGTTCGGCCAGCCTGGCGTTGAGTTCGGAGGTGAAGAACTGGCAGGTGTTGCGGCCCAGTTCCTTGGCGCGGTACATGGCCGAGTCCGCGTTCTTGAGCAGCGCCGCCGCGTCGCGCCCGTCCTCGGGAAACAGCGCGACGCCGATGCTGCAGGTGAGCGAGAACTCGCCGTGTTCCACCACCCACGGCTGCGAGATCGTGCCGATGACCGTGTCGACCACATCGCGCACCGCTTCCGCGCCCGAATGACCATTGATGAGCAGCACGAATTCGTCGCCGCCGAGCCGCGCCACCGTGTCGCAGTCGCGCACCGACCCCTGCAGCCGTTCCGCCATGGTCTTGAGCAGTTCATCGCCGACCTGGTGGCCGAGGCTGTCGTTGATGAACTTGAAGCGGTCCAGGTCGATGAACACCACGGCCACGCCGTGCTTGCGCGATCCGGGCGTGAGGATGGCCTGCTCGAGGCGGTCCTGGAACAGCGTGCGGTTGGCGAGGCCGGTGAGCGCATCGTAGTTGGCCTGCCGCTCGAGCCGCGCCTCGTACAGCTTGCGCTCGGTGATGTCCTCCACCGTGCCTTCGTAGAACTGCAGCACACCGGCCGGATCGTGCACGGCGCGCGCGTTCTCCGAAATCCAGATGATGCTGCCGTCCTTGCGGTAGATCTGCGATTCGAAGCTGGTGATCGAGCCGCGACCGCGGATCAGGCTCATGAACTCCTCGCGCCGCTGCGGATTCACGTACAGCTGCCGGCGGATGTCCTGCAGCGAGCCGATCAGCTCCTCGGCGCTCTCGAAACCGTAGATGCGGGCCAGCGCGGGATTGGCCGCGAGATAGCGGCCCTCGGGCGTGGTCCGGAAGATGCCCTCGATGGCGTGTTCGAACAGTCCGCGGTAACGCCGTTCCGCTTCGCGCGCCGCGTTGAAGGCGAGGATGCGATGCGTGATGTCCTGCAGGATGCCTTCGGCGCCGCGCGTGCGTCCCTGCGCGTCGTACAGGCCGGCGCCGCGGTCACTGACCCAGCGCAGCAGTCCATCGGCGCCCTGCACGCGGTACTCGAGTTCGTAGCGCTCGCGGCGCGCCAGCGCGAGCTCGACTTCCTGCTGGACGCGGAACTGGTCGTCGGGGTGCACCAGGCCGGTGAAGCCGATACGACCTTCCACCTGCAGCTCGCTGGCCGTGTAGCCGGTGAGGGTCTCGCAGCCGGCGCTGACATATTCGTAGACCCATTCCACCTCGTGCCGCATGCGATACACCATGCCGTCGACATGGCGCACGAAAGTGCGCAGCACGTGGGTGTCGCCGGGCGGCGGTTCCGCGTCGGGGGTGGGCAAGGACAGGAATGTGGCGCCTGATTTCATCATGTTGGAACACGCTGCGGACGTCGCAAAATACCAGCGCTCCTCGCAGGACTTTCGGCGTCGGACGCGGAAACTTGACGCGGTTCCGGAAAATAGTTCGGCTTGCGATCCATCTGCCCCAGGAAGGGGCAGAAATCATCGATTTACGCTGCCTGTCCGGCTTGCGCGGCATCTTCGGCGGGGGCCTCGGGCGCGGCTTCCGCGGGCGCTTCCGCTGCCGCTTGCGGTGCGCCGGGAGCGGCGCCCTCGCCAGCGTCCGCCACCGCCACCGCCTCCGCCGCCGCTGCCGCCACCGTGCGTGCCTCGCGCACCGGCGACGCGCCGGCCTGCAGATGTCGGCGCGGGATCGAAGCCTCCAGCAGCAGCACCAGCGACGCCCCTTCGGTGGTGAGACGGATCTGCTTCTGCGCGGTGCGCGGCATCGGGATGCGCAACGTGCGGCACAGGTGGATGAAAGTCGCGCCCACGTGGCCGATGGAGAAAGTGACGCTTTCAGGTGCGCCGCCCGCGTCGCGGCTGGCCTCGACCACCACCGTCGGGGGCTCGGTGGGTTCGATGCGGATGGTGTGGTCGCTGGCGCGCCACAGCCAGCCATTGCCGACGCGATCGAATTCCAGCAGCGCCTCCAGCAGCGTCACCGGGCCCATGGTGAGCTCGCGCCGTTCGTCGAGCTGCAGATCCGTGTCGGCGGGAGAACCGCGCGCTGGCGATTTGCTGGGCATGCACTGGCCTCGTGGAGTCGGTGCGACTCCGCATCGCCAGCTTAACGTCCGCGCCGCGCGGGTTCTTGAAGCCACTCCCGCCGGGACTGTGAGCCGCGTCTCACTGGCCCTGCGGGAGAACGGCGGTTACTATTCCGGAAGCGCGCGGGTGTAGTTCAATGGTAGAACTGTAGCTTCCCAAGCTACTAACGTGGGTTCGATTCCCATCACCCGCTCCAGCACATCTCGATGAAGCGCCGGCACGCGAGGCTCTGGTACTTGCGCCGGTGCTGCACGATCAGGAAGGCGCGCCTGAGATCCAGGAACGGCGTTTGCAGCGGCACCAGGCCGCCGCGCGCGAACGCCTCCTGCAGCGCGATGCGCGAGACGCAGCCCAGCCCCAGCCCCGAGCCCACCGCGTGCAGGATGGCCTCGGTGTGCGACAGCGTGAGCTTCACGCGCAGCTCGGGCAGCACGCCCGCGGTGGCGCGATCGAACGTGTCGCGCGTGCCGGAGCCGGGCTCGCGCAGGATCCAGTCGGCGGCCGCGAGATCGGCGATCGTGAGGCGCTGACGGCGCGCCAGCGGATGCGAGGCGGATGCGAACACTGCGAGCTCGTCATCGCGCCAGTGCTGCGCTTCGAGGTCCGGGTGCTGCACGCGGCCTTCCACGAGGCCGAGGTCGAGTTCGAAGTCCAGCACGCCGGCCAGCACGCGCGCGGTGTTCTCCACCGCCAGCGAAGCCCGCGATTGCGGGTAGCGCCGCATGAAGTCGCTGACGAGCTGCGCGCCCAGGTAGTTGCCGATGGTGAGCGTGGCGCCGACCCGCAGGTCGCCCGCCACCTCCCGGGCCGCCAGCACGTCCTCCAGCTCGTGCGCGCGGTCGAGCAGCTCCGCGGCCCGCGGCACCACGGCCTTGCCCAGGTCATTGAGCTGCAGGCGCTTGCCGACGCGATCGAAGAGCTGGACGGCGTGCTGCCGTTCCAGCTCCATGAGCGCCGCACTGGCGGCCGACTGGGACATGGCCAGGGCCTCGGCCGCGCGCGTGACGCTGCCGGAGCGGGCCACGGCCACCAGCACGTCGAGCTGCCTGAGGCTCAGTTTCATTATCGAAAAAAGTGGTTATCAATATAAGTAATAATCGATTTTATGCGAATAAGCCGGCCGCTACCATCGGTTCATGGCAAACATCGGCACCGAACAGGTTCTCAGCGTCCACCACTGGAATGACACGCTGTTCAGCTTCAGGACCAGCCGCAGCCAGGGGCTGCGCTTCGAAAACGGCCACTTCGTGATGATCGGCCTGGAAGTGGAAGGGCGGCCGTTGATGCGGGCCTACAGCATCGCCAGCGCCAACCACGACGATCACCTCGAGTTCCTCAGCATCAAGGTGCAGGACGGCCCGTTGACCTCGCGCCTGCAGCACCTGCAGGCCGGCGATGCGATCCTGGTCAGCAGAAAGCCCACGGGCACGCTGTTGATCAGCGACCTGCGCCCCGGCCGCAACCTGTTCCTGCTGGCCACGGGCACCGGCCTCGCGCCGTTCCTGAGCATCATCAAGGACCCGGAAACCTACGAGCGCTTCGAGCAGGTGGTGCTGGTGCACGGGGTGCGCCAGACCAGCGAGCTGGCCTACGCGCAGCTCATCCAGGAGGAGCTGCCCCGGCACGAGTACCTGGGCGAGCTGGTGCGCGAACGGCTGCTGTACTACCCCAGCGTGACGCGCGAGGCGTTCCGCAACCAGGGCCGGGTGACCGAACTGCTGGCCAGCGGCAAGCTGTGCCAGGACCTCGGGCTGCCGGCGCTGGACGCGCAGTTCGACCGCGCCATGATCTGTGGCGGCCCGGACATGCTGAAGGACACCTGCGCCATCCTCGACGCCCGCGGCTTCCAGATCTCCCCGCACATCGGCGCTTTGGGCGACTACGTCATCGAGCGGGCGTTCGTCGAAAAGTAACCGCCGCAGTGGCGGTCGGGTCCGGGGGCTGGCTAAGATGCGGCCCCATGAAGCATCCCCACCTGGTCCTCGCCGGCCTGGCGCTGGCTTTGTGCACGGTCGCGGCCCCTGCCTCCCTCGCGGCCGATCCGCTCTGGAACCTCGGCGACCTCTACGCCACGCCCGCAGCGTGGGAAGCGAGCTTCGATCGCACGCGCGCCGACCTGCAGAACCTCGGGATGCTGCGCGGCACGCTCGGCACGGATTCCGCCTCCATGTTCAAGGCGCTCGACACCATCAGCTCGCTCAACAAGGAAGTGGCGCGCCTGAACGTGTACTCGAGCCTCAAGGGCGATGAAGACCTGCGGGTTGCCGAAGCCCAGGAACGCAACCAGCGCGCCCAGGCGCTGAACACGCAGCTCTCGGAGCAGACCGCATGGGTGGCGCCCGAATTGCTGGCCGTGGGCGCGGACCGGATCAAACAGTTCGAGGGCGAACAGCCCGAGCTGGCCCGTCGCTTCGGCTTCTATCTCGCCAACACGCTGCGCTACGCTCCGCACACGCTGGGCGAGGAAGGCGAGGGCGTGCTGGCCGCGGCGGGCGACGTGCTGCAGCAGCCCGGCACGCTGCACAGCCAGTTCGCGAATGGCGAACTGCCCTACCCGACCATCGTGCTCGAGAAGGGCAAGCGCGTGCGGCTCGACCAGTCGGCCTACGAGAAGTACCGCCAGTCGCCGGACCGCGCGGTGCGCAAGGAAGTGTTCGACGCGTTCTGGGGCGCATGGAAGAAGTACCAGAACACGGTCGGCAACATGCTCACCACGCAGGTGATGGGCGATGTGTTCAGCGCCAAGGCCCGCCGCTTCGACAGCGCGCTGGAGGCGGCCAACTTCTCCAGCAACATGCCGCCGGCCGTGTACCGCATGCTGGTGGAACAGGCCCACGCCGGCCTGCCCGTGCTGCATCGCTACCTGAGACTGCGCAAGGCGCGGCTCGGCATCAAGGACGACCTGCAGTACTACGATGGCTACGCGCCGCTGTTTCCGGCGCCGAAGGGCCTGAATTTCAGCGTCGAGGACTCCAAGCGCATCACGCTGGCGGCGCTGCAGCCGCTGGGCGATGAATACCTCTCGCTCATGAAGCAGGGCTTCGCTTCGAACTGGATGAACGTGTACCCGAGCCAGGGCAAGAACTCGGGCGCCTACATGAACGGCGCCGCGTACGACGTGCACCCGTACCTGCTGCTCAACCACAACGGCGACTACATGTCGCTGTCGACCTTCGCGCACGAGTGGGGCCACGCCGTGCACACGCTGCTGACCACCAAAGCCCAGCCCTACGAGAATTCCAACTACTCGACCTTCGTCGCCGAGACCGCCTCGATCGGCAACCAGATGCTGCTCGACGATTACATGGTGAAGAACGCCAGGACCAAGGCCGAACGGCTCTACTACCTCGGCAATTCGCTCGAAACCATCCGCCAGATCTTCTTCCGCCAGGTGATGTTCGCGGAGTTCGAACTGGCGCTGCACCAGGAAGTGGAGCAGGGCCACGCGCTGTCCGGCGCGCGCATGAGCGAGATGTACTGCGGCCTGCTGCGCAAGTACCAGGGCGAGGCGGAAGGGGTCATGAAGATCAACCCCACCTACTGCACCGAGTGGGCCTACATCCCGCACTTCTACCTGGATTTCTACGTGTGGCAGTACGCAACCTCGATGGCCGGCGCCGCGTCGATGACCGATGCCATCCTGAGCGAGGGCCAGCCGGCCCAGCAGCGGTTCGTGAACATGCTCAAGGAAGGCGGCTCGGACTATCCGTATGAAATCTACCGGCGGGCGGGACTGGACATGGCAAGCCCGGCGCCCTACCAGGCGCTGGTTTCCCGCATGAGCCGGCTGCTGGACCAGATCGAGGCGCTGGACAAGCAGCCTTGAGCGGACCGTCACGGTTGCTGCCGGAAAGCGCCCTTCCCGACACTGCATTCGTCGCCAACCGCCGACAGATGCCCTTGCTGGCGATTTCTGCCCAATAATGCTGGTGGGGCGGCTATCGTTCAGTTTCAATACAGGCACAAGAAGTGAAACCAGCCTACGTGTCCGGCGCAGTGCTTGGAGCCATCCTCATGACTCTGACGGGTATGTTCATCGGTCTATGAAGCTCGCTGACATCAAGCAGGCCCTGCGACGCCATGCGGAGTCGCATTCGCAGACGCCGGAGCGGCGGGCTGCGCTCGCCTCCGAGATGGCCGACCTCATGCTGTACCTGATCCGCATCGCCGATCGCCACGGCGTCGATCTGGTGGAAGCCTCGCAGCAGAAACTCGAGACCGAAGCGGCCGCGCGGCCCAAGCTCGTGTCCATCAACCAGGGCGCCGGCAAGAAGAACTGACCGGCCTGCGTGCCGGGGCATTTGTGTTGAAATGCGCGCATGCCCGCGCCCGGAAAATCCCCGCGACGACGCTGGTGGCGGCTGTGCCTGCTGTCGCCGCTGCTGCTGATCCTCGCGCTGGTCGTGGCGGTGCTCGCCGTCGATCCCTCCCGCTACCGCTCCACGCTCGAAGCGCAGGTGCGCAAGCAGCTCGGACTGGGCCTGGACCTGCAGGGCGAGCTGCACTGGAAGCTGTGGCCACTGCTCGCCATCGAATCCGGCGCCGGCACGCTGCAGGCGCCGTTGCTGTCGTGGCAGCACCTGGAGTTCAACGCCGATCCGTGGGCCCTGCTGCGCAGGCGGTGGGAGTTGGGTGCGTTGCGGATCGATGGATTGCGGCTCGACCTGCGGCGCGATGCCAACGGGCACGGCAACTGGGAGTGGCCGGCCTCCAACGGGCCCTCGAAGGCGCTGCAGGTGCAATTGGGCACGCTCGAGCTCAAGGATGCGAAGGTGAGTTACCAGGATGCGCGCAGCGGATCGCACTGGGCCGTGGGGCCCCTCGACCTGCAGACCGATGCGCGGATCGATCGGCAACCCGCGGCGGGTACGCAGCTGTCGGTGGAGCACATGAAGATGAAGCTGGGCGACGCGCGGCTCGAAGCGTCGGTGCAGGGCGGGATTGCCGGGGCGGTCGCGCTGCGGGGCGCGGTTGATTTCCGCACCCCGGCGTTGCGGGAGCTGCTGCGCTCACTGGGAATCAAGCCGCCCGGGACGCGCGACAGCCAGGCGCTGGGCACCGCCCGGCTCGCGACGCAATGGGCATTGCAGGACCAGCAGCTCGCGCTGGATGCACTGCAGGCGCAGCTCGACGACACGCATCTGGCGGGCACGGTGCACGTGGATCTGCGCGGCCCCGCGCCACGGTGGCAGCTGGATCTGAAGGGGGATGCGGTGCTGCTGGATCGTTATCTGGCGCCGGAGGACAAGGCATCCGATGCGCGGGTGCCGCGCAGGTCCGTTGGATCAGCGGCCGTGAGTGCCGCTGGCGACACCGTTGGCAGTGGCGCCGGCAACGCAGCTTTCGCGCTACCCGTCGCGAGGCTGAAGTCGCTGCCGGTCGCGGGAGTCATCGAGCTCGACAGTGCGCGTGCCGGCGGTGTCACGCTGCAAGGCGTGACGTTGCGATGGGTGGGCGCGCAGTGAGCGGCGCGATCGACGCCGCGGGTGCTGACAGGTATGCGGCCAGTACCGCCGCCATTGCGCCCCTGCTGGTGCGGTGGCACGCCGTTCACGGCCGCCACGACCTGCCATGGCAGCAGCACCGCACCCCGTACCGCGTGTGGATCTCCGAAGTCATGCTGCAGCAGACCCAGGTGTCCACCGTCATTCCCTATTATGAGCGCTTCCTGCAGCGTTTCCCCACGGTGGCCGCGCTCGCCGCGGCGCCGCCCGACGAAGTGCTGCACCTGTGGTCCGGCCTCGGTTACTACTCGCGTGCACGCAACCTGCAGCGCGCCGCGCAACAGGTGGTGGCCGCGCACGGCGGCGAACTGCCCACGGACTTCGACGCGCTCAACGCGTTGCCGGGCATCGGCCGCTCCACGGCGGGCGCGATCCTCGCGCTGTCGTGCGAGCAGCGCCATCCGATACTCGATGGCAACGTGCGGCGCGTGCTGGCGCGCTGCTTTGGCGTCGAAGGACCGCCGAACGAGCGCGCCGTCGAACAGCAGCTGTGGTCGCTGGCGGAGCGGTGCACGCCCTTCGACCACGTCGCCATCTACACCCAGGCCATCATGGATCTCGGCGCCACGCTGTGCACGCGCAGCCGGCCGCGTTGCGGGCATTGCCCGCTGCAGGGGATCTGCAGCGCGCACCTCACCGGGCGCGAGCAGCAACTACCCGCCGCGCGCAAGCGCGCCGCGCGTGGCGAGAAGCAGGTGCACCTGCTGCTGGCGCAACTCGACGACGGCAGCGTGCTGCTGCAGCGTCGCCCCGAACGGGGCGTGTGGGGCGGCCTCTGGTCGCCACCGGAGTTCGACTCGCCGGAAGACGCGCTGCAGTTCTGCCAGTCCACGCTGCGCGACGCGCAACCGCGACTGCAGCCGCTGGCCAGCATCGAGCACGCCTTCACGCATTTCGATCTGCACATCCATCCGCACCGGGTGCGTTGCGCCGGACTCGGCGGCGTGATGGAAGGCGCCGGGACCCTCTGGTATAACCCGCGCTCGCCCCAGCGGGTGGGGCTGCCGGCTCCGATCCAGAGCCTGATCGAAACCCTGATTTGACGGAAGATCCACGGAAGAACCCATGAGCCGAATGGTCCAGTGCGCGCTGCTCAAGTCCCAGGAACCCGGCCTCGACCGGCCGCCGTATCCCGGACCGCTGGGACAGCGCATTTTCGAGCAGGTGTCGAAGGAGGGCTGGGCGCGCTGGCTCAAGCACCAGGTCATGCTGATCAACGAATACCGCCTGACCCCGGTCGACCCGAAGGCCCGCAAGTTCCTCGAGACCGAGATGGAAAAGTACTTTTTCGGGTCCGGCTCGGACGCCCCGGCGGACTACAAGCCCCAGGCCTGAGGCGCCCCGCCGCCGCCGCGCGGCGCAGGGTTGACGCTCCGCGCCCGGACCGGTCTAATACCGGCCCTTTCCTTCGACGGCCGGGTAGCTCAGTTGGTAGAGCAGCGGATTGAAAATCCGCGTGTCGATGGTTCGATTCCGTCCCCGGCCACCACACATTTTTTCCCGCCGCGCCTCCTCGCCGCGCACAATCGCGTCATGGCGAAGAAGCCTTACCTGCTGGCAGTGATGCTGTTCCTCGCGATCGTTCCGGTCGTGATGCTCCTTCCCGCATTCGCCAATGCGATCGATCCCGAGAGCGCGGCGGGCTCTGCCAACTATGCGCGCGACTTCCAGTGGCTGATGCTGGCGAAGAAGCTGCTCTGGCTCGCC
>DATJYR010000062.1:0-16801 GCA_035499515.1 Steroidobacteraceae bacterium | reverse complement strand
GGCGCAGGGAGCGGTACATCGGGGATGCGTTCATCCGCGTATTCTAGGCGATTTCAGAGCAGGAACGGCTGATTCGGCAGCTCGTCGCGATCACCGGGCGAGTTGGGGAAGTGCTTCTGCAGGAGTGCGGCGACGCCGCGGATCGCGGCAACGCAACCTTCCGCATCGTGGCCCGCGCGGTAATGCGTCTCCACCTCGCGACACAACGGCTGCCACTCGTTGTCGGCGATCTGGTCGCTCAGGCCGCGATCGGCCACGAACTCCACGCTGCGATCGGCCAGCAGCAGGTAGATCAGCACGCCGTTGTTGGCCGCCGTGTCCCACACACCGAGGCTCGCGAACAGCTCCAGCGCCCGCGCGCGGGGCGTCATGCCGCTCCGCAGGCGCTGCCAGTCGAGCGCGGCCTCCACTGCGAAGCAGATCTCACCCGCGTGCCGCTGCTCGGCAGCTTTGATTTCGCGGGCGATGAGTTGCCGCACCGGCTCGTTGAAGCGCTGCTGCATTTGCCAGCGCGTGGCGAGCAGATGCCTCCAGATGCGCCGCAGGCTCATCACCAGCTCCCCGAGGCGCCACCGCCTCCGAACCCGCCGCCGCCGCCGCTGAAGCCGCCGCCCCCGCCGCCGAATCGGCCGCCCCCGAAACCGCCGCCGCCGAAGCCACCAAACCCGCCGCCGCGTCCGCCCATGGACCAGCCGCCGGGAATCGCGCCCAGCGCCAGCGACACCAGGAAGCCCAGCGCCGCAGCGCCGATCGCGAAACCCAGCGCGTGCAGCAGCACGAACGTCAGCAGGCCCGCCCCGCCGCCGCTGATCACCGCGCCGGGCACATGGCCGAACAGCCGGCGCAGCACGCTGGACACCGCGAAGAACACGAACAGCAGCACCGGCAGCATGTTCAGCAGCGAGCCCTTGTCCTGCCAGGTGGTATCCGGCGGCGGCAGCGGCTCGCCGTCCACCACTTTGAGGATCTGCTGCACGCCCGCGTTCACGGCCTGGAAATACTGCCCCTGCTGCAGCAGGGGCCGCATGGTGTCGTTGATGATGCGGCTCGACAGCGCGTCGGTGAGCGCGCCTTCCAGGCCGTAACCCACTTCAATGCGCAGTTTGCGGTCGTCCTTGGCCAGCAGCAGCAGCACGCCGTCATCGGGCTTGGCGCGACCGAGCTTCCAGGCCTCGACCACGCGGATCGAATACTGGTCGATGTCCTCCGGCTGCGTGGTGCCGACGATCAGCACGGCGATCTGCGCACCCTTGCGCTGCTCGAACGCCACCAGCTGACTCTCGAGCTGGCTCTGCTCGGCGGCGGTCAGGGTGCCGGTCAGGTCGGTGACGTGGGCCTGCAGCGCGGGGATCTTCTGCAGGTCATCGGCGAGCGCGGCCGGTGCCAGCCACAGCCCGAGCGCCAGCGCGAGGCCGCACGAGACCAGCGGCAGCGCCAGGCGTTGGGCCCAGGAGCGCATGGCCCGCTGGCTTCCGTGGGCGACGGGTTACTGCCCGGCCGGCGCCGAGGTCGCGCCGCCGAAGTCGACGGTGGGCGGCTTGGCGATCGCGGCCTCGTTCTCCACCGTGAAATTCGGCTTCACGCTGTACTTGAAGATCATGGCCGTGAGGTTGCTGGGGAACGAGCGCAGCGTGGTGTTGTAGGTCTGCACCGCCTCGATGTAGCGGTTGCGCGCCACGGTGATGCGGTTTTCGGTGCCTTCGAGCTGCGACTGCAGGTCGCGGAAATTCTCGTCCGACTTGAGCTGCGGATAGTTCTCCGTGACCGAGATCAGGCTCTTGAGCGCGTTGGTGAGTTCGCCCTGCGCGTCCTGGAATTTCTTGAACGCCACCGGGTCGTTGACAAGCTCGGGCGTGGCCTGGATGGTGCCCACCTTGGCGCGCGCTTCGGTGACCCCGAGCAGCACCGACTTCTCCTGCGCCGCGAAGCCCTTCACCGTGTTGACCAGGTTCGGCACCAGGTCCGAACGCCGCTGGTACTGGTTGACGACCTCCGACCAGGCCGCCTTGACCGCTTCGTCCTGCTGCTGGATGCGGTTGTAGCCGCAGCCCCCCAGCAGCAGCGCACAGCCTACGATCAGCAGGTTCTTCCAGGCACGCATCGGAGCTCTCCCTTGCAAAAGGCAGTTGGACAATCCACTCACCAGATCTTCACACGATCCGCGGGCGCACGATACATCTTGTCGCCGGGCTTGACCGAAAAAGCGTCGTAGAACGCGTCGATGTTGCTCGGCGGACCATCGCCACGGAACTGGGTCGGGCTGTGCGGATCGATGGTCAGCAGCTGGCGCGCCCGGTCGTCGCGGTTCTTGTTGCGCCAGATGGTGGCCCAGCCGAGGAAGAAGCGCTGCGCGCCCGTGTAGCCGCCGATCACGGGGGCGGGCCTGCCACGCAGCGAGAGCTGGTAGGCCCGGTACGCGATCGACAGGCCGGACAGGTCGGCAATGTTCTCGCCCAGCGTGAGCTGGCCATTGACATGCTGGTCGTCGAGGATGGTGTAGGCGTTGAACTGGGCCACCAGCGCGTTGGTGCGCTGCTTGAACTTGGCCGCATCGTCCGGCGTCCACCAGTTGCGCAGGTTGCCCTGGCCGTCGAACTGGCTGCCCAGGTCATCGAACCCGTGGCTGATCTCGTGGCCGATCACCGCGCCGATGGCGCCGTAGTTCACCGCGTCGTCGGCGCCGGGATCGAAGAACGGCGGCTGCAGGATGGCGGCGGGGAACGTGATGTCGTTCATCACCGGGTTGTACTGCGCGTTCACCGTCTGCGGCGTCAGGCCCCACTCGCTGCGGTCCACCGGCTTGCCGAGCTTGTTGATGAAGCGCCGGTGCTCGAACTGCTGGGCGCGCGTGACGTTGCCGATCAGGTCGTCGGCGGCGATGGTGAGCGTCGAGTAATCGCGCCACTTGTCCGGATAGCCCAGCTTCACCGCGATGGCGGCGAGCTTGGCCTGCGCCTGCTGGCGCGTCTCGGGACCCATCCACTCGAGCTGGTCGATGGCCTGCTGGTAGGTGCGCAGCAGGTTCTGCACCAGCGCGCCGATGCGGCGCTTCGACTCCGCGGTGAAGTAACGCGCGACGTAGACCTTGCCCACGGCCTCGCCCATGTTGCCGTTGAGCACGCCCACGCCCCGCTTCCAGCGCGGCGGCGGCTGCTGGACGCCGCTGAGCGTGCGGCTGTGGAAATCAAAACGCAGATCCTCGAATTCGTGGCCGAGGAACGGCGCGTAGTCGTCGATCAGCTTGAAGCGGAAGTAGGTTTTCCAGTCGGCGACGCTCACGGTCTGGAACAGCTGGCCGAGCACCGTGAGATAGCTGGGCTGGCTCACGACCACCACGTCCCCGGGTGCGCCGGTGGCGGCGAAGAAGCGCGCCCAGTCCACACCCGGAGCCTTGGCCTCGAGATCGGCCAACGTCATCTTGTTGTAGGTGGCCACCGGATCGCGGTTCTGCACCCGGCTCCAGTGCGCGGTGGCGATCTGTTTTTCGATGCCCTGGATGGTCGCGGCCGCCGTGGCCGCGTCGCGATCGCCCGCGAGCCGCATCAGGCTGGTGATGTAGGTGGCGTACTTCTGCCGGTAATCGGCGAAACGGGCGTCCTCGCGCAGGTAGTAGTCGCGATCGGGCAGCGTGAGTCCCGACTGGTCGAGTTCCACGACATAGGCGGTGGCGTTACGCGCATCCTGCTGCACCGACCACTGCAGCGGCTCGTTGACGCCGATGCCCTGGTTGTAGCCCATGTAGCTGGCCACGTCGCCGGCGCTGCTGATGGCGTCGATGCGCGCCAGCTCCGGCGCCAGCGGCTTGAGGCCGGCGGCGTCGATGCGCGTCGTGTCCATGTAGCTGCGGTAGAAATCCGCGACCTTGGCGGGCTCGCTGCCCGGCGGCTGCGGCTTCCTGAGGAGCTCCTCGAGCAGCCCATGCACGTTGTTGCGCGATGCGTCGTCGAGCATGACGAACGATCCGTAACTGGCCAGGTCGGCGGGAATCTCGGTCTTCGCCAGCCAGGTGCCATTGGCGTACTGGTAGAGATCGTCCTGCGGCCGCAGATGGGTGTCGAACGCCGTCGGATCCAGCCCGCTCTTCGCCGCCATCGCGGCCAGCGCACCGCAACTCAGGGCAAGGCCACCCAGCACCAGCCAGTTGGAGTGTTTCATGCCCCGATTGTGGGGTCTCTACCCCAGGGATCGCAACTTGCGCCGCGCCAGCAGCGGATCCACCCGCGTCAGCACCCAGTAGGCGATGCGCGAGCGCCAGCGCTGCCACCAGTGGCGGTGCTGCGGCCAGTCGCTCGGCAGCGGCACGCTGTGCAGGAGCGCGGCCTCGAACAGCACGCGCGCCTCCTGCGCCAGCTCGGGCCAGTCCAGCCGCAGCAGCAGCTCGTAATTGATGTCGAGGCTGCGGCGATCGAGGTTGCACGAGCCGACGTAGACGATGTGGTCGATCACCACCAGCTTGGCGTGCAGCACCTGCGGCTGGTATTCGAAGAGCTGCGCGCGGTAGCGCAGCAGCACACCGTACAGGTTTTCGCCCGCATAGCGCGCCGCCGGCACGTCGGTGGGACCCGCCAGCAGCAGCCGCACGCGGCCGCCGCGCCGCCGGCAGCCGCGCAGCGCGCGCCGGATGCGCCGGCCCGGCAGGAAGTAGGCGGCCATGCAGCAAATGTCACGGCCGGCCAGCAGATCGCGCCGCAGCGCCGAACGCAGCCGGCCGTGCGGCCAGCCCGGACCGCTGGTGTACAGCGCCACCTTGCCCGCGGGCGCGGGCACACGCCGCGCACGGCTGCGGAAATCGCGCAGCGCCCGCGGGGTGATGCTGGCCAGCGCGTACATGGCGTCGAAGCTCTGCGCCAGCGTATGCGCAATCGGTCCCTCGATCTGCAGCGCCAGGTCGCGCCAGCCGCGGTGCACGCCGTCGCCCTGGTACTCCGGCGCGATGTTGAGGCCGCCGACGATGGCGACCGATTCATCCGCCACCAGCAGCTTGCGGTGGTTGCGGAACGCGAGCCGCAGCTGGCGCGCGGGGCTGAACACGGCGACGCCCGCGCCCTGCTGACTGAGCCCCGCGAAATAGCCGGCCGGCAGGCCTTCGGATCCGAACGCGTCGTACAGCACCTGGACCTGCACGCCGCGCGCCAGCGCACGGGCCAGCGCGTCACGGATCAGTTCGGCGGGGCCCTGCGGGCGGATGATGTAACTCTCCAGCCGCACGCTGTGCGCGGCCGCGTCGATGACGGCCAGCATCGCCGCGTACGCGTGGTTGCCGTCAGGCAACCAGCACGCGCGATGCCGACCTTGCCGATGAACCGGGTTGTCCGCCATGGGCGGCGATGGTAGATGAAAAAAAAGCCCCGGGGGGCCAGGGCTCTTGAGGAAAGCGGACTGTCAATTCGGGGAGAGCAGTCCGCCAGGGGATTCGAACAGCAACGCGATCAGTGCAGGCGCGACCAGTTCAGCACGCGGATGTCCGCGGCTTCCATGTCCAGGCTGCTGGCCAGCACCTGCGAGAGCTCACGGGCCTCGGCCGCGGCATTCAGGGGCCGGTTGAGCTCCACCACCGCGCTCCACTCGCCGCTCGGGCGTTGCCCGTCGCGTTCCGCGATGAAGTGGGTGTAGTACTTGCTGGCTCGCATGGGGCGGAGACTAGGAGCGTCGGGCAGCGGACGACTGTGCGATGGTGCACACTTCGCTGGCCACCGGCCCGGAGCCCGGGCGGCGGCCGCTCAATCTGTGACGGAATCCAGCCTCGTGTCGCGCTACCGAACCCCTGAAAAACCCGGCTCGCAGTACATCACCCCGGCCGGCGCCGCGCGCCTGAAGGTCGAGCTCGACCGGCTGTGGCGCGTGGAACGGCCGGAAGTCACGCGCGCCGTGGCGGCGGCCGCGGCCCAGGGCGATCGCTCGGAGAACGCCGAGTACACCTACGGCAAACGGCGGCTGCGCGAGATCGACCGCCGGGTGCGCTTCCTGCGCAAGCGGCTCGACGGCATGGTGGTGGTCGACAAGCCGCCGTCGGATCCCGGGCGCGTGTTCTTCGGCGCGTGGGTGTCGCTGGAAAACGAGGCCGGCGCGCCCAGCCGGCACCGCATCGTCGGGCCCGACGAGTTCGACCACGCGCCCGGCTACATCAGCATGGACGCCCCGCTCGCGCGCGCCCTGCTCGGCAAGGCGCTGGATGCCGAAGTCACCGTCGCGCTCCCCGGCGGCGCGCAGCGCTTCACCATCGTCGCGATCGAATACCCTTAGGACACCCTGACGTTCTTGAACTGCCAGGGATCGCTCTTGTCCAGATCCTCGGGGAACAGCCGCTCGCGATCGCTGAGCGGCGTCCAGTCGGTGTACTGGCCCACCACGTTGCCGAGGTAGGGGCGCGCGATTTCCAGGTTGCGGCGGAAATCCATGTCCTCGGGTTCGACCAGGCCGCTGTTGGGGTTTTCCATGGCCCACACCATGCCCGCCAGCACCGACGCCGTGACCTGCAGGCTGGTGGCGCTGTTGTGCGGCACCAGCCGCCGCGCTTCCTCGATGGTGAGCTGCGAACCGTACCAGTACGCATTCCTGCGATGCCCCGCCAGCAGCACGCCGAGTTCGTCGGTGCCCTGGATGATGTCGTCCATGAGGATGCGCTTGCGATCCTGGATCTGGTAGTTGCGGCCCGCGAACTCGTGCACCGACATCACCGCGGCATCCGACGGATGGTAGGAATAGTGCACCGTGGGGCGGTTCAGAACCCGCGTTTCCTTGCGCACCGTGAGGAAATCCGCCAGCGAGATGGCTTCGCTGTGCGTGATCAGGAAGCCGTGGATCGGGCCGGCCTGCGGCGTCCAGGTGCGCACGCGCGTGGCCACGCCGGGCTGCGACAGGTAGATCGCGGGCGCCATCGTTCCTTCGTGGCGCTTGCCGTCGCGCGGGAAATTGCGCTCGTGCGATCCCCAGCCGAGTTCCGCGGGCTGCGAGCCCTCGGACACGAATCCGTCCACCGACCAGGTGTTCACGAATTCGTTGAGTTCCTTGGGGATCGAGGACACCTGCGTGTCGCGCTCGGCGATGTGGATCACGCGCACGCCCAGCTTCTGCGCCAGCGCGGCCCACTCCTCGCGCGTGGCGGGATTGCCGGCGTCGACACCGGTGTCCTGCGCCAGGTTCAGCAGCGCCTGCTTGGTCAGATGCGACACCAGGCCCGGGTTCGCCCCGTGCGTGAGCACCGCGGTGGGCTGGCGCCCGGCATTCTTGCGCAGTGCCAGCGCCTCTTCGCGCAACGCGTAGTTGGTGCGCTTGCCCGCCGCCACCGTCGGATCGGTGTAGCCGCCGGCCCAGGGTTCGATGCAGGTGTCGAGGTACATGGCGCCGCGCTCCCAGCAATAGCGGATCAGGGCCACGCTGGACACGTCCACCGAGAGGTTCACGAGGAAATCGCCACGGCCGACCAGCGGCTCGAGCACGCGCCGGTAGTTTTCGCGCGTCAGCGCCTCGCGCACGAACTTGACCCCGTATTCATGGGCTTCCTCGAGACCCGCTTCGTCCGCGCTCACGATCGCGATGCGCGAGGGCGGCACGTCGATGTGACGCAGGATCAGCGGCAGCACTCCCTGGCCGATGCTGCCGAAACCGACCAGCAGGATGCGCCCCGGAAACTCCACGTACTGCTTGTGCTCACTCATGATGTCCACCAACACTAGTCCTGAAAGTCGGTCTTGCGGATGCGATCCGCGCCGGCGGGGGTTGCCGCCGGTTCAGCCGCGCCAGTGCGGCGGCCAGGTCCGGTCGTGCCCGGGCAGCGCCGCCACGCGGTCCAGCCAGCGCGCCAACGCGGGATAGTTCACTTCCAGCGGCAGGAAGCGCGAGGCCAGCTCGCCGGCCTCGGGGCGCGCCAGCGCGCGCAGCAGCAACCGGATGTCGGGGTAGATGACCATGTCCACGGCCGAGAAGCTGTCGCCCACCACCCAGTCCCCCTGCGACAGGCGGCGCTCGATGGTGCGCGCCTCCCCGGCCACGTGGTGCATGGCATCGGCCAGCTCCTCCGAGAAACGCACCGTGCGGCGGCCCAGCAGGCTGCCGACGATGCTCGTCACGTAGGGTTCGGCGTACGCCTGGTATTCGCAGATGACGCGCATGATCACCGCCGATTCCTCGGGGCTGCGGCCGAAAATCGGCGGTTCAGGGTACTTGAGGTCGAGGTAGTAGAGGATGGCCAGCGATTCGAACACCACGTAGCCGTTGTCGACCAGCACCGGCAGGCGTCCGCGCGGATTCAGGCTCAGCATCTGCGGCGATTTGTGCTCCTGCTGGTCGAATTTCAGCAGATGGCTGTTGTATGACAGCCCCTTGTGCTCCAGCGCCAGCAGCACCCGCCAGCTGTACCCGCTGCCACTCCCCCAGTAAAGATCGATCGCCATGCATTGTATTGTAGCGCGCACTGTAATCGCCGAGCGCATTTGCTATGGTGCGCGCCCATGAACTTCTCGACCCATGGCTCCGATCCGGGCTGGAGCATCGAGGACGCGCTCGAGCTCTACCACGTGCCCGCGTGGGGCAAAGGCTATTTCGGTGTCAACGCCGCCGGCCACGTGGTGGTGCGTCCCGATCCCGCGCAGCCCGCGGAAATCGATCTCCACGAAGTGGTGCAGGGCCTGGCCGAGCGCGACCTGAGCGCGCCCGTGGTGATCCGCTTTTCCGACATCCTCGCGCACCGGCTGCGCCACCTGCACGACTCGTTCGCGCAGGCGATCGCCGAAAACGACTACCGCAATCGATATACCGCCGTGTTTCCCATCAAGGTGAACCAGCAGCGCCTGGTGGTGGAGGAAGTGTTCCGCTACGGCCGCCAATTCGGCTTCGGCCTGGAAGTGGGCTCCAAGCCCGAGCTGTTGGCGGTCATGGCCATGACCGAGGCCGAACACGACCGCCCCATCATCTGCAACGGCTTCAAGGACTCGAGCTACATCGAGGCCGCCATCCTGGCCGCGAAGCTGGGCCGCACCATCATTCCGGTGGTGGAAAATTTTGCCGAACTGGAGCTGATCCTGCGCCACGCGGCCAGCTACGGGGTGCGCCCCGGCATCGGGGTGCGCGTCAAGCTGGCCAGCGAAGGCTCGGGCCGCTGGCGCGACTCGGCCGGCGATCGTTCCAAGTTCGGCCTGTTCGTCACCGAGATCCTCGAACTGCTGAACGAATTGAAGTCGCGCGGCATGGAAGACTGCCTGAAACTGGTGCATTGCCACCCTGGCAGCCAGCTGCAGGACATCCGGCGCGTCAAGGACGCCATCAGCGAGCTGGCGCACGTCTACGCCGAGCTGCACCGGCTCGGCGCCGGCCTGCAGTACATCGACATCGGCGGCGGGCTGGGCATCGACTACGACGGCAGCGGCACCAATTTCGCGTCCTCCATGAACTACACGTTGCGCGAGTACGCCAACGACGTGGTGTACCGCATCGCCAGCGTCTGCAACGCCCGCGGCATCCCGCACCCGCTCATCATCAGCGAGTCGGGCCGCGCCATCGCGGCGCATCACAGCGTGCTGATCTTCAACGTGCTGGGCCGCTCGGCGCTGGATTCACTGCGCATCCGGCCGGGGGAGGACGCCTCGCTCAAGGTGGAGCAGGACCTGCCGCAGCCGGTGCGCGACCTGATCGACGCCTACCAGAACATCGACCAGCGCCGCCTGGTGGAGTGCTATCACGACGCCAACGGCGCCCGCGAACAGGCGTTGCAGCTGTTCAGCCTCGGGCTGCTGTCGCTGGAGCAGCGCGCGCTGGTCGAGCGGCTGTACTGGGCGAGCTGCGTGCGCATCCGCGATTTCTGCCGCAAGCTGGAGAATTTCCCCGAGGAGCTGGAGAAGCTCGAGGACGACCTGTCCGACACCGTGTTCTGCAACGTCTCGGTGTTCCAGTCGCTGCCCGACAGCTGGGCCATCGACCAGCTGTTCCCGATCCTGCCCATCCACCGCCTGAACGAGCGCCCGGGCCGCAAGGGCGTGCTGGCCGACATCACCTGCGACTCCGACGGCAAGATCGACCACTTCATCAGCCCGCGCGAATTGAAAAAGACGCTGGAGCTGCATGATCTGCGCGCCGGCGAGGACTATTTCCTGGGCGCGTTCCTGGTCGGCGCCTACCAGGAGACGCTGGGCGACCTGCACAACCTGTTCGGCGACACGCACGTGGTGCACATCCGCCTGCACGACGAAGGCGGCTGGTGGATCGAGGAAGTGGTCAAGGGCGACACCGCCACCAAGGTGCTGGAATACATGGAATACGACGTCGCGGAGCTTGCGCCCGCGCTGGCGCGCGACTGCGAGCGCGCGGTGCGCGAAGGGCGGCTGACGCTGGCCGAGAGCCAGGGCCTCAAGCGCTTCTACGACACCGAAATCAACGGCTATACGTACCTGGAGCCCTGAGCGCCGTGCAGTCCCCATCGCCCTTCATCCAGAAGCTGCAGGCCGCCTGGCGCGGCAACCACTCGCTGGTGTGCGTCGGTCTCGATCCCGACCTGGAGCGATTCCCCGACGGCATCGCGCGCACCAGCCGCGGGATCTTCGACTTCAATCGTCGCATCATCGACGCCACGCACGACCTGGTCTGCGCCTACAAGCCGCAGATCGCGCATTTCGCGGCGGTGGGCGCCGAGGACGCGCTCATGCTCACGATCCAGTACCTGCGCGACAACCACCCGGCCGTGCCCGTGATCCTCGACGCCAAGCGCGGCGACATCGGCAGCACCGCCGAGCAGTACGCAACCGAAGCGTTCGACCGCTACGGCGCCGACGCGGTCACCATCAACCCCTACCTGGGCTTCGATTCCGCGCAACCCTTCCTGCGCCGCGCGGACAAGGGAGTGGTCGTGCTGTGCCGCACGTCCAACGCGGGCGCGGCGGACTTCCAGGATCTCGAGACCGGCGGCCGCCCGCTGTACGAGCACGTGGCGGAAGCCGTCGCGCGCGGCTGGAACGTCAATGGCAACTGCCTGCTGGTGGTCGGCGCCACCTGGCCGGAACAGCTCTCGCGCGTGCGCGCCATCGTCGGCCACATGCCGCTGCTGGTGCCCGGTGTGGGCGCGCAAGGCGGCGACGTGGAACAGCTGGTGCGCACGGGCAAGACGGCCGACGGCACGGGCCTGATCATCAATTCCTCGCGCGCCATCCTGTACGCGGACTCGTCGCGCGAGTTCGCGCGGGCCGCGCGTCAGGAAGCGCAGCAGCTGCGGGATCTCATCAATTCGATCCGCTGAGGCGGTCGCCTACCACATGTCCTTGAGCCTGCTCGCCACGTCCACCGTCACCGGGCTGGCGGAGGTGGCGGCCAGCGGCGAGTCGCCGGCGCGCGAGCTCTGGTAGCTGGTCTGATCCATGGTCTTGAGCACCTTGTCGGTCACGAACCGGCTGCGCGCGCCGTACACATGCGCATCGCCCTGCCGCTGCTGCTGCGTGAGCGGAAATTTGAGCGGCACGCACACCTGCAGCTCGTTGCGCGCACGCGTGAGCGCCACGTACAGCAGTCGCCGCTCCTCGTCGATGAGTTCGGGCTTGCCGGTGGAGAACTCGGACGGGAAACTCCCGTCCACCACGTTGATCAGGTACACCGAGTCCCATTCCATGCCTTTGGCGGAGTGCACGGTGGACAGCACCAGGTAGTCCTCGTCCTGGTGCGGCGCGCCGGCCAGGTCGCCCGCGGCGTTCGGCGGATCGAGCGTGAGCTCGGTGATGAAACGTTCGCGCGAGGGGTACTGCGTCGAGAGCTGCTCGAGCTGGTCGAGATCGCCGATGCGCGTGTGCACGTGGTCGTAGATGCGCTCCATCTGCGGCTGGTACCACTCGCGCACCTGGCGCACCTGTCCCGGCCACGGCTGCTGCGGACCGCCCAGCGCGCGCAGCAGGTTGCACAGCCTGGGATAGTCCACCGCCGCAGGCCGCGGCGCGCTCCACGCCGCGAGCGCCTCCAGCGCACCGCCCTGCTGCTCCAGCACCTCGATGCACTCCCGGGCATTGCTGGGGCCGATGCCCGGCAACAGCTGCAACGCGCGGAACGCGGCCAGCGTGTTGCGGCGGTTGTCGGCCCAGCGCAGCACCGCCAGCAGGTCCTTGACGTGCGCCGCCTCGAGGAATTTCAGGCCGCCGTATTTCACGAACGGGATCTTGCGGCGGATCAGCTCCACTTCCAGCACGTCGCTGGCGCTGGCGTTGCGGAACAGCACCGCCTGCTGCCTGAGCGCGACGCCGCCCTCGCGCCGCTTGAGGATTTCCGCGCACACGTATTCGGACTGCGACTGCAGGTCGTCGGTGGTGACGTACACCGGCCGGCCGCCCGAGCCGCGCACGGACAGCAGCGTCTTGCGGAACTGCCGCGGCGCGTCCGCCAGCACCGCGTTCGCGACGTCCAGCACCGGCTGCGTGGAACGGTAGTTCTGCGCCAGCGTGATGATCTCGGCGGGCGGATTGAAGCGCTTGGGGAAATCGAGGATGTTCGACACGTCCGCGGCGCGGAACGAATAGATGGACTGCGCGTCGTCACCGACGATGGTGAGCCCCGTGCCGTCGGGCTTGAGGCCACGCAGCACCTCGCCCTGCAGACGGTTGGTGTCCTGGTACTCGTCCACCAGCACGTGGTCGAAATTGGCGCCGACGTGCTGCGCGAGCCGCGCATCGCCCATCATGGCGTGCCAGTACAGCAGCAGGTCGTCGTAATCGAGCAGCGCGTAACGCTGCTTGCGCTCGACGTAGGCGCGGCAGAGCTTCGCGATTTCCGCCTCCCACTGCTGGCACCAGGGAAACTGCTGCTGCAGCGTCTCGGCGAGGGTCTTCTGCGTGTTCACGCGCCACGAGTAGATCGCGAGGCACGCGTCCTTGCGCGGGAAACGCTGCTCCTTGGTGGCGAAGCCGAGCTCCTGGCGGAGGGTGTCGATCAGGTCGGCCGAGTCGCCGCGATCGATCACCGTGAAGGACGGATCGAGCTGCAGGTGCTTGCCGTAGTGGCGCAGCAGGCGATTGCCGATGGAATGGAAGGTGCCGGTCCACACCAGCCGCTGCAGCACCTGCTGGCTCTTGCCGCCCAGCTTGTCGTCCAGCGCCATGCGCACGATGTCGTAGGCGCGGCGCCGCATCTCCTGGGCCGCGCGACGCGTGAAGGTCAGCAACAGCACGCGCGCCGGATCGGCGCCGTTCAGCACCAGGTGCGCCACGCGATGCGCGATGGTGCTGGTCTTGCCGGTGCCCGCGCCCGCGATCACCAGCAGTGGCGAACTGCGCCAGCCCTTGCCATCGGGCAAGGCTTCGCCCCAGGTCACCGCGCGTCGCTGCGCGGCATTGAGGGCGTCGAGATGGGCAGTGGTGGCCATGGTGGGAATATACGATGGATGACACAATGCAACCATGATTGACGACACACCCGCCACGGTCGAGAAAATCCGCGAGATCTACCGGGGGCGTGTGATCCGCGTCAACGTCGAGACGGTGCGGTTGCCCAACGGCCACGTCGAAGACCTGGAGATCATCCACCATCCCGGCGGCGCGGCCGTGGTGGCGGTGGATGACGCGCAGCGTGTGTGTCTGATCCGCCAGTTCCGCCACGCGGCCGGCGGCTGGATCTGGGAACTGCCGGCCGGCAAGCTCGAGCCGGGCGAGCCGCCCCTGCGCACCGCGCAGCGTGAACTGGTCGAGGAAGCCGGCGTCGCGGCCCGCGACTGGCGATCGCTCGGGGTTATCGTCAGTTCGCCGGGGGTTTTCACCGAGACTGTGCACCTGTTCATGGCGGCGGCGCTTGAATCGGCCAGAATTGCGCACGAGGCCGCAGAATTGATCGAGGTGCACTGGATCGATCTGCGCACCGCCTGCGCGCGCGTGCTGCATGGCGAGATTTCCGATGGCAAGACCGCCCTCGGGCTGCTGCGCGCGAGGGAACTGCTTTGACTTAAGGGTTTTCATCGCAACGATGGTCAAGTCGCGTTTTCCCCTGCACCCGCCCGCGGAGCCCAAGCCCAAGAGCAAGGATCCGGAATTCAGCATTGCTGACACGGGCCGCTTTGCGTGGGGCAAGAACAAGAAGAACGTGCTGGGCAACAGCAGCGGCGGCTACGACCCCTACGACACCGGTGTGTACACCGAAACCGGCGTCAAACCCCGGAAGAAGCCCACCAAGGACCTGCGCAAGCTGTCGGAATGGATCAAGGCCAAGCGGCGCGCGGAACAGACCAGCGCGGAAGAACGCGAGTACGCCGAAAAAGCGCGCCGCCGCGAATCCGAGGACGACTGACCCCGGGGCGCTGCGGCGCAGAGGGCAACGCCCGGCGGATCACTGCGGCAATGGCCTGGACGGGTTCACTCCTCTCGACGCTCATCCAAGGTGGGTTCGCCAGGCGGCCTGGTAACCCTGGCCGAGACGCATGATGCGCTCCAGCAACGCACGGTAGCCCAAACCCGCCGCGGCCGCGGCCGCCGCGAAATCCTCGTCCGCCGCCAGGTTCGGATTGGCGTTGGCCTCGAGCACGTACAACGATCCGTCGGCCCGCAGCCGCAGATCGATGCGCGCATAGCCGGAGAGATGCAACGCGCGGTACAGGCGGCGCGCGAGCTGGTCGATGCGCTGCCTGAGCGCCGGGTCCAGGTCCAGCGCCGGCCCGGTGCTGATGCCGTTCTTCTGCTGGTAGGCGCGATCCCATTTCACGCGGCGCGTGGCGATGGCGGGCAGCGAGCCGAAGCGCAGTTCCCAGATCGGCAGCGTGCTGAGCCGGTCGTTGCCGATCACGCCCACGTACAGCTCGCGCCCCTCGATGTACTCCTCCACCAGCACATCGGAGCCGGTCTGCGCGTGCATGAACTCGACGCGCTCGCGCAGCTTCGCCAGGTCCTCCACCAGTGAAGCCTGCGCGAGCCCGAGCGAGGCGTCATCGGTGGCGGACTTCACGAACAGCGGCGCCTTGAGGTTCTTCGGCACGCGGAATTTTGCGCCGCGCGGGAACACCGCGAACCTGGGCGTCGGGATGCGATGGAAACTCAGCAGCTGCTTGCACAGCACCTTGTCGCGCGACAGCAGCAGGCCGCGCGGATTGCAGCCGGTGTAGGTGCGCTGCATGAGCTCCAGGTACGCCACCACATGCTGGTCGTAGGCCACGATGCCGTTGAATTCCTCCAGCAGGTTGAACACCACGTCCGGCGGCCGCTCGAGCAGCGCGCTGCGCAGCTCGGTCAGCGAGTCGTCGACACCGAGGATCTGCAGCTCGTGGCCCTGCTCGCGCAGCGCGCTGGTCACATCGAATTCGGTGCGCCACAGGTCGGCCTGCTTCTCGGGCACGCCTGCCAGCGTCTCGGGTGGCAGCAGCGTCGGATGCAGGATCACCAGCACCTTGCGCTTCAAGGCACGCGCTCCACCTGCAGCAGCTGGTCGGCGAGTGTCGCGATCTGCTCGCGACGCGCCAGCAGCGCGAGCCAGGGCTGCGGCAGCGCGCCCACGCCGAACCACGCACCGGCCAGCTGCCCGTAGCCGGCGGCGATCACATCCGCGCTGCCACCGAGGTTGGCGGCGCGCAACGCGCCCTCGCGGAAGTTCGGGGCCAGCGCGAACGCCCAGCGGATTCCGGCCAGTGCGGTGAGCACCGAGTGCACGCTGCGCGAGGTCCGGTCCGGCGCCGGCGGCTGCGCCGCGCCCTGCATGAGATCCTGCACCTGCACGCGCGGCGCGTGGTGGCCGAACAGCGAGCGCGGCGGCGTCAGCACCTGCGCGCGGGACTCGCCGTGCAGGGCCTGGTAGAGCATGGCGCCGAACAGGCGGCAGGCGTCCACCACCAGCGGCGCCTGGCAGGTGGCGCGCGCGGCCTCGCCGGCGTGCTCGACGGCCCTGGGGCCGTCGGCGAAGTGGAACATCACCACCGGCGCCAGGCGCGCCAGCGGCTCCGCATCGAGCTGCGCCGGATCGTGCGAACCGGCGTAGAGCTGCCGCCGCCATCCCGCCGCGGCCAGCGCGCGCGCGGTGCTGGCCGTGATGCCCTTGCACTGGCCGGTGGCCGAAAGATACCCCTCGCGCTGCCAGCGCTGGTAACGCTCCACCTGGTCGCGCGGATCGAACGCCTGCTTCTGCACCAGGCTGTCGGCCAGGCACAGCGCCATCGCCGTGTCATCGCTCCATGCGCCGCGCGGCAATTCGAGCACGCCTCCGCCCACCAGATCGGTCACGGGAGCGAACGCGCCCGGCGCGCGCTGCTGCGAACCCGCTGCCAGCGCCTCGCCCAACGCCAGCCCGAGCAACGCGCCCTGGAAGCGCTCGCGCTGGGTGGGACCGGTGCCGGGCGAGGCGGGGATCATCGACTGCAAGGGCAGCGGCGCCGCTGTGGCCGACGTCGGGGCGCCCGCGGGCACGAACAGGGGGACTCCGGGCGAGTCATCCGCCAGCGCAGCCTCGGCCACCGCGGCGGTGTGGGCGCGCGCCTCGCCGGTGGGCGTCCAGCCGCGGATGTACGCCGCCTGCTTGTCGGTCTGCGGCAGCTGTGGCCAGCTGTCGGAACGCGCGGACTGCAGCCACAGGCGGTTGAGCTCGGTCAGCGCCGCATCGCCATCCAGGCCCTGCTCCACGAGGAAGCAGCCCACCGTGGTGCCGGTGCGACCGATGCCGGCCCGGCAGTGCACATAGACGCGCCGGCCGGCGCCGAGGGCGTGCGCGATGTCACGCTGCAGGGCGCGCATCTGCGCCACCTGTTTGGGCAGCTGCGCATCGGGAATCGGGCTGCGCAGGTAGTCGACGTTGCCGGGCAGCAGCTCGTCGTACGGCGTGCACTCGTCGGGCTCGGTGAGATCGATGAACAGGTTGATGCCGGCCGCGA
>DATJYR010000061.1:0-37201 GCA_035499515.1 Steroidobacteraceae bacterium | reverse complement strand
GACAAGATCGAGGAAGTGCGCGAGCCCATGATCACGGCCAACATCCTGGTGCCGCCCGACTACGTGGGCGCGGTGCTGGGCCTGTGCAGCGAGAAGCGCGGCGTGCAGAAGAAGATGCAGTTCCTCGGCCGCCAGGTGTCGTTGCAGTACCAGCTGCCGATGGCCGACGTGGTGCTGGATTTCTTCGACCGCCTCAAGTCGGCGAGTCGCGGCTACGCGTCCTTCGACTATGAATTCAGCCATTTCGAGGCTGGCCCGCTGGTCAAGCTCGACATCCTGATCAACGGCGACAAGGTGGACGCGCTGTCGGTCATCGTCCATCGCGACAACGCCTACCACCGCGGCCGCGAACTGGTGGACAAGATGCAGGAGCTGATCCCGCGGCAGATGTTCGAAGTGGCGGTGCAGGCCACCATCGGCATGAACGTGATCGCACGCGCCACGGTCAAGGCGCTGCGCAAGAACGTGCTGGCCAAGTGCTATGGCGGCGACATCAGCCGCAAGCGCAAACTGCTCGAGAAGCAGAAAGAGGGCAAGAAGCGCATGAAGCAGGTGGGCTCGGTGGAAATCCCGCAGGAGGCGTTCCTGGCGGTGCTCAAGGTGGGGAAGAAATGATGGATTTCACGAATCTCATTGCCACGCTGGCCATGATCGCCATCCCGGTGACGCTGGTGGCCGTGGTCGACGACTGGCTGCTGCGGCCGCGGCGGCTGCTGGCGGGCGAACCCGATCCGGCCTGGGTGCAGGGCCTGTACCTCGCGGTGCCGGTGCTGCTGCTGGCGGCGGTGTGGCGGCTGATCACCTCCGAGCGGCTGGACTTCTCGCTGGTGCTGGTGGCCGTGGTGGTGGTGTCCGCGCTGGTGCTGGCGGTGGATCGCTGGGTGCTGGCGCCGCGGCGGGTGCGACCGGCGCCAACCGACCCGTCGGCCCCTGCCGCCGAGCCGCTGCCCGAACCCGTGACGGTGGACTACGCGCGCAGCTTCCTGCCGGTGGCGCTGATCGTGCTGCTGGTGCGCGGTTTCATCTTCGAGCCGTTCCGCATTCCGTCGGATTCGATGATGCCGACGCTGCTGCAGGGCGATTTCCTGGTGGTGAACAAGTTCGCCTACGGCCTGCGGCTGCCGGTGCTCGGCACCAAGCTGCTCGACACCGGCACGCCCCAGCGGGGCGACGTGGTGGTGTTCCGCTATCCGCCGGATCCGGCCATCAACTACATCAAGCGGCTGGTGGGCCTGCCGGGCGATCACGTCAAGGTGATCCACGACCAGCTCATCATCAACGGCACGCCCATCCCGCTGGTGCAGGACGCCGCGCGCTACGACGATGGCTGCTACCACAACATGCGGCGCTCCACCGAGGTGCTCGGCACCCACACGCACGGCGTGCTCTCCTGCCTGACCGACGACGGCCTGGTGGGTCCGGCGACGCCCGCGACCTGCAACCGCCGCAACCTGGACCACAGCTACCAGTGCATCGAGCCCGACAGCCCGGGCCTGATCGATCGCAACGACACGCTGGAGGAAATCGTGGTTCCGGCTGGCCAGTACCTTATGATCGGCGATAATCGTGACAACAGCGCCGATGGCCGGTACTTTGGCTTCGTGCCGGAGAACGACCTGATCGGCCGCGCGACGCGGATCTGGCTGAACCTGGACGGCAACCGCGCCGCCAGCTGGTACAACTGGAGTCATGTCATCAACTGGAGCCGCATCGGCCAGAAGATCGAATAGCCGGGTTGGACAACAGGCTCACCAAGGGAGCGATTCATGCGCAAACACCAGAAAGGCATCACCCTGATCGGCTGGATCTTCCTGCTGACACCGCTGGCCATCGTGTTCTTCACGGGCATCCGGCTGGCGCCGGTGTACCTGAACTACATGAAAGTGGCGCGCTCGCTGGAGCGGGTCAGCACCGATGGTTCGGTGAACGCCGATGTGCCCAGCCCGACGGCGCTCAAGTTCGCGATCGAGAAGTACTTCGACATCGAAAGCGTCGACAAGCCCAAGCCGGAGGAGATCGCCCTCAAGCGCGACGGCGATCACTGGCTGGTGGTGGCCGAGTACGACGACGGCGTGTCGCTGATCGCCAACGTGGATCTGGTGGTGCACTTCCACAAAGAAGTCACCTTGAAGTGAAGCGGGCGGATTGGCCGCAGTCCTGGCTGCGGCAGCAGCTGGGCTACGTGCCAAAGGACGTGGCGCTGTTCGAACGCGCCCTGCGCCATCGCAGCGCCGCGGGGCAGCACAATGAACGCCTGGAATTCCTGGGCGACGCCGTCCTCGGCCTGATCGTGGCCGAGCATCTCTACGAACGCTTCCCCGACATCGACGAAGGCGCGCTGAGCCGCTTGCGGGCGCGCATCGTCAGCGGCGAGAGCCTGGCGCGCGTGGCCGCGCAGCTGGCCATCGGCGAGCAGCTCGAGCTGGGCCCCGGCGAACTCAAGACCGGTGGCCATCGGCGCGAATCCATCCTGGCCGACGGCCTCGAATCCGTGTGTGGCGCGCTGTTCCTGGATGGCGGCCTCGAGGCGGCGCGCCGGATCCTGCTGCAGGTCCTGGCGCCGCAGCTGGCGCTGGTGGAACAGGCCGATGCGCCCAAGGATGCCAAGACGCGGCTGCAGGAATGGCTGCAGGGCCGCGGCCTGCCGCTGCCGCGCTACGACGTGCAGGCCGTGAGCGGCGAGCCGCATGCGCAGAGCTTCGAGGTCAGCTGCGAGGTGACGGCGCTGGGCATGATGACGCAGGGGCAGGGTTCGAGCCGCCGCCGCGCCGAGCAGCTCGCGGCCGAGGTGTTCATCCAGCGCCTGGAAAGCAGCGGGGACGTTGCGCCATGAGCACGTTTCACAGCGGGTTCGTGGCCCTCGGCGGCCGTCCCAACGTCGGCAAATCGACGCTTCTCAATGCCCTGATCGGCGAGAAAATCAGCATCGTCACGCCGCGGCCGCAGACCACGCGGCATCGGGTGCTGGGCATCGTCAACCGCGCCGATGCGCAGATCGTGTTCCTCGACACGCCCGGCCTGCACAGCGGCCAGGGCCGCGCGCTGAACCGTTCCATGAACCGCACCGCCGCGGCCGCGCTGGCCGACGCGGAGCTGATCCTGTTCGTGGTCGAGGCGCTGCGCTGGACCTGTGAGGACCAGCTCGCCCTGCAGCGCATCGCCGCCACGGGCCGACCCGTGATCGCGGTGGTGAACAAGGTGGATCGCGCCAGGCCGCGCGAGAAGCTGCTGCCGTTCCTGGCCATGCTGGCCCAGCAGCACGCATTCGTGGAGCTGGTGCCCGTATCGGCGCTGCGCGCCGACAATCTCGTGCCGCTGCTGGATTGCGTGGTGCGGGCGCTGCCCGAGGGCGCGGCGCTGTTCCCGCCCGAGCAGGTCACCGACAAGGGCGTGCGCTTCCGCGTCGCCGAGCTGATCCGCGAGAAGCTCACGCTGGAGCTGGTGGAAGAGCTGCCGTACGGCATCGCGGTGGAAATCGAGGACCTGAAGGAGAATGAGGCGGGCCAGAGCGAGGTGTCGGCCATCATCTGGGTCGAACGCGAAGGCCAGAAGCCCATCGTGATCGGCGCGCAGGGCGAACGCCTCAAACGCATCGGCCGGCAGGCGCGCGTCGAACTCAACGAACTGTTCGGCCAGCGCTTCCATCTCACGCTGTGGGTCAAGGTGCGCGAGGGGTGGGCCGACGACGCGCGCGCGCTGCAAAGGCTGGGCATGGAATGAACGCGCAGCTGTCACGCGTGGTGCTCGCGCCCGGATATCTCCTGCACCGGCGCGAATATCGCGACTCCAGCCTGATCCTGGAGCTGTTCAGCCGCGAACACGGCCGCTTGACGGCCTTCGCCCGCGGCGCGCGCGGTCCCAAGGGACGGTTCGGCACGCTGCAGGCGTTCCAGCCGCTGCTGCTGTCGTGGCAGGGTCGCGGCGAGGCGGCTCATCTCACGGGCGCCGAGTCCGCCGCGCGGCCCGGCGCGCTGCCGTCGGGCGCGCTGATGTCCGCCTTCTACCTCAACGAGCTGCTCCTCAAGCTCACGCACCCGCACGATCCACACCCCGAGATCCACGACGGCTACGGGCAGGCGTTGCAGGAGCTGCGCGCGGGCATCGATGCCGAAAACGCCTTGCGCCGCTTCGAGCTCAGGCTGCTCGGCTGGCTGGGCTACGGCATGAGCCTGGCGGAGGAAGCGCGCAGCGGCGAGCCGGTGCTCGCAGCACGGCACTACCAGGTGGAATTCGCGGCAGGCGTCGAGCGCTGCGCGCCGGACGCGCCGGGCGCCACGGCCGGACGCGTGCTGCTGTGTCTGGCGCAGGAACGGCCGTTGCAGGGCGCGGAAGACCAGAAGGCGGCGCGGCTGCTGATGCGTCGGGCGCTGGATCACTGCCTCGAGGGCCGGGAACTGAAGACGCGCAGTGTGGCGCGCGCCCTGCAGCGCCGGGAGTGGGCGCGATGAGTCCGTCGCCGCTGGCACTGGGCGTCAACATCGACCACGTGGCCACGCTCCGGCAGGTGCGCCGTGCGCGCTATCCCGAGCCGGTGCTGGCGGCGCTGATGGCCGAGCAGGCCGGCGCCGACAACATCACGCTGCACCTGCGCGAGGACCGGCGTCACATCCAGGAGCGCGACGTGCGCCAGCTGCGCGGGCTGCTGGCCACGCGCATGAACCTGGAGATGGCGGCCACCGAACCGATGCTGGCGCTGGCCTGCGAACTGCAGCCCGCGGATTGCTGCCTGGTGCCCGAGAAGCGCGCGGAACTCACGACCGAGGGCGGCCTCGACGTGCGCGGCGCGATGCAGCCGTTGAGCGCGGCGTGCCGACGCCTGGCGGCTGAGGGCGTGCGCGTGGCGCTGTTCATCGATCCGGAGCCGGCGCAGATCTCGGCGGCGCGCGAGTGCGGTGCCCCGGTCATCGAGCTGCACACCGGCAATTACGCCGACGCCGAAGGCCCCGCGCAGGCGCGCGAACTGGAACGGCTGCGATCGGCCGCGCAATTCGCCGGCAACCTCGGCCTCGAAGTGCATGCGGGCCACGGCCTGCACTACCAGAATGTGGTGCCGGTGGCCGCGATCGCCAGCATCGTGGAGCTCAACATCGGCCATGCCATCGTCGCGCAGGCGCTGTTCGAGGGGCTGCCCTCGGCGGTGTGCCGCATGAAGGCCCTGATGCAGGGCGCGCGATGAACTGGCTGGTGTTCGACATCGAGACCGTGCCGGACGTCGAGCTGGGCCGCAGGATCCATGCCCTGGACGGCCTGCCGGACGAGTCGGTGGCCAAGGCCATGTTCGCGCAGGCGCGCGCCAAGTCCAGCAGCGGTTCGGATTTCCTGCCGCTGGAGCAGCAGCGCGTGGTGGCGATTTCCTGCCTGTGGCGCTCGCGGGAGCAGTTGCGGCTCTGGAGCCTTGGCGACCTGGATTCAACCGAAGCCGACCTGGTGACGCGCTTCTTCGACGGCATCGAGAAATACTCGCCCGAACTGGTGTCGTGGAATGGCGGCGGCTTCGATCTCCCGGTGCTGCACTATCGTGCGCTCAAAGCCGGCGTGCAGGCGCCGCGCTACTGGGAAACGGGCGAGCAGGACAGCAGCTTCCGCTACAACAATTACCTGAGCCGCTTCCACTGGCGGCACATCGACCTGATGGACGTGCTGTCGGGTTTCCAGGCGCGCGCGCGGGCCTCGCTCAGCGACATGGCCAGCCTGCTGGGCCTGCCCGGCAAACTGGGCTTCTCCGGCGACAAGGTGTGGGACGCCGTGCTGGCGGGCCGGCTGGGCGCGGTGCGTGACTACTGCGAAACCGACGTGCTCAACACCTGGCTGGTGTTCCTGCAGTTCGAATTCATGCGCGGCCATCTCGATGCGGCCGGACTGGCGGCGGAACAGCAGCGCGTGCGCGCAATGCTGGCGGCGTCGGGCGCGGCCCACCATGCGGAATTCCTCAGAGCCTGGAAGCTGGAGCGGCCCGCGGAGCCGGCGCGTTGAGCGAGACGGGCCGGGTGAGCGATCTGAGCCAGGAAGGGGCCGGCGTGGTCCACGGCGGCAAGACCGCGTTCGTCGCGGGCGCGTTGCCGGGCGAGCTGGTGAGCTTCCGGCGCGCGAAGCGGCACAGGCAGTATGACGACGCCGAACTCGAGGGCGTGCTCGAAGCCTCGCCGTCGCGCGTCACGCCGCGCTGCTCGGCGTTCGGCGTCTGCGGCGGCTGCGCGCTCCAGCACCTGGACCCCGCCGAGCAGGTCGAGGTGAAGCATCGGCAGCTGCAGGCCGCGCTCGAGCGCGTCGGCAAGGTCACGCCGCAGCGCTGGCTCGCGCCGCTGACGGGCCCGGTCTGGAACTACCGTCGCCGTGCGCGGCTGGGATCCCGGTACGTCATCAAGAAGGGCCGCACGCTGGTGGGTTTCCGCGAACGCCTCAGCACCTACGTCACGGCCACCGAACGCTGCGAGGTGCTCAGCGCGCCGGTGGATGCCCTGATCCAGCCGCTGGCGGAACTCATGACGGCGCTGTCGATCCGCGAACGCTTGCCGCAGATCGAAGTGGCGGTGGCCGACAATGCCGTCGCCCTGGTGCTGCGCGTGCTCGATGCGCCCAGCGCGGCCGACGTGGCGCTGCTGCGCGCCTTCGAGCAGCAGCACGCGGTGCGCTTCCTGCTGCAACCGCGCGGGCTGGACAGCATCGTGCCGCTGACTGAGCCGATGCCGGCGTTGTACTACGGGCTGCCCGCCTGGCAGCTGCAGATGCAGTTCCTGCCCACGGATTTCGTGCAGGTGAACGCCGCCATCAACCAGTCGCTGATCGCGCGCGCCATCGAGCTGCTGGAGCTCGGGCCGGAGTCGCGCGTGCTGGACCTGTATTGCGGCCTCGGCAACTTCAGCCTCGCCATGGCACGCAGCGCGGCGCAGGTGGTGGGCGTGGAGGGCGAGGCAGGCCTGGTGGAGCGGGCGCGCGGCAATGCCGCCCGCAACGGCATCACGAATGCCGCCTTCCACGTCGGCGATCTCGCCGCCGCGCCGCTGGACGGGACGCCCTGGCTGACCGGCGGTTACAGCCACATCCTGCTCGACCCGCCGCGGGTGGGCGCACGCGATATGCTGCAGACCGTGGCGGATCTGGCGCCGCGGCGCGTGGTCTACGTCTCCTGTCATCCCGGCAGTCTCGCGCGCGATCTGGGGGTATTGGTCAATGAGCTCGGCTACGGGTTGCTCGCGGCCGGCATGGTCGATATGTTCCCGCACACGGCACACCTGGAGTCGATCGCGGTCCTGACACGCCATGGCACTGGAGATTGAGCACAAATTCCTGGTCCGGGACGAGAGCTGGCGCGACGCCGTGCAGAACCGCGAACTGCTGCGCCAGGGCTATCTCGCCAACACGCGACGCTGCTCGGTGCGGGTGCGCATGGCCGGCGAGTTCGGCTGGCTGAGCGTCAAGGCCATGACGCCCGGCATCGCGCGCGCTGAATACGAAGTCGCGATCCCGCCAGAAGACGCCAACGCCATGCTGGACTCGCTGTGCGAGGGGCCGTTGATCGAGAAATGGCGCCACGAACTGAGCTATGCTGGCCATTGGTGGGAGATCGACGAATTCCTGGGGGCCAACGCGGGGTTGGTCGTCGCTGAGATCGAGTTGCCCGGCATGAACACGCCTTTCGAGCGTCCTGCCTGGCTGGGCGAGGAAGTCACACACGACGTGCGTTACTACAATTTCAAGCTCGCGGTGAATCCCTGGTCGACCTGGGGCCGTCCATGACGCTGGGCCCGCTGATGATCGACGTGGCAGGCAAGCACCTGACGGTGGAAGACCGTGAGCTGCTGGCGCATCCGCTGGTCGGCAGCGTCATCCTGTTCACGCGCAACTACGAGGACCCGACGCAGCTCGCGCAGCTGGTGGGCGAGATCCAGTCGATTCGCAGCCCCGCGCTGCTGGTGGCGGTGGACCACGAAGGCGGGCGGGTACAGCGCTTCCGGCCCGGCTTCTCGCTGCTGCCCGCGGTGCGCAGCATCGGCCACCACTACGACCTCGATCGCGGCGCCGGCCTCGACATGGCCCGGCACATGGGCTGGCTGATGGCCGCCGAGCTGCTCGCCTGCGGCATCGACTTCTCCTTCGCGCCGTGCGTGGACCTGGACTATGGCGTGTCCGAAATCATCGGCGATCGCGCCTTCCACGCCCGTGCCGCCGCGGTGGGCGAACTGGCCGTGGCCTACATGCACGGCATGCGCGACGCCGGCATGGCGGCCACCGCCAAGCATTTCCCGGGACACGGCGCCGTAGTGGCCGACTCGCACGTGGCGTTGCCGGTGGATCGCCGCGAGCTGGTGGACATGGAACAGGACCTCGCGCCCTACCGGCTGCTGATCGCCAATGGCCTGCCGGCCGTGATGGTGGCGCACGTGCTGTACCCGGCCGTCGACCCGGTGCCGGCGAGTTTCTCGCGGCGCTGGATCGGCGGGATCCTGCGCCGCGAACTGCGCTTCGCGGGCGTGGTGTTTGCCGACGACCTGTCGATGGCCGGCGCGGAGGCGGTGGGCGGCGTGGTGGAACGCGCCGAGCGCGCGCTGGCGGCCGGATGCGACGTGCTGCCGATCTGCAACGCGCGCGCCAGTGCGATCCGCGTGCTCGACGAGCTTGCGGTCCCGGCCGATCCGGCCTCAAAGTTGCGGCTGGTGCGCCTGCGGGGGCGGCGCCAGCCGGGCCTCGAAGCGCTGCGCGCCAGCGCGGCGTGGGCCGAGGGACAGCAGTGGCTCGCGCGCAGCACCGCGACACCGGAACTCAAGCTCGAGGCGGGCGCGGGCTGACGGGGACTCACAGGGAGGGGGCGGGGCAGCATGGCTGATTGGTCCGTGGATTTTCTGCGCAAGGTGCTGGATGCCGCACCCGAGGGCATCGCGGTGTGCGAAGCGCAGGGCGCCGATCACCCCGTCATCTACGTCAACGCCGCCTTCGAGAAGCTCACCGGCTACAGCGCCGCCGAACTGTTGGGCACCGACATGCGTCGGCTGCAGGGCACCGACCGCGAACAGGAAGGGCGGCATCGGCTGCGCGAAGCGCTGGCCAGGGGCGAGAGCTGCCGCGCCCTGCTGCGCAACTACCGCAAGGATGGCACGCAGTTCTGGAACGAACTCATGATCGAAGTGGTGCGCGATGAGCAGGGCGCCGTCACGCGGCTGGTCAGCTTCCATCGCGACATCGCGGAACGCGCCGCCACGCCGCAGCTGCGCGGCGAGGGCGGGCTGCCCACCTGGTTGCGGGAGGACCGGCTGTCGGGCCTGTTCTCGCGCGCCTACTTCGAGGAACTGCTGCAGCATGACTGGAACGTGGGCCTGCGTGAGGGCCGCGTGCTCACGCTGCTGCTGTTCGACATCGACGAGCTGCAGGTCTACGCCGAAACCTTCGGCCGGCCGGCCGGCGACGCCTGCATCCGGCGCGTCGCGGGTGTGATCGGCGCGTCGTTCCGCCGGGGTGCGGACGTGGTGGCGCGCTGGGAGGGCGGCTGCGTCGCGGCGCTGGTGCGCAATCCCGACCAGTCCACGCTGGCGGCGTTCGCCGCCACCGTGCAGCAGCGCGTGCTCGGCCAGCGCATCCACAATCCGCGGGCCACGCGCCAGAAATTCGTGGCGGTGACCTGTGGCATCGCAAGCCTCAATCCAGTCGGAGATCGCGCCGCGAGCCTGCTCATGCTGGGTGCGCAGCGGGCGCTGAGCCGCGCGCGCACCAACGCGAACAATCCGGTGGCGATCGCCACGCCCGAGGAATTGGAGGGTTGACCATGCAAGCTGCCCCGCGTCCGGACCCACTGATCGCACCCGCCCTGCTCGCGTTGCTGGCGTTCCTGCTGGGCGGGACCGCGCAAGTGGGCGCGGCCGACGCCATGCCGGCCAACCGGGACGGCGCCGCCATCCTCGGCCGCTGGCTGACCGAGCCGCGCGACGGCATCATCGAGATCACCCGCACCGCGGATGGCCACTTCGAAGGACAGATCATCGGCGGCAACGAGCCTGGCAAGCTCGACAGCAAGAATCCCGACGCCAGCCTGCGCGGCAAGCCGCTGCGCGGGCAGGTGATCGCGCGTGCGCTGGCCTACGACGGCGCCAACAAGTACAGCGGCGGGACCATCTACGATCCCGCCAGCGGCAGCACCTACAAGCTCAGGATGGAATTGCGGGACGATGGCACGCTCAAGGTGCGCGGCTACATCGGCATTTCATTGCTGGGCAAGACGCAGGTCTGGACGCGCTACACCGCGACCACGCTGGATCTGCCGCCGCCCGCCAGGTAGCTGCCCGCCGCGCGCGGGATTCAGGTCGCGAGCCGGTTGAGGCCGTTGTACGCCGCGACGCGATACGCCTCGGCCATGGTCGGATAGTTGAACGTGGTGTTCACGAAGTAGCGCAGGTTGTTGATGTCGTGGCTGGCCATCACGGTCTGCCCGATGTGGATGATTTCCGCCGCGCCATCGCCGAAGCAGTGCACGCCCAGCACTTCCAGGGTCTCGGCATGGAACAGGATCTTGAGCATGCCGGTGCGCTCGTCCGTCATCTGCGCGCGCGCCAGGCTCCGAAAGTTGGTGTGCCCGATTTCGTAGGGGATTTTCTGGTCGCGCAGCTCGCGTTCGGTGCGGCCCACCGAGGAGATTTCCGGCAGCGTGTAGATGCCGCTCGGCACCAGGTCCATGCGATGCGGCTGGATACCGGGGTTGAGGATGTGCTGGACCGCGTGGCAGCCCTGCACGTAGCCGGCGCTGGCGAGGGCGGGCGGCCCGGTGATGTCGCCCGCCGCGTAGATGTTCGGCACCACGCTCTGGTAGTGCTCGTTGGCCAGCAGCTGGCCGCGCGAGTTCGGCACCAGTCCGATCGCCTCGAGGTTCATGCCGCTGGTGTTGCCGGTGCGCCCGTTGGCCCACAGCAGCAGATCGGACTTGATGCGGCGGCCGGAGTCGAGCACCAGCACCACATCGTGCTCGCGCGCCTCGAGGCTGGCGAATTTCTCGCTGTGGCGGATCACGCAGCCCTGCTCGCGCAGGTGGTACGACAGCGCCTCGGCGATCTCGTCGTCGAGGAACGACAGCAGGCGCTCCTGCGTGTTCACCAGCGTCACCTTGCAACCCAGGGTGAGGAAGATCGATGCGTACTCGCAGCCGATCACGCCGGCGCCGTAGATGGTCACCGCGAACGGATTGTCGTGGTAGCGCAGCACCGAATCGCTGTCGCGCACCCGCGGATGCGTGAAATCCAGCTCCGGGGGATGGTAGGGGCTCGAGCCGGTGGCGATGACGATGTGGTCGGCGGAAATATATTGCGTGTCGCCATGCCGCGGCCGCACTTCGATGGTGTGGGCATCCACGAACCAGGCTGAACCGCCGTACACCGGCACCTGGTTGCGCTCGTAGAAGCGCCGCCGGCTGGCGACCTGCGATTCGATGACGCCGTGCGCGGTGGTGAGCAGCCGCGGGTAATCGACGTGCAGGCCGGCCCGGATCTCGCGCAGCAGCGGATTGCGGCGCACGTCATACAGCACTTTGACCGCCTGGCGCAGCGCCTTGCTGGGAATGGTGCCCCAGTGCGTGCAGCCGCCACCGACCTCGGCGTGCCGCTCCACCACCGCGACGCGCCGGTGGTTCTTGGCAGCCATCATGGCGGCGCCTTCGCCCGCCGGACCGCTGCCAATCACGATGATGTCGAAGTGATCCATATCCGTAAGGCTATCGGCGCGGCGCCGCTCAGCTTGATGGCGGTCAGGGTCCCGGATCGGCGCGACCCGCCTGACTTACGATGGCGATCACACCGAAGGCCGGGTGATCGAAGTACTGCTTCTCGTTGAATTTCACGCGCCGCAGCTCGCTGAGGCGATAGGTCGGCCCCTTGCCCAGCGACAGGTTGACGCCCATGTGCAGCAAGGTGCCGCGCTCGACGAACACCTGGCCCGACAGCTCGGGATTGGTGATGCCGACGTCGGCCAGATCCACGCCCAGGTGCGTGGGCCAGTTGGTGGCGGTCTGGGTCCAGATGGCGTGGCCCAGCACCTGGTAGCCGCTGGCGCGCAGCTTGTTGGCGACGCCGCCGAGCTGCGCCGCGTCCGGGCCGAGCACTTTGATGACCTTCGGTGGCTGGCCATTGGTGTTGCCGTCCTCGAAGCCACGGCCCTCGGCGGGCGCGTCCAGGTTCTCGTCGGTCTTGAAGCCGGCGTTGCGGAAGATCACGAGTTCGACGCGATAGACGTTGGGCAACGCCTGCGGCCAGGCCGGTGCGGCCAACGACAGCGCCAACGCGGCCAGGCCGGCGCCCAGCCGGCGGCGGGAGAAGCGGAAAGTCATGGCGCATTCTAGCAGGCCGGGGCCCGCCGGGCTGGAGCCTGCGGATTGCTGCTGTTCCACTCACGCCGGATCTGGGGACTGGTGGTGCCGGGATCGCTGGGTTCGCGTTTTCCCGGCAACTGGCTGGCGGATGGCGCAGCCTGAGCGGCTGGTTCAGCCGGAGGCCTTGGTCAGCGCAAACCTGACCGCGAGCTTGCTGTGTACGCAGCCGGGAGCGCCGTTGAGCGTCGCCGGACTGAAGCTCATGCGCGCCACATACTTGAGCGCCGCATTGTCGAGCTCCGCAAAGCCGCTGCTGGTTTCGATATTGACGCGCGTGACGCCACCGCTCTCGTTGATGTCGATCCCCACCACCGGCCGTCCTTCCTCGCCCAGCGTCCGCGACCGCTCGGGATAAATCAGGTCCGCATCTGGCGCGCTGGTGGCGTGCGGCCTCTGGAACGTGCCGCCAGGATCCGGATGGGGCGCCACGATCGCGGGACCCGCGCAGGGTGCACCGACGCGCAGTTCATTCAGCGCCGGCTCCGCAGGCATGAGCTTCGCAGCAGTCAGAATTCCGGGAATCCTGAAGGTTGGTGCGGCGTGCCTGGTCTGCGCGGCGACTTGCGGGATGTCGCCGCGAAAACTCAGCACCAGCAGCGGTGCGATGAGTCCGATCAGGAGCACGAGGAGGTAGGGCAATGGTTGGAATCCCGGGCGCTGCTCGCCCGTGACCGGCCTCACCATGACCAGGCCTCCCACGAAACCGGCGATCAGACCTCCCACCGATGCAGCGATGCCGACGCCAACCTGCAGCAGGCCCAGCGCGAGCGTACCGGCCAGCAGTATTCCCAACGCAGCGCTCTGGCGCAGCAGCAGCGCACGCACCGGCGCACCGCCTCGCAGCAGGACGGCCAGCAGCGCTCCACAGATGCCCATCACTGCGCCCGAGGCGCCGACGCTGTTGCCGCCGGGATTGGCCGCAATGCTGGTCGCTCCGCCCACCACACCGGCCATCAGGTACAGCGCGAGATAGCGTTGCGGCCCCAGCAACGGCAGACGTTCTGCCGTCGGGCCGAGCGCGAGCAGGCCCCCCAGGTTCAGCACCAGCTGCAATGCGCCGAAATTCAGCGCCAGCGACGTGACCAGCCGCCACCACTGACCGTGCAGCGTGTCCGGCGCGTAGTTGGAGCCGAGGTGGATCAGGACCTCGCTGGCCGGTGTCAGCACGCCGGCGCCGCGCGCCACGGCGTAGAGGAAGACCAGCAGGTTCAGCGCGATGAGCGCGTTCGTGACGGGTTGGCCTTTCCCGGTGTGCGCGAGGCTGGCTTCCATGGCGTCCCGCCCGGCCACCTGCTGCTCGGATCCGATCTGGAATTCCTGACTGGCGGGATCCATCACACCCATTGTGCCAGCAGCGCCTGCACGTATTCAAAGCGCTGTGCGGCGAGTCCGAGGTGTTCGCTCAGGCGCAGCTTCAGCGACCCCTCCAGCCGGAACTCGGCCGGCCGCTTCTGGATCAGCCGGATCACTTTCACCGGATCGACCTGGTTATTTTCCTCGAACAGCACGCTGCCACCCTGGGCGCCGAAGTCGAGCCGGCGGATGCCGAGCCGTCGCGCCTGCAGTCGCAGCCGCGCGAGTTGCAGCAGGTTCGCCGCCGGGTCCGGCAGCGGCCCGAAGCGATCCACCAGCTCGGCGTGCAGGTCGTCGAGTTGCGCATCGTTGCTGGCCGCGATGCGCTGGTACAGCGAGAGGCGCAGGTGCACGTCGGACACGTAGGGTTCCGGCAGCAGCGCCGGCACGTGCAGCTCCACTTCGGCTACGGCGGCCAGCGGCCGGTCCAGCACGGGTTCGCGGCCTTCGCGCAGCGCCTTGACCGCTTGCTCGAGCATGTCGAGGTACATGCCGAGCCCGACTTCCGACAGCTCGCCGCTCTGCGCTTCGCCCAGGAATTCGCCGGCGCCGCGGATTTCCAGGTCCTGCGTCGCCAGCGCGAAGCCCGCCCCCAGCTCTTCGATGGCTTCGATGGCTTCCAGCCGCTTGGCGGCGTCGGCGGTGAGCGCCTTGCGCGAAGGCACGATGAGATAGGCGTAGGCGCGGTGGTGCGAGCGGCCGACGCGGCCGCGCAGCTGGTGCAGCTGCGCGAGGCCCAGGCGGTCGGCACGATCGATGAGGATGGTGTTCGCCGTGGGCACGTCGATGCCGCTCTCGATGATGGTGGTGCAGAGCAGGAGGTTGAAGCGGCGGTGGTAGAAATCCACCATGAGCTGCTCCAGCTCGCGCTCGTTCATCTGCCCGTGCGCGATGCGAAGCGCCGCCTCCGGGACCAGCTGCTGCAGCTCGGCGCCCAGCTTCTCGATGTCCTGGATCTCGTTGTGCACGAAGTAGATCTGGCCGCCGCGGCGCAGCTCGCGCAGGCAGGCCTCGCGCAGCGTCGGGCCGTGCCATTCGGTGACGAAGGTCTTGACCGCGAGGCGCGTGGCGGGCGGCGTGCCGATCAGCGACAGGTCGCGCAGGCCGCCCATGGCCATGTTCAGCGTGCGCGGGATCGGCGTGGCCGTGAGCGTGAGCATGTGCACTTCGGCGCGCAGCGCCTTCAGGCGCTCCTTGTCGCGCACGCCGAAGCGATGCTCCTCGTCGATGATGACGAGCCCGAGGTTCCTGAAGCGCGGATGGGTGTGCAGCAACCGGTGCGTGGCGATCACGATGTCCACGCTGCCGTTCTCCAGTCCTTCAAGCACGGCATTCATTTCCTTCCCGGAGCGGAAGCGCGACAGGGATTCCACGCGCACCGGCCAGTCGGCGAAGCGGTCGCGGAAACTCTGCCAGTGCTGTTGGGCGAGCAGGGTGGTGGGCACCAGCACCGCCACCTGGCGGCCGGCCTGCACGGCCACGAACGCCGCGCGCATGGCCACTTCCGTCTTGCCAAAGCCCACGTCGCCGCATACCACACGATCCATCGGCTTGGGGCCCCTGAGGTCCTCCAGCACGCGCGCGATGGCTTCGGCCTGGTCGGCGGTCTCCTCGAACGGAAAGGCGTTGGCGAAAGTCTGGTACTCGAGGTCGCGCGTTTCGAGCGCGGGCGCCTGGTGCGCGGCGCGGCGCGCGTGCAGGTCGAGCAGCTCCGCGGCCACGTCGCGCACCGCGTCGGCGGCACGGCTGCGCGCCTTGGCCCATTGGTCCGAACCGAGCTTGTGCAGCGGCGCGGATTCGGGTGCGCCGCCGGTGTAGCGGCTGACCAGGTGCAGCGCGTGCACCGGCACGTACACGCGATCGCCGTCACGGTATTCGAGCACCAGGAATTCGCCGCTCTGGCCGCCGACGTCCATGACCTGCAGGCCAAGGTAGCGGCCGACGCCGTAGGCTTCGTGCACCACGGGCGAGCCGTGATCGAGGCTCTGCAGGTCGCGCAGGATGGCGGCCGGATCGGACTGCACGCGCCGGCGGCGTCGTTCCTGGCGCGCCCGTGCACCGAACAGCTGCGACTCGCCCAGCACCGTGAGCGCCGGCTCGCGCAATACCAGGCCACGCTGGTCCTCCGCCACCGTGATGGCCAGCCGTGCCGTGCCGTCGACGAAATCCGGCCAGCCCGTCACGGCGCGCGGCGTGCGTCCCTGCGCGGCCAGCATGCCCTGGATCACTTCGCGGCGGCCTGCGGAATCCGCCACGATCAGTGTGCGGCCGGGGTCGCTTTCCAGGAAGGCGGCCAGCGGCGCCAGCGGCTGTTCGGCCCGCGAGTCGAGCCGGAACTCCGGCGGCGCGGCGCTGGGAAACACGAAATGCGACGCATCGGGCGCTGCGGCCGCGAACACCTCCAGCACCACGCGCGGCAGCGGTTCCAGCCGCGCGCTGATCTCCGCCGGTGACCAGAATGCTTCCACCGGCTTCAGCAGCGGACGCTCGATGTCGTGTCCGAGGCTGTCGTAGCGGTTCTCGATGGCATCCCACCCCTGCTGCAACGTGGCCGGCAGGTCGATGTCGGTGGCCACGATGGCGTTCGCGGGCAGGTAGTCCGCGACGCTGGCCGTCTGCTCGTGGAACAGCGGCAGGTAGAATTCGATGCCGGGCGGCGCGAGGCCCTCGGCCACGCCTTTGTAGACCGGCATGCGGTTGATGTCGCCTTCGAAGCGTTCGCGGAACCGGCGCCGGAAGCCGCGCACCGCCTCGACGTCCAGCGGCAGCTCGCGCGCCGGCAACAGGCTCAGGCGTTCCCGGGCCGCGCCCGAGCGCTGCGTCTCGACGTCGAAGGCGCGGATCGAGTCGATTTCGTCGTCGAGCAGGTCGACGCGCACCGGCGCGTCGCTGCCCATCGGGAAGATGTCGAACAGCGAGCCGCGCAACGCGAATTCGCCGGGGTCGCGGACCTGGCTCACCGCCGCGTAGCCCGCCTCGATCAGCCGGCGCCGCAGCGCCTCCAGGTCCAGCCGCGCGCCGCGCTGCAGGTGCAGGCTGCGCGCCTGCACGTAACTCACCGGCGGCAGGCGCGTGTACAGGCTGTCGACGGTCAGCAGCAGGATGCCGCGTTCCAGGCCTGGCAGGCGCGCCAGGCTCCGCAGCCGTTCCGACACGATGTCCGGATGCGGCGAGAACAGGTCGTAGGGGAGCACTTCCCAGTCGGGCAGGCTCAGGATCTCGAGTTCCGCTCCCCCGTAGAAGCGCAGCTCGGCCGCCATGCGTTCCAGGTCGCGCGCATTCTGCGTCAGGTAGATCCAGCAGTGCGGTGCGGCGGCCACGGCCTCGGCCAGCGCCAGCGCCTCGGCGCCGGCGTGCAGGCCGGTCCAGCTCAGTCGGGGATGGCGGGCATCGGGAACGGGTGGCGCGGGCAGTTTCGGCATGCAATGCGAGGGACCGGCGCCGGGCCGGCCGGGAAGCATCTCGGGGGACGATGTCAGGGGCGCAAAGCTTAACGCTTCACGCGCTGGGGCGCTGCAGGCGCGGCGCGGATCAGGTCAGGGCGTGGGCGCCGTCACGACCGAGTGGATGACCCACTGGTGCTCGAAAAACACGCTGAAGCCAGGGTAATCCCAGCGCGTGATCGGTGGCTTGCCGACCGCGGGGTGGCGCTCGGTCGGGGCGCCGAACTTCTTCTCCACCTGGGTCATGGTCAGGCCCCGGCCCGGCGTCGCGAGGCTGGTTTCGCGGACTGTCACCTGGTCGTTCACGACCAGCGTCTCTGCTGCCGCGCCGCCGGCGAAGCTGCCGAGCAGCAGCGCCAGTCCCAAGGTTCTGGTGGTCGCGTTCATGATGCCCAATGATAGCACCGCGGGCTTTCAGGGCTGTGAATTCGGTCATAATGTCCGGCTCATGTTCCGCCCGCTCTCCATATTCATCGGCCTGCGCTACGTTCGCGCCCGCCAGCACCGGTTTTTCGTGTCTTTCATCACCTGGGTCTCATTGGCCGGCGTCTCGCTGGGCGTGGCGGCCCTGATCGTGATCCTCTCGGTGATGAACGGTTTCGAAGCGGAGCTCAGGAGCCGTCTGCTGGCGCTCTCCGCGGAGGCCCGGGTCGTGGACCAGGGGCAGGGCGATCCCAGCCGCGACGATGCCCTGCGGCAGCGGCTCGCGGGCCTGCCGGGCGTGCGGGGCGTGGCGCCCTACATGGAACTCGAGGCCCTGGCGGTGCACCAGCCCGAAATGTTGCCCGTGCAGTTGCGCGGCGTCGATCCGGCGCTCGAGCCCCAGGTCAGCCAGCTTGCGCCGCTGGTGGTGGCCGGCAGGCTCGATGCGCTGCGGACAGGATCGCAGTCCCTCATCGTCGGTCGCGCACTGGCCGAGCAGCTCGGCCTCTCCGTCGGCGATCACGTGACGCTGCTGGTGCCGGTGGTGGGGAGCGATGGCACGCCCGCACCGCGCCTGCGCGAGTTCAGCGTCGGGGGCGTGTTCGAGGCGGGCCTCGAGGACCACGACGGTTCGCTGATGCTGGCGAACCTCGACGATGTGCGCGCGTTCGCGCCGGAGGTCAGCGGGGCAGGCGGTCTGCAGCTGCGTTTCGTCGACCCGCTGCAGGTGCCGCAATTCATCGGCGCGGTCAGGGCGGCGGCCGGGGCGCGCTACGCCGTGAGCGACTGGACCACCGAGCACGCGAGCTATTTCCGCGCCATCCGCATCGAGAAGACCATGATGGCGCTGATCCTGCTGCTGATCGTGGCGGTGGCCGCGTTCAACATCGTCGCCATGCTGGTGATGGTGGTGAACGACAAGCGCACCGACATCGCCATCCTGCGTACGCTCGGTGCGCCGCCCGCGCAGGTGCTGCGCGCGTTCATGACGCAGGGGTTGGTGATCGGCTGGCTGGGCGTGCTCAGCGGCGTGCTGCTGGGCACGCTGCTGGCCGCCAACGTGGAAACCGTGGTGCCGTGGCTGCAGCGCGTGCTCGGCGTGCAGTTCCTGGATTCGGATGTGTACTACATCACGGCGGTACCCTCGCGCCTGGAGGCGCCGGATGTGCTGTGGATCGCCGCCGCGGCGCTGCTGCTCACGCTGTGCGCCACGATCTATCCGGCGCTGCGCGCCTCGCGCGTGCCGCCGGCGGAGGCGCTGCGCTATGAGTAGCCGCGCATGAGCAAACCGTACGAGTGGCTGATCGCGACGCGTTACCTGCGCTCCGGCGAGAAGCGCGGCTTCCTGTCGTTCATCGCGCTGGTTTCGGTGATCGGCCTTGCGGTGGGCGTGGCGGTGCTGATCATCGTGCTGTCGGTGATGAACGGCTTCGAGCGCGAGCTCAAGAGCCGCATCCTGAGCGTCACCGCGCATGCGACGTTGACCGGCCTGGAGGGCAGCCTGCCGGACTGGCGGTTGGCGCAGAACGTCGCGCTGAAGCAGCCGGGCGTGCTGGCCGCCGTGCCATACATCGAAGCGCAGGCCATCCTCACGCACGGCCAGCGCGTGGCGGGCACCGCGATACGCGGCGTGGATCCGCCGCAGGAGATCCGCGCCGTCGGTCTGGGGCAGCGCATGCAGGCCGGCAAGCTCACCGACCTCGTGGCCGGTTCCTACGGCATCGTGCTGGGCGACGCGCTCGCCACGCAGCTGCAGGCGCGCGTGGGGGACGACGTGGTGCTGGTGGCGCCGCAGGGCAGCGCCACGCCGGCCGGCGTGGTGCCGCGCATGCGCCACTTCCACGTCGCGGGCATCTTCCATTCGGGCATGTACGAGTTCGATCGCGGCCTGGCGCTGATCCACATCACCGACGCTGCGCTGCTCTACCGCATGGGGTCGGGCGTGAGCGGCATCCGGCTCGCGCTGCAGGATCCGCTGAGCGCGCCGCGCGTGGTGCGACGGCTGGCGGAGACGCTGGGCGGCGGCTTCTACATCAGCGACTGGACCCGCAACCACGCCAATTTCTTCCGCAACATCGAAATGACCAAGTCGATGCTGTTCCTGATCCTGATGCTGGTGGTGGCGGTGGCCGCCTTCAACATCGTGGCCGCGCTGGTGATGGTGGTGAAGGAGAAGCAGTCCGAAATCGCCATCCTGCGCACGCTCGGCATGGGCGCGCGCAACATCCTGGGCGTGTTCAGCCTGCAGGGCGTGCTCATCGGCCTGTCCGGCACGCTGCTGGGCGCCGCGCTCGGCCTGTTGCTGGTGGCCAACCTCGAAGCGCTGATCCACGGCCTGGAGCGGCTGTTCCATACGAAGTTCCTCGACGCCAGCGTGTACCAGATGAGCGATCTGCCCGCGTACGCGAGCTGGCGCGACGTGCTGCAGATCTGCGGCGTGGCGTTCCTGCTGTGCGCGCTGGCGACGCTGTATCCCGCCTGGAAAGCCGCGGGCGTCACGCCTGCCGAAGGATTGCGACATGACTGACGAGCGGGCGGACGCCCATCCCGAAGCGGTGCTGCGGGCCCACGCGGTGAGCCGCAGTTTCAGCGAAGCGGGCAATCGCCTCGACGTGCTGGTGGACCTGGAACTGTACGTGCAGCGCGGCGAGCGCCTCGCCATCGTGGGCGCTTCGGGCTCCGGCAAGACCACGCTGCTGCAGATCCTCGGCGGCCTGGACCAGCCCAGCGCGGGACGGGTCGAGATCAACGGTCGCGACATCCACAGCCTGCCCGAGCGCGAACGCGGCGAACTGCGCAACCGCACCGTGGGTTTCGTCTACCAGTTCCACCACCTGCTGCCGGAATTCACCGCGCTGGAGAACGTCGCGATGCCGCTGCTGCTGCGGCGCATGCCGGTGGCCGAGGCCGGCGAGGCGGCGCGCGCCCTGCTCGGGCGGGTGGGGCTGGGCGATCGCCTGAAGCACCGGCCGAACCAGCTCTCCGGCGGCGAGCGTCAGCGCGCGGCGGTGGCGCGCGCGCTGGTGACGCGGCCGCGACTGGTGCTGGCGGATGAACCCACCGGCAACCTCGACGGCCGCAACGCCGCGCAGGTGTTCGAGTTGATGCTGGAACTCAATCGCGAATTCGGCACCAGCCTGGTGGTGGTGACGCACGATCCGCGGCTGGCGGCGCGCATGGATCGCGTGCTCGAACTCAGCAACGGCAAATTGCTCGCAAACGCTATTTAAGACGGTTTGACCGCGCCAGCCGGCGCGCGTGATATTTCCGCATCACCACCCGGCGCCAGGCGATCTCCAGCACCAGGCGGCCGAGCAGGCCGAACACGATCGCGAACACCAGCAGTCCGAACAGGAACGGCTTCCAGCTCGGGCCAAGGCCGTGTTCCAGCCACTCCCAGCTCATGTGGAAACGGAAGCGCCGCGGCGGTTCGCGCAACAGCCACGCGCCGACCCGATACGCCGCGAGATAGATCGGCACGATGGTGAAGGGGTTGACGATGTACGCCGCCGCCAGGATCACCGGCAGGTTCCAGCCGAACCAGATGGCCAGCAGCGCGCCCAGCACCGTGTGCACCGGCAGGGGAATGAACGCGATGGCGATGCCTGCGCCGAAAGCGGTGGTGATCGAGCGCCGGTTCAGCGACCACAGGTGCGGATCGGTGAGGTGCTCGCCGAACATGCGCAGATACCACTTGTGGCGCTGCGACTGCATCTTCAGGATCAGGTGTTTGACCAGGCGGCGGGGCATCGGTGCAGCACTCTAGCAGTAGTGCGGGTCCGACCCAATGTGGCGCACTGCTCAGTTTGGCCGGCTCGCTGTGCGCCCTGTCGAGTCCAATCGCATACGGGCGCACGGCGGCGCTGATCGCGCTGGCGCTTGGGCTGGCCGCGGCGGCGGCAGCGCTGCTGTTGCGGTCCAGGATGCGGCGCAAATTTCAGCGTGGAAACTTCGCGTTCGCCGGGCTGCTGATGCTGTGCGTGACGTTTGTGTCATTTTCCGGCGCCGCGTGGCGTGTGGTGGCGTGGCGCGCGACCCGCTGGCCCGAGACGCTGGTGGAGCGCAGGCTGGTCGAAGCGCGGGTGGTGTCGATCCCCGCGCACGCAGGCGACGCGTTGCGGTTCACGGCGCTGGTGCGCGAACCGCGCGACCCGTCGGCACCCGTGCGTCGCGTGCAGGTGGACTGGCCGACCCCGCCCGCGACCCTCGCCGTGCACCCGGGCGAGCGCTGGCAGCTGCTGCTGGAACTGCGCGCCGCGCGCGGCCGCCTCAATCCGGGCGCCGCCGACGTGGAACGCCAGTACCTGCGCGATGGCGTGCACGCGCTGGGCCGCGTGCGCGAATCGCCACTGGATCGCCGGCTCGGGACGCAGTGGTGCCTGGACCGCTGGCGCGAGCAGCTCGGTGCGCACATCCGCGCCGCCGTCGACGAGCGCGACAGCGCCGCGCTGCTGGTGGCGCTGGCGGTGGGCGATACGCAGTTCGTCTCGAACGAACAGTGGCGCATCTTCAACGCCAACGGCATCACGCACCTGGTGGCCATCTCCGGCCTGCACGTCACGCTGTTTTGCCTGCTGATGGCGCGCCTCGCGCGCGCGTTGTGGCGCCTGTGGCCGTGGCTGCAGGCCACCCTCGCGCGGGACAGCTTCGCATGGCTGCTCGGGTGGCTGGCCTCGGCCGGTTACGCACTGCTCGCGGGGTGGTCGGTGCCGACCCAGCGCACGCTGATCATGCTGGCCGCCTGGCACGGGGCCAGGCTGTTGCTGCGGCCGCCGGCCGCGGCGCCCAGCCTGGCGCTGGCGCTGCTGGCGGTGCTGTGGCTCGATCCGGCGGCGCCGCTGTCGGCGGGGTTCTGGCTGTCGTTCGGCGCGGTGGCCGTGCTCATGATGGGAGGGCCGGCTGCGGAACGGCGCGGCTGGTGGCAGGCGCTGGGCGAGCTGTGGCGCACGCAGTGGCGTGTGGTCACGGCCCTGCTGCCGGCGAGCCTCGCCCTGTTCGGCAGCTGCTCGCTGGTGAGCCTGCTGGTGAACCTGGTGGCGATTCCGTTCTTCAGCTTCGTGCTGGTGCCGTTGGTGTTGGCCGGTTCCGTGCTCGATCTGTGTCCCAATGGGGCGGGTGAAGCGGTGTTGCAACTGGCCGCGTGGGTGGCGCGTGCGGCGTGGCCGGCGTTCGCGTGGCTGGCTGACCTGCCGCTGGCGCAGTGGCGTTTCTCGCCTCCGGTCTGGTGGTACGTGCCCGCGGCGCTGGCGTTGCCCATCGTGCTGCTGCCGTGGCCGCGCGTGTTGCGGCTCAGCGCAGCGCTGGTGCTGCTGCCCTTGATCGCGCCTGCGGGCGAGAGGATCGCGCCGGGCAGCTACCGCCTCACGCTGCTGGACGTCGGGCGCGGCGCCGCGCAGGTGGTGCGCACGGCCACACACACGCTCGTGTACGACGACGGCGAGGTGTACGGCAGCGCCGGTCGCGTCAGCGCCAGCACCGTGCTCGCGGTGCTGCGCCAGCAGCGACGCAGCCGCATCGATCTGCTGCTGTTGCCCGCGCTGGACGCGGACCGCATGGCCGGCGTCAACGCGCTGTCGAGCGGCGTGACCATCCGCCAGATCGTGAGCGCGGTCGCCGCCGCGCGTTTGCCGCCGGAGATGCGCTCCTGCCAGTCGCAACCTCCATGGATCTGGGATGGCGTGCGTTTCGCGTGGCTCGCGAGCGCCGGTCATTGCCTGTTGCGCGTCGGTCCCGCAGGCCGGGGATTGCTGATCGCCGCCGAGGCAGATCTGCCCGCATTGAACGCTGCCGTCGGCCAGGGGCTGGTGCCCGCCCGCGTCGTGGTCGCGCCGCGCGGCGGCGCCGCCGGCGCATACAGCCCGGCCTGGGCGGCGGCGCTGCGAACGGACTGGCTGCTGGTGAGTCAAAGCCTGGATGGCCTGCAGAGCGCGACGGTTGGGCGCACGCTGGCGGCGTGGCGCGCGCTCGGCGCGCGGGTGCTGGCCAGCGGTGCGGTGGGCGCGGTGGACGTCGCGTTCGACGGTCGCGGGCTGCGCGTGGAAACCCGGCGCCACCCGCGTTTCAACCCCATCTGGCGCTGGCCGGCCGGTCCCGACTGACTTCCGGTATCATGCGCGGCTGGTGTGAGTCGGGCAGGAGTTGACAGCTTCCATGTGGGAAATCGTTCGCGCCGGCGGCGTCATGATGTGGCCGATCATCCTGTGCTCGGTGATCGCGGCCGGCATCACCTGCGAGCGGCTGTGGACGTTGCAGTCCAGGCGCGTGCTGCCGCCGGAGCTCACCGGCCGCCTGCAGCGCATCGTGGAGTCCACCCAGGTCAACGACAAGGTGCTGCAGGCGCTGGAGCAGAGTTCCCCGCTCGGCCGCGTGGTGGCCGTGGCACTGGCCAACCGGCACCGTTCGCGCGAATTCATCATGGAGCGCCTGGAGGACACCGGCCGCCACGTGGTGCATGAACTCGAACGCTTCCTCAACACGCTCGGCACCATCGCCGGCATTTCGCCGCTGCTGGGCCTGCTCGGCACCGTCACCGGCATCATCCGCGCCTTCAACGCCATCAACGCCGGCGGCATCGGCGATCCGCGCGCGCTGTCCGGCGGCATCGCCGAGGCGCTGATCACCACGGTGGCGGGCCTGGTGGTCGCCATTCCCTCGCTGATCGCCTACCGCTACCTGCGCGGCCGCGTGGAGGGCATCGTGGTGGCCATGGAGAAAGAGGCGATCCGCATCTCGGATGTGCTGGAGGCTGCGTCCCACAACGCCGGCAAAGCATGAGGTTCAAGCCACGCCGCCTGGAAGAGCCTGAGATCAACCTGATCTCGCTCATCGACGTCGTGCTCATGATGGTGGTGTTCTTCATGCTCACCTCCACTTTCACCGAGGAGGGGCGGCTGAAGATCCGGCTGCCGGCCGCCGATTCGGTGCCGATCGTCAAGCCTGCGATCGAACCGCTGGTGATCACGGTGACCGCCGGCGGTGCCTACCTGGTCAACGGCCGCGAACTGGTCAACTCCAGTTCCGACACGCTGCGCGCGGCGATCGCCCGCCAGGCGGGTGAGCAACGCAGCGGCACGGTCACGATCCGCGCCGACGGCCGCGCCACGCACCAGGCCGTGGTCACGGCCATGGACGTGATCGGCAAGCTGGGCTTCCGGCAGCTCAACATCGCCACCACCGACAGCGCCGGAGCGGCGGCGCAGTGAACCGCACCGGCGCCGCCGGGCAAGCCGCGCCCGACCCTGCCGGGGCGGTCTACCGCAGGCTGCTCGGCTACGCGAAGCCGTACCGCGGCATGTACCTGCTCGGCGTGGTGGGGATGCTGCTGTATGCCGCCAGTCAGTTCGCCATCGTCAAGTGCGTGAAGATCCTCACCGCCAGCCACGGCAGCTTCTTCGCGGGCCACACGCGCGCGCTGCTGTACCTGCCGCTGGCGGTGATCGCCATGTTCCTGCTGCGCGGCGTGGGCGATTTCATGGCCAACTATTTCCCGGGCTGGGTGGGCCGGCAGGTGATCAAGTCGCTGCGCGCCGAACTGTTCGCCAAGTACCTCGGCATGTCCACGTCGTATTACGACCGCGAATCCACCGCCACGCTGCTGACGCGGCTCACCTACAACGTCGAACTGGTCGCCGAGGCCACCACCAACTCGATCACGGTGGTGATCCGCGATTCGCTCACGGTGCTCGGCCTGCTGGGCTACCTGTTCTGGCTGAACTGGCAGCTGGCGATCTTCGCGCTGCTGGCCGCGCCCGGCATCGCCTGGCTGGTGCGCAGCGTCAACCAGCGGTTCCGCCGCTACAGCGCGCGCATCCAGAGTTCGGTGGGCGATGTCACGCGGGTCGCCAAGGAAGTGCTGGACGGGCATCGCGTGGTGAAGGTGTTCAACGCGCAGGAACACCTGCGGCAGGTGTTCGAGGGCGTCAACGAGCGCAATCGCCGCACCAACATGCGGCTGGTGTCGGCGCGCTCCAGCAGCAGTCCGGCGGTGCAGCTCATCGCCGCGCTGGGACTCGCGGCCGTGCTGTTCGTGGCCAACCTGCAGATCAGCGCCGGGCGGCTGCTGCCCGACGATTTCCTGGTGTTCCTCACCGCCATGCTGCTGACCTCCGATCCGCTCAAGCGGTTGATCACGGTGGCGGGCCCGCTGCAGCAGGGCATCGCGGCCGGCGCCAACGTGTTCGAGGCGTTGGATGCGCCGGTTGAACCGCAGGGTGGCGCGCGCGCGCTGCAACGCGCCCGCGGCGATGTCGAATTCGAGCATGTGGATTTCAGCTACGCGGGCGAAAAGGGTCCCGTGCTGCGCGACATCCAGCTCAAGGTGCCCGCCGGCACCACGGTGGCCATCGTGGGCCGCTCGGGCAGCGGCAAGTCCACGCTGGTCTCGCTCCTGCCGCGCTTCTACGATCCGGTCGGCGGGGTGCTGAGGCTGGATGGCGTCGACGTGCGCGACTACCGGTTGCACGACCTGCGCGAGCAGATCAGCCTCGTGAGCCAGGACATCGTGCTGTTCAACGACAGCATCCGCAACAACATCACCTTCGGCGCCGCCGGCATCGGCGAGCAGCAGGTGCGCGCCGCGGCGCAGGCGGCCTACGTGCTCGAATTCGCCGACCAGCTCCCGCAGGGCCTCGACACACCGGTCGGCGATCGCGGCATGCAGCTGTCCGGCGGCCAGCGCCAGCGCGTGGCGATCGCGCGCGCGTTGCTGCGCAACTCGCCGATCCTGATCCTCGACGAGGCCACCTCGGCGCTCGACACCGCATCGGAGCGCTACATCCAGGCGGCGCTCGAGCAGCTGGTGCGCAACCGCACGACGTTCATCATCGCTCACCGGCTCTCCACCATCGAAGGCGCCGACCTGATCGTGGTGATGCGCGACGGCGCCATCGTCGAGCAGGGCACGCATGCGGCGCTGCTGGCGCAGGGCGGCGTGTACACGGAACTGCATCGACTGCAGTTCAGCGACTGAGCTGGCGCGGTGGCCACCGTGGAGCGCTGGATCAACCGCATCTGGTACGGCAACGGGTCATCGGGCGGCTGGCTCCTGCCGCTGTCGTGGCTGTTCGGCCTGCTGGCGGGCGCGAGGCGCCTGGCGTTCCGCGTCGGCCTCATCAAGGCGCAGCACCTGCCGGTCCCCGTGATCGTGGTGGGCAACATCACCGCGGGCGGCACCGGCAAGACGCCGCTGACCATCTGGCTGGTGCGCGAACTGGCGGCGCGCGGTGTGCGGGTGGGAGTGGTGCTGCGCGGTTTCGGCAGCGCCTCGGCACGCCCGCGCACGGTGAGCTCCGCCTCCACGCCGCTGGAGGTGGGCGATGAAGCCCTGCTGATCCACGAGCGCGCGCGGTGCCCGGTGGCCGTGGGCCGCGATCGCGTCGCGGCGGCGCGTCTGCTGGTCGCGCAGGGCGTGCAGCTCATCATCGCCGACGATGGCCTGCAGCACCTGCGCCTGGCGCGCGACCTGGAAATCGCCGTCATCGATGGCGCGCGCGGCTTCGGCAACGGCCACCTGCTGCCCGCCGGACCGTTGCGCGAACGGCCCGCGCGGCTGGCGCGCGTGGGCGCGGTGGTGATCAACGGCGCGGGCGCGGCGAGCTGGCCCGGTGCGTTGCGCATGTCGCTGCGGGGCACGACGCTGCGGGCGGTGCGCGAGCCCGCCGGCGGGACTGGCGCCGGCGAGCGTCCGCTGGCCAGCTTCGCGGGCCAGAAGGTGCACGCGCTGGCCGGCATCGGCAACCCCGGGCGCTTCTTCGCGCTGCTGCGCGACGCCGGAATCGAAGTCATGGCGCATCATTTCGGCGACCATCACGCCTTCCAGCACCAGGACCTGCGCTTCGGCGATGCGCTGCCGGTGCTGATGACCGAAAAGGATGCGGTAAAATGCCGCTCCATCGCGGGCGCGCACTGCTGGTACCTGCCGGTGGCAGCGGACTTCAGCGATACTGATGCCCGGTCCCTGCTGCGGAGGATCTGCGTGGACACAAGACTGCTCGACTTCATGGCCTGCCCGCTGTGCAAGGGACCGTTGCATTACGACCGCCAATCGCTGGTGCTGGTGTGCCGCGCCGATCGGCTGGCGTTCCCGATCCGCGATGACGTGCCGGTGATGCTGGAAGAGGAGGCGCGCATCCTGGCCGCGGACGATCCGCTGCTGCAGGGCTGAATGTTCAACGTCGTCATCCCGGCCCGCTACGCATCGACGCGCCTGCCCGGCAAGCCGCTGCTCGAGCTGGCCGGCAAGCCCATGCTGCAGTGGGTGTTCGAACGTGCCAACCGCTCGGCCGCCCGGCAGGTGATCATCGCCACCGACGATGAGCGCGTGGCGTTCGTCGCGCGCGGCTTCAACGCCGATGTGGTGCTCACGCACACCGATCACGCCTCCGGCACCGATCGCATCGCCGAGGTGGCGCGCCTCAAGGGTTGGCCGGCGGACCAGGTCGTGGTCAACCTGCAGGGCGATGAACCGCTCATGCCGCCGGTGCTCATCGACCAGGTGGCCGAGCTCATGACGCGCTATCCGACGGCGCAGATGGCCACCCTGTGCACGGGGCTGGCCGACAACCACGCGTTCCTCGATCCCAATATCGTCAAGGTGGTGGCCGATCACCACGAGCGTGCGTTGTACTTCAGCCGCGCGCCGATCCCGTGGGATCGCGACGGCCGCACCCACGGCGCCGCGCGCCGGCACATCGGCCTGTACGCCTACCGCGTGCAGGCGCTGCTGCAGATCGCCGACACGCCACCCAGCCCGCTGGAGCAGCTCGAGAAGCTCGAGCAGCTGCGCGCGCTGGAAGCGGGAATGGACATCCGCGTGGCGTTCGCCGCGGCGTTGCCCGGACCGGACGTGAACGCACCCGGGGACGTGGCGCGTGTCGAGAAACTGCTGCGCGGCTGAGGCGCGCGGGCCGGCTCACTGCCCCGGCGCCGGCGGCTCCTCGTGCCAGAAATCGTAGAAGTTGAACCAGTTGTAGGGCGCGAGCCGCGCGTAGTGCTCGAGGCGCCTGGCGTAGCGCTGCGCTTCGGCGTGGAGCTGCGCCTGGCGGTCCTGGCGTGAGGCGATCACCCGGGGGCTGAACAGTTCGAAATACGCGTCGTAGCGCCGGCCGCCGCGGTACAGGCCGAAGCCGAGGATCACCGGCACGCCCAGCGCCGCGGCGAAGATCCACGGCGACTGGCGGAAGCGCGCCTTGCCGTCGCAGAACTCGACCTCGAACGCCGGCTCATCGGCCAGCGCGCGTTCGGCGCCCATGCCCACCAGCCGTCCCGCCTGCAGCGCTTCCTTGAGCCGCAACACCAGCTCCGGCCCGCGCAGGGACGCATCGATCACCTGCAGGTTCACGTCCGGGTTCACCCGCTCCAGCAGATTCAGGACCATCTGTCCGAGCTTGCGATCCAGCAGGATGCTGATCGGGAGCTGCCGTCGATGCGTGCCGAGCGCGCGGATGGGTTCGAAGCCGCCGAGGTGCGTGGTGAGCAGGATGGCGCCCTGGCCGCTGGCGGTGAGCGCGGCCACTTCGGCCGGCCGGTGCGCCGTGATCTCGAACTGGCCGCTGCGATCGGCCAGCAGGTACAGGCGATCGACGCTGCAGGCGGCGAAATAGAAAAAATGTTTCGCGACATCCCCCAGCGTGGGCTCGCGGCCAAGCAGCCGGCGCAGCGCATTGCGCGAGGCGCGGCGGGCGGCCGGGCTGGTGGCGAGGAAGTAGGCCACCGTGGGATACAGGAACAGGCGCGCCACGCCGCGACCCAAGTGCAGCGCGATCCACACCAGCAGGCGCGTCATGAAGGGGGAGCCGCGTTCGCGCTGTTTTTCCCAGGCCTGGTTCACGCACCCATTCTAAGCGGCCCGGCGCTAAAATACGGCAACGCGGCGTGCCGCTCCGGAGGTGGGCCATCATGACGTTTCGCATCCGCATCCTTCCGGCGCTGGCCAGCCTGGCGCTGCCTGCGCTGCTGCTGGCGGTCACGGCGTGCAGCCCGTCCGCGCCTGCGCCGGAAGCAGCGAAGTACGGCGCCGTGTCGCGCGCCGAATTCAATCGCTGGGCCTTGCGGCTCGACCTGCCGCTGTTCTGGGTGGCCGACGACAACGGCGATGGCCAGGTGCAGCCCGGCGAAGTGTCGGCGCTGCTGTTCTATCCCACGCGCGGCGACTGGGTGGCGGGCGGCCGGTTCACACCGGCGTTCGACGCCTCCTACGAGCGCATCGTGAGCGCATCGCGGGCGGAGGCGGCGGGCAGATCCGGCGCTGACGAGCGCCAGAAACTGGTGGGCCAGGATCTCGACCAGGGCCGCGTGACGCTGCTCGCGACCCGGCTCGCCGACTACAGTGCGTCCGGGCAGGCTTTCATCGGCCACATGCAGCGGCTGGCCGATCTCATCGACGCCCTCTATTCACACCAGACCGGCGCCACTGCCATCGCCGCGCAGGTCCCAGCGGACGATCCCGCGAGCCAGAGCCTGTTCCGCCGCGACCACGGGCCACGGTGTGCGGCGCCGTTGACCGAGAACAATCCGCAGTGCTCGGCCATCCCGGGTGCACCGAAGACCGTGGTGGACGTGTACCCCGCGTCGCTGCAGGGTGATCCCGGATTCTGCGCCGCGCTGGAGAAGCGGCCGGACGCCGCCCGGTTGATGGGCCATTTCAGCGTGGTGCGCGAGCAGGGTGGCAAGCTCCTGGCCGTGCCCTACAGCCTCGCCTATCACGACGAGATGAGCGCCATCGCCGAGGAGCTGCGGGCCTCCGCGGCAGTGCTCGACCCCGCGCAGGAGGCGGCGCTCATCGCCTATCTCCGGGCGGCGGCCGACAGTTTCCTGTCCAACGAGTGGCAGCCCGCCGATGAAGCCTGGGCCGCCATGAACACCACCAATTCGAAATGGTACGTGCGTGCCGCGCCGGACGAAGTGTATTGGGAGCCTTGTTCCGCCAAGGCGGGTTTCCAGCTCACGTTCGCGCGCGTGGACAGCCGCTCGCTGGAGTGGCAGAACCGCCTGAACCCGCTGCAGGACGCGATGGAAGCGGCGGTGGCCGAGCGCGCCGGCGCGCCGTACCGGGCCCGCAAGGTGAAATTCCACCTGCCGGATTTCATCGCGGTGATCTTCAACGCCGGCGATGCCCGCGATCCGCTGGGCGGCACGCTGGGCGAGAGCCTGCCGAACTGGGGAAAGGTGGTGGACCAGGGGCGCGGCCGCACCATGGCGGTGACCAACCTCTCCGCCGATCCGGACACCATCGCGACGCGGCGCACCCAGGCCATGAGCCTGCTCGATGCGAACAGCATGAAGGACTATCCCCCCGATGGCGCAGCCGAACTGGTGAATACCATCCTGCATGAAGCCACGCACAATCTCGGGCCCGCGCAGGATTACCGCGTCAACGGCAAGCGCACCGAAGCCATCTTCGGCGGCGACCTCGACAGCATGCTGGAAGAGCTCAAGGCCCAGACCGGAGCCCTGTTCTTCGTGGAGTTCCTGCGCCAGCGCAAGCTGCTGGACGATGCCGAAGCGGCGCACTGCTATCTGGAGGACCTGACCTGGGCGCTGGGGCACATATCGCAAGGCATGTACGACGGCGCCGGCGCGCGCAAGACCTACGGCAACCTGGCGGCGATCCAGGTCGGGCTGCTGCTGGATGCGGGCGCGCTGAGCTGGGAGCCGGCCGTCATGGCCGCCAACGGCAAGGACCCGGGCGCGCTGGTGGTGCACCCGGAAAAGCTGGCAGGAGCGGTGAACGACATGATGCGCACCGTCACCGGCATCAAGGCGCGTGGCGACAAAGCGCGGCTGCAGCAGCTGATCGCGCGCTACGTGGACAGCAGCGATGTGGTGCCGCACTCCACCATCGCCGAGCGCTACCTGCGCGAGCCGAAAGACACCTTCGTCTACGCCGTCAGGTAGCGCGCTGGGCGGGCAGCGCGACGCGGAGCCAGTGATGCCGCGCCGCGCTTGGGCTGTTCAGTGATCGTCCTAGTGATCGCCCTAGTGATCTCCCTGGTTGGGCTCGCTGTGCCAGACCACCTTGCTCTCCCCGGGGGCGGAGTGCCAGACCACCGAGGGCGCCGCAGGAACCGCCGCCGGGGGCGGTGCTGCAGCGGGCGAAGGTGCGGAGGCTGGCGCGGCGGCGGGTGCGGGCACCTGCGGCGCTGGTCCTGCCTGCGGCGCTGGTCCTGCCTGACCCAGATCCATGCTCTGCTGCGCGGGAGGGCCGCGATCGTCGTTGCCGCCGTCGAAACCGCCGCCGTTGTCCTGGCCGGCAGCCTGGTGCAGGCCCTCGCGCTGGCCGCCACCGCTGCCGCGACGCCGCCGGCGTCCGCCGCGACGTGAACGTCCGGTGCGCGGCTGATCGCCGCCGCCGGCTTCCATGCCGCCTGCGGGCTGCTCGCCGTGGGTGCCCAGGGCGTCCTGCGGTGGCCGCTCCTCGCGCCGGCTTTCCTCACGCCGGGATTCGTCACGCGGCGCGCCCTCGCGCTGTGCCAGGTCGCGCTGCGGCTGCTCACGCCGCGGCTGATCGCGGCGGGGTTCGTTGCGCCGGCTCTCGTCGCGCGCCGCCGCCTGGCCGCCCTGCGGTCGATCGCTGCGCTGGCGGTCACGGTCACGATCACGGTCCCGTCCCTCACTGCGTCCGCCCGGACGACCCTCCCGCCGGCTCTCGCCGCGGCTGTCGTTGCGACCCTCGTGGCGGCCACTGCCGTTGCGCGCGCCGCCTTCGCGGCGCGGTTCGCGTGAACCGCCCTCACGCCGCGGCTCGCGCTGGCTGCCGCGGCTGCCCGCGCGCGCGCCGTTGGGGCGCGAGGCGTCGCCGGCGGGAGTGGCTTCGGTTCCCGGCGTGCCCACCAGCAGCGATTTGATGAAGCCGAACAGGCCCTGGCGGGGCTGCGCAGCCGCGACGACCACGCGCTCCGGTGCGGACGCGGGCGCCGGTGCCGGCGTGCTGGGCATGATCGCGCCCACCGCGGCCGGTTCCACCGCCTTCTGCCGGTCCGCAGCCAGCGTCGGATCCTGCACTTCAGGCGCCGTCGGCATCAGGTAGCTGGCCTGCGAATTCTCGGGCAGCTCGGCCTCGTCGGCCTTGAGCCGCCGCAGCGAGAATTCCGGCGTCTGCATGTTCGGGTTCGGCACGATCACCATGCCGACGCGGGTCTTCTCCTCGACCGTGCGCAGCCAGTCGCGCTTCTCGTTGATCAGGTAGGTGGCCACGTCCACCGGCACCTGCACGATGATGCGGCTGCTGCGATCCTTGCGCGCGTCCTCGCCGATCAGGCGCAGGATGGACAGCGCCAGCGATTCGACGCTGCGGATGCTGCCGATGCCGTTGCAGCGCGGGCAGACCAGGTGGCTCGACTCGCCGAGGCTCGGACGCAGCCGCTGGCGCGACATCTCGAGCAGGCCGAAGCGCGACAGGCGTCCGATCTGGATGCGCGCGCGGTCCATCTTCACCGCGTCGCGCAGCCGGTCTTCGACGGCGCGCTGGTTCTTGGCGTCCTCCATGTCGATGAAATCGATGACGATCAGTCCACCGATGTCGCGGATGCGGAGCTGGCGCGCGATCTCATCGGCCGCTTCCAGGTTGGTATTGGTGGCGGTGGCTTCGATGTCGCTGCCGCGTGTGGCGCGCGCCGAGTTGATGTCGATGGACACCAGCGCCTCGGTGTAGTCCAGCACCAGGCTGCCGCCGGACGGCAGTTGCACCTTGTGCGCGTAGGCCGATTCGATCTGGTTCTCGATCTGGTAGCGCGTGAACAGCGGGATGTCATCGCTGTACAGCTTCAGCAGCCGTCCCGCCTCGACCGGGAAGAAGCGCTGCATGTACTCCTGGGCCTTCTGGAACGCGCCCGTGTCGTCCACCAGGATCTCCCCGACGTCGTCGGTCAGGTAGTCGCGCATGGCACGCGTGACGGCATCGCTCTCCTGGTACACCAGGAACGGCGCCGCGCGGCCCCCGGATGCCTGGTCCACGGCGTCCCACTGCACCTTGAGGTTGTCGAGGTCCCACTGCAGCTCTTCGACCGAGCGGCCGACACCTGCGGTGCGGATGATGGCGCCCATGCCGTCCGGCACGTTGAGCTGCGCCATGACGTCGCGCATCTGCTCGCGGTCCTCGCCCTCGATGCGGCGTGACACGCCGCCGGCGCGCGGGTTGTTCGGCATCAGCACCAGGAAGCGGCCGGCCAGGCTGATGAAGGTGGTGAGGGCGGCGCCCTTGTTGCCGCGCTCCTCCTTCTCGACCTGCACCAGCACTTCCTGGCCTTCGGACAGCAGGTCGCGGATGTTGTTGCGGCCGTTGCCGCCCTGCTTGAAATAGTCCTTCGACACTTCCTTCAGCGGCAGGAAGCCGTGACGGGCGGTGCCGTAATCGACGAAGCAGGCCTCCAGCGACGGTTCGACGCGGGAGATGCGGGCCTTGTAGATGTTTCCTTTTTTCTGTTCGCGGGAGGGAAGGTCGATGCTCAGGTCATAGAGCTTCTGACCATCGACCAGTGCGACGCGCAACTCTTCCTGCTGAGTTGCATTGACAAGCATTCTCTTCATTTGCCCCTACCAAGTGTGGCATGTGGGGCCGACCGGAATAGCAGCTAACCTGATTGCGTTTGGCGGCGCGAAGATCTGACATTTTTGTGTTGTGTAGAGCTTGCTGCCATCGACGTTGCCGTGGACGGCGTGCCAAAAACCTTTGAGGTTGGCTGACCACTGGCTGGCGTCCACGGGCTTATGTTCTTAAGCCGCATTGCAGTGGACGCGGGCCCGCTCGGGTCGGCCTCAACTCATTGCGATGGCCTCGTCACCGAGGACCAACTACCATGCGGCGATTCGCCGCTACCGCTGCCGCAGCGGCGCCTTGCAAAGAAGGCGCCGTACCGGGCAACCCGCCGAGTATAGCGATAACTGTTTTTAGAAACAATATGTTAGGAGCGAAGCTGGTGCCGGATCCCGCCATACCCCCCGCCGACCCGGGACCTGCCGCAGGTGCGGAGGGGCGCAGCACGGTCCGCCAGCTGCCCCTGGGACCGGAGGAGGCGGGCCAGCGCGTGGATCGCGTGCTGGCCCGCCTGTTGCCGGATGTGCCCCGCACGCGGTTGTTCCGTTTGATCCGCAAGGGCGAGGTGCGGGTCAACGGCAAGCGCACCAGCCCCGAGGCGCGGGTTGCTGCCGGGGACGTGCTGCGGGTGCCGCCGGTGCGCGAGCGCACGGCGGAGGAGCAGGAGGCGGCCGCCCGCACCGTCCCGGCGTCCCTGATCGCGGCCATCGAAGGCGCCGTCATTCTCCAGAACGAAAAGCTGCTGGTGCTCGACAAACCCGCGGGGGTCGCGGTGCATGGCGGCAGCGGCATGTCGTTCGGCGTCATCGAGGCGCTGCGGGCCTCCCGCCCCGACGAATACCTCGAACTCGCGCACCGGCTCGATCGCGACACCAGCGGTGTGCTGCTCATCGCGCGCAGGAATTCCGCGCTGCGCACGCTGCACGCCCTGCTGCGCGAAGGACGGGTGCACAAGCGCTACCTGGTGCTGGTGAAGGGCCGCTGGGAACTCGGCAACAAGCGCATCGATGTGCCGTTGAACACCGAAGGCCGTGTGGGCGGCGAACGCACCGTGCGCGCCGATGCGCACGGCAAAGCCGCCATCACCGATTTCAGGCTGGTGCAGCAGTTCGGCGCGCGCGCATCGCTGCTCGAAGCCACGCTGCACACCGGCCGCACGCACCAGATCCGCGTGCACGCCGCCTACGCCGGCCATCCGGTGGCCGGCGACGAAAAATACGGCGACGCCGACTTCAACCAGCAGCTGCGGGAGCTCGGATTGCGCCGCATGTTCCTGCACGCGCAGGGCAGTGCGTTCGACTGGCCGGAGGGCGGAGCGGTGGATGTGAACGCGCCGCTGCCCGACGCGCTGCGCCTGACGCTGGATCAGCTGGGGGAGGGCGCAGGAGGCGCGGGCCGTGCCGGTCGACCCAAACCCGGTGCTCGCGACCGTCGGCGGACCCGGGGCCGCGAGCGCCGTTAGCGTCCCCTGCCGCTGGCCGGACGGTTCCGGTCCACCAGCCAGGGGAAGGGTGCGACTCAGAACGGGGTCAGCGACGTATTGCTCAGGATGATCGGATCCATGTAGTTCTTCGTGACGTCGAACATCAGGCCCTGGCCCGCGCCGGTGCCGACGCCGTAGTACGCGCCCACCCCGATCTGGTTCGAGACCCGGCCGAAGTACACGGTGGCGTTGGCCACGCCGTAGGCGGCACCGGAGTTGGTCATGAGCGTGGTGGTGCGCGACGACAGCACCATGTCGTAGAAGTTGCCCGCGGACGTCGTGCTGATGTCCTGGATGCGGATCACGTTGCCGCCCAACCCCTCCGAGCCGAACACGAACCGGCTGTTCGACAGATTGGTCAGCAGCACCGCCGGCGTGGTGGCGACCGACAGCACGGCCGTCGTGGGCACCTCGACAGCGCCGCTGGTCGGAGTCCAGTTGATGAGGACCACCGAGGTGGAAATATCGCCTGGCGTGGCGGACACCATCTGCGCCTGCGCCGTCAGACCAGCGACGTACAGCGGGTTGCTGGCCAGCGCGGACGTCAGCTGCCCGACGGCGATGCCGTAGAAGTTTTCGGTGGTCAGGCCGGCGCTGCTGGAAAAGCCGCCGAGCATCAGCACGCTGCCATTGGAGCCGATGGTGGTGAGTTGCTGGCCCGTGGTCGTGGTGTAGGTGTTGGCGTTGAACAGCTTGAATACCGCGCTGCTGCTGGTGCCCGAATAGGGCAGCTGGTAGATGTTCTGCGTCACGCTCGCGCCCGACGCGGCGTTGTCGATGAAGTACAGGTTGGTGTTGTCGTCCGCCGCGTCGCTGAGCGTGCCGGCCGCGGTGTACACCACCGTAGCGGTGGTCGAGCCGAGCCCCAGACGGTAGAGCTGGTGGACGCCGCTGTTGGCGGTGAGCGTGACATCGAGGTAGGCGGGTGCGCCCGCGATCTCGTTGCTGTCGAACTCCGATTCGCTTTCGACGCCGGTGATGAGTTGCACCGCGGTGCCGCTCATCGGCGTGGTGCCGCTCGAGTACGGGTACAGGTCGACCACGCCCGCCACCGAGTCGTACAGCAGCATCGAGGCCAGCGTGCCATTGCTGTTGTACAGCGCGGTGGCGCCATAGGCCGGGATGGACACGGCGTGGGGTGCGGTGCTCGTGCCATCGGTGTAGTTGACGACTTCAAACGTGTCGCCGCTGGTGTTGCAACCGCCCGCGCCGGGCAGGTGCACCACCACGAACAGCGTGTTCGCCTGCAACGCATTGGTCTCGGCGTAATCGTCTTCAGGGCAGATGACCTGGTCCACGGTGTCGCCGCTGGGCAGCGCGATGCTCAGCGATCCGATCTGGTGTGGCACCGGCGTGCTGCTGGTGGTCAGATCCATGCCGTAGATGTGCACGTTGTTGCTGCTGTCGGGCGCCGCGTACATCACGTAGGCGGGCGAGATGGCGGAAATCCGGCCGTTGCCGTTCAGCGTGCCGTTGTAGCTCAAGCCGATGATCTCGGAGGTCGGGTACGAGATCGTGGGCGCCGCCGACAGTGTGCTGGAATGCACCAGCACGAGACCGTCCTGGCCTCCCGTGCCCGTGGCGGTCGCGCTGTACGGCACCCAGAAGGCCGTGGTGACGCCACC
>DATJYR010000060.1:0-13175 GCA_035499515.1 Steroidobacteraceae bacterium | reverse complement strand
GCTGTGGCCGCGCAAGAGCCTGGCAGCTGACATCGGTGCGCCGTTGCCCGCGGCACGCGGGAAATGGCCTTCAACCCAGGATTCGACGCGCTTTAGGCTTGGAAAGCAGCCATGCCGGGAGAACTTGGCTGCTGCGTCCGGGATCCTCGACGCCGCACCTGCGCCGCACCCAGCGCCACTTGTTTATGCGATATAATCATTTCCGCCGGGCCCGCCGTGCAGGTCCAGGGAAATGGATTCGCCAATGGCCCAGCGCCGTCCAACCACCGCCGTCAGCGATCCCGGGCAAGCCGTCCTGGGAATCGGCGTGCTCGCGGGATTCGTGGGCTATGCGCTGCGGCGCGCGCAACTTTCGGTGTTCGAAGCCTTCGCGAGCGCGCTGGCCGAGTTTGACCTGCGTCCGGGGGATTTCGGCGTGCTGATCGTAATCGACAGCAACCAGGCCCTGCGATCCATCGATGTGTGCACCCTGCTGGGCATCCAGAAGACCAACTTCGTGATCCTGATCGGCCGGCTCGAAGAACGGGGGCTGGTGGCCCGCGTCGCCGACCGCAAGGACCGTCGTGCCCAGATGCTGCAGCTGACCGTGGCCGGCAAGCGTCTGCTGCAGCGGGCGCTCAAGGCCCATGCGAAACTGGAGCGCCGGTTCGAAGCGCTGCTGGGCGCGGAGCAGATGCAGCTATTCGTCAACCAATGCAACCAGCTCGCGCAGCTGCACCGAAACGCCGTCGCCTGAAAGCCGTGTCCTGACAGTGGTGCCGGCACGCGTCGCGTGCGAGACTTCGCGCATGGCAGAAGCATCGAAGTCGCAAACGGTCGAAGGCGGGTGCCTGTGCGGCGCGGTGCGTTACCGTGCGAGCGGTGCCCCGCGCGCCAACGCGCTGTGCCACTGCAAGACCTGCCGCCACGCCAGCGGCGCCCCGTCGGTGGCCTGGACCGTCTTCGCCGCGGAGGATTTCGCGTTCACAGCCGCGGCGCCCAGCGTGCATCGCTCATCGCCCGATGTGGAGCGCACCTTCTGCGGCCGCTGTGGCACGCCGCTGACCTACCAGCGCAGCGCGCACCGCGGGACCATCGATGTCACGACCATCAGCCTCGATCATCCGGAGCAGTTCGCGCCCACCAAGGAAATCTGGATCACGCACCGGGTGCCATGGGAAGCGCTGAATCCACAGTTGCAACAACATCGCGGCAGCAGCGTCGGCGCATCGCAGGACTAGTTTTCACACAAGGGGACGAGACATGAATCCATCCAAGTTGCTGGCCATCCTCCTGATTGCCGGCGGAGTACTGGCACTGGTCTATGGCGGCTTCAGCTATCCGAAGGACACGCAGGCCGCCAAGATCGGGCCCGTCGAGCTGACTGTGCAGGAAAACAAGCGCGTGAATGTGCCGGTGTGGGCCGGCGTGGGCGCCATCGTGGTGGGCGCGGCGCTGCTGGTGATGGGTGGCAGGAAGAGCTGAGCGCAGTCGACGGCCCGCGCGGCGGTGGGCTGTCACCGCCATCTCGTCCGCCGAGGACAGCACGCGCTCGACGCCCGGCGCCGCTCCCGCAGCCAGTCCCCGCACCGGTTCCCGCCTGCCCCTCGCCAGGCCCGATTCCCTGTTGTCGGCGTTGCGCACCGCTTTGCTGTAAACTCCCGCCCGCGCAATGCGCGCCAGCAATCCAGGAGTTCAGCAGTGGGCAAGGGTGATCGCAAGACGCGTCGGGGCAAGATCTACGCGGGTTCGTTCGGCAAGTCGCGGCCGAAGGATCCGGCCAAGAAGAAGGCTGCCGCCAAGAAGGCGGCCAGAAAGTAGCTGTGCGCGCAGCGGGCCTGCTAGGGGCCCGCGAACGTATACGTGCGATTGCCCAGCTGGAGCTGCTGCCAGCGCGGCGTCACGGTCCTGAAATCGCCGCGCCTGAGCGCGGCCAAAACGTCCGCCGCCCTGCAGCAGCGATCATTCGGTGACGCCACGACCTGGCCTGCCGCGGTCCATTTGCCGCCGAGCCGGCGGAACGCCTGGGGCGCGTAGCCTGCAAATAGCACCGCCTCGGGTACACCATCGCCATCCAGATCCTGCAGCAGCACGGCGCAGGGGTCCCGAGCCGTGCAGGCAGTGGCATCGACGACAGCCCTCGTCAGCGCCGCGCGCAGCCCGGCATCGAGGATGGCGCCTGCCGGGAACGCTTCGAGCTGCAGCTCGCTCTGTGCCCTCGGCGAGACCCAGGGCGAGTCCTGTGCCAGCGTCCGCGCCGCCGCCGCGCGGATCATCGCCTGCTGCGGATGATTCGTAAGCGCCGCCAGCTCCTGCAACCGCCTCATGCCGTACTGGCCGGTGCGGAAGCGCAGTTCGCTGTAGTTCGACAACGCGTAAGCCGCCGCACTCGTCTCCGCCTTCGCGGGATCGGCCAGGATGCGGCGGTACTGGCTGTCGGCCGCCAGCCGGTCCGGCGCGAGCACGGGCGTGAGCGTCAGGGCCAGCACCAGCACCAGCGCGGCGGCCAGCAGCGTGTTCACGCCGCCCATGTCGGCCATCCAGGCTGCCGCGCTGCGCGCCGCCCACGCGTAGCCCAGCGCATAAGCCAGCGCGAACAACGCGACCACCACCGCCCAGAAGCGCTCCGATGTCAGGCCGTAAGTGAAAGTCCGGATCAGGATCGCATACACCGCGAGGCCGGCCACGAACACCAGCAGCGGCATGGCCGCGCGCAGCAGCTGGCCCATGCGCTTCGGATAAGGCTGCGCGATGCTGCCGTCCTGGTAGGCCGCGTTGTAGAGATAGATCATGAGGATCACGAGCCACAGCAGCCAGGTGGCGCTGATCACGCGCTCGTGCGCCGCGAACAGCACCGGCGAACGCACCGCGAGCGTCAAGGTGAAACTCACGAGGATCACCGTCGCGAGCAGCGCCAGCCACTTCAACAGCGACAGCACCTGGTTGCGCACCGCCAGCAGCAGCCGGTTGGCCGTTCCGCTCAGCAGGTACCCCGTGCCGAACACCACCGCCGCGATGAACAGCAAGGGCTTGCCGGACTCGAAGAACACCACCATGAAGAAATCGAAGCCGATCATCTTGAAGAGTTGCGCCCATACGCCGAGCAGCAGCAGCGTGACCAGGAAGAACAGCCCGATGAGCGCCAGCAGCAGCGCGTTGCGCCACGCGAAGTGGAACAGCTGTTCGTAGCGCGGGCGCCAGTGGCCGTTCTCGAGCAGGCACTGCACGAAGGGCAGGGCGTGGAACACGAGGATGAACAGCGTCAGGAAATACAGTGGCGAGCCGAACAGCGGCGACGTGACGAATTCATCGGGTCGCGTCGCCACCGATGCCGCGGCCTGTTGCGCGCCGAACACCACCAGCAGCACTGCCGCGAGGCCCAGCACGAGCCAGCAGCGCGGCTGGCGGATCCAGTCGGAGAGCGCGTACAGCATGGGCGGCAGGAACACGGCCAGGGTCGCGACCACGCTGAACGGTGTGCTGCCCGTCGCCGGCCACAGGCCGAGCTCGACGGCATTGGCGAGCCACCACAGCGCCAGGCCCTGCAAGGTGGCGGTGATGAGGATCAGCGGCAGCGACCTCGGGACTGCGGGCGCTTCAGGGTTCATACGTCGGCGGTTCAATCCGCAGGATTGTTGGTCTTCAGGAATGCTACCACCGCCTGCAACATCTGCAGGCGCGTGGCGCTGCGCGACAGCCAGTGGTCCTCCTGCTTGAGCGTCACCAGCGACACCGGCTTGCCGGCCCTCTGCAAGGCATCCAGCATGATCTGGCTCTGCTCGAAAGGCACGACGGTGTCGTCCTTGCCGTGGATCAGCAGCACGGGCACGGTGACGGCGTCGATGTGCTTGATCGGGGACAGGGCATCGAGCGTCGGATCCCTGGGGCCGGTGACGCCGAGGAAGCGATCCAGGTAGCGAGTGGTCTGGGAGTCGGTTTCGTTCATCTTGTACGCTTCCGATTCCAGCAGCTTGCGCAGGTCGGAGATGCCCGCATCGGCGGCCGCGCAACGATACACGCCCGGATCCAGCGTCACGCCGGCCAGCGCCGCGTAGCCGCCATAGCTGGCGCCGACGATGCACACCCGCTTCGGGTCGATCATGCCCTGCGCGGCGAGGTAGCGCACGCCATCCGACAGGTCAGTCTGCATCTTGCGCCCCCACTGCCCGAAGCCGGCTGACAGCAATTTCCAGCTGTTGTCCGAGCCGCGGAAATTCGGTTGCAGCACGGCGTAGCCTTGCGCCGCCAGCGCCTGCGACCACCAGTCGAACGAGCCGTCCTCATGCGCCTGCGGGCCGCCGTGCGGCAGCACGATCAGCGGCAGATCCTTTGCGGAGCGTGCCTTCGGCAGCGTCAGGAAGGCCTGGATCGACAGGCCATCGGCCGCGGGATAGGTGATGGAGCGGACCTCGCCCAGGCCACTCAGGCCGTTGTAGGCCGTGCCGAGCTTGAGCGCCGTGCCCATGTCCAGGTCGATCAGCATGTAGGTGGGGCCGCTGTCGGGATCGCCCACGAGCGCGACCAGGTGCCGGTAATCGTCGGAATGCGAGACCAGCCGCAACGGGCGGCCGCCAAACAGATTGGCCACCGTATTCCAGGCCTGCTGGCGCGCGGCGTCGAAGAAGTGGTAGTGGTACTGGTCGTCGAAGCTCACCGTGCCGGTGATGCGACCGGTGTAGCGATCCTTCATCAAGGCCAGCGCGTCCCTGGTCTCCGGCAGCGGCTGGCCCCATGAACCATCCTGGAGCGACAGCGGCTTCCAGAGGTACTCGCCACCCGCCTCTTCCTGCAGGTGTATCCACAGCGATTTGCCATCGGGCGCGATGCCGGCAATGCCCGGGTATTCGATGGCGCCCACGCCGGCCACGGCTTCGGTGTAGAGGCGATCCTTGCGGAACAGGATCGACCAGCGGCGATCCTTGTTGAGGTACTTCTCCGCGGCGATGATCCTGCCATCGCCATCGATGACCCAATCGCCGATCTGCTCGTCATCGTTGGGTTCGGTGAGGCTGGCGTTGCCATTCATTTCCACGCGGAACAGACCGACTTCCGCGTGGCTGTCGAGGTACACACCGGGGACCAGCAGGTACGTGCCTTTCGCATCGCGGCGGATCCACGGCGTGCCCATGATGACATTGAGCGTCTTGACGTTGCTGAGCCCCTGCAGCACGACGGTGAAGCGGTTCCGGTTGACGTCGTGGATCTGCAGTTCGGAAAACTCCTGCTGCGGCCCGCGAAATCCGACCGGTTGGTCGGTGGTGGAGGTGGTGAGCAGCAGGTGGTCGTTGTCGGCCCATTCGATGCCGCGCAGCTTGGCCGAACCCACCTTGTTGGTGGTCAGCACCTTGCCGGTGACGATCGACGCGACGACCAGCAGGCGATCCTCGTTCTGCGTTTTCACCAGGGCGAGTTTCGAGCCGTCGGGCGACAGGGCCACGTGCTCCATGGCCGGCAACCTGCCGAAGACTTCGAGCGGCACAGGGGCAGCGCCGGCCGCACCCGACCCCAGCACCACCCAGAGCGCCGCACCCGCCAGCCAGCGTTTCACGGCGTCAGTGCCCGGTCATGTCCCCGCGCCGGCCCGCCTCGAACAGGAACCACACCCGCTGCTCGGTCTCGTCGATCCAGTTCTCGATCAGGCTGGCGGTGGCGATGTCGTGGTGTTCGTCGCACACGTCGTGCGCCTTGCGCAGGCGCGCGGCCAGCAGCTTGTTGTCCTCGCGCAGCTCGGCCAGCATGTCCTGCGGGTCGACGAAATCGGCGTCGTTATCGGAGATGCGCTGCAGCCGGGAGATGTGGCCGATGGAATGCAGCGTGGTGCCGCCCAGCTTGCGCACGCGCTCGGCGATCAGGTCGGTCATGGCGAACACCTGCGTGGCCTGGTCGTCGAGCAGCAGGTGGTAGTCGCGGAAGTGCGGGCCACTGACATGCCAGTGGAAGTTCTTGGTCTTCACGTACAGCGCGAACACATCCGCCAGCACGGCGTTCATCGCGCCGCTGATGTCGCGCGTCGCCGCGGCTTTCAGGTCGGTGGGCGTGGCCAGCGGCGCCTGGCGCCGCTGCTTCAGTTCCGCCTTCTTCGAGGCCTTGGCCGCTTTCTTGCCGTCCATCGCAGACTCCCGGGGCTGGGTTGGGACCTAGAGTATATACCTGCTCAAATCCTCGTCCTGGGCAAGATTGCCGAGGTGCGCGTCGACGTACCCCGCGTCCACCTTCAGCGCCATCCCCGGTTTTTCCGAGGCCTCGAACGAGATGCTCTCCAGCAAGCGCTCCATGACGGTGTGCAGCCGGCGCGCGCCGATGTTCTCGGTGCGTTCGTTGACGTGGCAGGCGATCTCGGCCACGCGCCGCACGCCGTCCGGAGCGAACTCGAGCTGCACCTGTTCGGTGCCCAGCAGCGCCCGGTACTGCGCCGTCAGCGAGGCGTCGGGCTCGGTCAGGATGCGCACGAAATCGTCCACTTTGAGCGAATCCAGCTCGACGCGGATCGGGAAGCGACCCTGCAGCTCCGGGATCAGGTCCGAGGGCTTGGCCATGTGGAACGCGCCCGAGGCGATGAACAACACATGGTCGGTCTTGATCGGCCCGTACTTGGTGGCCACGGTGCAACCCTCGACCAGCGGCAGCAGGTCGCGCTGCACGCCTTCGCGGGACACGTCGGCGCCCAGGGTTTCCTGGCGGCGGCAGATCTTGTCGAGCTCGTCGATGAACACGATGCCGTTCTGCTCGGCGTGGCCGAGCGCGCGGGCCTTGAGCTCCTCTTCGTTCACGAGCTTGCCGGCCTCCTCCTCGGTGAGCACCTTGATCGCCTCCGGCACTTTCATGCGCTTCGGGTGCGATTTGCCACCGCCCAGGTTCTGGAACATCGACTGCAACTGCTGCTGCATCTCCTCCATGCCGGGTGGCGCCATGATTTCCATGCCGGCGGCCGGCGCGCGCACCTCGACCTCGATCTCGCGGTCGTCCATTTCGCCGCGTTCGATCATGCCGCGGAGCTTGTTGCGGGTTTCCGCATCGCGCGGCACGGCGGGTTCATCGGTGGAGAATCCCATGGCGCTGCGCGGCTTCGGCAGCAGGATGTCGAGCACGCGCTCGCGCGCGGCCACGGCGGCCGGTTCGCGCACGCGCGCCACTTCCTGCTCGCGCGTCATCTTCATCGCGACGTCGGCGAGTTCCTTGATGATGGAATCCACCTCGCGGCCCACGTACCCCACTTCCGTGAACTTGGTGGCTTCGACCTTCACGAACGGCGCATTCGCGAGCCGCGCCAGCCGGCGCGCGATCTCGGTCTTGCCGCAGCCCGTCGGCCCGATCATGAGGATGTTCTTGGGCGTGATCTCCTGGCGCAGCGCGCTGTCCACCTGCATGCGGCGCCAGCGGTTGCGCAGCGCGATGGCCACGGCGCGCTTGGCCGCGCCCTGGCCGACGATGTGCTTGTCGAGTTCGACGACGATCTGTTGCGGGGTCATTTGCCGGCCTCCTTCGGGCCGAGCTCCTCGATGGTGAGATTGCGGTTGGTGTAGATGCAGACGTCGGCCGCGATGTTCAGCGAGCGTTCGACGATTTCGCGCGCACTGAGCCCGGTGTTCTCCAGCAGCGCACGCGCCGCGGACTGCGCGTACGGGCCACCGGAACCGATGGCGACGAGTTCCTGCTCGGGCTCGATCACATCGCCGTTGCCCGAGATCACGAACAGGTTGTCGGGATCGCCCACCAGCAGCAGCGCTTCGAGGCGCCGCAGGTATCGGTCAGAGCGCCAGTCCTTGGCGAGTTCGATGGCGGCGCGCGTGAGGTTGCCGAATTTCTCCAGCTTGCCCTCGAAGCGCTCGAACAGCGTGAATGCATCGGCCGTGCCGCCTGCGAAACCGCCCAGCACGCGACCGCCCGCCAGCGCGCGCACCTTGCGGGCGTTGCCCTTCATGACGGTGTTGCCGAGCGTGACCTGGCCATCGCCGCCGATGACGACGCGGCCGTTGCGGCGCACACCCAGGATGGTGGTGCCATGCGGATCGAAAAACTCGCTCATGAAATCCCTCAGGTGCGGCGGCGGGCGCGGGGATGCGCACTTTCATAGGTGCGGGCGAGATGCTGGAAATCAAGGTGGGTGTAGACCTGGGTGGTGCTGATGTTGGCGTGGCCCAGCAGCTCCTGCACGCCGCGCAAATCCCGACTGGATTCAAGCAGATGCGTGGCGAAGGAGTGGCGGAACAGATGGGGGTGCACGTGTTGCGGCAGGCCCTGGCGGCGGGCGTGGGCGGCGATGCGCAATTGCACGTTGCGCACCCCGATGCGCCGGCCGTTCTGGCCCACGAACAGCGCCGTTTCGTCGGCTTTCGCGAGGCTCCCGCGCACCTTGATCCAGGCCTGCAGCGCCTGCACGGCCAGCCGGCCGATGGGGACGATGCGCGCCTTGCTGCCCTTGCCCATGACGCGCGTGGTGCGGTCGGCGAGGTCGAGGTCCATGAGATCGAGGCCGGTGAGCTCGGCCAGGCGCAGGCCGGACGAGTAGAACAGCTCCATGATGGCGAGGTCACGCCGGTCGAGGTCGTTTTCCGGCACCAGCGCCAGCAGACGGCCCATCTGGTCGGCATCCAGTGTGTCGGGCAAGGTGCGCGCGGCCTTGGGAGCGCGCACGCCGACGGCCGGGTTGCGTCCCAGCACCTGCTCGCGCTGCAGGTAGTTGTAGAAGGTGCGCAGCGCCGAGAGGCGGCGCTGCACGCTGCGCGGTTTCAGTCCCGCGGCATGGCTGCGCGCGGCATAGACGCGCACGTGCTGTTCGTCCAGCGCCTGCCAGTCGGCGAGGCCCTGCTGGTCGCACCACTCGCGCAGCGCCTGCAGTTCGCGCTGGTAGGCGCTGGCGGTGTGCGGCGACACGCGCCGCTCCGTGAGCAGATGGGAGGCGAAGCGCTGCAGCCACTGCAGGGCCTCGGGCTTCATTCGTGCGCGAGCGCGTCCGCGATCAGCTCGGCCATGCGCGCCAGGAAATCGGTGCTCATGCCGGGGTGGAAACGATCGCGGTCGACGCTGCCCAGGGCGAGCAGGCCGGGCGGCGTGACGCCCGTGAGCGGGATCAGCGCCACCGAGCCGATGCTCGCACCTTCGGCGCCGAACAGGAATTCACGCTGCGTGTCGCGGATCTGGCCGCAGCGCGGCTTGCCGCTGGCGAACAGCGACTCGAACCCCTTCAGCGCCGGATCGTCCACCGGCACGCTGCGCACGAATCCCTGCGCACCCGTGGCCACCGCGGGGCCGGCGCCCGGCAGCAGCAGCACCGCGTGGAACGCCGCGAAATCCTCGCGCAGGCTGGTCTCGATCACCTCCACCGATTCGGCGCGCGATCCCGCGTGCAGCAGCCGGCGCGTGAAGCGATGGATCTTCTCCGAAAGCTGGTCGTTGGCGCGCGCCACGCTCACGAATTCGGCCAGCTTGCGTTCCTGCGCCTCGTAACGCTGGCGCATGACGTCCACCTGGCGCTCGATCAGCGAAATGGTGGTGCCCTGGCGCGGATGATGCAGCCGCAGGCGCGCGAGCAGCTGCGGATGCTGCTCGAAGAAATCGGGATGCTCCAGCAGGTACTGCGCGACCGCGGCCTCGCTCGCGGCGATCTCCGGCAGTTCCTGGGCGCTTTGGGTGGTCATTCGCTCACTCTCCCTGGCTGTGCTTCTGGTGCTCAGATCCGGACGGTGCCCTGGAACGCCGTCACCGCGGGCCCGGTCATCCACAGCGGCTGGCCTTCGCCTTCCCAGCTCACGCCCAGCACGCCGCCCGGCAATCGTACCTGTACTTCGGGCGCCAGCAAGCCCAGCTGCCGGCCCACGGCCACCGCGGCGCAGGCGCCCGTGCCGCAGGCCTGCGTCTCGCCGACGCCGCGTTCATACACCCGCAGCCGCAGCTCCGAGGCGCTCACGATCTGCAGGAAGCCGACGTTCACCGAACGCGGGAAATCCGGGTGGGACTGCAGCGCCTGGCCGATGCGCTCCACTTCGGCGCTGGCCACGTCCACCACCTGCAGCACCGCGTGCGGGTTGCCCATCGACACCGCGCCGAACTGCAGTGTCGCGCCCTGCACGGTGCGCGAATACTGCAGCGCGCGCGGGCTGTGCAGGAGCGGCAGCGCCGCCGGCTCGAAGTCCGGGACGCCCATGTTCACGGTCACGCGCCCGTCGGCCAGCACCCGCGCTTCGATCAGGCCTGCGGGGCTGTCGAGCTTCAGCGTGCCGTGGCCCGCCTGGCCATTGCGCCTGTGCTGCAACAGGCTGGCGATGCAGCGCACGCCGTTGCCGCACTGCTCGACCTCGCTGCCGTCGGCGTTGACGATGCGGTAGTAGGCATCGGTATCGGCGCGACGCGGCGGCTCGAGGATCAGCGCCTGGTCGAAGCCGATGCCGGTGTGCCGGTCGGAGAGCTGCCGCCACTGCGCGGCGCTGGGGAGCGCGGCGCCCGGGGGCAGGTCGAACACGATGAAATCGTTGCCGAGGCCATGCATCTTGGTGAACTCGATGCGCATGGCGCCAGCATACCCGATCCGGCGCCGTTCTTTAGAGCCGGAAGCGTTCGCGCAGCTCGCCGGCCAGCCGCCGGCTCACCGGGATCTGCTCGTCCAGATCCTGCAGCACCACCGCGTACTGGCCTTCGGCGCTGCGCTCGATGGCCGCGATGCGCTGCGCGTTGACCAGCGCATTGCGATGCACGCGCACGAATTGCGCCGGGAACTCCAGTTCCAGGGCGCGCAGCGAGTCCTCGATCAGGTCCGAGCCGCCGGTGTGGCGCACCGTGGTGTACTTCTGGTCGGCGATGAAGCAGTAGATGTCCCGCAGCGGCACCAGCCGCATGCCTTCGCGCACCTTGATCGCGATGTGGGTGCGGGCGTCGGGCTGGGGCGCCTGCGGGCCCGCGATCTGCTCCCATTGCGCCTGGCCGAAGCGCGCGGCACGCTCCAGCGCGGCTGCGAGCTTCTCGCTGCGCACCGGCTTGAGCAGGTAGCCCACCGCGGCGGCTTCGAAGGCCTCCAGCGCATAGGCGTCGTACGCGGTGGTGAAGATGATGGCGGGCGGATTGTCCAGCAACGCCATGTGCCGCGCGGCCTCGAGGCCGTTCATGCCGGGCATGCGCACGTCGAGCAGCACCACGTCGGGCCGCAGCGCCTGGGCCTTGACCACCGCCTCGTCGCCGGCGGCGGCCTCACCCGCCAGCGTGGTGCCGGGCAGCGTCGCCAGCAGCGAGCGCAGGCGCTCGCGCGCCAGCGGCTCGTCGTCGACGATCAGGATGCGCTGGTGTCGCATGGAAAGCGCAGCGTGGCGAGGAACTCGTCGCCGAGCCGGCCCGCGTCGACCACGCCGCGATTGCCGTAGGTGAGGTGCAGGCGTTCGCGGATGTTGGCGAGCGCGTAGCGGTTGCCGGCGCGGATCTGCACTTCGCCTTCCGGCAGCGGATTGCGCACCGACAGGCAGATGCTGTCGCCTTCCAGGTGGCCTTCCACGGTGATGGTGCCGCCGTCGTGGCGCGGCTCGACGCCGTGGAAGATCGCGTTTTCCAGCAACGGCTGCAGCAGCAGGCCCGGCATGCGCGCCTGCCGCGGCAGCGCGTCCACCTGCCACAGCACCTTGAGCCGCGGGCCGAGCCGCAGCTGTTCGATGCGCTCGTAGGTGCGCGCGATCTCCAGTTCCTCCGCCAGCGTCACCACGCCGCGCTGCTCGCTCAGGGTGGCGCGGAACAGATCGGCCAGGTCCTGCACCGCCGCCTCGGCCTGCGCGGGATCCGAGCGCGTCAGCGAGGCGATGGTGTTCATGCTGTTGAAGAGGAAGTGCGGGCGGATGCGCGCCTGCAGCGTCTGGATGCGCGCCTGCGCCTGCATTTCCACGTTGCGCCGCCATTCGCTGCCGACGTACACGTAGCGCAGCGCGAGCGCGCCCAGGATGGCGCCGATGGCGAGATTGCGCAGCACGAAGCCGCGCGCTTCCTCCGGCGTGAGCAATCCCGCGCCCGCCATGCCCAGTCCCGCGCTGAGCTGCAGCGCGATCGCCGACACCACGCCATCCACCACCAGGATCAACCCGAGCGCCACCGCGCAGGCGCGCAGCAAGTCCAGCCGCGAGAGGAAGCCGCGCGCCAGGCACAGCACCGCCGCCGAACCCAGCCCGATCCACTGCAGCAGCAGCGAGGTGCGCGCCAGCGCCACCCACGAGGTGCTGCCCACGGCGCGATCGGCCAGGGTCAGCATGATGGCGGCCAGCTCCACGATCACCGCCACCGCGAGCACCGTGCGCGGCGCGCAGAAATCCGGCAGCTTGAGGCGGACCTCAGGGTTCAAACAGCTGCGCCTTGAGCCGGAAGATGGCGGAGATGTCCTCGTCGCCCCAGCCGCCTTCGATCAGCCGGTCGTAGTCGGCGAGGCTCGCCTCCACCACGGGCAACGTCACGCCGCGTGCCGCAGCCATGGCGCGGCAGATCAGCAGGTCCTTGCTGTGCAGGCGCACGCGGAAGCCGGGCGGGAAGCTGCGGCGCTGCATGAACGGCGCGCGATTGGTGAGGAACCAGGAGGCGGCCGCACCGCCGCCCAGCGTGGCGATCACCTGGTCGAGCGGCAGCGCCTGCGACTGCGCGAACGCCATGGCCTCCGCCACCGCACGCGCGACCCCCGCGACCATGATCTGGTTGGTGGCCTTCGCGGCCTGGCCGGAACCGTGCGGGCCGAAGTGGGTGAGCGTCCTGCCGAGGCTCTGCAGCACGGGCTGCACGGTCGCGAAGGTCGCGGCATCGCCGCCGGCCATGATGGCCAGCGTCGCGTTGCGCGCGCCTTCCACGCCGCCGCTCACCGGCGTGTCCATGAACTCGACGCCCAGCGGCGCGAGCCGCGCCGCGGCCCTGCGAGCCGTGTCCGCGCTGACGGTGGAGAAATCCAGCACCACCTGCCCGCGTCGCAAACCCGGCACCAGTGCCTCGATCATCTCCAGCACATCGGCGTCCGCCGAGACGCATATCAGGATGACATCGACCTCGCGCGCCAGCGCCGCCGGCGATTCCGCGGCGACGCAGCCGAGCTCGTGCGCCAGCTCGCGGGCCTTGGCGGCATTGCGGTTCCAGACGGCCTTGAGGGTGCCGGCGCGATGGAGATTGCGGGCCATGGGGGCGCCCATGGCGCCCAGGCCGATGAAGCCTGTGTGCATGGCGGTGACTGTAGCGGGGGGGGGGGGGGG
>DATJYR010000059.1:0-20755 GCA_035499515.1 Steroidobacteraceae bacterium | reverse complement strand
GCCGCGCTCGCAGCCGGCGTGGAATACGTGGCCAGCCGCAAGGCGGCCGAGTTCGAGGCCACCGATTCCGCCAGCGACAAGGCGCTGTACGTGTACCGGCTGCTGGTGCACGACAAGATCATCGCGCCCATGCCGGAGGAGCAGGTCAGCGACAGGACCATCCGGCACCGGCTCGCGGCCTGGTACGCACATCGCTTGCCGGCCGGCCACAAGCTGCTGGAATGATGCCGCTACCTGCCTGATTGTATTGTCATTTGTGCTGGACCGGCGGGCCGGCCCCGCCGCTCGCCACGTGCGTTCCATCGCGCAATGAATACGTATGCCATGCGCGTTGCACGACCAGGCGCGCGGCTACAATGTCGCTCGACGACGTGGAACCCACCACCAACTAGAATGGGTCTGAGCACCCGCCGTCGGTTATAGCAGGGGTATTTCAGGATGCGCTTTCCGCGCGCGAGCGGGCTGCTGCTGCACATCACGTCGCTTCCGGGTCCGCACGGCTCGGGCGATCTCGGCCCGAACGCGTACCATTTCGTCGACTGGCTGGTCGCGGCCAACCAGTGGCTGTGGCAGATCCTGCCGCTGGGCGGAGCGGGTCCCGGCAATTCTCCCTACATGAGCAGTTCGGCGTTCGCCGGCAACGTGATGCTCATCGATCTCGGCGAGCTCGCGCAGCGCGGTTGGCTCGAGCCACCGGAGGTCCACCCCGATCCGCGCTTCGACGCGCGCAACATCGATTTCAGCGCCGTGGTTCCGTATCGCATGGCGCGCCTGGCGTGGGCGGCGCGGCGCTTCTTCGCCAGCGCCGCGCCGGCCCTGCGCGCCGAGTTCGCGGCATTCTGCGATCGCAATGCCGGCTGGCTCGACGACTACGCGCTGTTCATGACCTTGTCGGAGCAGTTCCCGGGCCGTGACTGGTGCGACTGGGATCCGGCGCTGGCTTTCCGCCGGCCGCAGGCGCTGCGGGCGGCGCGTGCGCGGTTCGGCGAGCGGGTCGACTTCTGGCGCTTCTGCCAGTGGTGCTTCTTCAGCCAGTTCGCGCGGCTGCGCCAGTACGCCAACCAGCGCAACGTGAAGATCGTCGGCGATGCGCCGATCTTCATCGCGCACCACAGCGCCGAGTGCTGGGCCCGGCCGGATCTGTTCAAACTCGATGCGCAGGGTCGTCCCACGGTGGTGGCCGGCGTGCCGCCCGATTATTTCAGCGCCACCGGACAGCGCTGGGGCAATCCGCTGTACCGCTGGGAGGTGCATGCGCGCGAGGGCTTCGCGTGGTGGATCGAGCGCGTGCGGCGCAGCTTCGAGCTGGTGGACCTCCTGCGCATCGATCACTTCCGCGGCTTCGTCGCAAGCTGGGAGATTCCCGCGGAAGAGCCCACCGCGATCCACGGCAAGTGGGTGCGCGCGCCCGGCGCGACCCTGTTCAGCGCCATCGCCGCCGCACTCGGCCCGCTGCCCATCATCGCCGAAGACCTCGGCGTGATCACACCGGATGTCGATCGCCTGCGGCGCGACTACCAGTTGCCCGGCATGTGCATCCTGCAGTTCGCGTGGGGCGAGGGTGGCGAGCAGCGCTTCCTGCCGCACAACCACAGCCCCGATTCCGTGGTGTACACCGGCACGCACGACAACGACACCACGCTGGGCTGGTGGAACAGCGCGCCGGAATCCGATCGCCACCATCTGCGCGAATATCTCGGCGCCGACGGGCGCATGGTGAACTGGACGCTGATCCGCGTGGCGCTGGCCAGCGTGGCGGATTCCGCCGTGTTGCCCATGCAGGACGTGCTCGACCAGGGCAACGAACATCGCATGAACTTTCCCGGCAAGGGCGAGGGCATGTGGGTGTGGCGGTTCCGGTGGTCGGATGTCGCACCCGGCCTCGCGGCGCACCTGCGCCACCTGAGCCTGATGTACCAGCGCAATCAGCCCGTCGCGGTCGCGGTGCCCGGCGTGGCGGCCAGCGCCAGGGTGATCGCCGATTGAAACGCCTCCGCCGTCACGGGCTTGTGCAGCAGCGGGAATGAACAGCGGTCGGCTTCGCGCAGGGCCGCGGCCGAGGTCTCACCACTGATGATGAGCACGGGGAAGCGGCCATACCGCTGCTGCAGGCGCGCCGCGAGTTGCGCGCCGTGCTCGGTGCCGCCGAGCCGCAGGTCGGCGATCATCAGATCCGGCGCTCCCTGCTCGGCGCACAGCTGCTCCGCGGCCGTGCCGGAGCGCACACCCTGCACCTGCAGGCCCCACAGGTTCAGCAACGCCTGCGTCCCGCGCAGCACGTCCACTTCATCGTCGACCACGTAGACGCGCCGGCCGCGGATGTCGTCCGGAATGGCGCGCAGTGCGACCTGGGGCGCGCTCAGGCTCGCTTCCGGCAGCGCGGCGAAACCCACTTCGAACGTGGAACCCGCGCCCGGCGCCGAGCGCACCGCAATCGTCGCGTCCAGCAGTTCAGCCAGCCGGTGCACGATGGCAAGTCCCAGGCCCACGCCGTGGTCGCGATCGCGGCCCGGATTGTCCACCTGGTAGAACTCTTCGAAGATGCGCTGCTGTTCGCTGGCGCCGATGCCCTTGCCGGTGTCGGTGACATCGAGCAGCGCGCGCGGCGGCCCGTCGCCCGGTTGCACGCGCGTGCTGACGCGGATCGAGCCGTGCGCGGTGTACTTGATCGCATTGTCGATGAGATTGCGCGCGATGCGTCCGACGGCCACGGGATCGGAGCGCACCAGTGCGGGTTGCAGATCGACCTGCAGTTCCAGGCCCTTGCTGGCGGCCGCCGCCACGAATTCCGAACACACCGGCGCCAGCACCTGGTCCAGCGCGACCGTCTGCAGTTCGGGCGTGTAATAGCCGCTCGACAGGCGCGACAGGTCCAGCAGGCCGTTGAGCACGCTGCCGAGCGATCGCACCATCTCCACGATGTGGCTGCCGACTTCCGACAGCACGGCGGGTTCGGGGTTGGCCGCCAGCACCGCGCTGTAAACCGAGAGCGCGTGCAGTGGCTGCCGGAGATCGTGGCTGGCCGCCGCGAGCACGCGCGCACGGGCCGACGCGGCCGCCTCGGCCTTCGCCACCGCCACCTGCACCTCGGCGTTCTTGAGCTCGAGGTCCTGCACCAGCCGGTCGCGTTCGTGGCGGATCAGCACCGAGCGCAGCAGCAGCCGATCGCCGTCGGCGGCCACCAGGATCATGAGGATCCAGAAGATGAAGGCCCCGACGCCCACCGTGACCAGCTGCGTGGGATGGATGCGGATCCACACCAGCGATGCGGGCGCGACCATGGTGAGCGTGTAGGCCGCGACGATATAGCGCGAGGACTGCGAGACGGCCACGCCCGCCGCGGGGATCGCGAACACGAAGATGCCGAGCAACGCCTGGTCGAGGATCGGTACCTGCGGCAGCACCAGCGCGACGCCGCTGCTCATGAACAGACCCGCGAGCGCGGCGAGCGCGATGAACCGGCGATGCGCACGGCGTGGATCGAGTGCCTCGCCGTGCTGCTGCACGTAGCTGGCGTAGCGGGCCCGGATTCCTTCGATGGCCAGCGTCAACGCGGTCCAGACGATGAAGACCCTGGCCAGCGCCGGCGACCACACGACGAAGCCCAGCGCCAGCATCACCACCGCCTGCACCCAGGGCATGCGTTGCAACGCGCGGGCGTGCAGCGCGTTGAGCTCGGTGAGCACTTCGCGATCGGGCGCGATGTTGGGACGGGCGGCGTTCAAGCGATGCGCACGCCAAGGCCCGAGCTGCCGGCCGCCAGCGAGGCCGCCTTGATCACCGCATCCGTGCGGTTGTGCGCGCCCAGCGCCTGGAAGATGAGCGAGAGGTGTTCCTTCACCGTGTGTTCGGAGAGACCCATCTCGCGGCAGATGGCCTTGGTGGGCCAGCCGCGGCTGAGATAGCCCAGCACTTCACATTGGCGCGGCGTGAGTGCGGGTGCGGGCGAGTCGCGATCGAGCTCCAGCACCTGCCGCGGCAGGTAGAGCTGCCCCTGCAGCACATTGTGCAGCGCTTCGGTGAGCACCTCCGGCGGCAGGCTCTTGGGGATGTAGCTCATCGCACCGGCGTCGACACAGCGGCGGATGGTGCCGATGTCCTCGGCGCCGGAGACGACGACGATGGCGATCTCCGGCGCCTGCTCCTTCAGGCTCGCCAGCGCAGCGAGGCCGTTCTCGGTGCGCAGCGACAGATCGAGCAGGCACACCTGCACGTCGGGATGGCGCTCGCAGTGGCGGAAGGCTTCGTCCAGCGTGCCCGCTTCGAGGATTTCGGCATCGTGGCGGATGGTACGCAGCAGCAGGCGCAGGCCGGCGCGAAACAGCGCGTGATCGTCGACCAGCAGGATTTTCATGCCACACACCACTCACGCAGCGGACCGGACGCTTCCGGATGCCAGTGTCGGCCGCGGGCGGTCCGGGCTTCAACCCCCTCCCTTGGGGGGTTGCCATGGCGGCCCGGCAATCTTACGGTCTGCGCACGGCAAGTGGCCACGATCCGGGTCGTGGCGAACCTAACAGAGGGAGCGTCCATGGGTAAGTTGCGGCTGTTCATGCTGTGCGGAGGCGTGGCCCTGGCGTTGCCGATCGCCACGGCCCTGGTGCTGCCGGCGGTGGTCTCGGAGCGCATCGGCCTCGATGAGGGGCGTCTGCAGCGGGTCGCCCGGGCGCACGCCAATTTCAGCAAGGAGCAGGGGCAGGCGGTGCGCGCCGAACTGCGCGCCCAGCTGCACCCGTCGTGGGACGACATGAGCTGGGGGCAGCGGCTGGTGAGTGCGGCGGTGCTGGCCCGACGCGCCATCCGCGCCAGCTTCGCGGCCGTGATCACCGGCCAGACGGCGGCGCCATTCGTGGGCAACCAGACCGTCATTTCCTATCCGAACAGCACGCTGGTCAGCCTCCAGCGCCAGGGCGACTGTTCGCTGACGCTGTACGGTGCCAACTACACGCTGAATCCGTCGCTGGCGTTGCAGCTCGAAGGCTCAGTCACGAACTACCAGGACACGCTGCACGGCGCCGCGGGCCTGGGCACCGCGGCGGATAGCGCCTCCGGCTGCGCCGAACCCACGCTGGGCCTCGGCACGCGCCTGGTCGCCTATCTCGGCAAGACCACCGCAGGCTACGGCATGGTGGCCGGGGTGGGCTACAACGCCAGCGGCACCGGTCCCAATTACCTGATGTATTCCGGCACCCTCAACCCCGCGACCCTGGCGATACAGGCGCAGACCACCGACGCTTCGCTTGCCGGCCTCACGGCGCTGACCGCGGGCGATCTCAACGGCGATGGCATGGCCGATGTGATCGGCATCGACGGCAGCCAGGGACAGATCGGCGTCTGGCTCGCGAGCACTGCCGGCACGCTCGGCACGCCGGCGTTCTACAGCGTGCCGGGCAGCGTCACCGAGACGGCGCTCGTGGCGGACGTGAATGGCGATGGCAAGGCGGACGTGGTGGTGGCCTCGCGCACGGCCGCGGGCCAGGAAGAGATCTCGGTGCTCACCGGCAATGGCAACGGGCTGCTCAATGCCGCGCAGTCGATCAATATCGCCACGCCGCTGGCGGGCGCCACCCGGTATCCGCTGGTGAACCTGGTGGCTGCGGACCTGCGCGGCAGCGGCAAGCCGGACCTGGTCGGCTCCAACGGCCTGGTGCTGCTGAACAACGGCAGCGGCACGTTCACCGCGGCGCCGGCCGCGGCGTTCGCGCCGATCGCCTCGACCGCGGAAAGCGGCCCCAATCTCGCCGCGGGCGATTTCAACAACGATGGCAAGCCCGACCTCGCCGTGGCCACTGGCGTTGCGGTGAGCACCTTCATGGGCGTCGGCGACGGCAGCTTCACCGCGGGCCACAGCTACGATTCCATCAACGACTTCGGCTACGTCGCGGCGCGCGACCTCGACAACGACGGCAACGTCGATCTCTACGTCGGCCTGGCCAATGGCGGCTACTACGGCGGCGACCAGTACACCCCCGAATCCGCCTACGCGCTGATGGGCAACGGCGATGGCACGTTCCGCGGCTCGCCCACGCTGCCCTTCGAATACACCGGCAAGAACCTGGTCGATCTCGACGGCGATGGCAAGCCGGACGGCGTGGGCGTGAACGCCGATCTGTCGTTCACCAGCTACCTGGGTTCGGGCACCGGTGCGTTCGCCGCGCACGCGACGCTCGCGACTTCGCCGGTGACGGTGGGCGGCGTGTCGTATCCGCTGCAGGACATCGACTCGTTCGCACTGGCGGACGTCGATGGCGATGGTCATGCCGACCTGGTCTACATCGCACCCGTCCTCAACGGCATCCCATCCGGCAGCGGCGGCACCGGCGTGTTCCTCGCGCTGGGCGACGGCCAAGGCGGCTTCGGTGCGCCCTCCTTCGTGGCGGTGCCGGCGGTGTCGAGCACCATCACGGGCGCCTACACGATCTATCCGACGCTTACGAACCTGCACCTGGCCGACGTGAACCACGACGGCAAGGCCGACCTGATCTACAACTACGAATACAGCTACCAGAGCACCGCCAACGTCAACAGCACGGACGCCGGCACGGCCATCCAGCTCAGCAACGGCGACGGCACGTTCCAGGCGCCGCAGCAGATCGTGTTCTATTCGGGCCCCAACCTCCTGGGCAACCTGTCGGGCGGCATCAGCAACGGCATTCCCTATCAGCAGTGGGTGGCGCTGGCGCAGGACCTCACGGGCGACGGCAATCCCGACCTGGTGTTCGTGACGCAGTCGAACAGCATTGACAGCACGCTCTCTGCCTACACCGCGGGGCTGCAGGTCGCGGTCGGCCACGGCGATGGCACGTTCACGACGCCCGCGGCCGTGAGCGGTCCCGACATCATGGTGCTCTCCGTGTCCGGCATGCCGCCTGCGGTGGTCGCGGCCGACATGGATGGCGACGGCCACATGGACCTCGTGGCGCTGGGATCCTCCAGTAACTACAACGCGCAGCTCGCCGTGATTCGCGGCAATGGCGACGGTACGTTCAAGGCGCCCCAGCTGCGGGAATACGCGGCGCAGTACCTCAACAACTCGCAGGGCATCGCCGTCGCCGATTTCGATGGCGACGGCAAGCCCGACGTGGCCGTGACCGATCCCTATTCTGCGTCCGGCAGCGGCATCTTCCCCGGCAACGGCGATGGCACGGTGCAGTCCATCGGCAGCGGTTCGTCGATCGAACCCGTGTTCGCCATCAATCTGGTGGTCGGCGGCGCGACGACGGCGCTCGACCTGACCGGCGATGGCCTGCCGGAACTGGTGTCGGGCGACGTCGAACTGGTCGCGCAGGCGGCCACCACGCCGGTGCCCGCGTTCGCGCTCAGCGCGACTTCAACCTCCGCGACCCTCACCGCGGGCCAGTCCGCGACGACCACCATCGATGTGACGCCCAGCGGCGGCTTCAGCGGCTCCGTGGCGCTGACCTGTTCGGGGCTGCCCACGGGCGCCAGCTGTGGCTTCGCGCCCGCCACGGTCACGGTCAATGGCAGCATGGCCAGCTCGGCGCTGACCATCACCACCACGGGCCAGGCGGCGCTGCTGGGCACTTCCCAGCAGCGCGATCCGCTCGCACCCTGGCTGCCGGGCGTCGCGCTGGCAGCGCTGCTGCTGCCTGCGACGCGCGGCCGCTGGACGAAGACCGCGTTGCGCCGGTACCAGATCTTGAGCTGCCTGCTGCTGGCCTGTGCCCTGCTTGCCAGCTGCGGCGGTGGCTCGGGCGGCGGGGGCGGTGGTTCGGGCAGCAGCACGAGCAGCTCCAGCAGTTCGAGCAGCTCGGGCGGCACCGGCAGCACGCCCGCGGGCACTTACATCATCACGGTCACGGGCACCAGCGGTACCACCAGCCACACGGTGAACTATTCGCTGACGGTGCAGTGAGCGCACATGGTCCGCGCGGGTCCGGACGGCGACGGGCAGGCGGCGCGGCTGTACCAGCGCATCCTGGCCCGCGCTGGCAACCGCTCGCTCGCCGCGGCGATCAACGAGGACGCGCGGGCTGCAGCGGCGCTGGGCCCCGGCATGGGCGTGGTGCTCGTGCCAGGGCTGTTCTATCGCAGTCATCCGCAGACTTTCGGCAATGGCACTTTCCTCAAGCGCAGCGTGCGCTCACTGGCCGAGCGCTGCCATACCGTTCCGCTCGAAGGCAGCGAGGGTCCGGAGCTCGCGGCAACGCGGATCAACGAGGCCCTGCGCAGCGCGTTTCCGGGTGATTCGCTGCTGCTCGTGTCGTTGAGCAAAGGCAGCGCCGAAGTCCGGTGCGCGCTGTCGCGCCCCGAAGCGGGCGAGGCCTTCCGGCGCGTCAAAGCCTGGATCAGCATCAGCGGTCTGCCGTTCGGCACGCCGGCTTTCGACCAGGCGATGGCCCATCCGCTGCGCGCCGCGGCCTTGCGCGCGTACTGCAGGGCCACGGGGCGCAAGCTATCGCTGGTGGGCGAGCTGCTGCGGCATCGTCCCGGCACTCGTGTGGCGCTGCCCGCGCATCTGCAGCTCTACCAGGTGGTGGCTTTCCCGACCGTGCGGCGCGTGCGCGGTGTGCTGGCGCGCCTGTTCCAGCCGGACCTGTCGCCGTATGGGCCGAGCGATGGCTACGCTCCCATCGAGGAGTTGCTGGCCCTGCCCGGGTACATCTATCCGCTGTGGGGCGCGGATCACTGGCTGGGCGGGGTGCGGGACCTGCACGAGCGCATGGCGCGCCTCATCGGCATCGTGCTGGGCCGCACCGTGCCGGACCAGGGAAGAGTTTCTCGCACGCCTGTGATGCGCGATGATGCGCGCTGGCCAGCCATTGGGACCGCATCTCCCGGGAGTCCGCCATGAGTCGACCGCTGCCGCTGGGTTGTCTGCTGGCCCTGGCGCTCGCCCCGCTCGCCGCGCAAGCCGCCGCAGGATCCACCGCGGGGACTGCGGGACAGGCGGGCGCGACTGCGGTGCCGCCCGCGGTGCGTGCGCAGATCCTGCGTACCGACCGCCAGTGGGGGGAGGCCGAAAAGCGGCGCGACGAGCAAGCCCTGCGCCGCATCCTGTCCGACAACTTCATCGCCGTGTACGCCTCCGGGCGGAGCGTGGACAAGGAAGGCTTCATCAAGGATGTCATCGGCAACGAACTGAACCAGCTCAAGTCGCAGAGCGCGAGCGACATCGAGCTGCGCGTCGACGGCGATACCGCGGTGTTGTCGGAGGTGGTCACGCTGCGCGGCACGGACGACGGCCAGCCCTACGTCAACGCCTCGCGGCTGACGACCACGTACGTCCGGCGCAGCGGCCGCTGGCAGGCGCTGGCGGAGCGCTTTGGCCGGGCGGTCGATCTGGCGGCGGACGAGGCGGCGGTGCGCAGGGCGGATGCCGACTGGGTGAAGGCGGCGCAGTCGGGTCAGGTGAACCAGTGGCTGTGGTTCTACACCGACGATGTCGTGGTGCTGCCGCCGAACGACGCCGTGGCCAACGGCAAGGAGGCAGCGCGCAAGTCCGTCGCCGGGTTGCTCGCGCTGCCCAACCTCGCGATCGTCTGGCAGCCAACGAAAGTGGAAGTCGCGAAGTCCGGCGACATCGCCTACGTGGTCGGTGTCTACGACATCAGCTACCGGGACGCCACCGGCAAGACGGCGTCCGACCACGGCAAGCTGCTCGAGGTCTGGAAGAAGCAGGTGGGCGGCGACTGGAAGTGCAGCGTCGATACCTGGAACTCGGACCTGCCGGCCAGCTAGCGAGCCGGCGCGCGACCTGGGCCCGTGGGCGCGCGGTGGCCTCGCTGCATGGCAGGCGGCATGAAGCAAGCCGCAAGGCTTGCGCCGGGAATTGCTGCGCGGGGAGCAGGACGGGAAATTCCATTTGTCCTGTTTTCCCCCTTGGGCCAGAATGGGGTCATGACGATCGACCCCGACAAACTCGGCGACGCCATCGAGGACTTGCACCAGACGCTCAATCAGACGCCACTGGTGGATGAGAACTCCCGCTCGCTGCTGCGCGAACTGCTGGTGGACATCGGACGCCTGCTGGAACGCCCGGATCTGGTGACAGGGTCGGAGGGCGCGAAACCGGCGACGACGGCCGCGATCGACGAATCCCATCACCATCGACTCGAAAACCTGGCGGTGGGCTTCGAAGCCGAGCACCCCGCGCTGGCCGCCAACCTGCGCCAGATCGTCGACGCCCTGGGCAAAGCGGGCCTCTAGCCGGAAGCGCCGCGCCTAGGGCGGCAGGCGCGTAACCCTGTCCACGAAGTGGTTGGTATCGCCGAAGCAGCTCGAAGGCAGCCCGCGGTGCTCGGTGTAGTGCAGGCGTACCCGTTCACCCAGGGCGGCGTTCAGCTGCTGCGCGACGGCCTGATCGCGCACCGTGAAGTAGAAAATCTGCGGCGCGACGCCACTCACCACGTACTGCGCCAGTTCGCCCTCGTCGGTCTTGCACACCCAGCCCTTGCGCGAGAGCTTCTGCAACACGCCGACCCGCTCCCCTTCCGAATACGACCACCACAGCACCAGCGGCGTGTAGGCGGCCAGTCCCAGCACCACGAGCACCAGAATGAGCCACAGCAGGCCCCGCGCGCTGCGGCGGGGCGCGGCGCGGGTCTGGGTGATGTCGGTCGGGCTGGCCACGGCACGCGCTCCCTTGGTGTATGCGCCGCATTCATTATAGGCTTGCCTCCATGATTCTGATCGGCATGTTCGATTCGCCGTTCGTGCGTCGCGTGGCGGTGAGTCTCGCGTTGCTGGAGCTGCCCTTCGAGCACCGCAGCTGGTCGGTCGGACGCGATTTCGAGCGCATCCGGGCCTACAACCCGCTGGGGCGCGTACCCACGCTGGTGATCGGCGAGACGGAAGTGCTCATGGAGTCCGGGGCCATCCTCGACTACCTCGACGATCTGGTTGGCGAACAGCGCGCGCTGCTGCCGGCGCGAGGCGCGATGCGGCGCGAAGCCTTGTTGCTGATGGCGCTGGCGACTGGCGCGGCCGACAAGGGCGTGGCGCAGCTCTACGAGCAGTCGTTCCGGCCCGAAGAGAAGCGGCACGCGCCCTGGGTGGAACGCTGTCGCACCCAGATGCACAGCGCGCTCGGCGAACTGGAACGGCGCTGCAGTACGCGCGGCGCCGATCGCTGGCTGCTGGGTTCGCAGCTCACCCAGGCCGACGTCACGGTGGGCTGCGTCTTCACGTTCCTGACGGATGCGCTGGGACTGGATGCCCGGAGTGCGCCCTATCCAGCGCTTTGGTCGCTGGTCGGGCGTTGCGAAGCGCTGCCGGCTTTCGCGGGCACGCGCCGGCCGTTCGCACCGCCAGGCAAGTAGCCGCCGGTGCCTCGGGCATGCGCTGGACGGCCCCATGCGGTGCCGTGCTAAGGTTATGCTGTCTTATCAAGGGGGGCGGATCATGCAGAGGCTTTGGCTGCGGCGATGGATGCTGGGCGCTGGCGCAGCGCTCGCTATGTGCTCGGGTGCGCAGGCTGCGCCTGACTTCAGCGGTTACTGGCAGATCGACCGGCCCGTCACGCAACTGCGGACCGCCGACGGCAAGACACCGCCGTTGTTGCCGGCGGCGCAGACTGAATACAACCAGCACCTGCAGGCGCGATCGCGCGGCGATACCGCATTCGACACCACCAACCGCTGCCTGCCGCCGGGTGTGCCGCGGCTGATGATGCTGCCCAGTCCGTTCGAAATCGTGCAGCGGCCCGGATTCCTGATCATGCTGTTCCAGTACCAGCACCTGAACCGGCAGATCTTTCTCGCCGACCAGCACACCCATTCCGCGCTGGGGCGCCGCTTCCTCGGCGATTCCATCGCGGGCTGGGACGGCGACACGCTGGTGGTCGACACCACAGGCTTCAAGGACGACACGCTGCTCGACGACAGCGGCCTGCCGCACAGCCGGGAGCTGCACGTGGTCGAGCGCTACCGGCTGCTCGGATCCGGCCGGCTCGAAGCGCGGGTGCGCATCGAGGACGCCAAGACCTACGCCGAACCCTGGGAGACGACGCTGCGGTTCCGTCGACTGCGCAACGTGCAGTTCAAGGAAGACGTGTGCACGGATCGTCATCCGGAATGGCTGCAGGAAACCGAACAGGAAAACCGTTGAGAGGTCGCCGCCCATGAAAACCCCGTCACTGGTACTCGCCGCCGCGCTGGTTGCGCTGGCACCCACGGCTTACAGCCACCATTCGTTCGCGTCGTTCGAGATGACGCAGACGCTGAGCATCGCCGGCACCGTGAAGCGCTTCGAATGGACCAATCCCCACAGCTGGATCGTGCTGGAGGTGGTGGGTGCGGGCGGTGTCACGGAGGAATGGCGCTTCGAGGGCGCGCCGCCCGTGAACATGATCCGCGCCGGCTGGACCGAAGACAGCCTGATGCCGGGCGACAAGGTCACGGTTGCCTATCATCCGCGCAAGGACAACTCGCACGGCGGCAGTTTCGCAGGCGTGACGCTGGCCAACGGCAAGCAGATCGGCAACCAGGGTCCGCCGCCGGGCGGTGGCGGGCCGGGTGGCCCCGGCGGACCGGGCGGACCGGGCGGACCGGGCGGCCCGGCTGGGCCCGGTGGCGGCGCGCCAGCGGCTGGGTCGGCGCCGGGAGGTGGCAAATGAACCGGCTGCGCATCGCGGTCGCGATGAGCGCAGGGGCGAGCCTGCTGTTGGGTTCGGCCGCAGTGCAGGCGCAGGGCGCACCGCCTTACTACGTGGCGCCCGGAGAACCGCAGAACCACGGCCTGCTCTCGCCCACCATGGGCCAGCCCGCGCGCAAGACTGCAGGCTACGAACCGCCGAAGGATCCGCGCAATTTCGAGGGCGACTGGTCGAAGGTGTTGGGCTACAACGCGCTGATCCCGGTGGGCAACGGCACGACCTGGGTCAAGCCGCCGTTCACGGAGCGGGGTGAGAAGGTGTTCTGGCACCGTGTCGAACTGGAACATGCCGGCACGCCGGTGCCCGACGCCGGCATCCAGTGCAAGCCCATGGGGTTGAGCCGCGCGATGAATGCCGAGTTCGGCCATCGCTACCTGCAGTCGCCCGACCTGCTGCGCATCATGATCAACGAGGATCACCTGGTGCGCTGGATCCGCATCGGCGGCAAGCATCCGGTCAACCTCAAGCCCAGCTACATGGGCGATTCGGTGGCGCACTGGGAAGGCAACACGCTGGTCATCGACAGCATCGGCTTCAACGACCGCACCTGGCTGGACTTCGACGGCACCCCGCACAGCACGCAACTGCATATCGTCGAGCGCCTGCGCAAGCTCGACGACTACCAGCTCGAGGATGTCATGACCATCGAGGACCCGGTGATGTACACCAAGCCGTGGAGCGTGCAGATGGTCTACGCCTGGGCGCCGATCACCGCACCGGGCGTGGAGATCATCTGCGAGGAGAACGGCGTCCAGGTTCAGGACTACACCGGCAAGGACCTGTAACGGCCATCTGCGCAGCTGCGTCCGTTTGTGACGCAGATGCGCTGCAGCGCCTGTCGCCAATGGGGTACACTCCGGCGCATCAGGGTCTTAAGGTAAGTCGCGGATGCGGGCGCGTGGATCTGGCTTCAAACTGCTGCTGACGCTGCTGTGCCTGCTGCCGATCGGTGTGTCCCACGCCCGGACGCCCGCCAAGCGCACGCGCCACAAGGCCGTGGTGGTCCGCGCCGACGATCCGTATCCCAGGGCCGCGCTGTCGTACGCCACCGCCGTCGACGAACAGCTCCTCTGGAGCAGGAACCTCGACACCCACCGCTCGCCCGCTTCCCTGACCAAGCTGCTGACCGCCTTGGTGGTGCTGGGCTCCGATCGCTGGAATCCGGACGCGTCGCTGCCGGTGAGCAAGGCGGCCGCCACGATCCGCAAGACGCGCGTCGGCCTCAAGGCCGGCGATGCGGTCAACGCCGACGATGCGCTGACCGCCATGCTGGTGCACTCCGCCAACGACGCCTGCATGGTGCTGGTGGAGGCCACCGCCGGCACGCCCGAGGCCTTCGCGCGCCGCATGAACCAGCGCGCCGCCGATCTCGGCATGGCCGATTCGCACTTCGTGCACCCGTGCGGATTCGACGAACCCGGCCAGTATTCGACCGCGCGCGACCTGCTGCGGCTGGCGCAGGTGGCGCACTCGAATCCCGAAATCGCGCGCATCACTTCGATGGAGAGCGCCGTGATCGTGACCCAGGACGATCACCAGCTCAGCTTCCACAACACCAACCGGCTGCTGGGCAGGATGGACGGCGTGATCGGCCTGAAAACCGGTTACACGGTGCAGGCCGGGCGTTGCCTGATCGCGGTGGCGGAGGAGGCCGGGCACAAGGTCTGGCTGGTGCTGCTCAACTCGCGCGAGCGCTGGTGGATCGCCCAGCGCATGATCTCCGACGCCATGGCCACCGCGCGCACGCGCAGTACCGGCTGATTATTTCCCGGGGCCGCGGTACTCGCAGCCGCTGGTGCAGGTTTCGTGGACCACCACGCGCGACAGCAGCGGCAGCTGCGGGCTGAGCCGCTGCCAGATCCACACCGCCAGATTCTCGCTGGTGGGGTTTTCCAGACCCGGCACGTCGTTCAGGTAGCGGTGGTCGAGCGCTGCGTGGACGGGCTGCAGCGCGGCCTTGAGATCCGCGAAGTCCTGCACCCAGCCAAGCTCCGGATCCAGCTCGCCGCTCACGTGGATGGCGATTCTGAAGGAATGTCCGTGTAATCTTGCGCACTTGTGGCCGGGGGGCACATGCGGCAGACGGTGTGCGGCCTCGACGTGGATTTCCTTGAAAATATCCATCCGCCTCATTCTACCTTGCAGGCTTTCAAAAGGAGCTGACCGCCATGTCGATTTCGATGTACCAGGCTTCGGTGCCGGTTCTGCAGCGCTCGCTGGGCAACCTGTCCGCCATCCTCACCAAGGCCGGGAACTGGGCCACGGCGCGCAAGATCGATCCGTCGGTGCTGCTGGCCTCGCGCCTCGCGCCGGACATGTTCCCGCTCACGCGCCAGGTGCAGATCGCGTGTGATTTCGGCAAGAGCACGCCGGCGCGGCTGTCGGGCATCGCGCCGCCGAAGTACGAAGACACCGAGACCAGCCTCGCCGAGCTGCAGGCGCGCCTCACGCGCACGCTGGAGTACGCCGCCACGTTCAAACCCGCGCAGATCGACGGTTCCGAAGATCGCGAGATCACGCTCAAGCTCGGCCCCAATGAAGTGAAGTTCACGGGGCAGGCCTACCTGCTGCACTTCGCGCTGCCGAATTTCTTCTTCCACCTGTCGATGAGCTACGCCATCCTGCGCCACAACGGACTGGATCTCGCCAAGGCCGATTTCATCGGTGCCGCTTGAGGAATCCGAGCAGCGTGCTGTTGAACAGCGCGGGATTTTCCCAGTAGGAGGCGTGGCCGCTCTCGGGGATGATGTGCAGTTCGGCGGCGGGCATGTGCTGCTTGAACATCCGCAACACCGAGGGCGGCGTGTACAGGTCGGCGTCGCCCGTCATGAGCAGCGTGGGGATCGCCAGCTTTTCCAGCGCGGCCCACGTGACGGGCGTGCCGCCGCCCGCGGCAGGGCCGCCCGTCGGAGCGCCGCCGGCCGGTGGGCCGCTGGGCGGTGGGCCACCGGGCGGTGGGCCGCTGGCGCCCGCGGGAGCGGATTCAGCGGGTTTGCCCTGTTGTGACAGCGTCAGCCAGCGTTGCACGCCGTCCGGATCGACGGCGCGATAGGATGGGCCCAGTTCGCGAAACTCCAGCGGCAGCGAATTGAACGCGGGTGGCCGCAGCCGCTGCCCGAGCGCGACATACCCGGGGTCCTGCACGTTGCCGATGCTGTTGGCGATGGTGAGCGTGAGCACACGCGCACCGTTGTTCAGCGCGTACTGCAGAGCCACGCCGCCTCCCGCCGCGACGCCCACCAGGTGGAAGCGCCGCACGCCGAGCGAGTCCATGAGCTGTGAGAGCTCCGCGCCGCTCTGGTCGACTGACTGGCCCACTCCCTGGCCCACTCCCTGTCCGGCGTTGCGGGCCACGCGATCGTAAGCCACGAAACGATAGCCGGCCGCCACCAGCGGTGCGATCTGCTTTTCCCAGACGGCGCTGTTGCCGCTGCCGGCGTGCAGGAACACCACCACGGGCCCTTTGCCGCCACTGTCGCGATAGTGCACCGTGCCCACCGCGAGCGTGGCGTCCGCCTCGCGCACCCCGGGCAGGTCTGCGGCCGCGTGAAGCCGCGGGGCGATGAACGCCAACGCCAGCAGGCCGAGGCGCGGCCCCGCTCGAAAACCGGCCGGCTTGCGGTAGACTCGCGCTGCTTCGATGGGCATGCACGCATTATCAATCCGACGGGGACGAAAATCATGATGAAGTTTGGATCCCGCACCCTGATCCTGACGCTCCTCACCAGCCCGCTGCTGCTCGCGCAAGGCGCCAGCGACGGGACGCGCTGGCAGTCCACCATGACGATGCAGATGGCGGGCATGACCATGCCGGCGCAGAGCAGTTACGTGTGCAACGACGGCAGCAGCGATGCGCCGCCCATCAAGGCGCAGAAGGACTGCGAGCTGTACGACGTGCAGCGCACCGGCAACACCCAGAGTTTCAAGATGCGCTGCACGGGCCAGAACGCCATGGAAGGGTCGGGCCAGATCACCTACACCAGCGATTCCTACCAGGGCTCGATGGTGTTCCACGCCCGGCAGGGCGACATGAACATGACCCTGAGCGGCAAGAAGCTGGGCCGTTGCGATGGCACGGAAGTCAACGGCAAGGCCGCGGTCGCGCAGCGCGAGCAGATCAAGTCGCAGGCCAACGCCGTGCTGGCGCAGCAGAGCAGCGCCATGGCGCAGGTCTGCGCGCAGCAGGCCGAGGCCGGCACTTCGCCGTACCCGTTCATGGCCGGCACGCCCGGCTACCTCTGCAAGGATCCGGGCCAGAAGGCCAGCTATTGCGCCCATTTCCAGACCCACAAGGCGTTCGCGAAACTCGCGGCCGACGAGGCCGGCTTCAGGCAGGCGAACGTGAATACCGGCCAGTCCGCGCCACTGACCGACTCCGCCGCGTTGTGCGGCGTGCAGCTCACGGCGGTGCACGACAAGTTGTGCGCGAGCGCGGAAGGGCAGGGGGAAATGGACTTCCTGCGCGCGCAGTGTCCCGAGCAGGTGGCGGCGGTGGTGAAGCGCGAATGCGCGGGTCGCAGCTATACCAGCGTATCGGACAAGTACCGCGGTTTCTGCAGCCAGGCTGCGGTCGATACCGCGTCGACGCAGGATGGCTCCGCGACCCGGTCCGACAGCGCCGCCGACAAGACCAGCAAGGGCGCGAAGAAGCTGAAGGGGTTGCTGGGGTTCTGAGGGCCCGGCGCATGAGGGCGCCGGCGTGGCGCGCCACAGCCCTGGCGCTCGTCGCGGCGTGCCTGGCGGGGGCGATCGCCGCGGCGGCCGGAATCGTGGCGCCCACAACCAGCGTCGCGCCGGCAGGACGCGCCTATCTGCTCACGCGTGACGGCAAGCTGCTGCAGGCGCTCAACGCCGACGCGCCGCTGCCGCCGGCCTCGCTCACCAAACTGCTCACGGCGCTGGTGGTGCTGGATGCGCGCTGGGATCCCAATGCCTGGCTGCGGGTGAGCGCCACGGCCGCCGCCGCGGAGCCCTCGCGCCTGGACCTGCGGATTGGCGATGAGATCAAGGCGGGTGATGCGCTGGTCGGCATGCTGGTGCATTCGGCCAACGACGCCTGCCTGCTGCTGGTGGAACACGCAGCGGCGTCGCAGGCGGAATTCCTGCGGCTCATGAACCAGCGCGCCCGGGCGCTGGGCATGCAGGCCTCGCATTTCGGTTCGCCGTGCGGCTTCGATGCCGCGGACCAGTACGCCAGCGCGAACGACCTGCTGCGGCTCGGCCTGCAGGCCTGGGACCATCCGCTGATCCGCTACATCGCGACGCTCCGGGAGGCGACCATCCGCACGCGCGCCGGCCGGAACCTGCACTTCCTCACCACCAACGCGCTGCTCGGGCGGCTCGATGGCGTGCTGGGCCTGAAGACCGGCTACACCGCGCGCGCCGGTGAATGCCTGATCGCCGTCGCCGAGCGCGACGGGCATCGGGTCTGGCTGGTGATGCTGGGTGCCGACGATCGCTGGTGGAGCGCGCATCGGCTGATCGACGCCGCGCTGGCGGGGCCGAGTGAACCTCCCCGGTAACGCCGGTTGCACGCTGCGCGGCGCAAGCGGCCTGTCCGGCGCGTCGTGGCGCTGGAGGTTGCTGGTGATCGCCCTGCCGCTGGTCATCGGGGCCGTGTGGTGGCCTGCGCTCGGCGCCAGTTTCCAGTTCGACGACTGGAACGTGATCGTGAACGATGCCCGCGTGCAGTCACTGGGCGCGTGGGCGACGTCCCTGCCCGGCATCCGGCCGGTGCTCAAGTTCAGCTATGCGTTGAATCATACCTTGGGCGGTACGGTGAGCGGCTTTCGCGCGCTGAACCTGCTGATCCACGCGTGCAGCGCGATGCTGGTCGCGGTGCTGTTCAGGGGTCGCGCGCTGGCGGCGGGGGCGACGCCCGCCACGGCTGCGTTCGCGGGGATGCTGGTGGCAGCGTGCTTCGCGTTGCACCCGGTGCAGACCGAAGCGGTGACCTACCTCAGCGGCCGGTCGGCGTCGCTCGCTGCGCTGTTCGTCCTGTGCGCGCTGTACGCATGGCTGAGGGGGCGTGCGGCCAGCGCGGATCCGGCGCGCGCGCGGGTGTGGTCGGGCGCGGCGCTGGGCGCATTCGTGCTGGCGCTGGGCAGCAAGGAGACCGCGCTGGTGTTGCCGCTGCTGTTGTGGCTGTGGGGTGCGACCGAAACCAGCGGTGCGCGCGTGCGCTGGCGCGAGTTGCGCGGGTTCGTCGCGGGCTCGCTGGCGATGTGCGTGCTGGCGTTGTTCTGGGCGCCTTACCGGAGCCTGCTGCTGGCCAGCCTCGCGGTCCGGCCGCTGTGGCTCAATGCGCTCACACAGGCGCGCGCTGGGATCTATCTCGCGCAGCAGCTGTTCTGGCCGATGCGGCTGAACGCGGACCCGCAGTTGCCGGCGGTCGATCATGCCGATCTGCACAGCGTGCTCTGGTTGCTGTGCTGGCTGCTGCTGGCGCTTGGCGCGCTGTTCTTCCGCCGCCGCTGGCCGCAGGCGTGCTTCGGTGTGCTGTGGTTCATCGCCTGCCTGCTGCCCACCAACTCGCTGCTGCCCAGGCTGGATGTGGCCAACGACCGCCAGCTGTACCTGGCGCTGCTGGGTCCGGCGTGGCTGCTGACGCTGGCGGTGGTGCGCCTCACCGACGCGCGGCACTGGCTGCGCTGGCTGTCGTTGCTGCTGGTCAGCGTGCTGCTCGGCGCCGCGACCGTGCATCGCAATGAGGTGTATGCCAACGAGATCGTGTTCTGGCAGGACGTGACGGCGCAAAGCCCGCGCAATGCGCGCGCCGCCAACAACCTCGGGATGGCCCTCGCCATCGCCTGCCGTGATGCGGAGGCGGGCCGTGAGTTCCGGCGTTCGATCGCGCTGCAGCCCGGGGACTATCGGGCGCGCATCAATCTGCGGCTGCTGGAAAGCGGCGATCTGCTGGCACCGGCCGCAAGGCACTGCCCGCCAAACTGAGCACAGCGTCACTCAAGTTCGCCATACCCCGGTCGTTATGTCGGGCTGAGATGAAGCGAAGGAGTGCGCGATGAGCGGCATGAACTGTGTGCAGGGTTCGGGCAATGGCTCGAATGGCTGGAGCGGCTGGAGCGGCTGGACGCGCTGGCAGGAGTCGTTCTCGGCGTCATTCTCTGCCTCGTCCTCGACGTCCGCGGTGCCGGCGACGGCCACCCCTGCCGCCACCAGCGCCAGCAGCTGCAGTGGTTCATCCGGCAGCAGCGGCACGGGTTCAGCGTCGAACGCCGAGTCCCTGCTGCAGCAGATGGCGCAAGCGCTGCAGAATCTCGCCAATTTCGCGGCGCAACTGCAGCAGCAGCTGGGCGCGCTGTTCGCGGACCCGTCTTCGGCCGCAGGTTCCACCACCACCGCGCCCGTGAGCACATCCACTGGCGACACGAGTGCCGCGACGGCCACTGATCCCGCGAGCACCGCCTCGACAGCGTCCGCCACCACCAGCAACCCGCAGGTCTCGATCCTCGACATCATGGCGCGCGAACGCCTGAGCCTGGACTTCGTCACGCAGCAAGGCGACAAGGTGCACATCAACTTCGGCCTGCGGGCGCACTACGTGGGCGCGCAGGACGGCAATGGCAACAGCGCCAGTGGCGCGAGCGTCGATGGCAGGCTGTCGATCGCGGTGAAAGGCGATCTGGACCAGCAGGAAGTGGCGGCGATCGAAAGCGTGCTGCAGCAGATCGAGGGCAGCTCGGTGCAGCAGCTCGGCAGCGATGCGTCGGGCGGCGCCACCTCCACCGGCAGCGCGACCGCGGCCGGTGCTTCCACCGGCATCACGGTGGACACGTCACAACTGGCAAGCGTCGACATCCGGGAAAGCGAGCGCATCCAGGCCAGCTACCTGGTCGCCAGCGCTGCGCCCGCCGCCAGCGCAGGTATTGCGGCCACTTAATGTGAATCACAGGCGGGGCCGCTAAACTCCCCGCATGCTTGCAAGGAACTGGCCGGCCGGACTGGCGCTGGCGTTGGCGCTTGTCTGGCTCGTGCCCCTGGGCGGCCACGATCTCTACAATCCGGACGAGGGCCGCTACGCCGAAATCCCGCGTGAAATGGTGGTCAGCGGCGACTGGGTCACGCCGCGCCTGAACGGTCTGAAGTACTTCGAAAAGCCGGCCCTGCAGTACTGGGCCA
>DATJYR010000058.1:0-75571 GCA_035499515.1 Steroidobacteraceae bacterium | reverse complement strand
CTAAGGGGATGAATGCCTTGACGCCTTGACGAAACGGCTCGTAGTTCTCGCTGACATATTTTAGAAGCTCCTGAAACTCCTCATGGTCTAGCGTCAGTTCACTTTTCGGGTGACCCGCTTGCAAAACGTCCCCAAGATCATCCGTAATCTTGTACCTGCCAATCTTCAGGTTAATGTCATCTGTACCCGAGTCGTGAGGTATCTTCCAGAAGTGGGCTCTGGAAACGACAAACTTCCTGCGTTTCAGTATCACGGGCCTGCTGGCGGTTACCTTGTTCATGCCCGCGCCTCCTCTAAGCGCCCCTGCAAGAAGGGACTGGAATGCAGAGCGAGACTTATTTCTGGCCTGAGACTGAGCGGCTTACGCCGCCAACCGCCCAACCTTGGGCTTGGGCTTCTGCCGTGCCTTCCAGAGATCGTGTCCTGCCTGCATCTCAATCCACATCTCAGCGCTGGTGCCGAGCGCAGCCTCCAGGCGCAATGCCATTTCCGCGCTCACACCTGCGCGCCCGTTCAACAACGCGGACAGCGCCTGGCGCGTCACACCCAGCCGCTTGGCGGCTTCAGTGACTGCCAGTCCTTCCGGCAGATACTCGCGGAGCACCTCGCCAGGATGCGCGGGATTGTGCATGCGGTTCATAGCGTGAGCCTCTAGTGGTAATCCAGGTAGTCGACCAACTCGGCGTCGCCTTTGTCGAATCGAAACACCAATCGCCAGTTTCCGTTGACGGTCACAGCGTAGTGCCCTCGCAGTTCGCCCTTGAGGGGGTGCCATCGCCAACCGGGCGCATTCAGATCCTCTGGCCGCTTCGCGTATTCGAGCGCGGTCAGTTGGCGCCGGAGCTTCCCGGCATGCGCCGGTTGGATGCCCGCTTTGCTTCCGGTACGAAAGAACGCTTCAAGTCCCTTGTGCCGGAAACTCCGAATCATGGTCAACTGTAACGTGTAAAGCGACGCTTTACAACTGTCGCGGCCGCCTTGGGCGAAAGGGGGAGCCCGTTACGCCGCGATGCCCAGATACCCGAGTATCCCCCGCGCCGCCTCCCGCCCTTCGAACACCGCCGTGACCACCAGATCCGACCCCCGCACCATGTCCCCGCCCGCGAACACCTTGGCGTTGGTGGTCTGGAACGGCAGCTCCGCGTGCCCGCTGGCGCGCACGCGGCCGTTGGCGTGCACCTCGATGCCGTGCTTGGCGAACCACTCGGCGGGCGACGCCTGGAAGCCGAAGGCGATGATGACCGCGTCGGCGGGAATGACTTCCTCCGAACCCGGAATCACCTCGGCGACGCGTCGGCCGCGCGGGCCGGCGGTCTTGCCGAGCCGCGTCTGCACCACGCGCACGCCTTCGACCTTCTTGCCGCCGACGATCTCGATGGGCTGGCGGTTGAAGAAGAATTCGCAGCCCTCTTCCTTGCTGTTCTTGAAGTCGCGACGCGAGCCCGGCATGTTGTGCTCGTCGCGCCGGTAGGTGCAGGTCACCGATTCGGCGCCCTGGCGGATCGCGGTGCGGATGCAGTCCATGCCGGTATCACCGCCGCCCAGCACCACCACGCGCTGGCCCTTGAGGTTGGTGAATTCCTCACCGCCCGGCAAGCCGAGTTCATGACGGATGTTCGAGACCAGGTACGGCAGCGCTTCGTACACGCCCGGCTTGTTCTCGCCCGGGAACTCGCCCTTCACGTAGCGATAGGTGCCCATGCCGAGGAACACCGCGTCGTATTCCGCATCCAGCGCCTCGAACGGACGATCCTTGCCGATGCGCACGCCGAGCCGGAACTCGACGCCCATCTCCTCCATGATCTCGCGGCGCTTTTCCACCACGTGCTTCTCGAGCTTGAAGGGCGGGATGCCGAACGTCAGCAGGCCGCCGATGCGCTCGTAGGCGTCGTAGACCACGGGCCGCACGCCGTTGCGCACCAGGATGTCGGCGCAGGCCAGGCCGGCCGGGCCCGCACCCACGATCGCCACGCGCTTGTCGGTCCAGCGCACGCCGGACATGTCCGGCTTCCAGCCCTGCTTGAAAGCTTCATCGGTGATGTATTTTTCCACCGAGCCGATGGTCACGGCGCCCAGGCCGTCGTTGAGCGTGCACGCGCCTTCGCACAGGCGGTCCTGCGGGCAGATGCGGCCGCACATTTCCGGCAGCGAGTTGGTGCGGTGGGAGAGTTCCGCGGCCTCGAACAGCTTGCCCTCGCTGATGAGCTTCAACCAGTTCGGGATGTAGTTGTGCACCGGGCATTTCCATTCGCAGAACGGATTGCCGCACGACAGGCAGCGGCCCGACTGCTGGCTGGCGCCGGCCGCATCGAAGGGCGTGTAGATCTCGCGGAACTGCACCACGCGCTCCTCGAGCGGGATCTTCTCCGGATCGTGGCGCGGGATGTCGAGGAATTGCAGGGTCTTGTCGGCCATCGTGAATCTTCGGGTCGTGGACGTTTAAGCGGCGCGCCGCAGGTTTTCGATCAGCGAATCGATCGAAGCCGCCTTCGGCTTCACCAGCCAGAAACGGCCGATGTACGAACGCCAGTCTTCCAGCAGCTCGGCGCCCCACACGCTGCCGGTGAGGCTCACGTGCTGGCGGATCAGTTCTTCGAGGTGCCGCGCATTGGATTCCATGCCTTCCGGCGTGAGGCGGTGGATGTCGATCAGCTCGTGGTTGTAGCGGTCGACGAAGTCGTGGTCGAGGTCGAGCACGTAGGCGAAGCCGCCGGTGAAGCCCGCGCCGAAGTTCAGGCCGGTGCGGCCCAGCACGCAGACCACGCCGCCCGTCATGTACTCGCAGCAGTGATCGCCCGCGCCTTCGATGACCGCCACCGCGCCTGAATTTCGCACCGCGAAGCGCTCTCCGGCCTGGCCGGCCGCGAACAGTTCACCGCCCGTGGCGCCGTACAGGCAGGTGTTGCCCATGATGACGGTGTCGCGCGCCACGAAACCGGCGGTGCGCGGCGGCCGCAGCACGAGGCGGCCCGCGGCCATGCCCTTGCCGACGTAGTCGTTGGCATCGCCTTCCAGGCTCATGTGCAGGCCGCCGGCGTTCCACACGCCGAAGCTCTGGCCCGCGCAGCCCGTCAGCAGCACGTTCAGCGGCGCGTCGTTCATGCCGTAGTTGCCCCAGCGCCGCGCGATCTCGCCCGAGATGCGCGCGCCGATCGAGCGGTTGAAGTTCCTGACGTCGTAGTGCCACTTGCCGCCGCTCTTCGCTTCGATCGCGGGCAGCATCTCCCTGACCATGCTTTCCGCCAGCTCGCCCTTGTCGAACGGCGCATTCGAGGCATCGACGCACACGTGCGAGCGATCCGCGACGAGGGCGTCGTTCGACAGCAGCGGCCTGAGGTCGAGCTTCTTCTGCTTGGAGGTTTCGCCCGGCAGCGGCTCGAGGTACTCGGTGCGGCCGATCAGGTCGGCCATCTTCGCCACGCCCAGCTGCGCCATGAGCTCGCGCACTTCCTGGGCCACGAAGCGGAAATAGTTCATGACCATTTCCGGCATGCCGATGAAGTACTTCTGGCGCAGCACGTCGTGCTGCGTGGCCACGCCCGTGGCGCAGTTGTTCAGATGGCAGATGCGCAGGTACTTGCAACCCAGCGCCACCATCGGCGCGGTGCCAAAGCCGAAGCTCTCGGCGCCGAGGATCGCGGCCTTGATGACGTCGAGGCCGGTCTTGAGGCCGCCGTCGGTCTGGATGCGCACGCGATGGCGCATGTCGTTGGCGCGCAGCGTCTGGTGCGTCTCGGCGAGGCCCAGCTCCCACGGCGTACCGGCGTACTTGATGGAGGTCAGCGGGCTCGCGCCCGTACCGCCGTCGTAACCCGAGATCGTGATCAGGTCGGCGTAGGCCTTGGTGACGCCCGCGGCCACGGTGCCGACGCCGGGCTCGGCCACCAGCTTCACCGACACCAGCGCCTGCGGATTGACCTGCTTGAGGTCGAAGATCAGCTGTGCGAGGTCCTCGATCGAATAGATGTCGTGGTGCGGCGGCGGGGAGATCAGGCCCACGCCCGCGCGCGCGAAACGCAAGCGCGCGATCATCTCGTTGACCTTGTGGCCGGGCAGCTGGCCACCCTCGCCGGGCTTGGCGCCCTGCGACACCTTGATCTGCAGCACTTCGGCGTTGATCAGGTATTCCGGCGTCACGCCGAAACGGCCCGAGGCCACCTGCTTGATCTTGGAATTCTTCTCGGTGCCGTAACGCGCCGGGTCTTCGCCGCCTTCGCCGGAGTTCGAACGGCCACCGAGCCGGTTCATCGCGATCGCCAGCGCCTCGTGCGCCTCGGGCGAGAGCGCGCCCAGCGACATGCCCGCGCCGTCGAAGCGCGCCATGATGGCTTCCAGCGATTCGACCTCATCGACGCTGATGGGCTGCGCGCCGGGCTTGAGCCCCAGCAGATCGCGCAGCGCCGACACCGGCCGCTGGTTCACGAGCTGCGCGAAGCTCCGGTAGTGCTCGTAGTCGCCCGACACCACGGCCGCCTGCAGCGCGCCGATCACGTCCGGGTTGTACATGTGGTATTCGCCGCCGTGCACGTACTTGTACAAGCCGCCCTGCTCGATGGCCGCGCGCGGATTCCAGGCGCGCATCGCGAGCTTCCTGGTGTCGTTCTCGAGGTCCTCGAAATCGGCGCCCTGGATGCGGCTGGCGGTGTGCTTGAAACACAGCTCCACGATCTCGTCCGACAGGCCCACGATCTCGAACAGCTGCGCGGCGCGGTAGCTGGCCACGGTCGAGATGCCCATCTTGGACATGATCTTGTACAGGCCCTTGCGCACGCCCTTGCGGTAGCTGCGTCCCAGTTCCTGGCGCTTCTCGGCTTCCAGCGAGATCTGGTGCTTGCGCATCATGTCGTACAGCGTCTGGTAGGCCATGTACGGATACACGGCGGTGGCACCGTAGCCGATCAGCACCGCGAAATGGTGCGAGTCGCGCGCGGTGCCGGTCTCGATGACCATGTTGCACTTGCAGCGCAGGCCGGTGGCCACCAGCCGGTGGTGCACGGCGCCCGTGGCGAGCAGCGCGTGGATCGGGATCTTGCCCTGCACCAGGTAGCGATCGGAGAGCAGCAGCACCAGTTTGCCGTCTTCGCGCACCGCCTGCTCCGCCTGCGCGCACACGCGCAGGATGGCTTGCTTGAGCGATTCCTGGGCCGGGTCGTACTGCAGGTCGATGAATTCGTGCGTGACGCCGTCCTCCTCCATGGCGAGGATCTGGCGCAGCTTGCGCTGCGACAGCACGGGCGAGTTCAGCACCACCTGGCGCGCGTGTTCGGGCGTGGGCACGAACACATTGCACTCGGGACCGATCTGCGTCTGCACACTCATCACGATGGACTCGCGCAGCGGATCGATGGGCGGGTTGGTGACCTGCGCGAACTGCTGCCGGAAGTAGTCGTACAGCGAGCGGATCTTGTGCGACAGCACGGGCATGGGCGTGTCGTCGCCCATCGAGCCCACCGCCTCGCTCTCGTCCTCGGCCAGCACGCGGATGATCTCGTCGCGCTCCTCGGCCGTGATGCCGAACATCTTCTGGTAGGTCGCGAGCGTCTCGCGATCCATCGGCTCGGCGGCCAGGCGCGGATCGATGAGATCCGTCTCGAGGTACTTCACGCCCTTCTTGAGCCAGTTCTTGTACGGGTGGCGCACCTTGAGCAGCGCATCGATGTCGCTGTTCTCGAGCAGTTCGCCGGTCTGCAGGTCGAGCGCGACCATTTCGCCCGGCCCGAGCTTGCCCTTGCGCACCACGTCTTCGGGCGCGTAGTCCCACACGCCGGTCTCCGAAGCGATGGTCAGGTGGCGGTTTTTCGTGATCACGAAGCGCGCCGGACGCAGACCGTTGCGATCCAGCGTGCAGGCCGCGTAGCGGCCGTCGGTGGTCACCACGCCCGCCGGTCCGTCCCACGGCTCCATGTGGGCCGAGTAGAACTCGTAGAAGGCGCGCAGGTCGGGATCCAGCGTGTCATTGGCCTGCCAGGCCGGCGGAATCAGCAGGCGCATGGCGTGCAGCAGGTCGAGGCCGCCCTGCAGCAGCACTTCGAGCATGTTGTCGAGGCTCTGCGAATCCGAACCCGAGGTCGAGACCAGCGGGAAGATGTCCGACAGGTCGGGCAGGAGCGGGGAGCGCAGGATGGGATCGCGCGCCACGGACCACTGGCGGTTGCCCTCCACCGTGTTGATCTCGCCGTTGTGCGCCAGGAAGCGGAACGGATGCGCGAGCCGCCACTGCGGCAGGGTGTTGGTGGAGAAGCGCTGGTGGAACACCGCCACCGAGCTTTCCAGCCGCTCGTCGGCCAGGTCCGGATAGAACTCCGCCAGGTTCTGCGGCATGACCATGCCTTTGTAGACGATGGTCGTGGCCGACAGGCTGGGCATGTAGAACACGGGGTCTTCGGCCGCGAGCTGCTTCTCGGCGCGGCGGCGCGCCAGGAACAGCTTGCGGTTGAAGGCGGCTTCGTCGATGTCGGCGACACGGCAGTTGACGAACAGCTGTTCGATGCGCGGCAGCGTCTTGAGCGCCTCGCTGCCGCAGGCGTCGGTGTCGGTGGGCACCACGCGGATGCCGGCCAGCTCCAGGCCTTCGCGCTCGATCTCGGCGCGCAGCACGGCGCGCGCCGCGGCGGCGCGTTGTTCGTCCTGGCTCAGGAACACCAGGCCCGCCGCAAAGCGCTGGCCCAGCTTGATCTTCGCCTCCCTGGCCAGCGCGCGCAGGAACTTCTCCGGCCGCTTGAGCAGCAGGCCGCAACCGTCGCCGGTCTTGCCGTCGGCCGCGATGGCGCCGCGGTGCGTGAGCCGGTTCAGGGAGGCGATGGCGGTCTTGACCAGCCAGTGGCTCGGGGCGTCGTCCAGGCTCGCGATGAGGCCGAACCCGCAACTGTCCCGCTCGTACTCCTCGCGGTACAGACCGCGGCTGCTGGTTGGCTTGGTCATAAATATGCTCTGCTCGAAAACACCAGAATTCACGGGCGAGCCAAGCCCACGCCACCCCAACGGGTGATGGCGTCTACACCATGCAAAATCCATGCGGAGGCTGGCCGGCCGCCTTCAATAATACCGGTCGGACGCCCCCGGTCAATCAAACCCCCGGTTCTGAGCACATACCTCTTTGTACGTGCCATCGAGCGCTTCCGGGGCCGGGCTGTTCGGGGATCGTGCGCGACAGGACGTCGCGCCCGAAGCCGCCATGGATGGCTTCACGGCGGTCCCCGAACAGCCCGGGCCCGGAAGCGCACGGTGAACCGCACTACCGAGGCACACGCGCCGCACATCGCGGGCTCGTTTCGCCCTGACAGGGTGCGCTTTGCCCGTTGTGCCGACCGGACTATTGCATCGCGAGGCATTTGGTTCTAACGTGCGCGCGCGTTGCGAGGTGTGGTGCCGCTCGTGACGTCCAGAAATGGTTGTCCGGACCCATCGGAGGTGGAACTACAACCAATGAAGAACCGCAGAGCGTCCGCTGTCAGCGAACCTGGGCCCCGTCTTCACCGTGTGAACGAGTATCTCGAGAAGAATTTCCCCGATTTCTTTGCGGAAGCGCGTTTCCAGGTCGGAAACGACGACTATTTCCTCTACAGCCGCTTCGGCCAGTACCTGGCCCGCTCCATCGAGCAGCGCCGGACCCCCCGCGACAAGATCAACCGCGGTTTCACCGTGCTGAACAAGATGGCGCGCGTCTCCGCCACCGACCCCGCCGTGCGCCACATGCTGGTCTCCGGCCCGCTGGAACAGCTGGTGGACGTGCCGCGCGCCCGCGCGCTGGCGCTCAAGCGCCTCTCGCCGGCCGCCCAGGGCTACATGGAAAGCCTCTGCGAGTGAGCTCGCCGTACCGACCCAACGTCCTGCTGGACTACTGGTTCGGTACCACGCCCCCCACGCCCGATGAATTGCCGGCGCGCATGCGCCTCTGGTTCGGCGACGAACACGCCCCCGAGCTGCGCCCGCAGAATGACGAGGCCCTGCGGCTGCGCTTTGGCGCCTGGGCGCGCGCCGCGGCCCGCGGCGAACTGGACGACTGGGCCTCGAGCCCGCGGCGCCGCCTGGCGCTGATCCTGCTGCTGGACCAGCTGCCCCGCAATCTCTACCGCGGCACGCCGCAGGCCTTCAGCCAGGATGCGGCTGCCCTGTCACAGACCCTCTCGGGCATGCAACTCGGGGCCGACGCGGCACTCGCGCCCGTGGAGCGCATGTTCTTCTACATGCCGCTGGAACATTCCGAGTCGCCCGACGTGCAGGAGGAGTCGCTGGCGGCCTTCCAGCGCCTGCAGAGCGAGGCCGACGCAGCACTGCGACCCATGCTGCAGGGCGTCTACGAATACGCGCGCGTGCACCACGACATCATCGCGCGCTTCGGCCGCTTTCCCCACCGCAACCACATCCTCGGGCGCGTCGATACGCCCGAGGAAGCGGAGTGGCTGCGGAAGGCCGGGCCGAGTTTCGGCCAATAGCCGAACCGCTCCCGCGCGTCCGTTCCAGGGCGGCAGGTTCAGGGCGGCAGGTTCAGCGGCGCCGAAAGCTGCAGGGTGCCGGCGAGTTCCGGCTCGCCCGCCGAGCGCGCGATCTGCAGTCCATACACGCCACGCGGTGCCAGCCAGTGCTGCGTCTTGACGTCGAAGTAGCAGAACGAGCGCGCATCCAGCCGCAGCGTCACGTGCCTGGACTCGCCGGGCTCGAGGTACACCCGCTGGAAGGCCTTGAGCTCCTTCAAGGGCCGCGGCACCGCGGGCTGCAGATCGGAGAGATACAGCTGCGCCACGTCGGCGCCGGCGCGCGTGCCGGTGTTGCGCAGGTCGAACGACACGTCGAAATAGGGCTGCGCCGAGCCGGGCGGCGCCAGCGCATCCACTTTCAGGCCGGAGTAATGGAAGGTGGTGTACGACAGGCCGAAGCCGAACGGGAACAGCGGCTTCACGCCGGTGCGATCGAAACCGCGATAGCCGGTGAAGATGCCGTTGCGGTAATCGATGCGCTGCGACTGCGGATTGTCGTAGTAGTAGCTGGCGTAGCTGGGGTTGTCGCTGAGCCTGCGCTCCCAGCTGATGGGCAGGTGGCCGGACGGATTGGCCTTGCCGAACAGCAGGTGAGCGAACGCCGTCGCGCCCTCCTGGCCCGCGTACCAGCCCTGCAGCATCGCGGGCACGGCGTCGACGAAGCCGCTGACGTCGACGCTGCCGCCGCCCGTGAGCATCACCACCACGTTGCGGTTCTTCGCCAGCAGCGCCTGCACCAGCGGTTCCTGGCCCGGGGGCAGTTCGAAGCCGCGATCCGAGCCCTCGCCTTCGATGAAGGAATCGAAGCCCAGCATCACGATCACCACATCCGCGCTGGCCGCCATGCGTTCGGCCGCCGGATCCACCACCGTGTCCTCGGCCACCGCGCCGAACTGCGGCGCACTCGCGGTGCCGGGCAGTGAATCCCCGGGCACGGCGCGCTGTTCGATGACGATGCGGTGCCAGCCTTCCGTGAGCTGGGTGCTGGTCTGCTGCAACGCCGGCGGCGGATAGTTCCAGCTGTCGATGAGCAGCTGCCCGTCGACGAAGATGCGATCCGCCGCGCCGTTGCGCAGGAACAGCGTGTAGCGCGCCGCGTGATCGGCATGGTAGTAGCCCGTGTCGCGGATCGAGCCCACCGCGCCACCCGGCGGCATGGCGAAGTCCAGCGCCTCGGGCACCACCGAACTGCCGTCGTCGTCGTACTCGAAGCGCGGCAGCGCGCCTTCCACCGGCGCCCCGACCCCGCCGGCGCCCGGCGGCGAGGTCAGCGCATCGGTGGTGTACGTTTCATGCAGCCAGGCGCTGCGACTGGCGGGCTCGGCCGCGATGTGGATCACGGTGTGCAACGCCATGTGGCCCAGCGTCGGGATGGCGCGCAGCGACAGCACGCGCCCGCCGAATGGATGCACGGCGTCGGACAACGCCGAGACCAGCCCGATGGAGGCGAAGCCGTCGACCTTGCCGCTGCCGCCGCCCGTGATCGCCCCCGCTTCGGCCTGCGGGCCGATGACGGCGATGGTCTTCACGCGCGTGGCGTCCAGCGGCAGCAGTGCGTTGGTGTTCTTGAGCAGCACCGTGCCTTCTTCCGCCTCGCGCAACGCCACGTCACGGCCTTCCGGATTGTCGCGCGGCACGTCGATGCGGCGCTGCTCGGTGCCGAGCCAGTTGAACCGCACCGCGAGCCGCAGCAGGCGCCGCACTTTCTCGTCGATGAGGGCGGTGCTCACCTTGCCCTGCTGGATCAGCGGCAGGATCCGCGCGGCGTTGAAATTGGCGCCGTCGGGCATCTCCACGTCGAGGCCGCCGAGCAGTGCCGGCAGCGTGTCGTGCGTCGCGCCCCAGTCCGACATCACGATGCCATCGAATCCCCACTGCTGGCGCGCAATCTCATCGTTGAGATGCGCGTTGGCGGTCATGAACGGACCATTGAGGCGGTTGTAGGCGTCCATGAGCGCGCCGGCGTGCGCTTCCTTCACGCCGGCTTCGAATGCCGGCAGGTAAATCTCGTGCAGCGTGCGCTCATCGATGTGGCTCTCGGAGGAACCGCGCGCGTACTCGGAATTGTTGGCGGCGAAGTGCTTGAGCGTGGCGCTCACGCCCTGCGCCTGCACGCCCTGCACGTAATTCACCGTCATCCGGCTCGCGAGCCAGGGGTCCTCGCCGAAGTATTCGAAATTGCGGCCGTTGAGCGGCGTGCGGTAGAGGTTCAGCCCGGGCCCGAGCAGGAAGTGCGCGCCGCGGGCACGGGCGTCGAGCCCGATCTGTTCGCCCACCTGTCGCGCCAGCACGGTATCGAAACTGGCCGCGAGCGCGATCGAGGCCGGATACGCCACCGATGGCGATGGCAGCCGCGTGCCCTGCGGGCCATCCATCATGTGCAGCGAAGGCAGGCCAATGCGCGCCAGCGCGGGCAGGTTCATGCCCGTGCCATCGCCGGCCAGCAGCGAGATCTTCTCCGGCAGCGTGAGCTGCTGCAGCAGGGCGTCGACGCGGAAGTCGGTGGCGTCGGGCGCGGCGGCGCGCTCGGCGGCGAGCGGGGCCAGGGTGGGCAGCGTGCCCAGCGACAGTGCGATCAGGAGAAGGTGGAACGGGCGTGCGCGCCCGCGGCGCTGCTCAGACTTCAACGCGGGCACTGGGATCGGTGAACGCGCGCAGGCAGCCCAGCAGCGCAGGAGTGGCGGCAGTGATGACATAGCAGGGTATCGGGGCGAGGTAGGAGGCGAAACGGCCCTTGGCTTCGAAACTTGAGCGGAACGACGACTGCAGGAAGAAATTCCCGAGGCGCGGCACGATGCCGCCGCCGATGTACACCCCGCCCACCGCGCCGAGCGTCAGCGCGAGATTGCCGGCGACGATGCCGAGCCAGGAACAGAACTCGGTGAGCGCCTCGCGGCACATCAGGCATTCGCCCGACAGCGCGCGCGAGGTGATGTCGGCGGCCGAATAGGCTTCCGGCTGGCGCGCTTCGAGCGCGCATTGCGCGCGGTACAGCAGCTCCAGGCCCATGCCGGAGAGGATGCGCTCGGCGGAGACGTGTTCGGTCTGCAGCCGGGCCCACTCGAGGATGCGGGCCTGGCGTGAGTTGATGGCGGGCAGCGTGGTGTGGCCGCCCTCGCCCTGCAGCGGCATGTAACCGCCGGGATAGGGAACGAGACCCGACACGCCGAGACCCGTGCCGGGACCCAGCAACGCGAGCGCCGCTTTGGGAACGCCCTGCGTGCCACCGAGCTGCTCCAGATCGGCAGCCTGCAGGTGCGGAATGCTGAGCGCCAGCGCGGTGAAGTCGTTGAGCAGGATGAGCCGCTTGAGGCCGAGTTCGTCGCGCAACGCGCGCGCGGAAAAAGACCAGGCGTGGTTGGTGAGCGCCACGCGATCGCCGCTCAGCGGCCCCGCGATGTCGAGTGACGCGGCATCCGGCCGTGCGCCGCCGGTGGCGCGGCCGATGCGCTGCAGGTAGTGTTCGATCGCGGCCGCAGGATCCGGGTACGCGGCACAGGCCAGCACCTGCTCCGACCCGATGCGCCCGTCCTCGGCGATCGCGAAGCGCGCATTGGTCCCGCCGATGTCGGCCAGCAGCTGCACGGACTTGCTCATGGTGCCCCCACCTCGAAGTCGCCTTGTTCCAGAGGCAGTTCCTGGACCTTGCCATATCCCGCCGCGATCCCGCGGATGCGCGCGGCATCGCCGATCAGCACGATGTCCAGGTCGGCCGCGGTCGGGAACGCGCTGTCGATCACGCGCCTGAGCTCGCCGGCGTTGACGCGCGCCAGCGCCGGACCATAGCCGCTCACGTAGCTGGGCGGCAGGGCGTACAGCTCCAGCTCGGCAAACACCGCGGCCCAGTTGGCGGCGGTCTCGAATTCCAGCGGGTACTGGCCGAGCAGGTAGTTGCGCGCCGAATCGATCACCTCGGGCGCGAGCGGGTCGCGATGCAGGGCCGTCAACGTGGCGAGCGTGAGATCCAGCGCGCGCTGGGTGTCCTCGGTGCGCGTGAAGGAGCTGATGGCGAATTCCAGCGGCACGCTGGCGCGCGTGAATCCCGAACTGGCGCCGTAGCTCAGGCCGCTCTTGATCCGCAGCTCGGTGTTGAGCATGGAGGTGAAGCGGCCGCCGAAAATCGTGTTGGCGAGGTCCAGCGCCGCCCGGTCCGGGTCGTTGCGCGCCACGCCGACATTGCCCATCCAGAAGTAGGTCTGGGTGGAACCCGGCGCATCGACCAGCAACACACGCCGGCCGGTGACCCGCGGTTTCACCGGCAGCGGAGCCAGCCGCGCGCCCGCGTGGCGCCAGTGCGCGAACACGCGCGCCACTTCGGCCTGCAGCTTCACCGGGTCGAAATCGCCGGCCACCACCAGCGTGGTGCGGTCCGCGCCGACCTGCTCGCGATAGAAGGCGGCCACATCCGCCAGCCTGATGGCCGCCAGCGAATTCTCGCTGCCGCCCAGCGGATGGCCGAACGGATGGCCCGCGAACAGCAGCGAGCGGCCGTACGCGGTCAGCAGCCCCTCCGGCTCGGAATCCTTGGCGGCCTTGATGAGCTCGATGCGCTGCGTGCGCAGCTTGTCGAATTCACCGGCGTCGAGCTGCGGACGCATGAGCACGTCGCCCAGCAGTTCCAGCAGCAGCGCCTGGTCGCGCGCCAGGAAATGCGCATTGACGGTGATGGATTCGAGGTGCGGACTGACGTCGAAGCTGCCGCCGGCGCCCTCCACGGCATCGGCGAACGCGTACGCGTCGCGGCTGCCCGCGCCGTGCGTCAGCAGATCGGCGGTGAGCGCCGCGGTGCCGGCCTTGCCGGCGCGATCCTGGCTGGCGCCGCCGCGCACCACGGCCGTCACGGACAGCAGCGGCAGGTCGTGCTGCGGCACCATGACCAGGGTGAGCCCGCTGGCGAGCTGCACGCGCTGGTGCGCGGGCAGCCTGATGACATCGGCGGCGTGCACGGCGCTGCACCACCCCGCCACGGCGATGCCCAGTGCGAGGCGCCCCCAGGCCGCGGACAGGCGGGTCGCGCGCCTCATGGCTCGTCCGCCGCCGCCTTGGGCTGCAGCACGCCCACCGTGCGGTGCGCCTTCACGAACACCTCGCGCGCCACCGCCAGCACGTCCTCGCGCGTCACGCGCTCATACGCGGCGGGCGCGTCGAACAACCGGTGGTAGTCGCCGTGGATCACGGTGTACTCACCCAGCATGCGCGCCTTGCCGTCGATGGTCGACACGCCCTCCCAGAACGAGGTCGCGACCAGGTTCTTGGCCCGCGCGAGTTCCGCGTCGGTGATGCCCTCCTTGAGCAGGCGCGCGATCTGTGCGTCCAGCGCCGTCTCCAGCGCCGCAGGCGACGCGCCCTCGGGCAGCGTGGCTTCGATCTCGAACAGGCTGGGATCGAAGCCTTCGGCCCAGCCACCGCCGACGTCCACGGCGAGGCGTTGTTCATCCACCAGCGAGCGCCGCAGCCGCGCGGCATCGCCGCCGACCAGGATCACCTGCAGCACGTCCAGCGCGGCCGCGCGCGGATCAACCGCGCTGATGCCGTGCCAAGCGATCTCCAGCAGCGGGTTCTGGCCCGGCCGCTCGAGGGTGAACCGGCGCTCGCCGAACTGTTCGGGTTCCTGCGTCTTCACCGGCGGCGGCGGATCGCGCCGCGGGATGGCGCCGAAGTCCTTCTCCACCAGCGCGAATGCGGCCTCGGGGTCGATATCGCCCGTGATCACGAGCGTGCAGTTGTTCGGCGCGTAGCTGCGACGGTAGAAATCCTGCAGGTCGGCGAGCGTCCAGGACTGGATGTCGGACGGCCAGCCGATGGTGGGGATGCGGTAGGGATGCGCGATGAACGCCGTGGCCTCCATCTGCTCGGACAGCATCGCGGGGTTGCTGTCCTCCACACGCAGCCGGCGTTCCGAATACACCACCTTGCGCTCGCTCTCCACCACCTCGGGCACGAACGCCAGGTTCTCGAGCCGGTCGGCTTCCAGTTGCAGCACCAGTGGCAACGCTGCGCGCGGCAGCCAGTCCTGGAACACCGTCACGTCGGTGGAGGTGTAGGCGTTGTTGCTGGCGCCCGCGTCCTCGAGCAGGCGATCGAAGCTGCCGTCCGGGTGCGCCGTGGTGCCCTTGAACATCATGTGTTCGAAGAAATGCGCGAGACCGGTGGTGCCGGTGCCTTCGTTGCGGCTGCCAACGTGCACCCAGTTGTTGATCACGATGTCCGGAATGTGATGGTCGGGCCAGACCACCACCTGCAGTCCGTTGGCCAGGGTGCGCGACTGGATCAAGGTTGCGGCGGCCGCGAACGGCTGCTGCACGGGCGCGGTGCCGGCTGCGCGGGCAACGGCGGCGGCGCACAGCGCCAGCAGCACGCCACCCGCCAGCCGCCGCATCAGCGTTGCACCAGCAGGCAGGACTGGGACTGGGCCTTGAGCTTCGCGCACAGCTCACGGGCCTTGCTGGCGGACGACAGGCTGGCCTGCAGCCGGTAGAGCTTCTTGCCTTTGGCGCTGCCCGCGGCATAGCGGGGTTCGACGCCCTTGAGCTGCGCATCCTTGCCCTGCAGCACTTTCCACTGCGCCTCGGCGCGCTCCCGGGTGCTGAAGGCGCCGAACTGCACGAGCTGGCTGCCCTTGGACGTGGCCGCGGATTCGGTCGCCGCCCTGGAAGGCCTGGTCGCGGCAGCGGCGGCCGGCCGGGCCGCAGGCTGGGCTGTGTTCGCGGTCGACCCCTTGGCGGCCGCCTGCTTCATCGCCGCCGCCGCCGCGGGCTTCAGGGCGGTGGTCGCGGCATTGTTGGGCGCCGGCGTGACCGCGCTGCCCGGCACGCTGGCCGAAGTGTCGCCTTCCGCGGCGTTGGTGGCCGGCTGCGAGGCGGTGCTGGTGCCGCCCAGGGCGAGATTCTCGACGCGCACCCGCGCCTCCTGCGCCCACTTGCTGTCGGCGTGCGCAGCGACGAAGCCTTCGTAGGCTTCACGGGTGTCGGCGGCCGCGGCCTGCTGCCAGTCGCGATCCTCGGTGAGCTGGTTCACGCTGGTCTGCGCCTGCAGGCTGTGCGCGCTGTCCGGATGCTGGCGCATGAATTCCTGGTAGGACTCGATGGTGTTGGCCGACTGCGCGGCGGTCCAGTCCGCTGCTTCGCGGCTACAGCCTGCCAGCAGCACGGCCGCGACCAGAATGAGCGGTAAAGTGTGACGCATGTAGCTCTCCTGTAGTGCGGACGATTGTAACAGCCCCGGGACGCGTGTCAGCGCGGAAAGGAACGGGCAGAATCGGATCGCCCTGCACGCCCGTTCCACTTGCGTCCGGAGAGTCCCGCCATGAGCGATCTGCCACGCCGCCGACTGCTGGATCGTGTCAGCGGCAGCCCCTCGCTGCTGGCCGCCGGAGCGGTCATGACCGGCGACATCGAAACCCCGTCCGCACTGATGGTGTGCGGCGAGGTGCACGGCAACGGCCGCATCGGCAGCGAACTGAACCTCGCCAGCACCGCGCACTGGCACGGTGACCTGCACGCGCGCCGCGCGGTCATCAGCGGCCGCATCACGGGCAGCCTCAAGGTCGAGGAGAAACTCGAGATCGGCGCCACCGCCGTGATCCATGGCCGCATCAGCGCGCGGCAGATCGCCATCGCCCGCGGCGCGGTGGTGGATGGCGAGATGATCGTCACCGGCTCGGAGCCCGTGGTGGAATTCGTCGAGAAGCGCGACGGCCCTGGCGCGTCATCGGGTGTGGCGTCGGGCGCGATGGCGTCCGCCGACACTGCCACGGCGGCGGCGGACACCGCGCCGGCGCCGTCACCGTAGTTGCGACAGTCCCTGCGGCTATAATCCCGGCTCGCCAGGAGTACCGGGTTTGAACCAGCCACGTCTGATCCATCTGGTCGCGCATCGCGGCAATGCGCGCGAATGCCCGGAGAACACCTTGCCCGCGTTCCAGTCGGCGCTCGAACTGGGCGCGCGCTTCCTGGAACTGGACGTGCACCTCTCTTCCGACGAGATCCCGATCGTGATCCACGATTCGTCACTGGCACGCACCGCGGGCGTGCCGGGTTCGGTGTTCGAGATGACGGCGGCGGAACTGCAGCAGATCGAAGTGGCCGAGCGCAACCGCTTCGGCGACCGCTACTCGGGCACCCGGCTGCTCACCCTGGCCGACATGCTGCGCGCGCTGCTGGAGGGACGGCCCGAGGTCACCGTGTTCGTCGAGATCAAGCGCGGGAGCCTGAGGCACTTCGGTCACGACCAGGTGGTGGCGAGCGTGGTGGAAGCGATCAGGCCATGGCGTTCGCAGTGCGTCGCGATCTCGTTCGATCTGGCCGCCGTGCACCAGATGCGGCTCGCCTGCGGCGTGAAGATCGGCTGGGTGCTGGGCACCTACGATGAACACAGCCGCCTCAAATACGAAGCGCTGCAGCCCGAGTTCCTGATCTGCGACCACGAGCAGCTGCCGGCGCGCGGCGCCTTGTGGCGCGGGCCGTGGCGCTGGGTGATCTACGAAGTGGAGGCGCTGGCGCTGGCGGTGGATCTCGCCGAGCGTGGCGCGGACTACATCGAAACCATGGCGGTGCGCGAACTGAGCGCCGCGATGCGCGGCCGCTGAGGCGCGGCGGCATGGCGGAGCAGTACGATGTGGTGGTGGTCGGCGCCGGCATCCACGGCGCGGGGTGCGCGCAGGCCGCGGCCGCGGCGGGCCACAGCGTGCTGCTGCTGGAACAGCGTGCCATCGCCTGCGGCTCCTCCAGCCGCTCCAGCAAGCTGATCCACGGCGGACTGCGTTACCTGGAATCGGGCCAGTTCCGGCTGGTGCGCGAGAGCCTGCACGAACGCACGCATCTGTTGCGGCTCGCGCCCACGCTGGTCCATCTCAAGCGCTTCTACATTCCGATCTATCGCCACACCCGGCGCCGGCCCTGGCAACTGCGCATCGGCCTGACCCTGTACGCACTGCTGGCGGGCTTGGATCCCACCGCGCGCTTCGGCACCGTGCCGCGCTCCGAGTGGCGCACGCTCGATGGCCTCGACACCCGCGGCCTGCAGCGCGTGTTCTGGTACCACGATGCGCAGACCGACGACCGGCTGCTCACCGAGGCGGTGGTGAAGTCGGCGCAGTCGCTGGGCGCCCAGCTGCGGCTGCCGGCCGAGTTCGTGGGTGCGACGCTCGGCGAGTCCGGCGCCGTGATCCGCTGGCGCGACGACTCGCAGCGCGAGCAGCAGTGCGAGGCGCGCGTGCTGATCAACGCCGCCGGACCCTGGGCCGACCGCGTCGCGCGCCTCATCACGCCGCGCATCGGCGTGCCGCAGCTGCAGCTGGTGCGCGGCACGCACCTGATTCTGCCCGGGAGCCTCACCCAGGGCATCTACTACGTCGAGAGTCCGCGCGATGGCCGCGCCATCTTCGTCATGCCGTGGCACGGCGACACGCTGCTCGGCACCACCGAGGCCGCGCACCACGGCGACCCGGGCGCCGTGGTGCCCTCGCCGAGCGAGATCAACTACCTGCTCGGCATCGCCAAGCACTACTTCCCGCGCTGGCGCCCGCTCGGGCAGTCGGACCTCAAAGGCCTGTTCGCCGGCCTGCGGGTGCTGCCTGGCGGACCCGGGCACGCCTTCCATCGCTCGCGCGAGACGCTGCTGGTGCCCGAACGCGCGCAGCGGCCGCGCGTGCTCTCGATCTACGGCGGCAAGCTCACCACCTGGCGCGCCGTGGCCGCGCGCGCGCTGGCGCAGGTGGCGCCCTCCCTGCCGCCGCGCAGCGCGCGCGCCGATACGCTGCAGCTCAGGCTGGAGCCCTGAGCGCATGAGCGCCGGCGTACTGGCGCTGGACCAGGGCAGCCATGCCAGCCGCGCCTGCGTGTTCGACGCGCACGGCGTGCTGCGCGCGGAACACAGCGTGGCCGTGAACACGGGACACGCCGCCGGTGAACGCGTGGAGCAGGATCCGCTGGAACTGCTCGCCTCGCTGCGCAGCGTGGCGTGCGCCGCGCTCGCGCAATGTCCGGGGCTCGAGGTCCGCCAGGCCGGGCTGGTCACGCAACGCTCCACCGTGCTGTGCTGGAACCGCGGCACGGGCGCACCGCTGAGCGCGGCGCTGTCCTGGCAGGACCGTCGCAACGCCGCGTGGCTCGAGACGTTTGCCGCGCACGCCGCGCGGGTGCGGGTCCTGACCGGCCTGCCGCTCTCGCCGCACTACGGCGTGAGCAAGCTGCGCTGGTGCCTGGACCACCTGCCGCAGGTGCGGGACGCGGCGCGGGCCCACGCGCTGCAGGCCGGGCCGCTGGTGGCGTGGCTGCAGGCGCAGTTGTGCGGCGCGCCGGCGCGGGTCGATCCGGCCAATGCCTCGCGCACGCTGCTGTACGACAGCGCGAAGGCCGGATGGTCGGCCGAGCTGCTGCAACTGTTCGGCGTGCCCGGCAACGTGCTGCCCGCGTGCTCGGCGACGCGCGGCGATTTCGGCGCGCTGGCCGACATCCGGGACGCCTCGAACCACACCATCGAGCTGTGCGCGCTCAGCGGCGATCAATCGGCGGTGCCCTTCGGCCTGGGTCCGGTGTCGGAGCGCACGCTCTACATCAACCTCGGCACGGGCGCGTTCCTGCAACTGCCCACGCGGCACAGGCCCGCCTCGCCCGCCCCGCTGCTGGGCAGCGTGCTGTACGCCGATGCCGAGCGCACCCTGTACACCCTCGAAGGGACCGTCAATGGCGCCGGCAGCGCGGTGAGCGCCTACTGCGCGCAGCACCAGCTCGATGAGGCGCAATCGTGGCCGCAGCTCGAGCGGCTGCCGGAGGATGCCGCGTTGCCGGTGTATCTCAACACCGTCGGCGGACTGGGCTCGCCGTGGTGGACCGGCGCGGTGGCGCCGCAGATGCTCGGCGCAGGCACCGCGCTGGAAGGCTTCGCGGCCGTGGTCGAGAGCGTGGTGTTCCTGATCGCGGCCAATGCGGGCGAACTGCGGCGCAAGGGCGCAGCCATGGATCGCGTGCTGCTGAGCGGCGGGCTGTCGCGCTCCGATCTGCTGTGCCGGCGGCTCGCCACATTGCTGGGCGTGCCGGTGGAACGCGCCGAACGCGAGGCCAGTGCGCGCGGCGTGGCCGTGCTGGCCGCACCGGAGGTCGCGGCGCACTGGCCCGCCCTGGTCACCACGCGGTTCGAAGCGCGGCGCCATGCCGGGCTCGAACAGCGCTTTGCACGCTTCCAGGAGATACTCCACGCACGGCTGGACGCCGCCCGTGGCCAACCGCCCCGCGGCTAGCCCGATCGCTCGAATTCCGCCAGCGCGAACCGGTCGGCGAAGCTCGGCCGTCCCGGCCGGTCGATGAACCCGCAGTGGCCGCCGTGCGCCGTCAGCACCACCTGCAGGGGGGCGCCGCGACTCAACTGCACCAGATCGCCGGCGGGAATGATGGGATCGTCGGCGGCCGCCAGCAGCGTCGCCGGCGCGTGCAGCGTGTCGAGCACGCCGCCGGTGATGGCGTAGCCGTTGAGATAATCGTCGATGTGCGGAAAGTCGGTGCAGCGCTCGACCAGCCCGGCCGTCATGCGGCGCAGATCGCGGGTGCGCAGCAGATCCTCGTAGCCGTGGATGTCGGGCCAGACGCGCTGCTTGATGCGCAGCGATTTCGACCAGCGCCGCACGAAGTACCAGCGATACATCGCCGGTCCCTCTTCCAGCGCAGCGAGCGTGGCCACCGGACTCAAAACCGGCGACACCGCCACCACGCGCCGGATCGGCAGGCCCTGCGCGCCGGGATCGGCCACCACGCGCAGCAGGAAATTGCCGCCCAGCGAGAACCCCGCCAGATACAGCGGCCAGTCCGCGAAGCGCGCCGCGATGTCGCGCACCGCGCCCACCACTTCCGGCAGCCGGCAGGAATGGAACAGCTCCTGGTTCAGGGCGTGGGTCTTGCCGTGATCGCGCAGGTGGAAGCGCAGCACGTCGTAACCGCGCTCGAGCAGCAGCGCGCCGAGCGAGAGCACGTAGGGCGATTCCACATGGCCTTCCCAACCGTGCAGCAGCACGGCGAGCCGGCGTCGCGGCCGGGGCGCGGGCACGTGGAAGGCCTGCAGGCGGACGCCCGCGCCGCACTCGAGCAAGAGTTCGCCGTGCCCGCCGAGCAGCGTCCGCGCCCGCCGGCGGGTCAGTCCCAGCAGCGGCTGCGTGCTGGGCAGCATGGTCTGCAGATGGGGGTTGCTGAGCCAGCGCGCTGGCCGGAACTCACGCTCGACCGCGGTCACCGATCGCTGCCCGCCTGCGCCGTTTTCGCGGACGCCGCACGCCAGCGCACATCGACCCGGTTGTTGGCCGCGGCCACGCGGTTCCACTCAGCCGCCGTGACGCCTTCCGTCTGGTCCGGATACGCGTGCGCGTTCTCGTCGACGCCGCCGCCGGTCACCTGGATGTCGATCGCCTCGCCGAGGCTCTTGCGCTGCGCGGCCAGCAGGTTCGCGAACGCCACCGACTCGCGCTGCGAAGCCACGGACGGATCGCCGAGCGGATTGCCGAGCTGGTCGCACTTGGCGACCGGCATTTCATCCGGCGCGAGCGCCACCGCGTCGTTGGCGCCGGAGACCAGGCAGTAACGCCCCGCGACGGCGTGGATCTGCACCACGCCCTTGAAGCCCTGCGACACCAGTCGCCCCAGCAGCGCCTGCAGCCGCTCCACCCGCGAGCCCGACAGCGGCAACTCGCCGAACGGCACCGGCAGGCTCAGGCTGTTCGCATCGGTCGCGGCCGTGGCCCCGGCGACGCCCGGACCCCGCGCGCGCTGCGCGAGTTCGAGCTTCGCGGCGGCGAGATCGGCCTGCGACACCGTGAGCTGCTGCTGCAGGTCGGCCAGCTCGGAGCTGGCGCGCAGCCAGAAGTAGAACACCGTGACCAGCAGGAAGCCGCCCACGATCATGGCGGCCAGCGTGAGTTTGGAATTGCGCGCCGGCTTGCGGGCCAGCGGCGCCGGATCGCGCAGCTCCTCGGCGGGCGCATGGTGTTCGTTCATGAGCTGGCGCAGTTCGTTGACCACGCGCCCGGTGTGCGACTCCATCTGCTGCTGGATGTATTGCCGCAGGTCGCCCGCCTCCACCGCCGGCGGCGGTTCCGGCACGCGCAGCACCTTGCGCTCGGCCGTGCTCAGCGGGCTCACGTCCACGCCCACCAGCTTGAGCTGTTCGAGCGCGCGGGTCACATCGGTGGGCTGGATCTGCTTCGGCAACACGCCGATGGCGCCCAGCGCCCGCGCCTGGCTCAGGTACAGCTCGCCTTCCTGCGAGGTGTACATCATCACCGGGATGGTGGCGGTGCGCGGATTGTTCTTGATGGCGCTCAGCGCCTGGAACCCGTCCATGCCCGGCATGAGATGATCCATGAAGATCACGTCGGGCCGGCGATCGCTCAGGTAGCTGAGCGCTTCCTCGGCCGAGGCGGCGGCGTCGACCGTGAGGTCGTGGCGCTCGAGCATCCGCGTCAGAAAGGCGCGCGCCGACCGGGAGTCGTCGACTACCAACGCGCGTTTTGGCGACATGCACGCTCCCGGACCCGATCCAATGGTCCGGAATACTAGCGCAGCGGCGCGGCTCCCGCCTGTCGCCGGGCGGCGACCTCGCCGTAGAGCTCGACCAGGCGCGTCGCCATGCGGGCGCTGGACCAGGTTTCCGCGTAAGCCCGCGCCCGGAGGCCCATTTCACGGGCGCGTTGCCGATCCGCCAGCACCTCGGCCACGGCGGCCGCGAATCGCGGCACATCCTCGTCCACGATGCGCGCGCCGCAGTCGGGCGTGAGGATGGAGGCCGTGCCCAGCATCGCGGTGGACACGACCACGCGCGCCTGCGCCATGGCTTCCAGCAGCACCAGGCCCTGGGTCTCGGTGCGCGAAGCGAACACGAAGGCGTCGGCCGACGCATAGCAGTCCGGCAGGCCCTGCTGGCGATCGAGATAGCCCACGAACACGGTGTCCCCGGCCAGGCCCAGCGCCGCGGCCTGCGCCTGCAGCGGCGCGCGCGCCGGGCCTTCGCCCGCGATCACGAACAGCGCATCGGGCCGCGAACGCCTGAGCTCGGCGAACATGCGCAGCAGGAAGTCGATGTTCTTCTCGAACGCCACGCGTCCGACGTACAGCAGCAGCGGCCGATCGGCGGGAATGCCATGCGCGGCGCGGAAGCGTGCGCCATCGCCGCGCGTGAAACACGCGGCCGGCAGCCCGGTCGGCAGCACTTCGATGCGCGTGTCGACGCCGTAGCCCGCGAGCAGGTCGCGCATGGGCGCGGAGGGCGCGATCAGCGCATCCACGTCCCGGCATTGCGAGCGCGTGTAGTGGCGCGCGAGCGCCCGGCCCCAGCGCCGGGGCAGCATCGGCACGTAGTGGTGCAGGTACTCCTCGAAGAAGGTGTGATAGGTGGCGATCAGCGGCAGTCGCTGCTCGCGCGCGAAGCGCCGGCCCGCGTAGTGCGCGATGAACGGCGTGTGGATGTGGACCAGGTCGAAGTGCTGCGACTTCAGCGCCTGCATCGTGCCGCGCAGCGCGCCGAGCCGGAAGCGCCGGTCCTCGGGATCCTTCGGCACGCCGCCCGAGGGTGAACGCACCACGCCGGCTTCGGTGTCGGGCGCCTGGCCGGGATAGTGGGGCGCCACCAGCACGGTTTCCACGCCCTGCGCGAGCAGGTCGCCACGGAAGGTGCGGATCGAAGTGGAGACGCCGTTGACGCGCGGGAAATAGACGTCCGAAACCAGCAGCACCCGCATCAGTTGAACGCCAACCCAACCTCCGCCAGCGCGACGCCGATCCCGGCGCCGGCCAGAACGTCCGACGGATAGTGCAGGCCCAGCACCACGCGCGAGGCTGCGATCAGCATCGCCAGCGGGATCAGGCCCCAGGCCAGTACCGGGAACAGGGTCACCGCCTGGATGGTAAACGATACGGCGTGCAGCGTGTGGCCCGACGGGAAGCTGTAGCGATCCAGGGGCGGCATGGCGAGCGTGATGCCGGCGTGGCGGATGTAGGGGCGCTCGCGATGCAGCGTGTGCTTGAGCGCCTTGTACAGCAGCAGTCCGGCGACGCCGGTGGCGATCATGACCAGCGACGGGCGCAAGGCGCGCAGGCCGAAGACCAGCGGCAGGATGAACACCAGCGCGTACCAGATGACACCGTCGCCGAGCCGGCTGGCCACCTGGAACACGCGCCGCAGCGCGCGCGAAGCCACCGCCTGGTTGAGCGATCGGCAGAGCCGATATTCCACCAGATCAAAACGTTGCAGCAGTATCTGTGCTCGGTTCATGAGGTGATGATCGGGGGCTATGATGACGCCTGTATGACAGCCAATCGCTTCGGCGTGAAACTCGTCACAGGCCTGCTGTTCTGCCTGTGCGCCCGTGCGGGCTGGGCGCTGGATGCGCTGGTGATCGAGGCAGATTCTGTCACAGGGCCTGCGGGCCTCACGGGGTCGCAGGTGCGCGCCACGCTGGCGCTGAACGACACCGCGCACGCCGCGCTCGATGTGCGGGCGGCCGCATTGCGGCAAAGCAGCAGCCCATCGACCTGGTTGCGCCGCGGCGTACGCGCGTTCGCGTTGCAATGCGGCGAGCTGCAGGCCAGCGAACCGCAGATCGCCTGCCGGCGACTGGCCCTCGCCTTCACCGGCACACCGCTCGGTCCGCAGCAGCTTGCGGGCGATGTCTCCTATCAGTCCTCCGACGGCGTGGTGCACGCGCAGCTGTCGGGGCTGCGGCTCGCCGGCGGCACTTTCGACCTCGAGGCGAGCGGCACCGCGCGGCACTGGAGCGCCTCGGCGAGCACGCCGGCCCTGGGGCTCGAGGCGCTGCGCAAGTTCGTCGAGCCCTGGTTCCGGCTGCCGGCGAAGTGGAGCCTCGACGGCCAGGGTCGAGTCCAACTGCAGGCAGCGGGCGATGCGACCCGGTTGCTCAGCGCCAGCGCGCAGCTGCGATGGCAGGATGTCGTGTTGCAGAACGAGGTCGGCGATATCGCCACCGACCGGCTGGCGCTGGTGGTGGACGCGACGCTTGCCGGCGCCCCATTGGATGGCATCGCGCCCGCGCAGTTCGAGGTCCACCTCACCAGCAGCATGGGCCAGGCGCTGATCGGGCCGGTGCTGGCCGACTTCGCTGCGGCTCCGCTGACGCTGGTGCTGTCGGGTGAATGGCGCGGCGATCGCATCGAGCTGCGGCACCTGGACTATGCGCAGCGCGGGCTGGTGGGCGCGAGCGGATCCGCGAGCCTGGTGATCGCGGCCACGCCGCAGGTCGAGCACGCGCAGGTGCAGGTGCGCGAGCTGGATTTTCCCGCGGCCTACACCAGCCTGCTGCAGCTCGCGCTGGCCGGCACCGATTTCGGTTCGCTGCAGAGCCAGGGATCGGCCACCGGCCAGTTCAGCATCGAGCACAACCAGCCGACCCGCGCGGATCTGCAGCTCGCCGCGCTGGGCTTCAGCGATGCGACCAGGCAGCTCGGCATCGCCAACCTGTCGGGCGCGCTGCACTGGCGCGCGGCGGCCTCGGAGGCGGTGCCCTCGCAGCTCAGCTGGGACTCGCTGCTCGCGTACGGCCTCCGCAGCGGCCGCGCCGCGCTGGAGCTGGTGGCCAGCGGCGATCGGCTCGCGCTCACCCGCGCGGCGCGCATCCCGGTGTTCGATGGGGCGCTCGCGATCGAGCGCTTCGAAGCCCGCGGTCTGGGCAGCGGCGACCCGCAGCTCGACTTCGCGGCGCGCATCGAGCCCATCGGCATGCCGCAGCTCAGCCGCGCCTTCGGCTGGCCACAGATGCAGGGCAGCCTGGCGGGCGAGATCCCGGGCCTGGCGTATCGCAACCACATCCTGAGCGTGGCGGGCGACATCAAAGCCAGCGTGTTCGGCGGCACGGTGATCGCCAACCAGCTGGTGCTGCAGGATCCGCTGGGCGCGTGGCCGAAGCTGAGCGCCAATTTCACCGCGCGCAATCTCGATCTGGAGCAGATCACGCGCACGTTTCCCATCGGCAGCATCACCGGTCATCTCGACGCCGACATCGACGGCCTGGAGCTGTTCAACTGGTCGCCGGTGGCGTTCGACGCGCACCTCTACACCACGCCCGGTGACGCGGCGAAACACCGCATCAGCCAGCGCGCCGTGACCAGCATTTCCGACATCGGCGGCGGGGGCGGCGGGGTGGCCGCGGCGCTGCAGTCGGGCTTCCTGAAGTTCTTCGACGAGTTCGGCTATTCGCAGATCGGCCTGCGCTGCCAGCTGCGCGACGATGTGTGCCTCATGAGCGGCATCGCGCGCCCCGGCGGCGGCTTCTACATCGTCAAGGGCGGCGGCCTGCCGCGCATCGACATCATCGGCAACGCGGGCCGCGTGGGCTGGAGCCAGCTGCTGTCGCAGATCGACGCCGCGCTCGGCAGTGGCAACATCGTCGTACAATGACCGGGGTTCCAGGGAGATCACCATGCGCCGACTGATTCCGCTCAAGCTCGCGTTGCTGTGCTGCCTGGCCATCGCGGCCTGCGTCACGATCAACGTCTATTTCCCGGCTGCGGCCGCCGAGCAGGCCGCCGACAAGATCATCGATTCGGTGACCGGTGGCGCCGCCGCGACGCCCGTTCCCGCGACGCCCAAGCAGGAGCCGCCCGTGGGACAGAACGGCGCGGCGCGTGCACCATGGCTGGTGGCGGCGCTGGGCCGCGTGCTCGCGGCCGTGGTGCCGGCGGCGCAGGCACAGGACGCCAACCTCGACGTGTCCACGCCAGAGGTGCGCGCGGTCACCGCCTCGATGACGCAGCGCTTCGCGCAGCTCAACAAGTACTTCGATGCCGGCGTGGTGGGCCTGACCGCCGACGGGATGGTGGAAGTACGCGATGCGAACGCCATCCCGCTCGCCGAGCGCGCGCAGGTGAAGCAGCTGGTGGCCGCCGACAACCAGGACCGGACCACGCTGTACGCCGCGATCGCCCGGGGCAACGGCCACCCGGAATGGGAAGCGCAGATCCGCAAGACGTTCGCACGGCGCTGGATCGAACGCGGCGCGAAGCCCGGCTGGTACTACCAGACTTCGGGCGGCGCCTGGACGCAGAAGTGACGACGCGCTGATCGCGCCGGCGCCCTACGCCGCCGGCTTGGTCTGCGCCACCGGCAGCTTGGGATCGCGCTCCAGCTCATCGTACAGCGCGCGGCTCATCTGCTGGTCGATGCGGGCGCTGTCCTCGGGCATCACCGGGTAGCGCGCCGACATCTCCAGTCCCTGCCCGGAGAAGCGCGCCGTGACTTCGGGCTCCGGCGTCGCGGATTCGAAGTCGACGCGATGGTGCGCGTCCCGCAGCGAGTGCTCGATCGCCGCGCGATACTGCTCGTACACGGCGCTCGCCGCCTGCTGCAGCCGCTGCTGCGCCTGCTGCGGATCCACCGACGGCTCCAGCGTGAGGCTCAGGGTGTGCCAGGTGTAGTCGATGCCCGGCATCTGCTTGAACAGTGCTGACGGCTGGAAAATCACGGCGTTCGACAACACGATGAGGCGTCCGGTGGGATGCAGCTCCGTGCCGCCGAGTTCGGTCAGATAGAGGCGGATCAGGCCGATCTCGGCCACGCGGCCCGTGACGCCGGCCAGCGTGATGCGATCGCCGACGCGCACGCCGTAGCGCCCGATCAGGAAGAAGTACGCCACCACCGCCAGGATCACGTTCTGCAGCGCCACCGCGATGCCCGCGGTGACGAAGCCGATGTAGGTGGCGAGCGAACCGATCTCCGACAGGAACGAGAACACCACCACCAGCAGCAGCGCCAGCGCGGTGACGATGCGCCGCAGGGTCAGGAACTGCTGGCGGCGGCGCGAATCGTGCAGGTAGCGGAACGTCGCGCGGCGCCACAGCGACGACAGCAGGAAGATCAGCAGGATCGAGGCCGCCAGCACCGCGACGCGCACCACCATGGCCTTGAACAGCGAGTCGCTGCGCTGCTGCAGGCCGCCGCGCCGTTGCCACAGGATGCTGCTGGCGGAATCCAGCGTGATGCTTTCCTGGCCCAGCGGCACCAGCAGTGTCGAGAGGTCGCGGAAGCGCGCGGTGGCGGTGTCGAGCGCGCTCTTGGCGTTCGCGAGCTGCCTCGTATCGGTGGAGGTCGCCGCGGCGGGCACCTGGCGCAGCAGGTCGCGGACCTGCGCCGTGAGTTTTCCGCTCAGCGTGTCGAGCGCGTCGGAGAGGGCCGCGGTGGCCCGGATGTAGTGGTCATGCAGCGCCAGCGTGTCGCGCAACGACCACCATTCCTGGGCCATGGCCACCAGGCCGCCGTATTCGCTTTGCGGCGCGGCGTCGGCAGCGGTGGCGGCGACCGACGCCGTCGCGGCGGCCGCCGCGGTGCTGGCGGCGGCGGCAGGCGCCTGCGGTGCGCTGTCGGCGGCGGCGGTGGAAGTGCGCGCCGTGCCCGCGGCCGACAGGCGCGATTCCGGCACGGTGCGCTCCATGTCGCTGATGTCGGCCAGCAGTCCCTGCTCGCCACTGGCCTTGCTGTTCGAGCTGGCCGCGAACTGCTGCAGGCCGCTCACCGTCTGCTGCACTTCCTGCGTCAGCGTCAGCGCGGCGGCGAGCTGCGCGCGCTGCGCCGCCAGCACCGCGCGCCGTGCCGGCGGCGCGCCGCGCAATCCGGCGTCGAGCGTCGCGATCTGCGCCTGCAGAGCCTGCGCGCGCGCCGCCATGCTCGCGCTCATGCGCACGTAACGCGCGGAGTCCGTCGCAGTGATGTCCTCGGCTGCCGCCGGCGCCGCGCTCTGGGCGGCGCTGTCCGTCTCGGGCTCACCCTGGCTCGCCACCGACGCCGCCTCCGCGTCGGGCTTGGGTTCCTTGACCAGCGGCGCCGCGGCCCGGCCGAAGCGAAACGCCGTGCGCACTTCCTCCAGCATGGCCTGGCGCAGCCGCTGGCGCGTCACCACGTCGTCCGTCAGCGCGGGACTCGGCGCGAGGCCGGACAAGCGGTGATACCAGTCGATGACGTGCCCCAGGTGATGGCGCACGTCGTCGGCGTCGAGGCCGATATCGGGCGTGGGAGTCGGAGCGGTGGCCGCGGTGGCCACGGTCACGGCAGCGGCGAGCAGCAGCGGCCATGCGCGGCGGGCCGCCAGATGACGCAGGTGTTGGAGAGCGCTCACGCCTGCAAGGATACCGCTTGGCGCGACGCGACGCCTATTCGCGGATGCCGGTGCCGCGGTTCAGCAGCGTGAGCGCCAGCGCGAACAACGCCACCGCGAGCCCGACCATGATCACGAAAGCCTGCGGCACGCTCACATCGCTGGTGCCGAGGAAGCCGAAGCGGAACGCGTTGACCATGTGCAGGATGGGATTGGCGTGCGAGGCGACGCGCGCCCAGTCGGGCAGCATCGACACCGAATAGAACACGCCGCCGAAATAGGTCAGCGGCGTGAGGATGAACACCGGGATGAAATTCACCTGGTCGAAGTTCTTCGCGAACACGGCGTTGATGAAACCGCCCAGCGAGAACACGATCGAGGTGAGCAGCACCGCCGCGAGGATCAACCCCAGGTGCGCCACCGGCAGCCGCGCGAAGACCAGCGACACCACCGTGACCACCCCGCCCACCATCATGCCGCGCACCACGCCGCCCGCCACGTACCCGGTGACGATGATCCAGTTGGGCAGCGGCGACACCAGCAGCTCCTCGACATGCTTGCCGAACTTGGCGCCGAAGAACGAGGACACCACATTGCCGTAGCTGTTGGTGATCACGCTCATCATGATCAGGCCCGGCGCGATGTACTGCATGTACGGGAAACTGTGGGCGGCATCGCCCATCTGCCCGACGCGCTTGCCGATCAGGCTGCCGAAGATCACGAAGTACAGCGTGGCCGTCACGGCCGAGGGCACCAGCGTCTGTCCCCAGATGCGGATGATGCGGCTGTACTCGCGGTACACGATGGTACGGAAACCGATCCAGCGCGCGGCGCGGATCCGGGCGCGCGTGTCGTCAGCCATTGGACACCTTGTTCTCGACCAGCCGCATGAAGATTTCCTCGAGCCGATTGACCTTGTTGCGCATCGACAGCACTTCGATGCCCTGCTGCGTCAGGCCCGCGAACAGGTCGTTCAGGCTCTGGTCCTTGTTGAGCTCGGCCTCCAGCGTGTGGTCGTCGGTGCGCGTGAGCGCGAAGCCTTCGACCACCGGCGCCTGCGCCAGCGAGCCGCGCAGGTTGAGCACGAAGGTTTCGGTCTGCAACCGGCGCAGCAGGTTGTTCATGCCATCGCGCTCGACGATGCGGCCCTTGTCGATGATGGCGATGTTGCGGCACAGGCTCTCGGCTTCCTCGAGGTAGTGCGTGGTGAGGATGATGGTGGTGCCGCTGGCGTTGATGCCGCGCAGGAATTCCCACATCGAACGGCGGATCTCGATGTCCACGCCGGCGGTGGGCTCATCGAGGATCAGCAGCCGCGGCTGGTGCATGAGCGCGCGCGCGATCATGAGCCGGCGCTTCATGCCGCCCGACAGCGAGCGCGCCGTGTTGTTGCGCTTGTCCCAGAGCTGCAGCTGCCTGAGATAGGTCTCGGCGCGGCTGCGCGCCACGGAGCGCGGGATGCCATAGAAGCCGGCCTGGTTGATCACGATGGTGAGCGGCGATTCGAACTGGTTGAAATTCAGCTCCTGCGGCACGACCCCGATGCAGGACTTGGCGAGCTCGAGCTGCCGGTCGAGGTCGTAGCCGAACACCGCGGCGGTGCCGGCGGTCTTGTTTACCAGCGAAGTCATGATGCCGATCAGCGTGGTTTTCCCGGCGCCGTTGGGGCCCAGCAGCGCGAAGAAATCGCCCTGCTCCACTTCCAGGTCGACGCCCTTGAGCGCCTGCACTCCGTTGTCGTAGGTCTTCACGAGGCCATGGATGGCCAGGGCTTTTGGAACGTCCAAGGTGGCAAGCGGCCTGCGGTGGCGGGGGGCACGTATTCTCGACGGAACCGACGCCGGTAACAACTTTGTGGGAAGATTAAATAATTGTCGGCGCCCGCGCCCGCGGACGCGCCTGAAACAGGGGAAGTTCATGCCGCGCCTGTCATTGCCCATCCTGCTGCCGCTGGCCGCCACCCTTCTGGCTGCTTGCGGCAGCCAGAACGCCGCCACCCAGCCGCCCGCGGCCAGCGCGGCCGCGCCCGCCCCGCCCACCGTGCTGGGTTCGGGCATCGAACTGCAGAACATCGACGACAGCGTGCGGCCGCAGGACGATTTCTACCAGTACGTGAACGGCAAGTGGCTGGCCACGTTCCAGATCCCGGCCGACAAGGTCAGCTACGATCCGTGGGACAAGCTGGTCGACGATGCGCTCGAGCAGTCGCGCGCCATCATCGAGGGCCTGCAGAAGAGCGCCGATCCCTCGCAGCCGGACCAGCAGAAGATCGCCGACCTGTACACGAGCTTCATGGACGAGGCCGCGGTGGAGAAACTCGGCATCCGGCCGCTGGCCGAGGAGTTCGCGGCCATCGATGCGCTCAAGGACAAGCAGGGCATCGCGGCGCTGGTGGCGCACTACAACTGGGTCGACGTCACGGCGCCGTTCGCGCCGCAGGTGAGCCAGGATGCCAGGGATGCGACCCGGTACGCGTTCGTCATCGGGCAGAGCGGCCTTGGCATGCCCGATCGCGACTACTACCTGCAGGATGATCCCAAGCTCAGGCAAGTGCGCGGGCAGTACCTGAAGCACATCCAGAAGATGCTCACGCTGGCCGGCGATGCCGACCCGGCGGGCGAAGCGCGGCAGATCCTGGCGCTCGAGACCGCGCTCGCCAGGGTGCAGTGGACCAAGGTCGCCAACCGCGATCCGGTCAAGACCTACAACAAACTGGATTTCGCGCAGCTCGCGAAGCTCGCTCCGGGCTTCGACTGGGACGGCTACCTGAAGCAGACCCGCGTCGCGGGCGCCACGGATTACGTGGTCGTGGCGCAGCCGGGCTACCTGAAGGGCTTTGCCGCGCTGCTGGCCAGCACGCCCCTGCCGGTGTGGAAGAGCTACTTCCGCTGGCACGTGCTCAGCAGCCTCGCACCCTTCCTGTCGAAGGCCTTCGTCGACGAGAATTTCGCGTTCTACGGCACGGCACTGAGCGGGGTGCCGGAAAACAAGGCCCGCTGGAAACGCGGCGTCGGCCTGGTCAGCGCCTCGATGGGCGAAGCGCTGGGCCGGATCTACGTGGCGAAATACTTCCCGCCCGAGTCCAAGACCCGCATGGACCAGCTGGTGAAGAACCTGCTGGATGCGTACCGCCAGGACATCGACACGCTCGACTGGATGAGCCCGGAGACGAAGCAGAAGGCGCAGGCCAAGCTGGCCAAGCTCACGCCCAAGATCGGTTACCCCACCAGGTGGCGCGACTACGGCCCGCTGCAGATCCGCCCGCAGGACCTGGTGGGCAACGTGCTCGCGGCCAACACCTTCGAGAGCAATCGCGAAGTGAACAAGCTCGGCAAGCCCATCGATCGCACCGAGTGGCAGATGACGCCACAGACCGTCAACGCCTACTACGATCCGCAGATGAACGAGATCGTGTTCCCGGCCGCGGTGCTGCAGCCGCCGCTGTTCAACCCGGCGGCGGACGACGCGGTCAACTACGGCAGCATCGGCGCCGTGATCGGGCACGAGATCAGCCACGGCTTCGACGATGAGGGCAGCCAGTTCGACGGCGACGGCAACATGCTCGGCACACCGGGTTGGTTCACCAGGGACGATTACCGGAAATTCAAGGCCAGGACGCAGATCCTCGTGAAGCAGTACTCGGCGCAGGAGCCGGTGAAGGGCTTCCACGTCAACGGCCAGCTGACGCTGGGCGAGAACATCGCCGACAACTCGGGACTGGCCGTCGCGCACAAGGCCTACCTCATTTCGCTGGGTGGCAAGCCCGCCCCCGTGATCGACGGCTTGACCGGCGAGCAGCGCTTCTACATGGGTTTCTCGCATATCTGGGCGGAGAAGATCCGCACCAACGAGGAGATCCTGGAGATCAAGACCGATCCGCATTCCCCCGAGGCGCTGCGCGGGCAGTTGCCGCTGCGGAACCAGCAGGCGTTCTACGACGCGTTCGACGTGAAGCCGGGGGACAAGATGTACCTCGCGCCGGAGCAGCGCTTCAGTCTCTGGTAGAGCACGCGGCGCGAGGCGCGCGGACTACGCGCGCCGCGCTCGCGGCACGGCGGCGGCCCGCTCCTGTCCCGGCAGCAGGAGCTGCGAGGCCAGCAGCTGCACGCCCCGCAGTTGCGCGCGACGCAGTTCCGCGGGCTCTTCGGTGCGCGCGGCCAGCAGCAGCTGGCGCCAGACGCACAGCCGCTCGCTCCAGCGCGGCTTGATCCAGTCCGGACGGAGCTCGGCCAGCAACTCCAGCTCGTGCAGCTTGTAGCTCGCGAGCCGGTCGGCGCATTCGCCGCTCATCCCGAGCAGCACGCGCGCGGCGATGCGGTTGGCGCGCGCCATGTGCCAGGCCAGCAGCAGCATGCGCCGGATCAGCGGCACGGCCTCGGCGCCGAACAGGCGCGGCGCCGGCGCTGGCGCATCGCTCACCTGCGGCGCGGTTGGCGCGGGCCAGTGCTGCGTGTCGGCGAAGCCGCCGTCGATCAGCAGGTAGGGACAGCTGGCCAGGCGCTGGCGCCCCTCCTCACCCAGGCCCTGCCACTGTTCCTGGAGCTGCGCCAGCAGCGGCCAGTGCTCGCGCCGACCCTCATCCAGCGCGAGCTGCGCGAGATAGCGCAGCAGCTGCTCGTTGATTTCGAACACGTTGCCGAGGATCGCCGGATCCCACGCGGTGCCGCCCGTGGGCAATCCCAGGGGTAAATCGAGCTGATTGCCGTTCATCCAGAGCCTCCCCGTTGCGGCCGGATTATGTCGTTCGCCGGCACGACGGACGCCACTCTCAAAAATGGGAACTTTTAACCAAAATGTAATTTGGCGCAGGGAACTTTGCAAGCGGGCTGCCGACTGCCGCGGCCCGGCGGCCGCCTCAGCAACGTCCCAGGAACCGCGCAATGCAGCTCGCGAAGCGGGCGGCGGCGCCGGCCGCGTGCGCGAAGAACAGCGATGGTTCGATCAGCTCCAGTTCCAGCACCCGCGACTGCCCCGCCGCATCGCGCAGCAGATCGACGCGCGCGTACAGCGGCACGCCCGCGGGGATGCCTGCCAGCGCCTGCCGCGCCACCGCGAGTTCATCCGCGCTGGCGGTGCGCGCGTGGATGGTCTCGGGTGCGATCGTGGAGCCGGCGGCGCCGCTGCCCGCCCGCAGCAGCGCGGCCTTGCGGATGGAATGGCTGAACTCGCCGCCGAAGAAGACCAGTGCGGATTCGCCTTCGGCGTCGACGCGCGCCAGATAGGGCTGCAGCAGCGCGCTGCGGCCCGCGTCGAGCAGGCGCGAGGCATGCGCCAGCGCGGTGGCGCGCGCGGCGCGCGCGTGCCGCTGCGCATCGATGGAGCCGACGCCCACCGCCGGCTTCAACACGAATTCGGCGCAGTCGTTGCCGGCGAGGAAGCGCTCGATCGCCAGCGCCGCGTCGTCACCGGGCTCCAGGAACACGGTGGGAATCACGGGCACGCCGGCGCCGGCCAGCGCGCCGAGGTAGTGCTTGTCGATGTTCCAGCGCACGGTGTCGAGCGGGTTGGCCAGCGGTGCCGCGCGCGAGGCACGCTCCGCCCAGGCCAGGAATTCCGCCTGGCGCGACATGTAGTCCCAGGTCGAGCGCAGCAGCAGCAGGTCGAAGGCCGACCAGTCCTGCGCTTCGTCCCAGCAGCAGATATGCGCCTCCAGGCCCGCCGCGGGCAGGGCCTCCGCCAGCGGGGCAAGGTCCTCGTCCACTTCGCGGTACTGGCGGGCGGTCAACAGCGCGACTCTGGGCATCGCCGCAGCTTACCAAACGGCATGCTGTTGAGCGTTGATTTCACAAGGTATTTCGCGCACCCGCGCAGCCCGCGGCCGGTTGCCGACGGCTCCCTGCCGGCGCGGCGGCACGCCTGTGGACACGCCGGCATTCCTGTCTTTTTCCACGACAAACTGCCCGCAAGGTGTCCTTGAAGGGCCGCCACGAATTTGGGATATTTTCACCACTTCTTAATCCCCGCTTCATCGCTCCGAAAGGATTCGTTCATGCGCATTTCCGACGACCGCTACAGCCGTGACCGCCTGCGCCTCGACCTCGCGGTCCGTTTCATCGAGCGCGAAGCGCGCACGCGCACCATCCGTTTGTGGACCGGCCTGACCGACGATCGCATCCGCAAGCTGTATCGCTCCTACCTGTGCGAGCAGTCGCCGGACCGGCTGGCCCGCCACCGCGGCAAGTCGCCGCAGCAGGTCGGGTTCTTCGTGCGCACCTCGGGCCTGAGGCTGGAAGCGTCGATCCTGGCCAGCGTGCTGATGATGACGGGTGCGCTGCCCAGTCCGGTCGCGGGCGCACCGCTGCGCGACGCCGCGCGCAAGCTGCCCGGGCCGACCCGCGGCGATCTGCTGTGCCAGGCCTACGACTACTACTGCTTCCTGGTGGGCGATCCCGGCATTTCGTTCGAGCACGCCGTGCTGCTGGTGATCAAGCTCGCCAACGCCGACGAACTCGCGCTGCGTTCCTGCACCGACTGCGGCGCGGTGGTGATCTCCGATCCGCTCACGCTGCGCCATCCCCGCTGCGCGTGCTGCCGGCCGGCCTGAGGGCGCCGCCGGATGACCGCTGGCGTCGCCATTTGGAGCCGCTGGGAGCGCAGCGCGAACTGCTAAGATCGCCGGGGTGAACACCCCGTCCCCGAACCCGTTTTCCACGGTATTTCTCGACCGGCGTGCCGAGCGGCGCCGCGATCCCGACTGGGCCGCCCAGGCGCTCGCGGACCCCGACACGCGCTTCCTGGTGGCGCGCGGCACCACGCACCTGGTGCAACGCGAACCCGACACCCGCATCCGCTTCCTCACCGCCTCCGATCCCATCGTGGGGGGCACCGATGCCGCGCAGCTCACGCTGCTGGGCTGGCACGCAGGACGGCGCTGCGTGCTCATCGACGACCTGTCCGACCGCGACATTCCGCCCGGCACGGTGTTCGAGGAACTGCGCCCGCTGCTGCCGCTGCTGTCGGCCGACGACATCGGCCTGCTGGCCTACGCGCGCGGCCTGATCGTGTGGCGTGGCCGTCACCGGCATTGCGGCGTGTGCGGTTCGGCCACGGCGCCGCAGAGCGCGGGCCACGTGCTCCGGTGCCGCGATCCCGGCTGCGGCGCCGATTTCTTCCCGCGCATCGATCCGGCCATCATCGTGCTGGTGAGCGATGGCGAGCAGGTGCTGCTGGGCCGGCAGGCCAGCTGGCCGGTGGGCCGGTACTCGGCGCTGGCCGGCTTCGTCGAGGCGGGCGAGACCCTCGAGGACGCCGTGGTCCGCGAGGTGCAGGAGGAGACCGCCGTCGGCGCCAGCGAGGTGAGCTATTTCGCGTCGCAGGCCTGGCCCTTCCCCTCCTCGCTGATGCTGGGCTTCCATGCCCGCGGCCGGCGCGATGTGCCCATCGTGCTGGACGGCGAGCTCGAGGACGCGCGCTGGTTCCATGCCGAAGAGCTGGCCGCCGCGCCGCCGGGCATGCTGCCTCCGCCCCACACCATCGCGCGGCACCTGATCGAGGCGTGGTACGCGAACGCCACCGGTCGCACCCTGTCATAGCCGTAATGCGTCGTGCCCCTGCCCTCGCGCTGCTGCTGCTCTCCTGCCTGTGGGCGGTGGCGGCGCAGGCCTCGATCCGCATCGAGATCAGCGGCGTGGAAGGCGATCTCAAGCGCAACGTATCGGCGCGGCTGAGCCTCGAGCGTTACAAGGACCGTGACCGCCTGGAGGCCGACGCGGTGCAGCGCCTGTACGAGCGCGTCGACAGCGAAGTGCGCGCCGCGCTGCGGCCGTTCGGCTATTACGATCCGACGGTGCAGGCGCAGCTCAAGGAACTCAATGCCGGCCGCAACTGGCGGGTCGACATCCGGATCGAACCGGGCGTGGCGGTGCACGTCACGAAAGTGGACATCGATGTGTCGGGACCGGGCGCCACCGACCCGGTGTTCACCGCGCTCAAGGGCAACCCCGGCATCGCCGCCGGCGACCAGTTGAACCACGGCAGCTATGATCGTCTCAAGGGGCAGCTGCAACGTGCCGCCGCGAGCAACGGCTATCTCGACGCACGCATGTTGCGCAATGAACTGCTGGTGGATCTCGGCACGCACGAGGCCACCATCGAACTTGCCATCGAGACCGGCCAGCGCTATCACTTCGGCGTCACCACCATCGAGCAGGACACCATCCGCCCCGATCTCGTGAAGCGCTTCCTGCGCTACAACGAGGGCGATCCGTACGACGCCGTCAAGGTGCTGCGCACGCAGTTCGCGCTCGACGACAGCCAGTACTTCTCCAACGTCGAAGTGGTGGCGGGCGAACGCGACCGGGAGACGCTCACGGTGCCCATCAGCATCAAGGCCGGCAGCACCCGCAACAGCTTCTCGATCGGCGGCGGCTACGGCACCGACACCGGGCCGCGCGCCACCATCAACTGGACCGACCGGCGCATCAACGACCGCGGCCACCGGCTGCGCGTGCAGCTGCAGGCGTCGGCGATCACACAGGAGCTGACCGCGCGCTACGACGTGCCGTTCGGCGACCCGGCGCTGGAAAAGATGTCGCTGTACGGCGTGGCGGAACAGACCAAGGTCAGCGACACGGTGCAGACTTCGGAGCTCTCGGCCACGCCCAGCGTGACGCAGGTGCTGGGCCGCTGGCAGCGCGTGCTCTCGCTCACCATGGCGCACGACATCACCACCGACACCGTGAACGGCCGCCAGGTGCTGAACCTCGCGGTGCCCGGCATCGTGTACGCCGCGGTGCCCGAAGGCTACCTCGGCGAAGACCTGTTCACGCGCACCTTGCAGGTGGAGCTGCTCGGTTCCAACGTGCAGCTCGGCGCGCATGCGCCGTTCCTGCGGTTGGACGTGCAGGCCGAACGCGTGTTCGACCTGTCGATGGACTGGCACCTGCTGCTGCGCGGCGAGATCGGCGCGGGCCTGGTGGATTCGGTGGAGGACCTGCCCGGCACCTACCGCTTCTTCGCCGGCGGCGACCGCAGCGTGCGCGGCTTCGGTTACGACGATCTGTCGCCGGTCACGCTCAGCAGCACCGGCACCGAAGAGCGTGTCGGCGGCCGCGACCTGTTCACCAGCACCTTTGAAGTGGAGCGCGACCTGCCGCGCAACCTCGGCGTGGCGGTGTTCACCGACGTGGGCAACGCCTTCAATCACTTCGGCGATCCGCTGGCGTGGTCGGTGGGCGTGGGCGTGCGCTTCCGGCTACCGGTGCTGACCGTGGGCCTCGACATCGCGCAGGCGCTCAGGGCACCGGGGTACAGCTCGCTGCCTGGGCCCCGGCTGCACCTGAACATTTCACCCAAGCTGTGAAGTCCACGGCATGAAACTCAAGACCGCTCTCTGGCGCCTGCTGCACAGCTCCTGGATCTCCCTGGTGCTGTTGCTGCTGGCCGTGGGCGCCGCGCTCTACTACCTGACGGACACCGAGGGTGGCCTGCAGTGGGTGTGCCGGCAGCTGAGCCGGCAAATCGGCAAGACCTCCATCAGCATCGTGGACGTGAAAGGCACGCTGCGCGGCGGCTTCACGGTGCGCCAGCTCACCATCGATCACCCGCGCGTGCACATCGAGATCGACGATGCGCACGGCGTGCTGTCGATCCTGCCGCTGGCGTGGCAGACCATCCGCGTCCCGGAAGCGCACGCCGCGCGCCTGGTGATCGAAGTGCATCACTACGTCAGTCCCGGTCCGCCGCTGACCCGCTACCTGCCGGCGTTCCTCAGCATCGACGCCCTCAAGGCCAGTTGCGACAGCTGGACGCTGATCGCACCCAATGGCTGGCGCGCCGAGGCGACCCGGATCCTCGCCGCGGGCGTGGTGCACTCGCGCGACATCCGCGTGTACAGCAGCGCGTTGACCTACGACGGCGCGCTCATCAACGCGCAGGGCACGATCCGCTCCACCGCCGCCACCGGCCTGAACGGCACGGTGCGCTTCGCGCTCCCGTCCCGGCCCACGCAGCCGGCGTGGCTGCTGGAAGCGCAGTTCAAGGGCGATCTCAGCAAGCTCGACGCCGAGGGCGATTTCCGCCAGCCGTTCATCACGCATTTCAAGGGCAGCGCGCTGCAGCTCACCGACAATGGCTGGCACTGGAACGCCGACGCGGATGTCGGCAGCTTCGACCTCACCGCCTGGGGCGGCAGCGCGGCGCTTGGCCAGATCAGCGGCATGCTGAAGCTCGACGGCGACCGCTCGGAGTTCCGCGCCAACGGCAGCCTCACCGCCAAAGGGCTCAAGGCCGGCCCGATGGCGGTGGAGTTCGCCGGCGACTACGGCCAGAACGTGCTCAGCGCGCATCGCATCCGCATCGCGCACGCAGCCTCGGGCGCGGTGCTGACCGGCGCGGGCACGATTGGCGTGCACAGCGGCGGCCCGGTGCTCGATCTGAAAGGCGATGTCACGCACCTGCGCTGGCCGCTCACCGATCGCGACGCGCCGCTGCACGACGTGGCCGCCAACTACCACCTGCACGGCGCGTGGCCGTATGACGTCGAGAGCGACGGCAGCTTCGAAATCATGGACTGGCCCGCCATGAACACCAACGCGCAGGCGAAGCTGTACCACGACCATCTCGAAGTCACGGGCGCCGACTGGAGCGGGCTCGGCGGCACGGCGCATCTCAAAGGCGCCGTCGAGTGGAGCCCCGGCCAACGGTGGCAGCTCAGCGGGCACGCGCAGGATCTCGACCTGGGGCAGCTGCGGCCCGGCATCAGCGGCCGCATCGGCTTCACGCTGGCCTCCAGCGCCAGCGGCTTTGCCGCGACCAGCCCGCTCGACGTCGCGCTCAACGGCATCAGCGGCACGGTGCGTGGCCAGAAGGCCAGCGGCCACGCATCCTTCAGCCACGAGCAGGACAGCTGGCAGTTCCGCAATGTCCGCGTGCAGCTCGGCGGCACGCGCATCGAGGCCGACGGCCGCGTCGGCGCCGACACCAACCTGCAGTTCCTGCTCGACGCCGACGATCTCGGCCTGCTGCACCAGGGCGCGCAGGGCCACCTCAGTGCGCGCGGCAGTTTCCACGGCGATTTGAGGAAACCGGTGCTGCAGGCCACCGCCACCGGCAGCAACCTGAAATGGGACACCACCACCCTGGCCGGCATCCAGGCGCAGGTCAACCTGGACACCCAGGGCTCGGGCCGCGCCGACGTCGACCTCAAGCTCACGGGCTTCAAGCTCGCCAACCGCACGCTCGACACGCTGGAGATCCTCACGCAGGGCACGGTGGATTCGCACCAGGTGGAGCTCAAGGCCGTCACGCCGCAGATCCAGATCAAGGCCGGCGGCACGGGGCAGCTCCACGACGGCGAATGGAAAGTCGCATTGAGCGACCTGCTCGCCACCGACACCGCGGACCTGCATTACGCGCTGGAGGCGCCGGCGCAGCTGAGCGTCTCGCCGGATCGTTTCTCGCTCACCGATCTGTGCGTCAAGGACACCGCGGCGCGCATCTGCGGCAGCGCGCTGATCTCGGCCGAACAGCGCCAGGTGAAATTCAACGCGCAGAACATGCCGATGCAGACGCTCACCGCGGGCCTGAGCGCCGATTCCGTGTTCAGCGGCAAGCTCAACGTCAGCGCCGAGGCCAGTGCGCGCGGCACCAGTCCCTGGAATGGCACGCTGCTGGCCGATCTCACCGACGCCGCCATCAATCACCACCTGCCCAGCAAGAAGGTGGAAACCTTCAATCTCGGCACCGGCCGCGTGCAGGCCAACCTCGGACCGGACCTGTGGACCGCGGTGGCGAAGCTCGACGCCGGCGAAGCCGGCAGCATCGAGGCCAACGCCAGCGCCAGGAGCGCCGGCGACGACTGGCGCGACTGGCCGGTGCAGGGTTCGCTCAAGCTCAGCAGCAATTCACTCGGCTACCTCGAATCGTACGTGTCGGAGATCGACCGCGCCGCGGGCCGCGTGACGGGCGACCTGACGGTGGGCGGCACGGTGGCCGCGCCGCAATTGAACGGCGAGCTGTCGCTGGCCGACGGCGAGTTCGACATCTACGAGATCAACCTCGCGCTGCGCGCGGTGAACTTCATGGCGCGCCTCGATGGCAACCGGCTGCAGCTCAAGGGTTCAGCCAATGCCGGCACGGATGGCACCGCCGCCATCGATGGCGATGTGACCTGGAAGGAAGGCCTGCCGTACGGCTCGCTGCACCTCAAAGGCACCGACCTGCGCGTGGCCAACATCCCGGAAGCGCGCATCCAGGCCTCGCCCGACGTGCTGCTGAAACTCGACGGCCGCCGCATCGATGTGACGGGTGAAGTGACGCTGCCGTACGCGCGGCTCGAGGAACCCGAGGAACTGGCCAACGCCGTGCTCCCCAGCAGCGATGAAGTCATCGTCGGTGAGGCACAGACGCCTTCGGACCAGCGCTTCCAGGTGTTCAGCAACGTGACGCTGAAACTCGGCGATCGCGTGACGCTCAGCACCAGCGGCCTGTCGGGACGGTTGAGCGGCAGTCTCAACGTCGTCACGGACGAGAGCGGCATCAGCCGCGGCAACGGCGAGCTCAACATCGAGGAAGGCACCTTCGCCGCCTACGGCCGCAAGCTCGACATCGAGCGCGGGCGCCTGCTGTTCAACAACGGCCTGCTCAGCGATCCGGGCGTCGACATCCGCGCCACCAAGAAATTCCCCGACGTCACCGCCGGCGTGAACGTGCGCGGCACGCTGCGCGACACGCGCATGACGTTCTTCTCCGATCCGCCCATCACGCAGAGCCAGATCGTGTCGCTGCTGCTGGCCGGCGGTTCGCTCGAAAGCGTGCAGAGCACGCAGGACACGCCCGGCAGCTCGAACTCGGCGCGCTCCAATGCGCTGCTGCAGGGTGGCGCCATCGTCGCGCAGCAGTTCGGCAGCAAGGTGGGCATCGAGGACGTCAGCGTCGAGTCCGACCTGAACAACGAAACCTCGCTGGTGCTGGGCCGCTATCTGTCACCGCGCCTGTACGTGAGCTACGGCATCTCGCTGGCGGAGGCCATCAACACCATCAAGATGCGCTACACCATCAGCGACCACTGGACCATCAAGACCGAGGCCGGCACCGCGCGCAGCGCGGACCTGGTGTACACCTTCGGCAAGCAGTGAGCGGCGCAGGCGCGCGGGCGGTTTGCCGCCTAGTGATGCGTCAATTCGCGCTCGATGCGCCGATCGGGCACCAGCCACAGGATCGCGACGCACACGTACAGCGCGCACGACACCCACGGTTCGTAAAACGCCGCGACGATGGCGACCGCGTAGATCACCACCGAGATCTGGCCTTTGACATCGCTGCCCACCGCCCTGGCCAGCGCGGAATCGGGTTGGGTCGCGATCAGCAGTCGCGCCAGGATGTAGTACGCGGTACCGGCGCACAGCAGCACCACGCCATACGCGGCCACCGGCCCGGAAGCGAAGTGCTCGCCCATCCAGTCGGTGACGAACGGCACCAGCGACAGCCAGAACAGCAGGTGCATGTTGGCCCACAGGATGGGGCCGGTGACCTGCTTCACGGCCTGCAGCAGGTGATGGTGGTTGTTCCAGTAGATGGCGATGAACACGAAGCTGAGCACGTAGCAGCCCAGCGTGGGCGCGATCGGCCCGAGCGAAGCCAGCGTCGTGCCGTCGGGCGGCCGCAGCTCCAGCACCATGATGGTGATCAGGATGGCGATCACGCCGTCACTGAACGCTTCCATGCGGCCTTTGACCATGACCTTCATCTCTCGCTGCGTCCGGAAGTGTGCAGTGTAGCGTGCCGTTACTGGTAGCGCTGGCCCCGGTAGTCGATCCAGCCCGGCGCATGGCGTCCGCTGCGGTCGTGGTGCGTCCAGTGCACGATGCCGCCCTGCGGATTCCACAGGTACTCACCCTGCGCGGTCAGCGCCGCGCCCGCCTCGAGGTCCGGCACACGCGGCGCCTGGTCGATGTCGTGCGCCACCATCACGGTCAGCCCGGAGGGTACGCGCAGGATGAAACGCTGGTGCCGCAGGCCCTGCGTGTCGTCCGGGAGCACGCGCTGCACGACGCCCACAGCGGTGACGGGCTGGTTGCGCGCGTGGGCGGCGAACGCTGCGTCGACGTCGCCGGGAGAATCCGCGGGCGCTGCGCGCCCCGTGCTGGACGTGCCGGGCGTGCTGGGCGTGCTGGGCGTGGTCGATGGCGATGGCGATGGCGACGGCCAGTGCCGCACAGCCACCGTGACCAGCACGATGAGCAGCACGACCCAGACAGGACGACGCTGCACTAGCGCTGCCCGCCGCGGCCATCGCCGGGCGCTTCGCCGCCGTCCCCGCCGCCGACGTCGGAGCCACCGAGTTCGCGCAGCAGCTGCCAGGCCATGGCGAGCAGCACCACGGCGCCCAGCGCCAGCACGCCCCACAGCACTTCCTTCCTCCATCCGCGCGATGTCGATACCGCGAGCGCGCGCGGTCCCGCCACCGCCTGCGGCGCTTCGAGCCCCGCGGCACGCAACCTGGGCAACACGCCGTTCACTGCGAGTCCCGCGAGCATCGTTGCGGCCGATTGCGCCACCGCCGGTGTGTCGGGCCGGCCGTACACCAGTTCAAACGGCGCGGCGCCGCGCGGCAGGAAACTCAGCGTGTGCGGCACCCACTGCACTTCGAGTTCGGGCGCCGCCGCGCCGAACGAGGCGCCGGCCGGCACTTCGATGCGCCAGTATCGATCCGTGTCGCGCGCGATCGCGACCGCGTTGTTCACGAGCTCGCTGCCGTCCGCGGCCCGCAATCGATAGGGATTGAACGCTGCCACGCGCGTCCAGGCCCCATTGGGATCCGCGCGTGAGTACAGCGTGGCGCCCAGCGCGGTGTTGAGTTCGGGCAGCTTCAGGTTGACCCGATCCACGGGCAGGTGCGCACCCAGGTCCACCGTGAAATGGCCGGGCGCATGCGCGTCGGCCTGCGCGCGCACCAGCAGGTCGCTGCGCGCCGCTTCGGCCTGCGACGGCGCGGGCGTCACAGCCACGGTGGTCAGTTTCGGGCCCTGCTGCCCGGCCGGCCACGACAGGCGCCAGTAGCGGCTCAAAGTCGGCGGCAGATCGATGCGCTGCTGCACGAAGCGCTGCGAATTGAAATGCAGGTGCGCCAGCGTCGCGGCGGCCACCGGCCGCCAGTGCTGCAGATCATCGCTGGCGTCGGCCTCGACGGTGAGGGAAAAGTCGGGCTCGGACTCGTCCCAGCCCGGCGTCAGCGCCACGATCGCGGTGCTCAGCGCGCGCGTGTCGAGCAGGTAGCCCACCACCGCGCGCTGGCCCGGCGCCGCGCCCACGCCCGCCATCTCGATCGAATCGCCTGCATGCCGCACCAGGATGCGTACCGAATCGACGCCGGCGCCCGCGGCGGCTTCGAGCGGAAACAGCGGCACGCCCAGATCCGCCTGCACCGAGTTGCCGCCGCGCGTCGCAGGCTCGGACAGGGCAAACGGCACGGGCTGTCCGGCGCCGTTCAGCACCCGCAGGTCGGCCAACTCCAGCGAATCCGCGTTCTGGTACACGTGCAATGGCAACGCGAACTGGTATGCCGGTTGCCGGCCATCGACATCCAGGCGCATCGAGTACGCGAATTCCGCACGCCTGGGCTCGGTGGTGGCGCCGAGTCCGAGCAGCGCCAACGCCGCGCAGGACAGGAGTCTCCGGCGCTTCATGCCTGCGCCGCCTTGTTGGCCGGCGGCAACGGCGAGAAGTAACCGATCACCAGCATGAGCACACCCACCACGAGGAAGGAAATGATCCGCTCCACGGTGCCGACCCGCGCCAGATCCACCACGAACAGCTTCGCCACCACCACCGCCATCAGCGCTGCGCCCCCCAGCCACGGCAAGCGGGCGGACTTGCGATGCGCGATCAACATGGTCGACAGCGCCAGCACGGACCAGAAGATCGTCAGCGAGGACTGCGCCAGCGTCGAACCCATGAGCGCGTCGAACCGGTAGGGCACGCCGCTCCAGTGGTGCAGCGTGCGCAGCAGCACGGCGTTGAGCCACGCGAACACCAGCAACACCAGCGCGGCGTCGAGCCGGCGGCGCACGTCGACGTTCAGCCATTGCGGCAGGGCGCGTTGCAGGGCGCGACGCCAGCGCAGCAGCTCCAGCAGCGCGAGTCCCTGCACGATGTCCAGCGGATTGAGCAACGGCAGATAGGGCAGCGGCGCGGCCGAGCCCTCCGCCTTGAGGTCGGAGCGCAACGACCAGAGCGACACCACGAGCGCGAGGCCGGCGCCGGCGACGCCCAGGTACGCAACACGATGCGCGGACACCGGCCAGCGCGCGGCGGCCGCGGCGCGCGCCAGCCAGAATAGTCCCGCCACGGCCAGCAGGGGAGTCGCGCTTTCGGCCCAGCTCGAGGACTCGGGCACGGCCTGCGTCAGCCACCAGCGCAGCTGCAGGCTGCCGAGCGCCACGAACAGCCACAGCGCGAAGACGTGCAGCGCATCGAGCAGACGGGCCGGGAGCGCCGCTTCATGCCAGCGCAGGATCGCCACCGAGGCCAGCGCCGCCGCCGGCCAGAACAGCCACCCCAGGTTCGCGAACAGGTTCGCATCGTCATGCCACTCGAGATCCAGCAGCCATGCCATGGCCGGCCACAACAACAGGGACACATGGCGCAGCGCCTGCCAGCGCAGCCGCTGCGCCACGGCTGCGGCCAGCGTGCAGCTCACGACGAACAGCGCGAGCGGCGCGCTCAGGAAATACGCGGGCGGCAGGAATTTCTGCAGCTCCAGTCCATGGGCGCCGAACCACCAGCACACACCCCACGCCAGCAGCAGATGGGCCGGCCACTGGCCAGCGCGCCGTGCCAGCGCCGGTTGCCTGCTGGCATTGAATGCGCTCAGCAGTCCCGCGCCTGCCAGCAGCAGCGCACCCAGATAAGCGCTGCTGTACCAGTGTTCCCAGCCCGGCGCGGCTTGCAGCAGATAGGCCATGCCCGCCGCCAGCTGCAGGCCGGCGCCGCTGACCAGCGCCAGCACGCGGTCCTGGCGCAGGCCCACCCAGAAGATGGCCGCGCCTTCCAGCGCCCAGGTCGCCGCGGTCCAGTGTCCATCCAGCGCCAGCGGCACCGCGAGCGTCGCCAGCGCGACGCCCACCGCGACACAGGATTCGACCAGCAGCCGCAACTGCGGCCGCCCGCGCCGCAGCAGGAGCCAGGCCAGCGCCAGGTAGAAAGCACCCAGCCCGAGCGCGCTGTAGGCACGGCCGAACGGCAGGTCCTTCATCAGGCCGGCTTGCAATCCCATCACCACCAGCGGCGTGCCGAAAATCAGCGTGCCATCGACGTAGTGGCCAGGCTCCGGCGCGCGCCGGTGCGCGAACAGCACCGCGATGGCGACGAACACCAGAAAGAACAGCAGCAGGAAGAATTCCGCCAACGCGAACTTCGCGTCCTGGTAGCGCGTGACGCCCCACAGCCCGCCGATGGCGAAGGTGAACAGGAAGGCGAGCAGGTTGAGTTCACGCCAGGCCTTGAACCAGGCGATGGCGACGATGCCGATGTCGAGCACGGCATAGTAGGAGAACAGCACCGCCTCATTGCCCTGCTTGCCACCGCTGAGCACCGGCGCCAGGAAACCACCAGCGGCGCCCAGCAGCGCGAGGCTCTTCGAATCCTGCGTCACCGCCAGCACCGCCGCGGCGATGCCGATGACCGCCAGCAGCGCGAACGCGGCGCTGGCCGGCAACAGCTGGTACAGCCGCAGCGCCGCGAACACGCACAGGTACAGCACGCCCACGCCCGCGCCCTGCAGCGCCAGCGCATAGCCTCGCCGCCCCACGCGCAAACGCCAGCCCAGGGCCAGCAGCGCCACACCCGCGAGTGCCACGCCGGACAGGCGCAGTTCGATGGGCAGGTGGGAATGATCGGCCGCGTATTTCAACAGGAAGGCCACGCCGAAGAACAGCACGATGACCCCGACGCGGACGATGAGATTGCCGCCCGCGAAATAGTCGCGCACCCATTGCACCAGCGGCGCGGGCGGGACCCTGTCGCGGTACGCCAGCGGCACGGCGGAGGGCGGCGTCGCGGTGCCCGGCGCGCTGTCGGCAACGCCCTCCGTTTCACTGCCCGCCGGAGATTCACTGCTCGCTGGAGCCGCTGTCCCTGCCCCGCGCTCGCGCCGCAGGGCCGCCACCAGCAGGTCCACCGATCGGTTCACGCGCCTGAGCCGGGCATCCTGCTCGCGCAGCCGCAGGAACGCGACCACCACAGCCGCGACCAGCCCGATGTCACTGAGCACGAGCAGGGTCATCAGGCTCATGCGCAGCGGCTCTGCCGCCACTGCGCGCGGCTCTGTCCCCGGATTTCCACCTGGTGTGGCCGCAGGATCAGACGCGGCGCTACGATACGGATATCGTCTGGCTGCATCGACTGATTATACTGAAGGCAGCAACGGGGGTTCGATCATGAAAACAACGAGCGCCATCGGCGCCGGCGCGGCGCTCATGGCTTTCATGCTGGCGGGCATTGGCCTGGCGGCGGAAGGCGGCACACTGTTCGAGCGCATCGGCGGCAAGGATGCCACATTCGCCATCACCAAGGATCTCATCACGCGGGTGAAAGCCGATCCGCGCATTGCGAAGAAATTCGCGCGCTCGGACGAGGAGCGGTTGCAGTACTCCATCAGCGGTTACCTCTGCATCGTGCTCGATGGCGACTGCAACTACCCCGGCGAGAGCCTCAAGAATGCCCACCAGGGCCTGGGCGTGACAGCGGGCGAGTTCGACGCTTTCATGGAGGACCTGGGCGCCGCGCTGGATGAGCGCAAGATCGTCGACCCGGACCGCGCCGCGGTACTCAAGGCGCTGGCCTCCGCGCGCGCCACCGTCGTCGAATCGCAGGCGAAGACCACGGGCACCGATCTGCCGGCCAGCTTCAGGCCGGCGCCGCCGCTGAAGTTCGCCGAACCGGCCGCGCCAGCACCTGCGCCCGAGCCTGCGCCTGCGCCAACGCCAGCGCCTGCGCCTGCGCCGTAGCGTCCCGCGCTAGTAGGGCCGCCCGTCCTTGTGCTGGTACTGCCAGCGCCCTTCGACCTGCACGGCGGCCAGATCGTCGTCGGGATAGACGACGCTGTCGCCCGGGTTGCGATCGCCGATCTCGAGGTACACCACATCGAAGGCGCTGCGATTGAGGAGCTGGTGGGCGTCGCCGCTACCGCCTTTGAAGCCCGCACACATGCCAGGCGACAGCGGCGTCTCGCCGGCATCGGTCACCAGCACCGCCTGGCCTTCGAGGATGTAGATGAATTCGTCCTGCCGGCCGTGCGCGTGGCGCAGCGCCGACAATCCGCCGGGATGCAGGCGCGTCAGGTTGACGCCGAAGCTGGTCAGGCCGAACAGATCGCCGAGCGGCCGCTTGTCCCGCCCCGCCATGCGCATCGCGAAGAGGGCCGGATAGCTGCTGGAGATGGCGCGCGGCGGGGCGGAGGCGGCCAGGATCGCAATCGGCATGGGACTCTCCCGTCCTCAAGGTCATGGAGGGCCGATCATACGCTTGACGGCCGGTGCATTTTTATGCAAACTGTGCGCACTTTTATGCACGGACAGCCATGCTAGACCAGCACCAACACCAACGCCGGGACGCCATCCTGCGCCTGCTGCGCGCGGGTACGGTGCGCCGGCAGTCCGAGCTCGCGCAGCTGCTGAAGAAGCACGGCTTCGCGGTGACACAGTCGTCGGTGAGCCGCGACCTGCATGAGCTCGGCGTGCTCAAGGCCAGCGGCCGCTACCTGCCGCCCGGCGACGAAGTGGCGCACGCCAACGGCAATTTCAACGCGCTGGCGCAGTTCGTGCGCGCCATCAAGCCGGCCGGCCCCTCGCTCACCGTCATCAAGACCACGGTGGGTTCCGCGGGCAGCGTGGCCGTGGCGCTCGACAAGGCGGAGTGGCCCGAAGTGGTCGGCACCATCTCCGGCGACGACACGATCTTCATCGCGACACCCGACGAGCGCGCCCAGCGCCGCCTGGTGGAGCGCCTGCATTCCCTGTTCCGCATCTGAGATCACCATGACGACTGACCAGGGCGCCAAGCCCATCGTGCTGGCCTATTCCGGCGGCCTCGACACCTCCTTCCTCGTGCCGTGGGTGGCCGAGAACTACCGGCGCCCGATCATCACCGTGACGGTGGACACAGGCGGCATCGACGCGGCCGCCGCGCAGACCCTGGCCGCGCGTTCGAAGGCGCTCGGCGCCATCGAGCATCACCAGATCGACGCGCGCGCCGATTACTTCCAGCAGGTGCTGCGTTTCCTCATCATGGGCAACGTGCGCCGCGGCCAGCTCTATCCGCTGTGCGTGGGCGCCGAGCGCGTCATGCAGGCCCAGACCATCGCGCACATGGCGCGCAAGCTCGGCACGCAGTCGATCGCGCACGGCTGCACGGCCGCGGGCAACGACCAGGTGCGCTTCGAAGTCGCGCTGCGCACGCTGGCGCCCGAACTCGAGATCATCGCACCGGTCCGCGACCGCGCCTTCAAGCGCCAGGAAGAGCTCGACTATCTCACCAGCCGCAATCTGCCCGTGCCGCCGCACGGCGCCGCGTACTCGATCAACCGCGGGCTGTGGGGCGTCACCATCGGCGGCACCGAGACGCTGACTTCCAAGGGCAGCATTCCGGATGGCGCCTGGGTGCTGTCGAAGGACGCGTTCAGCAAGCCGTGCGCGCCCGAATCGCACACGGTGCAGTTCGAGCACGGCGTGCCCGTCGGCCTCGACGGCCGGACGCTGTCGCCGGTGGACGTGATCGAACAGCTCGAGACGCTCGCGGCGCGCTTCGGCATCGGCCGCGGCATCCACCTCGGCGACACCATCATCGGCACCAAGGGCCGCGTGGCGTTCGAAGCGCCGGCGGCGGACGTGCTGCTCACCGCGCATCGCGAGCTGGAGAAGCTGGTGCTCACGGCGCGCCAGCAGCGCATCAAGGACAGCGTGGCGGGTCCCTACGGCGACTGGGTCCACGAGGGCCAGCTGCTGGATCCGGTCTGCCGCGACATCGAAGCACTGCTGCTGTCCTCGCAGCAGCGGGTCAGCGGCCTGGTGCACGTGCAGATGCGGCCGGGTTCGCTGTTCGTCGAAGGGGTCGAGTCGCCCTACTCGCTCATGGCGGCGTCGAAGGGCGTGTACGGCGAATCGGTCGGCGAGTGGTCGCCCACCGACGCGCTCGGTTTCTCCAAAATCGTGGCGCTCACGGGCGTGTTCCACCAGCGCGCCGGCGAGCTCGCCGCGCGCAATGCCAACCAGGCCGCAGGCCAAGGTGCCAAGTAGATGAAGACCGTGGTCGTCGACAAGATCGCTTCCATCACGCAGGCGCGCGGCCTGGCGCACGAGCTGCGCGTGTCGGAGGACATTCCCGCCGAGGAAGGCGTGATCGTGGTGGCCGAAGTCCTCAACAACAAATCCACCTACAACACGCTGGAGCTCACCAGCGGCCGCATGGCCAAGGTTGTCAAAGGCGACATCGTCGTGGGCGCGCTGGGCACCCGCAAGGCGCTGTTCGGCTACTCGGGCCATGTGCCCGAAAGCATCAAGCCCGGCGATATCATCCAGATGCTGAACATCGGCGGCGTGATGGGCATCTGCGATTCGGCCACGCCCGACAAGGGCAAGCCGTTCGATTGCCGCGTGATCGGCGTGGTGCTGCAGTTCCCGTTCCTCGGCGAACGCATCGGCGTGCCGGCGCGCGCCGGCTTCAGCCAGCTCGACTACAACGCGCCGATCGATGCGCGTGGCGTGCCGGTGGTGGCGCTCGCCGGCACCTGCATGGAAGCCGGCAAGACCGCCGCCGCAGCGGCCATCGTGGCGCGCATGCGCCATCGCGGACTGGTGGTCGACGCGTTCAAAGCCACGGGCGTTTCGTTGCGGCGTGACATCATGGCGTTCGAGGACGCCGGTGCGCGTAAAACCATGATCTTCACCGACCTCGGCGTGATCACCACCACACGCAAGACCGGCCCGGCACTGACGCGCACCATGCTCACCGAACTCGCCACCGGCAAGCCCGACGCCATCGTGTTCGAGCTTGGCGACGGCCTGCTCGGCACCTACGGCGTGGACGCCATCCTCGACGACGACGAGATCCGCAAGGCGCTCACCGGCGTGGTGCTCTCCGCCAACGACCCGGTCGCGGCCTGGGGCGGCGTGAAGCTGCTGCGTGAGCGCTTCAAGGTCGAACCCTGTGTGGTCACCGGCCCGGCCACCGACAACCAGGTGGGCGTGGACATCATCGAGCAGCAGATGAACGTGCGCGCGTTCAATGCCATCAGCAATCCCGCGGGCCTGGGCGACGCGGTGATCGACGCGATCGGGCTGGGCGCCAGGGCCGCACCGGCCGTGGCCGCCGAGTAGCGCGCGGTGACACGGAAAGTACCGACGCTGGTGCTCGGTGGAACCGGTTACGTCGCCGGCGAACTGCTGCGCCTGATCGCGGGTCATCCGAACCTCGAGCTGCTGGGCATCCTGTCGGACAGCCAGCCCGGCGAAAGCGTGGGCCAGGCGTTCCCGCACCTGGCCGTGGCCTATCCGGACACGGTGTTCAAGTCGCAGGCGGAGCTCGAAACGCTGCTGCAGCAGACCGCCGCGCCCGCGATACTCGCCGCCGCTCCGCACGGCGTCTCCGCTGCATTGATCGATTCGCTGCTGGGCGTCGCCGAAGCGGCCGGCAACCAGCCGCGCGTGGTCGACATCTCGGCTGACTACCGGTACGCCAGCGCGGCCGAATACGAAGCGGTGTACCAGCATCCGCACGGCGCACCGCAGCGTCTCGCGCAATTCACCTGCGCCGTGCCCGAACACCTGGCGGTGGCCAGCACACCGCACATCGCGCATCCCGGCTGCTTCGCCACGGCCTCGCTGCTCGCCACGGTGCCGCTGCTCAAGCTCGGCATCGCCGAGCCGCAGATCTTCATCTCCGGCGTCACGGGCAGCACCGGCGCGGGCCGCAAGCCCGTCGCGGGCACGCACCATCCGACGCGCCACAGCGACCTGTATGCCTACAACGCCCTCGGCCATCGCCACGCGCCGGAAGTGAAGGCGCTCGCGCTGGCAGCCAGCGGCGTGGAGGCGCACATCGCTTTCGTGCCGCACTCCGGTCCCCTCGCGCGCGGCATCCACGCCACCGTGCAGGCCGTGCTGAAGCGGCCGCTGGACTCGAAGCAGATCAACGGCCTGTTGCGCGAGTTCTACGCGCACTCCCCATTCGTGCGCGTGCTCGACACGGCGCCGCGCGTGAAGGAAGTGGTCACCAGCAACTATGCCCACCTCTGCGCCGTGAGCGATGGCCGCACGGTCGCGCTCATGAGCGTGGTCGACAATCTCACCAAGGGCGCGGCCGGGGGCGCCGTGCAATGGATGAACCGGCTGCTGGGACTGCCCGAATCCGCGGGGCTTACGGCTCCCGCGCCCGGTTGGACCTGAACCAGCCTGGACCCGAAAGACACTGGACGTGAAATGATGAATGCCCAACCGCTTTCCGCCGCGCAGGCGCCGCACGACTACCTCGCGCCCGTGTTCGCGCAGTACCCGCTGCCCGTGGTCGACGCCAAGGGCGTCTGGCTGCACACGACGGACGGCCGGCGCGTGCTCGACCTGTACGGCGGCCACGCCGTCGCCGCCCTGGGCTACGGCCATCCCGGCTGGACGCGCGCGCTCTCGCAGCAGGCGCAGGCGCTGAATTTCCAGAGCAACGCGGTGCCGATCGACGTGCGCGTGCGCGCCGCGGCGCGCCTGGTGCGCTTCTCGCAGCTCGACTTCGACAGCGTGTTCTTCGTGAACTCCGGCGCCGAGGCCAACGAGAACGCGCTCAAGATGGCGTTCACGGTCACGGGCCGCACCGAAGTCGTCGCGCTCGAACAGGGCTTCCACGGCCGCACCGCCGCCGCCGGTGCGCTCACCTGGGGCGCCGCCGGCAAGTGGTACGGTTTCCCGCGCGCGCCGTTCGACGTGAAGTTCATCCCGCGCCGCGATGCGGGTGCGCTGGGACAGATCACCGAGCGCACCGCCGCCGTGCTCATCGAGCCCGTGCAGGGCGTGGGCGGCGCGTTCGACATGGGCGCCGAGTACTTGCGCGCGCTGCGCCAGCGCTGTGACGCCACCGGCACGCAGCTCATCTTCGACGAAGTGCAGTGTGGCATGGGCCGCACCGGCCATCCCTTCGCCGCCAATCTCTACGGCGTGCAGCCCGACATGATCACGACGGCGAAAGCGCTCGGCAACGGTTTCCCCTGCGCCGCGCTGCTCATGACGCCCAGGGTCTCCAAAGCCGTGAAGCTGGATGCCCTCGGCACCACGTTCGGCGGCGGCCCGATGGCGTGCGCCGTGATCGAGGCGGTGATCGATGCGCTGGAGAGCGAGGACCTACTGGCCCAGGTCCGCCGCGTGGGCGCTTATATAGTGGAGCGCTGCCAGGTGGGCCCGGTGACAGGCTTCCAGGGCGCGGGGTTCCTCGCCGGCCTGATCACCGATCGACCGGCAAGGGAAGTGCACAAGGCGCTGCTCGAGCGCAACATCCTTGCGGGCACCAGTGGCGATCCGAACGTGCTGCGCCTGCTGCCGCCGTTCATCCTCGAAGCATCGCATGTGGATCTGCTGCGCGACGCGCTGCAGGACATCGGTTCGCGATAGAGCGCGTGGCATGAACCGCTTTCTCGATCTGGCCGATTTCAGTCGCGAGCAGGTGCAGTCGCTGGTGGATCTCGCCGCGCGGCTGCAACGCCATCCCGAGCCCGAGGCGCTCAAGGGCAAGATCCTCGGCCTGCTGTTCATGAACCCCTCGCTGCGCACGCTCGCCTCGTTCCAGGCGGGCATGGCGCGCCTCGGCGGCACCTCGTTCGTCATCACGCCGGGCCAGGGCACCTGGCAGCTCGAGACGCGTCCCGGCGCGGTGATGGACGGCGCGGCCGCCGAGCACGTGCGCGAGGGCATCCCGGTGCTGGCCTCGTACTGCGACGTGCTGGGCATCCGCTCCTTCGCCGACGGCAAGGATCTGGCCACCGACCTCGCCGAGACCAAATTCAGCCAGATGGCGGCGCTCACCTCGAAGCCGCTGATCAACATGGAATCGGCCATGAACCATCCCTGCCAGTCGCTGGCCGACTGGCGCACGCTGGACGATCTCGGCGTGCCGCGTCGCGCGAAGTTCGTGCTCAGCTGGGCCTGGCATCCGCGCGCGCTGCCGCTGGCGGTGCCCGCCGCGACGGTGCACATGGCCGCGCAGCGCGGCATGGACGTGGTGGTGCTGCGGCCCGACGCGTTCGCGCTGCCGAAGGCCGTCATGGACAAGGCGCGTCGCGCCGCCGAACTCTCGGGCGGTACGCTCACCGAGACCAGCGATCGCGCGGCGGCGCTGGAGGGCGCGCAGATCGTGTACGCCAAGGAGTGGGGCTCGACCTCGCACTACGGCGATGAGCAGGCCGACCAGGCGCAGCGCGCCCGGCTGCGCGACTGGTGCGTGGGCGAATCCTGGTTCGACAGGGCCGCGGCCGACTGCCGGCTCATGCATTGTCTGCCGGTGAGACGCAACACGGCGGTCAGCGACGCGGTACTCGACGGCCCGCGCAGCGTGGTCCAGCAACAGGCCTACAATCGCCTCACCGCGCAGATGGCGGTGCTGCACCGGATTTTCAAACCTTCCAAGGACGTTCCATGATCCTGCACCGTGCCGACCAGACCGCCACCATTCGTGCGCTGCGCGCGGCGGCCCCGTACATCCGCCTCTACAAGGGCAAGACCTTCGTGGTGAAGGCCGGCGGCGCCGTGTTCGGCGATGCGGACCTGACGCGCGCGCTGATCGAGCAGATCGCCATCCTGCACTACCTCGGCATCCGCGTGGTCATGGTCCACGGCGGCGGCCCGCAGCTCACGGAAGTCACCGAGGCGCTGGGCGTGCCCACGCGCATGGTGCAGGGCCGACGCGTCACGGACGAGAAGTCCATCGACGCCACCTCCATGGTGTTGAACGGCCTCATCAACACGCGCATCCTGGCGATCTGCCGCGACCTGAACATCGACGCGGTGGGACTCTCCGGCGTCGATGCCGGGCTGGTAAGGGCCCACAAGCGGCCGCCGGTGAAGGTGAGCGGCGCCGGCGGCAACGAAACGGTGGACTACGGTTTCGTGGGCGACATCGACGGCATCGACACCGCCGTGATCCGCAAGAACCTCGACAACGGCCTGATGCCCGTCATCAGCCCGCTGTCGGCCGATGAGCGGGGCCAGCTGCTGAACATCAACGCCGACACCGTGGCCTCCGCCATCGGCGCCGCGCTGCAGGCCGAAAAACTCATCCTGTGCACCGGCGCACCCGGCATCCTCGAGAATGTCGCCGATCCGGGATCGGTGGTCTCGTACACCGATCTGGCCGGCCTGAAGCGGCTGCGCGACGCGCAGAAGATCGTCGACGGCATGCTGCCCAAAGCCAAGGCCATCGAAGACGCGATCCGCGGCGGCGTGCGGCGCGTGCACGTGATCTCCTACAGCGCCCCCGACAGCATCCTGGCCGAAGTGTTCACCAACGAGGGCACCGGCACGCTGGTGGTGGCCGACATCAAGGCGCTGACCCAGGCCGAACAGGAAGCCAATGCGTGAACCCCGTGGGCGTGAGCCCCCTGGGCGTGAGCCCCTGGCAGGGCGACGGGCCGCAGGCCGCTGCCGCGCGAATCCGCTGATATGATCGGCGCATGAACAGGCTGTGGGACAAGGGCGCGCCGCTGGACGAAAAGGTCCTGCGCTACACCGCGGGCGAGGACTACGCGCTCGATGAGCGCCTGGTGCGCCACGATGTGCGCGCTTCGATCGCGCACGCGCAGATGCTCGAGTCCCGGCAGCTCATCAGCAGCGAGGATTTCAAGGCCATCCGCGACGGCCTGACGCAGCTCGGCGAATCGCATGCACGCGGCGAATGGCGCATCGAACTCGCCGACGAAGACGGCCAGACGGCGCTCGAGAAGCGGCTCACGCAGCTCATCGGTCCGGCCGGCGGCCGTGTGCACCTGGGCCGCTCGCGCAACGACCAGGTACTGACCGCGCTGCGCCTGTACCTGCGCGAAGCCATCGCCGAACTCGCCTCGGGCGCCGAGCGCGCCGCCCTGGCGCTGGATGGCATGATCGAACGGCAGGGCACCATCGCGCTCCCTGGCTACACGCACATGCAGCAGGCCATGCCCAGCAGCGTCGCGCTGTGGGCCGGAGGATTTGCGGCCGAGCTGCGCGACGATGCGCAGGGCCTGCGCGGCGTCGCGCGGCGCGCTGGCCGCAATCCGCTGGGCTCCGCGGCCGGTTACGGCACGCCCAATCTGCCGCTGGATCGCGGCGCCACCACGCAGCTGCTGGATTTCGACAGCACCCAGGAACCGGTGAGCGCGGTGCAGCTCTCGCGCGGCAAAGCCGAAGCGCAGCTGCTGTTCGAGGTCACGCTGCTGATGCAGGACCTGGGGCGGCTGGCGGCCGATCTGCTGCTGTACTACACGCAGGAATTCGCCTTCGTGGAGCTGCCCGACGCCTACACCACCGGCTCCTCCATCATGCCGCAGAAGCGCAATCCGGACGTGTTCGAGCTGGTGCGCGGCCGCACCGCCAGCGCCCACGGCTGCCTGATCGAAGCGCTGGGCATCTTCGCCAAGCTGCCGTCGGGCTACCAGCGCGACCTGCAGCTGCTGAAGTTCCCGCTGTTCCGCGGCATCGATCTCGCCCTGCAAACCCTCGACATCATGACGGCGGCGCTGGCCGCGGTGCGGTTCAGGAGCAGCGGCATCCGCATCGACCCGGCGGTGAACTCCGCGGCCGAGGCGTATGCCATGGTGCTGAGCGAGGGCATTCCGTTCCGCGAGGCGTACCAGCGCGTCGGCGCGCGGTTCCGCAAGCAGCCCAAGTGAACGACGACACCAGCATCGCAACCGCCGCCGGGCAGCGCCAGCTGCGCTACACGCACCTGATCTATGCGCTGCATTCGCTCGCGGTGCTGATCGGCGTGCTGGGCGCGTCCAGCATCGCCGGCAGGTTCGTGTTCGGCTTGCCTTCGATCATCGCCGTGATCATCAACTACGCGTTGCGCCGCGAGCTCACCAGCCCGCTGCTGGTCTCGCATTTCCGCTGGCAGATCCGCACCTTCTGGTTCGCGCTGCTGTGGCTGGCGGTGGTGCTCGTGGTCTCGATGCCGTTCGTGCTGATCGCGATCGGCGGCATGATGGCGGCGACGGGATTCGCCGTCATCGGCCTTTGGATCTGCTATCGCGTGATCCGCGGCTGGCTCGCGCTGCACGATGGCCGTTCGATGCCGATGCCGGTGGCAACATGAGGACGCGGGCGCGAAGTGCGGCGCCCGCCGCCACGCTGCTGGCCGCGCTGCTGCTGTCCGCGCTCGTTGCAGGTTGTGGCCAGAAGGGCCCGCTCGTGAAGCCCGGCGAAGCCAGGAAGCGATCGCCCGCCTCCAGTGCTCCCGCTGTCAGCATCCCTGATGCGGGCGCGCCCTCTTCCAGCTCGCCCTCTTCCAGCGCGCCCGCCGCCACGCCCTGACCCGCGCCCACCCATCCCTGGCGCCGGTGATTCGGCCCTATAATCCCGCATGGCGTATCAACCCGACCTGATCCTCGTCGATGGCTCCTCCTATCTCTATCGCGCCTTCTACGCCCTGCCGCCGCTGACCAACTCGCGCGGCGAACCCACCGGCGCAGTGGTCGGTGTGCTCAACATGCTGCAGCGGTTCGTGCGCGTGTATCCGGGCACGAGCCTGGTGGTGGTGTTCGACGCGCCCGGCAAGACTTTCCGCGACGAGCTGTTCAGCCAGTACAAGGCGCATCGTCCGCCCATGCCGGACGACATGCGCTCGCAGATCGAGCCGTTGTACCAGGCGGTGGCGGCGCAGGGCTGGCCGCTGTTGCGCATCAGCGGCGTCGAGGCCGACGATGTGATCGGCACCCTCGCCACGCAGGCCGCGGCCAGGGGCCAGACGGTGCTGATCTCCACCGGCGACAAGGACATCGCGCAGCTGGTCAACGAGCGCATCACGCTCATCAACACCATGACCAACAGCAGCCTGGATCGCGCGGGCGTGAAGGCGAAGTTCGACGTCTGGCCGGAGCAGATCATCGACTACCTCGCGCTGGTGGGCGACAGCAGCGACAACATTCCCGGCATCGACAAGGTCGGACCCAAGACCGCGGCCAAATGGCTGGGCACCTACCAGACACTGGATACGCTGATCGAGCACGCAGCGGAGATCACCGGCAAGGTGGGCGAAAACCTGCGCGCCGGCCTCGAGACGCTGGCGCTGTCACGCCAGCTCGCCACCATCCGCTGCGACCTGGATCTCGCGCTGCAACCCGGTGCGCTCGAACGCCGCACTCCGGATACGGCGAAGCTGAAAGAGATCTACGCGCGGCTCGAACTGCGCACCCTGCTGCGCCAGCTCGAGGAAGGCGCAGCCGCAGCAGGCGGGACCCAGCCCGCGAGCCCTTCCGCCCCCGCGGATGGCTCCACCGGGGCAGTGACGGGCGCGGCCGACGGCTTCGCGCCCACCGGGTCGGCAGCCATTTCGGCTGACGCAGCGCCCAGCGCCTCACCGCCCGCCGCCGTCCCCCGCCACTACGAGACCCTCCTCGACTGGGACGACTTCCAGCGCTGGCTCAAGCGGCTCGAGGGCAGCGAGCTGTTCGCGTTCGACACCGAAACCACCAGCCTCGACTACATGCAGGCCCGCATCGTGGGGGTGTCGTTCTGCGTCGAACCCGGCCATGCGGCCTACGTGCCACTCGCGCACGACTATGCCGGCGCACCCGCGCAGCTCGATGGCGAGCGCGTGCTCGCGGCACTCAAGCCGCTGCTGGAAGATCCCGGGCTCGGCAAGCTCGGCCAGCACTTGAAGTACGACATGCACGTGCTCGAGAACCGCGGCATCCGGCTGCAGGGCCAGCGCTTCGACACCATGCTCGAGTCCTACGTGCTCAACAGCACGGCCACACGCCACGACATGGATTCGATGGCGAAGAAGTTCCTCGGCGTGGACACCATCCACTACGAGGACGTGGCCGGCAAGGGCGCCAAGCAGATTTCCTTCAGCCAGGTGAGCGTCGAACAGGCCAGCGCGTATTCCGCCGAGGATGCCGACATCACGCTGCAGCTCCACCAGCAGCTGTGGCCGCAGCTGCAGGCCATCCCGGCGCTCGCGAAGCTGTACCTCGAAGTGGAGCAGCCGCTGGTGCCGGTGCTGGAGCGCATGGAGCACTACGGCGTGCTGGTGGACCGCGCGCTGCTGGCGAAGCAGAGCCAGGAACTGGCGGCACGCATGCGCGAGCTTGCGGCCGAGGCGCACCAGGAGGCCGGCGGCGAATTCAACCTCGATTCGCCCCGCCAGCTGCAGCAGATCCTGTTCGAGAAGCTGCAGATCCCCGTGCAGCGCAAGACCGCCACCGGCCAGCCGTCGACCGCGGAAGACGTGCTCGAGGAGCTGGCCGAAGCGCACGCCTTGCCCAGGCTCATCCTCCAGTACCGCGGCCTCGCCAAGCTGCGCTCCACCTACACCGAGAAACTGCCCGAAGCCATCGACCCCACCACCGGCCGCGTGCACACCTCCTATCACCAGGCGGTGGCCGCCACCGGGCGCCTGTCGTCGATGGATCCGAACCTGCAGAACATCCCGATCAGGAGTCCCGAAGGCCGTCGCATCCGCCAGGCCTTCGTCGCGCCGCCGGGCTACGTGCTCATGGCGGCCGACTATTCGCAGATCGAGCTGCGCATCATGGCGCACCTCTCCGGCGATGCGAGCCTGCTGCAGGCGTTCGCCGACGACCGCGACGTGCACCAGGCCACCGCCGCCGAAGTGTTCGGCGTGCCGCTGGAACAGGTCAGCAGTGACCAGCGTCGCGCCGCCAAGGCCATCAACTTCGGACTCATCTACGGCATGTCCGCCTTCGGCCTCGCGCGCCAGCTCGGCATCGAGCGCGGCGCGGCGGCGAAGTACGTCGAGCTGTACTTCGCGCGCTATCCCGGCGTGAAGCGCTACATGGACGAGACGCGGGCGCGCGCCAGACGGGAGGGTTACGTCGAGACGGTCTTCGGCCGCCGCCTCTACCTGCCGGACATCAACTCGCGCAACCGTCCGCTGCAGCAATACGCCGAGCGCAGCGCCATCAACGCGCCCATGCAGGGCACGGCCGCCGACATCATCAAGCGCGCGATGATCGCCGTGGACCACTGGTGCCTGGAGCGCCGCAGCGATGCGCGCCTGCTGATGCAGGTGCACGACGAACTGGTGCTGGAAGTGCGCAGTGAATTTCTTGCAACGGCGGAGGCGGCCGTGCGCGGCGCCATGATGAGCGCCGCGCAGCTGCAGGTGCCGCTCAAAGTGGACATCGGTTCAGGCGCGAACTGGGACCAGGCGCACTAGCATCGCGTGCCTGTCGCCAGTTGCGGACAGCGCGACACGCAACGTCGCGCTGCTAAGCTTTCCCACCCCGGAAAAGCCACCGCAGGCACCACGCATGCTGAAACCATCGCTGTTCTTCTTCGCCGCCTGCCTGTGCGCCGGCACCGCCGCCGCCAGCGGCGACAAAGGCCTGTACCTCGGCGGCAGCATCGGCGAAGCCGACACCCGCTTCGAGGATGCCACCGTGAGCGTGAAGGATTCACAGGGCGCGTTCAAAGGCATGGTGGGCTTTCGCCTGCCCGCGCTGTTCGCGCTCGAAGCGGACTACCTCGATTTCGGCAAGGCTTCGGAAAACGGTTCGCACGTGAGCGCCCGCGCGTTCGCCGGCTATCTCATGTACTACTTGCCGATCCCGGTGGTCGACCTCTACGCGAAGGCAGGCTATGCGAACTGGAAGGGCGAAGGCGAGCTCTCCACGCGGCTCGACAAGAACCAGTCGGATCTCGCCTACGGTGCGGGCGCGCAACTCGGTTGGGGAAAAGTCGCAGTTCGCGTCGAATACGACAAGATCAACGCCTCGAATCCCGGCCGCGACCTGAGCATGGTGTCAGCGGGCTTGACCTACACGTTTTTCTAGGAGTATGACGTTTAAGTAATTTATTTTTTGGGGCGAACTGGCCGATGACGGGAACCAACGGGGCCCTGGCCAGTCACAGCTACTGAGTGCGAGTCACTCCCCGCCGCCCTCCCTTGGCGGGTGCCTGCATCGATTGGATCGGTGGCAGGCTTGTCGGCCCCGGTGACCCTTATCCCCCCAATAGAGCGGGGTCACCGGGGTTTCTTTTCAGGAGCCAGCGGTCCAGCACCCCCCGGGCTTCCGTGACTCCTTCGCCACTAACAGCCGAAAACAGCTGCACGGCAGCGCGATTCTGCAGTTGCGCGCGCGCATCGGCAAGGGCTTTCTGTTGCTGCGAGCGCGTCAGCTTGTCGCACTTGGACAGCAGCACCTGCACCGGCAGGCCCCCCGCCCAGTCCAGCAGCCCGAAATCCCCTTCCTGCAGCCCCCGCCGCACATCCACGATCAGCAGCAGGCCGGCCAGCGAGGCGCGCTGCGACAGGGCCTCGATCAGGCGGGCCCAATCGGCCCGCTCCGCCGGCCCCGCGTCGGCATAGCCGTACCCGGGCAGATCCACCAGACGCTGCCCGTCCGCGAGCTCGAAATAATTGAGCAGCCGCGTCCGTCCCGGCGTCTTGCTGGTGCGCGCCAGCGACCTGCGGCCGGCGATGCTGTTCAATGCACTGGATTTGCCCGCGTTGGAGCGTCCCGCCGCAGCCACCTCGCGACCCTCATCGGGCGGAAACTGCGCGCTGGGACCGACACTCAACAGGAAGCGTGCGGTGGGGTAGGCGCTCATGCCGCCTAGTGTACAATTCCTCGGATTCACTGGAGTTTGAGGTTCATGAGGACATCCGCACCGCTTGCCCTGGCCGCCGCACTCGCCGCCATCATTGCCTCGAGCACCGTCCGGATCTCCCACGCAGCCGCCACGCCCGCCGCGAGCGCGCCGGCGGCTGCCGCACCGGCTTCATCCGCTCCCGCCGCCGCCGCTGCGACGGCTGCGGCGGCCACCACCGCCTCCAGCGCCACCAGCGCCACCAAGGGCGGAAGCGCCGAAGCCGGCGCCGCCAAGGCGGGCACCTGCCTCGCCTGCCACGGCGCGAACGGCAACAGCTCCGCCGACATCTGGCCGTCGCTGGCCGGGCAGAACGCCTCCTACGTGCTCGCCCAGCTCAAGCTCTGGCACGACAACAAGCGGCTGGATTCCACCAACCTGATGCCCTCGCAGGCCGCCACGCTGAGCGAGCAGGACATGGAAGACCTCGCCGCGTATTACGCCTCGCAGGTGCCGGAAGGCCATGAGGCCGATCCGTCCTACTGGCAGGCGGGCCAGAAGCTCTACCGGGGCGGCGACCGCAGCCGCAACATCCCGGCCTGCATGGCCTGCCATGGCCCGGTCGGCCGCGGCAACCCGGCCGCGGGTTTTCCGGCACTTCGCGCCCAGCACGCGGTCTACACCGTGAAGCAGCTGACGGACTACGGCAATGACACGCGTTATGTCATCGATGCCAAGGGCGCCAGCGAAGGTGGCGCCAACAGCGAGATCATGCGCACCATCGCCAAGCGCCTGAGCGCCGAGGACATCCGCAATCTGGCCTCGTACATCCAGGGCATGCGCTAGTTTCACTTCGTCGGGGACTCAAATTCATGTTCAAGCGATCCTTCACGCTCGCGGCACTGCTGATCGGGAGCCTTGCGGCCTGTGCCCAGGGCTCCGCGCCTGCCACGTCCAGCAGCGCTCCCGCCACACCCATCGCGGCGCCGACCGCCTCCGCGCCCGTTCCGGGCGGCTCGCTGTCGGGCGCCGTGAGCGCCCAGGAAACCGTGTCGGCCACGCCCGCCGGCACCAGCCCCAGCGACGCGCAGCTCGAGCGCATCGCGGAGCTCCCGGCCAACGGCCAGCTCCCCGCCGGTGAGTGGGTCGCGGGCACCAACTACAAGCCCATCGTGCCCACGCAGCCCACCTCGGTGACGGCCGGCAAGGTCGAAGTGCTGGAATTCTTCTGGTACGCCTGCCCGCACTGCTATGCCTTCGATCCCTTCCTCGAGAGCTGGAAAAAGGTCAAGGCGCCGTACATCGAGTTCCGCCGCGTGCCCATCATGTGGGGCGCGCTGCACCAGTCGCACGCGCGCCTGTTCTACACGCTGGAAGCGCTCGGCAAGGAAGAGCAGCTGCACACCAAGGTGATGGACACCATCAGCCAGCGCAAGAGCGACCTGGGTTCGCCGGACGAGGCCACCGCGCTCAGGTTGCAGGTGGCGTTCGCCAAGGACAACGGCATCACCGAAGCCGACTACGTGAAGGCCTACAATTCGTTCTCGGTGCAGGCCAACCTGCAGAAGGCCTCGGAACTCGCCAAGCGCTACCAGGTGGAAGGCGTCCCGTTCATCGTCGTCAACGGCAAGTACGCCACCGACGTCGGCATGGCCGGCGATCACGGCAAGCTGATCCGCCTCATCAACGACCTGGCCGCCAGCGAGCACCGGCACTAGCCCGGAGCCGGCAGCGTGCTGACGGTCTACGCGCTCACGCCCACAGGCCTGGTGCGCGTACCCGAGCCGCTGCAGCACGGCATCGGGCCCGAAGCGGTGTGGATCGACCTGTTCGAGCCCACGCTGGAGGAGGAAAAAGGCATCGAAGCGCAGCTCGGCATCGACGTGCCGACGCGCGAGGAGATGTCCGAGCTCGAGGCCTCCAACCGTCTCTATGAGGAGCACGGCGCCGTCTATCTCACCTGCACCATCGTCACCAAGCTCGACAGCGACCTGCCGCAACCCGGCCAGATCACGTTCATCCTCAAGGACGGACGGCTGGTCACCAACCGTTACTGCGACCCGCTGCCGTTCCGGCGCTTCGTGGCGTATGCCGAGAAGCACCCCGCCAGCTGCCAGTCGGGCATCAACCTGCTGGCGGGGCTGGCCGAGTCCATCATCAACCGCGTCGCCGATGCCGTCGAAAAAGTCGGCACCGACCTCGACACCATCTCCGCCGCGGTGTTCGCGCCCGCGCGCCGTGCGGAACAGCAGCGGCTCAACCAGCACGGCTACCGCCGCGTGCTGGAACGGGTCGGCCAGAGCGGCGCGCTGATCGCGAAGACGCGCGAGAGCCTGGTGAGCCTCGGCAGGCTGCTGACCTACGTGCAGCAGAGCCCGCTGGTCACGCCCGGCCAGGAAGTGCGCAACCGGCTGCGCACGCTGGCGCGCGACGCCGTGTCGCTGAGCGACCATGCCTCGTTCCTCGGCTCCAACGTGTCGTTCATCCTCGACGCCACGCTGGGCCTGATCAGCATCGAGCAGAACAACATCCTCAAGATCTTCTCGGTGGCCACGGTGGCGCTGCTGCCGCCGTCGGTGATCGGCGCGATCTACGGCATGAATTTCGAGCACATCCCGTGGGCGCACGAATCCTGGGGTTTCCTCGGGGCGCTGGGACTGATGTTCGTCTCCGCGGCGGTGCCGCTGATGGTCTTCAAGCGCCGCGGCTGGTTGTAGTCAGCGCTTGCTTTCCCGAACTGCAGAACCCGTCGCACGGCGTTGCCGCGTCCGCCCGATATCATGCGTGCCATGCGTCCCCGCCTGCTGATCCTGCTGGTGCCCGCCCTGCTCTGCCTGGCAGGCTGCGCCAGCACGGCGGGCTATGAAGAGGAGGGCGAACCGGTGATCACGGCGCCGGAGACCGAGGAGGCGCCCGCCGCGCCGTCACCGCCCACGGATCAGGACCAGCCCGCGACCGGAGCCGATGAAGGCGAGGTGCCGCTGGCCATCGCGCAGTCGGAAGCCGCGGCGAGCGCCAGCACCGACCAGCTGGCGGAGGTGGTGATCGAGGGCCGCGCTCCCACCCGCGATGAGCTCATCAGGAGTCACGTGGCGGAGGCCCGCGCGCTGCTGCGCGACGTCAAGCTCGACTACGTGTTCACGGGCAAGGGCAGCCGGGAAGTGCTGCGCGGCCGGCCGGTGGCGTTCGCGCTGTGGAGCGAGAAGCACCAGCAATGGACCGTGGCCCACCTCGAGATCCCCCGCCCGCCACTCAGGTGGAAGCCGGGCGGCAGGCCGCTGCGCTTCCTCGTCCTCACCCCGGGCATCCAGGCGCAACACGTCAGGGGCACCGGCGCCGAACGGCTGATGTTCGCATTCACCAGGGACGGCGAGAAGCTGCAGGTCTACGGACGAAAGTTTCCCGCCTTCGACAGCACGCTGTTGAAGAAGAAGCAGTGGCGCGCCGTGGCCGAGACCGCGCAACCCATCGTCTACCTGCCGTTCACCGAGGATACCTACGATCCGGTGTTCGTCAGTGGCGGCAGGCAGTTCCTGCTCGACACCGCCCGCAAGGCCACCGAGGACCTGCGCGCTGCCAAAGCGCCCAGCTCGGCTTTCCCCGGCACGCTGCTGGCCGATGCCGTGCCGCCCGAGGTCATCGCCACACTGGCGGTCATCGAACAGACCGACGATGAGGATTTCGTGCACGACCCGCAGCAGGCCGTGGGCGAAGTACTGAGCCACTATGGCCTCAAGCGCGAGGAAGCGTTTCGCTACAGCGTCTCCAGAGCTGCCGCACTCGGACCGATGCAGTTCACCAACCGGCGCGGCAACGGCACCTATGCCCATGTCGTCAGGAGCTGCCCCGACGCCAGGCTCGATCCCGACTTCGAGCGCGGCGCCACCAATCTGCTGAATTCCATGAAGGCCGCCATCTGCCTGTTCGACCTCGACCTGGCGGACATGCGCGAGGACATCCGCGACGCCTATGTCGACAATCGTCAGGTGCTGGGCATCTTCCCCGTCGCCGACTACAACGGCGGGCAGAAGAACGTCGCCAAGCTGTACCGCCTCATCAAGCGCATGAAGCTCGGGCTGGAAGACCTGCGCCGCCCGGCACCGCTGGCCGCCGCCGCGCCCCGGGTCACCTGCCCCTGCCTGTGGAAGGCGGCGGCGGACGGCGCGGTGCCCGTCGCCCTGCCGAAATACAACAACGAGAACCGCTGGTACATCCAGAAATACCAGAACATCCTCGGCGTGTTCGAGTGAGCGATTTGCGGTACCCTTGCGCCGCGCCGCGCTCGTAGCTCAGCTGGATAGAGTACTGCCCTCCGAAGGCAGGGGTCGTGGGTTCGAATCCCGCCGAGCGCGCCAGTCCTGTTCGGTCCATCCAGTTCAGCTCCTTGAAAAACCAGAACATTTGCGTGGCACGTCCCTGCGACCAAGGGACGGGCACTCGTTCCACGGCTGGCGATGCTTGCGGACCAGAACGACGCGCAGTTCTTTGCCTGCCTGGACCTGGCAGACCAGGCCGCCCTCAAGGCCCTGCTGCAGAAGCTGGCCGCGCACCACGACCTCAAGACGGTACCGACGGAAATAGCCCACAGGAGGCGCGACCATGAGCAGTTCGATCGACAATCTCCGGCAAGCCATGCAGAAGGCCGCCGCGATCCGGCCGAAGGTCGGCGGCTTTCCCTATCTCGCCGAGACGCTGCGCCGGGCCGGCGTGACCAGGAACATCATGACATTGCCCTCCTGCCAGGCCCTCTACCTCACGACCTCGGGAAACGTCGTTTCGCAGGGCACGAACCTCGTCAACGGCCTGGCCGAGATCCCTGATTTCGACCAGGAGGCCCTGATCGCGGCGCTGCGCGCGGACCAGGAAGGCAGAAGCGTGTTTCCGGAATTCCTGGCGTTCGCCTGGCGAGCTGGCGTGGTGCGATACGAGGTGGATTTCGAAAAGCGCAACGTCACCTATTTCGGGGCCGACGGGCGCCACTACGTCGAAGACTATCCGGCCGTCGACGCGATGCCATGATGCGAACGCCGGGTACGACTGGCTGCGCGCTGGACACGCGCCGGGTTGTGGCCGGGGCGAGAGTAGTCTACGATTCGCTAACCCCTTGAAATAGCATCGATTGTCGGCGGTGAGCAGCAAACGTGAGCAAGCAGGACACACATTTTTTCAATGTTTTCAGCATGGTGATCGGTCTGCTGATCGTGATCGCGCTGGGGATCTTCGCCTCGGCCCGGGTCGTCTCGAGCCACACCCAGCAGGTGCAGGTGCTGAGCGACGCCATGTACGTGGCCGCGGTCGATGAGCGCATCAAGCCGTTCTCGCAGGAGGCCGTCTCCGGGCAGGACAATGCCGCGATGAAGATCGAAGCGCCCGCGGGCGCCAAGAAGATCGCACTCGCCGTGCCGAAGGACGGCAAGGAACTGTACGAGGGCGTGTGCAAGGCCTGCCATGGCGCGGGCCTCGCGGGCGCGCCGAAGGCGGGCGACAAGGCGGCCTGGGCGCCGCGGCTGGCCGAGGGCATGCCGACGCTGTACGAGCACGCGCTCAAGGGCTACACCGGCAAGACCGGCGCCATGCCCGCCAAGGGCGCGCGCACCGATCTGCCCGACGATCTCATCAAGCAGGGCGTCGACTACCTGACGTCGCTCGCCAGGTAACCCGATGCGGCCGCGCGTCGCGCTCGCGGCCCTGGTGAGCTTCAGCGCGGCGCTCCCGGCGGGGTCAGCCATGGCGGCCGACGCGACGCAGTCCCGGACCTATCCCGCGTATCCGCTCGAGATCGGCGGCGAACCGCACACCGTCACCGTCAGCGCGACCGCTGCCTCAGCCAATGCCGCGGACTCCCCCGCCACTGACGCGGCGCTGCGCACTTATCAACTCCAGTCCACCGCGCCCCAGCGCGAACAGGCCCCGCAGCAACGCACGCTGACGGAACGCGCCGGCGAGTTGCAGACGCGCACCGGCAACCTGCTGTTCGACGCGCTGGTGGCCCAGGCGCTCGACGATGCGCGGCTCGACAGCGTCAGCTCGATCCGCGATTTCGCCTACAACGACGACCAGCCCATCGCCTGCGAGTGCTTCCAGACCGGTGCGAAATGGACCTACGTGTGGACCCGCGACACCAGCTACTCCACCGACCTCGGCCTCGCGCTGCTCGATCCGGCGCGCGCCGTGAATTCGCTGCGTTTCAAGATCAGCGGCTTCCGCGACGGCGTGACGCCACCCGCGGGGCTGCCCGCGGACTCATTGCAGATCGTGCAGGACACGGGCTCGGGCGGCAGCTGGCCGGTGTCGAGCGATCGGCTGACCTGGGCGCTGGGCGCCGGCGCCGCGCTCGATCAGCTCGCCGGCGCGGCGCGCGCGGCGTTCGCCGCCGAGACGTATCGCGCCCTGCGCGGCAGCCTCGCGGCCGATCGCGCCGCCATCTTCGATGCCAGCGACGGCCTGTACACCGGCGAGCAGTCGTTCCTCGACTGGCGCGAGCAGACCTACGCGCCGTACGTGGTGAAGGATCTCACGCAGATCGCGCAATCCAAATCGCTGTCCACCAACGTCGCGCACTACGCCGCGCTGCGGCTCGCGGCGCGACTGGCCACGGAGCAACACGATCGCGCCAGCGCCACGCGCTACACACAGCAGGCGGATGCGCTGAAGCTCGCCATCAATCGCGTGTTCTGGCTGCCGGAACGGGGACTGTACGCGTCGATCACGACGTCCGATGCGCACGCCGCGCCGGTCGCGAAGTTCGACATGCTGGGCGAAGCGCTGGCCATCGTGTACGGCGTGGCCGACGAGCAGCGCGCGCGCGAGGTGCTGGCCCACTATCCGCACGCGCCGTTCGGCGTGCCGGTGTACTACCCGATGCAGCCAGGCATCCCCGTGTACCACAACCGCGCCATCTGGCCCTTCGTCACCGCCTATGCGCTCGAAGCGGCCGCCAGGGTGCGCAACACGGCCGTGGCCGACAACGCCTTCGATTCGCTGACGCGCTCCGCCGCGCTCTATCTCACCAACACCGAGAACCTCGAATGGCTGACCGGCCGTTCGCAGTTCGATGACGGCCCGGTGGTGAATTCCACGCGGCAGATCTGGTCGGTGGCCGGCTACGTGGCGATGGTGTCGAAGGTGGTGTTCGGCTTCCAGCCCGGCGCCGGTGGCGTGCGCATCGCGCCGTTCCTGACCACGCACATGCGCGACACGCTGGGCGGCGACACGGCGACGCTGTCCAACCTCCGGTACCAGGGCCGAGTGGTGCGCGTGGTGCTGCACCTGCCGGCGGCCGCGGGCGGCGCCAACGCAGCGGCGGGCTACTATCCGGTGTCAGCCGTGACGCTCAACGGCCGGCCGGTCGCCGGCAACATCGCGCCTGGCGCGCTGCAGGCGGACAACGTCATCGAGATCCGCTTTGGCGCCGCGACGCCCGGCGACGCGCGCATCCGCATGGTGGCGCCATCGCAACCGCTCTCGCACGACGATCCGCAGGTCTATTCACCACCCGTGCCCGAGATCGAAGTCGCGGGCATGGACGCCAGCGGCGCCAACAGTACAGCGGGCACTCGCATCACCATCACCCCTCACGCGCCCGATCGCCGCTACGACATCTGGCGCGACGGCGTGCGCGTGGCACGGGGAATCAGCGACGCGAGCTGGAGCGACACCGCGCAGCTGGAGCCGGGCGTGCGTCATTGCTATCGCGTGGTGGCGCGCTACACCGCGAGCGACAATGCCTCGCATCCTTCGCTCGCGGCGTGCATCAACCCCGCCGCGACGCAGACCGTGCGCTGGGACGACACCAACACGGAATCCCTGCCGGGCACCGCCGCCGGTGGTCCGGACTACCGCGTCAGGGGCGTGCACATCCCGGCATCCGGCCGCTACGCTCTCTCGCTCACCTACGACAACCACGACTTCGCCATCAACACGGGCGTCACCAACGCGGTGAAGCGCCTGGCACTGCTCGACGCGCACGGCCGCGAAGTGGCCAGCGCGATCGTGCAGATGCCGCACATCGGCCCCGAGGGCGACGTACATCCGCTGCGGCAGTCCACCGAAGCGCGGCTGCAGCTTCTGGCTGGCGAGTACACGCTGCTGGTCAGCGACTACTTCAATATGAGCTATCTCGCCAGCAACGTGCCGTACCGCGAGATCGGTGGCAAGGGCGGCGCGCGCAACCGCGCGACGATCAGCGCGCTGCAGATCGCGCGGCTGCCCTAGCGGCGCACCTGGGCGCGCGTGGAAGAGCCGGCCGCCGGCGCCACCGCTGCCGCTACCGCAGCCGCAGCCGCAGCCTGCGTGGGCGGTTTCGCGGGCAACAGCCGACCGGTGAACAGCAGCGCCAGCGTTCCTGTCGCGATCAGCAGCACCAGGATGTTGGCCGCGACGAACAGCACTGGCGCAAGATCGGCGATCGCGCCACCGGGCGCCACGCCCGCGACGCGGACCGCGGCCGTGGCCAGCGCCACCGAGCCGAACGTGAACGCCCAGTACGAGGGCGCAAACGGTGCTTCGGCAATCCATCGCGCCATGCGCAACAACAGCAGCGCCTGCAGCAGCGCGTAGCCAATCAGGGCGTGCGCGAGCAAGTCGTCGGCGGGACCGCCCACTGCCAGGTAACAGACGGCGGCCACGGCCGGCGGCGCAAGCTGGATGCCCAGCGTCGGGCGCAGCGCCGGTGGCAGCGTTTCCCCGGTGTACAGTCGATGCAGCAGCACGGACTCGATCGCGAGCCACGAGAACAGCGCGGCGCCGAACGCCAGCTGGCCCCAGTCGGCCCACCCGAGCGCCGCAGCCGTCGTGCCCGCGACGAAGCCACCCGCCACGGTGGGCAGATAGAGAATCGGCGTGGTCGCGCCCGTTTCGCGCCGCCCGCGCCACAGCAGTCCCGTGCGCCACAGGCCGAACGCCAGCGCGAACACCGCACCGAGCAGGAACAACAGCACCCCGGCAACGCGGCTGTAGGGCAGCGCGCCCTGCGCGATGAGCAAAGTGGTGACACCCGCAAGACCGATGAAGCAGCATTGCACCGGATGCTCCGATTCCTCGTGCGCGACCACGGGCGCGAGCCACCACTTGGCGGTGTACAGCGCGACCACCAGCAGCCACGCCAACGCTGCGAGCAGGAACAGCAGTTCACCGACCGCCGCGGGCAGCCGCCATACGGAGTGGGCCACGCGCCAGGCGTTGGCGAGTGCGGCGAGGCCGAGCACGATGCCGAAGAACGAGGCCGGGACCAAGGGCAGCGTTGCGCGCACAGATTTCATGAGCTTCCCTCATCAGTCACGGACACAGTCGGCGTTCCCACCCGGGAAGTCCAGCGGGATGTGCGACGCCGCGCTACTGCGCGCCGCCAGCGGGCATGCGGCGCAACTGGATCGCTTCGGCCACGTGCGCGGGCTCCAGGCGTTCGGCGCCGTCGAGATCCGCAATCGTGCGCGCCACGCGCAGCACGCGATGCACGCCGCGCGCCGAAAGATTCATCTGCTCCAGGCTGCGCGCCAGCAGCCGCTCGGCGGTGGGTCCGAGCGCGCAGCACTCCTGCATTTGCGCCACGCCCAGCTGCGCGTTGAGGCACCCGCGCCGCGCCTGCTGCAGCTGGCGCGCCGCCGCGACCCGCCGTCGTGCTGCGTTTTGCGCGGCGGTGCACGGGGCGCGCGGAATCAGCAGTTCCGCCGGGTCGAGCCGCGGTACTTCGATCCGCAGATCGATGCGATCCAGCAGCGGCCCGGAAATGCGCGCGCGATAGCGCTCGACGCGTCGCTGGCCGCAACGGCATTCCTGCCGTGCATCGCCGAGGTAGCCGCAGGGACAGGGATTCATCGCCGCCACGAGCTGGAAACCGGCCGGCAGCTCCAGCCGCTGGGCGGCGCGCGCGATGCAGATGCGCCCGGTCTCGAGCGGCTCGCGCAGGGACTCGAGCACGCGGCGGTCGTACTCGGGCAACTCATCGAGGAACAGCACACCGCGGTGCGCGAGCGTGATCTCGCCGGGACGCACGCTCGGACCCCCGCCGACGATGGCATGGGCTGAAGCGGTATGGTGCGGAGCCCGGAACGGCCGCCGACCTGCGTCCGCGCCACCCGATCCGGCCCGGCCGGCGTCCTGCGGACCCGCGATGGAAGCGATGCTGGCCACCTCCAGGGCCTCCTCGGGCGAGAGGTCGGGGAGCAACTGGGGCAGGCACGCCGCCAGCAGGCTCTTGCCGCTGCCGGGAGGACCCGTCATCAAGAGGCTGTGGCCGCCAGCGGCCGCAATCAGCAGCGCGCGCTTGGGCTGGGCCTGGCCGACGATGTCGTCCAGCAGCGTGCCGCCTTCAGTCGTATCCGCCGCGAAATGGCCCGCCGCATTCGCCCCCGTTGCGCCGGGCAGACCCTTCGTGGCCGCCTCCCCCGACAGCGCGCCCGCTTGCAGCGCCGCGCAGATCGCCTGCAGCGTGGCCGCAGCCACGACGCGCCCGCAGCCGGCGCGGCGCGCGTCCGCCAGGTTGGCCTCCGGCACCACCAGGCAGTGCCCGGAGCGCGCCGCGTGCACCGCGGCGAGCAACAGCCCCGCCACGCCTTTGAGCGCGCCGTCGAGACCGAGCTCGCCCAGGGATTCCACCGGCAGCAACGCCGCCGGCACCCTGAGCTGATCCGACGCCATCAGCAGCCCCAGCGCGATCGGCAGATCGTAGCGCCCGCCTTCCTTGAGCAGCTCCACCGGCGCGAGGTTGATGGTGATGCGGCCGGGCGGGAAATCGAACCCGGAATTGAGCAAGGCGGCGCGCACGCGCTCGCGGCTTTCGCGCACCACGGGCGCGGGCAGGCCCACGATGGTCGTTCCCGGGAGCCCGGCGCCGACGTGGACTTCGACGTGCACCAGCGGCGCCGTCAGCCCGAGCTGCGCGCGGCTCAGCAACTCGGCCACAGCCACGGCAGCGACTCGCCCGGCCGTCCCGCTAGCGTCCCAGCCGCGCTTCCAGCTCCCGCACCCGTGCCTCGAGCTGCTCCAGGCGCAGCCGGGTGCGCTCCAGCAGGCGGGTGTGGACCTCGAACTCGCTGCGGGTGTTGAGGTCGAGCTTGCCGAGGGTGGCCTGCAGGATGGCGCGGAAGTTGCGCTCCAGGTCCTGCCGCAGGCCCGCGGCCGCGGCGGGAATGGACTCCGCGAGGCGCCGCGCCAGATCTTCGATGCCCTTTCCCGTGGTTTCACCCGTCATTTACCCGCTCCTGCCCCGAAATTGCGCGCTTTCGCACCAGGGAAATTCCGTTTTGGTGCAGCCAACCAGCCTAAACGCCCTTCCACCCTGTTTTTGCGTGCCAAGGGGGGTGGCACAGTTTCTGCACCGTGGGTCCAGCGTCATTCGAGGACCATCCGAAGGATACGCGCACCGGGTTCATGCCGGGTAGATCGGAATAGAGGTTCATTCGTCGAAGAATGCATGAGATGAAAATGATCACCGCGGTCGTGCGGCCCTTCAAGCTGGACGAGTTGCGGCATGCCATAGCCCAGTTGGGCGTCCAGGGCGTGACGATCACCGAAGTGCAGGAATCGAAGTACGGACCTCGAGCCAAGGTTGAGATTGCAGTCGATGATGCGATCTGCGAACCGGTACTGGAGGCGATCGCCAATGTCTCCAGGACGGGTCGGGCCGGAGACGGCCGCATCATCGTCGGCGAACTCGAACAGGCGATCCGCATCCGCACGGGAGAGACCGGATCGGCGGCCACTTGAATTTCTGAATCTGTAGCTGGGAGTCGCAAAGCTATGCGAATTGATCTGATGTCCAAGAAACTTAAACTGTTCGGCACGCGGGCTTTGGCGGGTATCGCCGTTGCGCTCGTGCTGGCCGTCGCCGGTCTGAATGCCCCCAAGGCCTTCGCCGACGAGGCGCCAGCAGCCTCCGCACCCGCTCCGGCGGCTGCAGCGGCTGATGCCACCACTGCGGCTGCGCCGGCGGATGCCGCTGCGGCTGCTGCCGCACCGACGCCGAACAAGGGCGACACCGCGTGGATGCTGACCTCCACGGCACTGGTGCTGCTGATGTCGGTGCCGGCACTGGCCTTGTTCTACGGCGGCCTGGTCCGCAAGAAGAACATGCTCTCGGTGCTGATCCAGGTGTTCGTGGTGTTCTCGCTGATCACCGTATTGTGGTGTGTCTACGGGTACTCGCTGGCGTTCACCGAGGGTAGCGGAGCCACTGGCCCCTTCATCGGCGGCCTGAGTCGACTGTTCCTCAACGGAACCTTCAACTCTGCCGACGGTTCGTTCTCGATGGGAGCCACCTTCAGCAAGGCGACACCGATGTATGAGCTGGTGTTCGTCGCCTTCCAGGCCACGTTCGCGGCCATCACGGTCTGCCTGATCCTGGGATCCATCGTGGAGCGCATCAAGTTCTCCGCGGTGATCATCTTCTCGATCATCTGGTTCACCATCAGCTACCTCCCGATCGCGCACATGGTCTGGTTCTGGGAAGGCCCGGACGCCTACACCAGCGCTTCCGTGGTCGACGCGGTGAACGCCAAGGCCGGTCTGCTCTGGCAGTGGGGTTGCCTCGACTTCGCGGGCGGCACGGTGGTGCACATCAACGCCGGCGTCGCGGGTCTGGTGGGATGCATCCTGCTGGGCAAGCGCATCGGCCTCGGCAAGGAAGCCATGCCGCCGCACAGCCTGACCATGACCATGATCGGCGCCTCGCTGCTGTGGTTCGGCTGGTTCGGCTTCAACGCCGGTTCGGCCCTCGAAGCCAACGGTTCCGCGGCGCTCGCGTTCATGAACACCTACCTGGCCACGGCCTGCGCGGTGATCTCGTGGACCTTCGCGGAGTGGATCCTCAAGGGCAAGCCTTCGCTGCTGGGTGCTGCTTCGGGCGCCGTCGCCGGCCTCGTGGCCATCACGCCCGCCGCGGGCAACGTCGGTATCCCGGGTGCCTTCGCGATCGGCCTGCTGGCCGGCGTGATCTGCCTCTGGGGTGTCACGGGCCTGAAGAAGATGATCAAGGTCGACGATTCGCTGGACGTCTTCGGCGTACACGCCATCGGCGGTATCTCCGGCGCGCTGCTGACCGGCATCTTCAATGCGCCTTCGCTGGGTGGACCGGGCTTCTACACGAACTACTTCGAGATGAAGCAGGGCTACGGCGCGATCTGGGACCAGTTCGTCACCCAGGCCAAGGGCGTGGGCGTGACCTTCGTCTGGACCGCGGTCGCCGCCTTCATCGCCTTCAAGATCGCCGACCTGATCGTGGGGCTGCGTGTCTCGGAAGAAGACGAGCGCGAGGGTCTGGACCAGACCTCGCACGGCGAGCTGGCGTACCACGACTGATCGCCCTCTGAAGCGGCCTTCCTGAAGGTACTTCGGGACGGCCAAACCAAGCCCTGGCAGCGGCGACGCTGCCAGGGCTTTTTTTCATGTGACGCCTTTTTTAGTGTGACGCGGCTCACGCCTGTGGCAGTCTGTCGGCCTGATACTTCCAGCCATGGGAGAAAGACCGATGCGCAAGATGACCGCCTTCGTTGTGGCCATGGCCTGGCTGGGCACCGCTGCCGCGGCCGACGTCTATTGCGACCACGAACGCAAGACCTGTTCCGACCTGCCATTCGCCGGCGCCGAGCGCGTCCACATCCAGACCACGGGCCAGTCGAGCGCCGAGTCCAGCAGCTCCACAACCTCGAGCGGCACGACCCCGGTGAAGACCACCTCCAGCAACGATGCCGCCGCCAAGGCTGCGGTGCAGAAGGACATCGCCGACGCCCGCGCCGAGCAGTGCAAGAAGGCCCAGGAGGCCTACCAGCAGACCATCGCTGCGCGCCGCATCTACAAGGAAGGCAAGGACGGCGAGCGCGACTACCTGACCGACGAAGAAGCCGACAAGCTGCGGATGGATTCGCGGACGGCGATGGACTCGGCCTGCGGGACGAGTACGTCGGCGCAGTAAGCGCCAGGACTGCCTTCGATTGGGGGCAGCGGGAGGCATCGTGAGCCAGGCGGTTGCTCGGTGCGGCGCCATCTGACCACTACCCTGTCGACCTGCGCCGCCCGTCGCCAGGCGGAAATCTGAACTGCGGTAGCTGAAGCCTGGGAGAGGCGGACAGTATGGCGCCCGGCGGCTTTGTGGACGGCGGCGCGCCGACAACCGCCTGGCTCACGATGCCTCCCGCTGCCGCAGTCGCGTGAAGCCTGTGCTCTTGCCACGCCCACCACGGAGTGAGGGGGCGGGTGGGTGCACAGTCCCGCAGGGTTTTCGGGTGCCGCCATCCACTCAGCCGCCGTTCCCAGCCCGTTCCGCCTCTCCAACAATCCCGGAGGGACTGTGCGGGGGGGGG